>JANQMN010000069.1 GCA_028280065.1 Hahella sp.
GTCGCACATCTCTATGCACCCTATGACCACCCCTGGTGCATCAAACGATTTCTGAAGCAGGTTCGTCCAAGGGCATTGGTGGTGATTGAAACCGAGTTGTGGCCGAATTGGATAGATGAGTGCCACCGAAATAACATTCCTACCATTCTTGCCAATGGACGCCTATCCGCTAAGTCGGCTTCAGGCTATGCAAAAGTAGCCTCCATCACTAAGCCGATGCTGAGCAAGATAACCTGGCTCGCAGTGCAAGATGCCGATCATGCCAGAAGGTTTATCGAACTTGGAGCGGCAGAAGACAGGGTGATGGTAACCGGCAGCATCAAGTTTGATCTTAAGTATATTCCCGAGTTACAGGACAAAGCCCAACAAACTCGGGATCTATGGGGTAAGCGGCGTCCTGTAGTTATTGCCGGGAGCACCCATGAAAACGAAGAATCTTTACTATTGAGCACTTATCGGCAATTACAGAAACAATTTACGGATTTGGTTCTGGTAATCGCCCCGAGGCATCCTGAGCGTTGTGATTCTATTATTGAGCAGCTCAGAAAAACCGCTTTTTCTTGGTGTCGCTGGAGTACTCCAAAGGAGTTGAGTGAACAGACACAAATCATTCTGGTCGATACGATAGGTGAATTGATGACCTTTTATGCCGCTGCGGATATCGCTATTGTTGGTGGTAGCTTTATCGCCCAGGGAGGACACAATCCACTTGAGCCGGCGTCCCTGGCAAAGCCGGTGATAATGGGACAGCATGTGTTTAACTTTCAAGATATATGCGATCGGCTGGAAGCAGCCGGCGCATTGCATTTGGTAGGCAATCATGAGCTATACCAGGTGCTCAATCATTTGTTGGCAAGTTTTGATGAGAGAGAATCGATGGGACACTGCGGATTCAAGTTCGTCGAGGCCAACAAAGGGGCACTGTTAAAACTGCATAATGGTTTGACTCACCGCCTTCAGCTAAATTGAAATGCTGCGGACCTTCCTATATGGGTTTTTCCAGCTTTGTCCATAAAGCCAGCCATTCGTTAATGGAATCAACCTTTTCCTATTCACACTTGGTTTTGGCACGAACAGCCTGAAGAAAGGCTTGTACCTTGGCGCTACGATGCAAATCTCCGTGGGTAACCAGCCAATGAGTCACTTTCCATTCCGCTAAGGGTGGAAATAGTTCCACCAGTTCTGAATTGTCCGCAACTTCATGCTGAAGTAAAAAACCGACTCCAATGCCGTCTACTACAGCCTGCCTGATTGCCTGAGCATCATTACTTTTGAACACGATATCCCTTTCATCGATGTGATTTAAGATCTTGTGTATAGGCACTCTGGGATTAATTCTGCGAAACTTACAAATTTGTGTCCATTCATGGGTTCAGGATCGGCAGGATGTCCATATCGGGTTAGATAGTCCGTATGAGCGTAAAGTGTCACTCGTTGGCTAACTAGCGGGATAACGACATTATGGGGTTTTGTGTCCATTTCCCCGATTATGTATGTAGAGTGTTCAGGGAGCTGGAGTGGTGTTATTTTGGGAACTGTTCGAAACCGATGGAGAGACAAATGGATATGAAAACTTAGCGTCACTATCAAAAAACTTTAGTGAATTTATTCAATGCTTGGGGCCCGAGAGTTGTGACTTTTAACAAGACCGATATTGTCCTCTTTTGTCGGCAATAAAGTGATGCGTTACAGCCGCTTTCAGGAAAGTGAAGCAGCACCCGCTTACTACTCCAAACCAGACACCTAAGTATCAACCCTCCAAATACCGATATAGCAAAACTGCAGGTCAGCGACCTTCATCACCAAATACATAGTCTCAACCTCACTCGATAACTGAGTGAATGCGCCTATTTTAGAAAATGCGGATTTTAGTAGCAGGCTAAATATGCTGAGTAAAAATTTCGAACGGTACGTTTAAATGACTGATTTTATTAGACTAGGCGTATCAACAACAGCTGAACTCTGCATAATAATTTGCTCTACATAACCCCGAAAAGTCAAATGAAATGGTATAACCAATTGTATTAAAAGGCTTTATTGATGATACAGTTTTGCTGGATTGGGAGGGCGCCAAAACGAAAATTGAGGCCAGCTTAGCTTGACCTCATCGTGAAATTTAGGTGGTAGCGTTATTTACAACTGTAGGTACATACGTATGTTGCAGTACCTGCCTCCCTACAGCTCATTGTACACGACTGACCTGTAGGATATTTGCTGAAGTCAATTTTATAATATGTATTTAAATAGTTTTGATAGTCTTCCGCATGATTCCCATTAAGAATTTTGTGTTTTCCGACTGGGCTATCTGGATTACCCTTTAGAACGGGTATTTGATTCTTTCCTTCGTCGTATGCAACAACAACCTCGAAATTTTCTATATCTTCATTAATGGATGCAATCACATAAGAACCGTCAGACCAAGGCAGTTTGACGTTTTCATTCACCCATTTTATCCCTCCGTTTACAGAAATACCCTTTGCCTGGAAGGATGCTTGGATATCTGTAAAAGTTAAGGATTTTTTCTTTTTAACGTCTTTGAAATTTGGATTCAGTGCGATGAACAGATCAAATAGCTCTTTGCGATATGAGCTATTCATAATGAATTCATATGCATTAGCTTCCTTGGGAGAGGAATCAGATTGGGTATTGGCAGATGACTTCCTGGAAAATTGGTGCGTTTCGCTTTTAGATGTTGGAATAACGAGATTGTCGAACATAGATTCGAGATCTGAAACAAATAAATCTCGGGAATAGATAAGATCAGCGATAGAATCGGTTACTTTTTGAGGCACATCTCTTTCTGTCGCAACAACGGTTTTAATTCTATCGTCGACAAATTGGATACGGGCATCATATGCCTTGGTTTTGCCGCTGGCAGTATCTATAACGACTACTGTTTCATTTCTATGCCCTCGTTGAGCGGCCATTTTCATCTGAAGATCTGAGCAGCCATTACATTGTCTAACCGTTAGTGGGAGTTGAACGGCTGAACTAATGGTAGAAAGTAATGTGCTCAGGAAGAATAGTATTGCAACTTGAATTTTTATGATAATTCCTTTTAGTGATACGATGTAGCCTATTGATTCATAAGCCGAACTTAAGATAACACGCACCTAATGAGCGCACAAGGCACTTAGTAAAAGGAGCACAAATTCGAGTTAGGATCCCTTTTCCAAAATTCTAATTACTTGTTTGGTGCCATATTGGCACATCTCCTGATTCTGGGACCCGGTGCGGGATCTGCTGTTGTTCTACGCATATTGTCGGTGGCGATTGTTTTCGACTACAGCAACCAACTGTCGGGTCGAAAAGCCTAAGGAGTCTTTATGGGTACACCTTAAATGTATCCCAGACAGCTGCCCAAAAAGGACTGGCATACTTTGGAAGAAGTTGTTCTAGACCCGAAGGTAATACCCAATCCTTTCCAGGAATCTGAAACTTGCTGGCCATTTGTCGATTAAACAGATGCCAATTGGAGAATGCTTAGTTCACTTTCTGGTAGGCATTACTCCGAGGATAATTCACCAGAAGAGCTCGCTAATGATGTTTTGAAGTACTTGTCAGACGAATTGGTTCGGCTTCGAGACCGTAGTCATTTAATAGAGATACTATCTATCGAAAACCCGAAGCTTTGGCCTACTTGGAGCGCATCTCATAGAAACAGGTTGTTGCCTTTACTCCTGGCCAATTCTGGCAATATCGAATCCACGAAACTAAAGTGCGAAGAAATAATTAATAAATACGCCAAAAGTGATCAAATGTTTCCGCCTCTTGCCGTGTTTTTTCAGCTTCTTTACGAGGCGTACAGTGCATAATCAAGTGGTCAACCACGGTCTTGGCAGTCTAAAGATATGAGAAATGCAAAGTATGTATCTGTGATCTAGGTGAAGTCTCTATCTGTTTCGGAGGCAATTCCCCCGCTTTAGTCATGGTGCCTGAAAATGAATATGATGGTCGTGGTGAAGAAAACGCTGATCGATATCCAGCAAGAGTTTGCTTCTTTCCCGCCGGCCACGGTCAATGCGATCTACTCGCTTTTTGCCAACTTAACCCTCAACGACAACCACGGTGATTGATCGTTGATTGAATTCCTGTTTACAAGTAGTTAGTTTGATCCGTGTTTTCCAGTTGCTGGGCATTGATTAAATTAGTCAGCGTTGAATTTTGATCATTTCGTATCACAACAAGCTCGATCGGTTTTTGGTTGATATTAGGTTCACTTTAAAAACGAAACTCATGAGTATAAAAAAGTTTATTGAGAAGAAAGTCATCAAACATCTGCCATCTGTGGCGCGGGCCGTGCAGCGCAGCATGAGCGACGATAAGAAAGTTGACCTTGTGATGAACGAAATGCGGAACGACCCCGAGATGCTCGATTCGCTGTTTCCTTACCGCGACAAATATCCAGTCAACAGAAAAATGCCAGAGAAAACGATGCCAAAAGAGGAGGTATTGAAGCAGATCAAGGAGATGCATTCGGCAGAGAGCAAGCCCTGGAAAAAGGGTAAAATCTCGGGTTCGTTTTATCATGGAGATCAAGATCATTATGATTTCCTTAACGAGGCCTTCGGCTACTACTCGCAGGTTAACTCCATACAGCGTGATGTCTGTCCATCACTGACCAAGTATGAAGGCGAGATTCTTGCCATGACCTTGGATATTTTCAATGGCGATGCGGTGAATAAGCGGAATCCAAATGAAAAAGCGACTGGTTCGCTGACCACAGGCGGCACAGACAGTATTTTTCAGTCGGTTTACGTACACCGCGAATGGGGGGTAGACAAGGGAATTTCACAACCCGAGATCCTGCTGCCGGGTTCGGCTCACCCAGCGTTTTTCAAAGCGGCGCATTACCTGAACATGAAGGTCGTTACAGCGAAAGTCGATGAACACTTCCAAGCCGATGTGCGCGACATGGCCAGCAAGGTCACCGACAACACGGTAATGATGGTGGGTTCAGCAGGCAACTATGGTCATGGGATCATCGACCCCATCGACAAACTCTCTGACATTGCCGTGAAACACAATATCGGTCTGCACGTGGATGGCTGCCTTGGTGGCTTCATCTTGGCGTGGGCTGAGCCGCTTGGAATTGATTGTCCCGTTTTTGATTTCCGCCTTCCGGGCGTAACGGCCATTTCTGCCGATACACACAAGTATGGTTATTCGCTGAAAGGCACGTCAACGGTGCTGTTCAGCAACGAAGAACTGAGACGCTATCAATACCATTGTGAGGTGGATTGGCCGGGTGGCGTTTACGTTTCTACCGGATTCAACGGCAGTAAATCGGGTGGCCTGTATGCGGCCACCTGGGCAGCGATGATGCACTATGGTAAGGAAGGCTACATGAAACGCGCCAAGGGAATCTTTGACGTGAATGAGAAGTTGAAGGATGTCGTTCGAAGTATTCCTGAATTGAAGTTGTTCGGCGATTCACTTTTCATGACAGCCATCGGTTCAGATGCGTTCAATATTTACCATGTGAACGATTACCTGAAAACCAAAGGCTGGCGAATGAACGGTCAGCAACACCCGAACGGATTTCACTTCTGCGTAACGGGCCCACAGATCACAAACAGCCGCATCGTTGAGGATTTTGAGAGAGACCTTACGGCAGCGGTGGAATACGCAAAGCGTCAGAAAGGCGACCCGAAATCGGCGGCGATGTACGGTGGAGCAGGAAAGGAAATTGACCCCTCGATGTATGTTCCGATGCTGATCGCGTATACAGACGTAACGCAAAGCACCTATCCGTTCTGACCGTCTATGTCAGCATCAGCCCTGAAATGTGTGCTATCGATTGACCTCGGAACCAGCGGTCCCAAGATCGCTGTGGTTGATGAGACTGGCGAGATCCTGGCAACACGCTCGGGCAGTTTTGAAACGATCTATCTTGAGGATGGAAAGGGTGTTGAGCAGGATGCCAACGAATGGTGGAATCAGATTCTGCAACTTTCGAAAGAGGTGATTGATGAGTCTGGGGCGGCAGACCGCATTGTTGCCATCGGAAATTGTGCCCAGTACTTCAGTTCCGTTCCGGTTGATATAGAGGGAAACCCTACGCACAACGCCATAATCTGGGAAGACCTTCGAGCTGGGAAGTACACCAAGAAAAAGTTGGGAGGATTTCCAGAAATCGAAGGCTACAACCTTTTCAAACTGTTGCGTTGGTTGTGGGCTGTTGGAATCCCTCCTGTGGTTTGGGGAGTAGGTGCTTCTCCGCATATGTTGTTCCTTCAAAATGAAATGCCGGAGATTTGGGACAAGACCTATAAGGTAATGGAGCCGTCTGATTTTATCAGCATGAAACTGACAAGTAAGTTCGTCACCAATGAGAATACGGGCTTTACCTATGCCATGATCAAGAAAGCGGGTTGGAGTGAAGGAACCTACAACCCCAATCTGATGAAAACCTTTGGGCTTGATACCAGCCGTTATCCCGAAATCGTACCGGTTGGGGCCAATCTAGGAAATCCAACCAGGGAAGTGGTAAACCGCCTCGGCATTCCCGAAAACGTTGCTGTGTTTACCGGAATGCAGGACACAACCGCCTGTATTCTTGGGGGAGGCGGATTCGATCCCATGGACATGGTCATCGAGATTGGAACCACTCTCAACACCGGCATTGTGCTGGAAAACCGAACATTCGATATTCTGAATGCGCTGTACTCAGTCAGTAGTCCGGTTCCGAACAGATATATCATGGTTGGCGAGGCTGGCGCTGGCGCAAAAGCGCTCAACTATTTGCTCGAGGGTTTTTTCCGTGTTGCAGACTCACTCTCACACATCAATGCCGAAACGGATTCTCACTACGCCAAAATTGCCGATGATATGGCCGCTCAATCGCCCGTTGGTAGCAATGGTGTCGTTTTTCTACCATGGATATTCGGGGCGACATTCCCTGAACCGGATGGAAATATGCGTGGCGGAGTCATCAACCTGAGCCCGGAGAATTCGAGAAATGATATGATCCGTGCCGTTTTCGAATCGTTCGCCATGAGCTTCAAGTGGATGCTCGAGCTTAAAGAGAAGAAACTGAAAGGAAAGATTCAAAAGGTCAACTTCACCGGCGGAGGAGCCATGTGGGATAACGCTGCACAGATCTGTGCCGATGCGTTGAAGATTCCGGTGCACGTGATGGACCAACCTCGGCAGGCAAATACACGCGGAATTGCGTCGGTTTGCTTCAATAATCTGGGAATTGTGACCTACGCCGAGATGAAGAAAAACCTGAAAGTTGGCAAGGTCTTCAACCCTCGCGAAGAGAACTTTACGCACTACGATAAGCAGTTTAAATCTTTCAAGAAACTGTTCAAGAAGATGCGGCCGATCTATGCCGAGTTAAATCAGCGATAGGATGTAAATATTGAATACCAGGTCATTACCTCCCTAGTATGTCGAATTGGGGGAAATATCCGGATTTACGTCTCCATCTACTTCCTCAGGGTCAACGCCATTAATTATCAATACCTCTCTAACCGTCTCAATATGATCCAATACGATTTGGTACCGGTCCCCATACTCATACTTTGTGACTTCAATCGCCTTAGGCATATAGCTAAAGGCGATCTTTAATGCCTCCAGTGCTGCCGGATTCAATTT
This sequence comes from Hahella sp., assembly GCA_028280065.1. Classification (GTDB taxonomy): domain Bacteria; phylum Pseudomonadota; class Gammaproteobacteria; order Pseudomonadales; family Oleiphilaceae; genus Hahella. The sequence continues at coordinate 7,603 of JANQMN010000069.1, forward strand.
TTCATCCATATTCGGTCTCCTAAATCGGAGGCGGATCCATCTCGCAGCTATGCTACGCCACTGATGAAATTCGCCATTACAAAATTTTGTCTTCAGCTTAAATTGCCGCTTCATGCCACCAGGAGCATTAATAGTGAATTTTGAGCATTTCCGGCATTGAAGGTCAAGCAGTTCAGCATTGGTTTGCTCCAGGATATCTAGCAATTCATTGAATCAATTGCTCGTTTTGAGGAAAAAATTACCCGTGTTTTTGATGTAAAGGGTTTTGGCTCATTATCTGCGCCTAGTATCGACACAAAGTGGTCCTTTTGAAGTGAGAGTTGTAGACTGATGCTAATATATTGCTTTCGGATAGAAATTTCGCATCGGTTTTGAGAGGATTCATGATGGATTATTTGAAGTTTGCCAAAGAGGCAGTAGCGCATGTTAAAGGCCTTAACATTCAGTCAAGTAATATCGGTACCGGTGAGTTGCCAGATTCACAGTTAGATGAAATGGGCAGTTTCTTGAATAAGCAATTCGGCATTGTCTACATGGGCTTGATGGATCAGTGTGGATCTGATGTGCGTGGCCTGGATAGTCTTATGACGCCTGCTCTACTTGGGCGAAAGTTTAGTTGGGGTAACTGCGAAACAAAGTCCGCATTAGGCTTTATATATCTTGCTCAAAAAAACGTAACGCCAATAGAAATGATGTCGGTAGGAGACGACCATGTTCTAATTGTGCTTGGGCGCAAGCAATCCGGGAAAATTCCCGATATTAGCACCTGGGGAGAAGAAGCTGTTGTTTGCGACCCATGGGCGGGCGAGTCCTATGCGGCTGTGCATCTTCCCGCAAAAATGAATCAGGCACCACTGCAGGACGCAGTTGGAAGTAGCAAAACCATTATGCAAACCTATGAGTTTTTACCCGGACAAAACTGGCCGCCAAAGGACCTGGAAGCACCATTAAGGGAACTTGCCAGTATGTTCCCGACATAGAATTTCTTAAAGAGGGCTAAGGAAGCGCTGGTTGGGAAGCTATTCCGTTTTTCTTTAAATAATCAGGACTGGCGATCAATGTGGAATCCGGCAGTTCCCAGAAACGAACGGTAATTGTAAGGTTGGCATATTATATCTGGTCATTCTAATCTGATCACTTATTCTTCGATCAATATATGTGTTTTGGCAGGTGTTTTCGAGGTTCAATGTATCGGGTTTGGAAAGCCTAACTGGAGCAACTTTGTTATTTACTCGTCAGGTGCAAAACGAATGATACTAAAAAGGTTTTGATCGTTTGTAATGTAACGGGGCAACTCTAGTTCATTAGCCCAATAGTCGGACAATATAGGCGAAATTTGAATACGACTATCGGTATTGTCCCAGTAGGCATTGGTCGACCACATACTCTGTTCGCTCCAGTTGGTATTGATGTAAGCAATTGCTTTTATATCATAGGGAAATTCATCAACCTGTTTAAAGAGGGAGGCAAAGTAGTTATCCCAACTCTGTTGGCCGTTATCCTCTATAAGGTTTCCGTCTGCATCCAATGTCGCAATTCTTTGATCGTGCCAGGCCGCTTCAGCAATCATAATGGGTTTGTTTACTGCATGGGCGAACTGTATGGCACCGTCTGACACTGCAGGTATTTGATGGGCATCAAAAGTCGAATAGCCGATCCAGTCAACGTAGTCGTTTCCCGGATAGTAGTCCACCCAGTTGCCATAGCCAGTTGTAAAGTGTGAGGAGGAAAAAACCGTGGCAAAGTTTTCCAGTTTGCTCATACGCAATTGATCTACGATTCTTTGAAAAGCAAGGCGGTAGTCCTTAGCCGATACGCCTATGTTTTGATACTGGTAGTCAAATTCATAACCAGGACGGATGAAAAAGGGGATATGCGAGTATTCGGCTAAGAATTCGGCGATTTCCTGTATCAAATCGTCACGCTTTCCCTGAGCAATGGCCTTAACATGATCATTGCCTGCGTACCAGATAGAAAGATGAATCGCCAGATTGCTTACGTCAATCAAAGGGGATTCTAAATAGCACTTTAAACAGGAAGGACCGGCGCCGACATCCGTAGCACCCCAAAGCCCAGCGACACGTTTGTCTCCGCTCGGCCTGAATCCTACGTTTTCGACTAAACCAATATAATGTGTGACACCTATCGGTTTCGGCAGATCGGAGTCGAGGTAGCCTTTGTTCCACTCAGTATAGGGCGGATAGATATCCTGATTCCCACCCACACCTTCATTGTCCTGTCCGATAAAAAACAAAACTTGCTGATCATTTGGTTCAAATTTTGCCGGCCGTGTATCTGCAATAATTGAAACACTGCTGCTTACCTTTGGAGACGACCCCCCGGAACAGCTAACCAATAGCAGCAAACCGAGAGTGAGAGAAACCAAGCGTAATAACACAGGGGAAATACTAAATGAAATCGCAGAATTCTCTATGGTTTTGTCCATAACCGCCAGCCTGGTGATAATTATGTCAAATTGGATAAGTATTGGCCGATGGGATGATTCTAACCATTACAATTTTACCTAACCCATTGCTGTTTCTTCATTGAATGCGTCAAAGCCTCGACTTGGCCTCGTGTTATACAGTTTGATTGTCTATTCTCAAAACTAAAAGTAGAGCCGTAAGAAAGCAACGTTTTAATTATGCAAAAAACGACCAATGTTAATGTCTGGTTATTTGTCCTACCCGCCTGCGTTTTGGTAGCTGGAAGTGCTTTCTTGCCGCTGATGGCAGTGGTTAATTACGCTTTCCACGATGTGTTTTTTGGCAATAATTTTATTTGGGTTGGACCTAAATGGTTTATGCAAGTGCTGGATTCCAACGAATTCTTCGAAACCTTGCTACGTACCTTCGCCTTTTCCGCACTCATTCTGGCGATAGAAGTACCTCTTGGGATTTTCATCGCGCTTTGCTTACCGAGAAAAGGGCCCATGGTCCCCTTTTATATTCTAACCATGGCTCTGCCGCTGATGGTTCCGTGGGTAGTCGTCGCATTGTTATGGAAATTGATGATTCATCCGGAGTGGGGAACTCTAGGGAGTCTCCTAGGATTTTTTGATATTCGGCTGGACACAAGTAATGCGATAACAGCCTGGACAGTTTTGATATTTGTCGATGTCTGGCACTGGACCAGCCTAGTTGTACTGCTTTGTTTTTCGGGGTTACTTGGTATCCGTGATAGTCATTACCAGGCAGCGAGAATCGATTGCGCCAGCCGATGGAGTATTTTTCGATATATTGAACTGCCAGCAATAAAGAGAGTTCTTTTAATTGCCGTGTTGATTCGTTTTATCGACAGTTTCATGATCTATATTGAGCCTTTTGTTATAACTCGCGGCGGGCCAGGTCAAGCGACCCTGTTCATCTCCCAGAGCCTTATGCAAAAAGCAGTTCAGCAATTTGATTTTGGCGAGTCGTCTGCAATTTCTCTGATCTACTTCACCATTATCATTTTGTTCGTCTGGATACTGTTCAGAATAATGCTGGATAGCAGTGCCTCAAAAAGAAAAGCCTGATAAGAACTTATGACTAGAACAAACGAAAGCATTAACAGTGGAAAGGCTTTTGATAATCGGACCAAAGGTGCCTTATCTGCAAAAATCAGGCGTAATTGTAAAAGGATTGTACCGGTCGTTTATGTGGCTTTCCTGCTATTACCTTTATATTTTCTGGTAAACAATAGTTTCAAAACAGAGTATGAAATTAAATATCAGTCAACGCCTATCCCAATGTTAGGGACGATTGCTAACTACAAGGCAGTATTCGATGATGCACAGTCCATGATGGCTCTACTTAACACTGTCATTTATGTAATTCTCAACGTTATCTTATCACTGATAGCTGCCATACCTGCTGCATATGCCTTTTCCCGTTTTTCTTTCATGGGAGACAGACATCTACTCTTCTGGCTGCTCGCTAGTCGGATGACACCTCCTGCTGTAGTGGCGGTGCCGTTACTGCAGTTTTACACCGTATTGCAAATAGCAGACACCCACCTGGCAGTAGCTTTGGCCCATTGCCTGTTTACGGTTCCCATCGCCGTTTGGATACTGGAAGGCTTTATCTCTGCTGTACCCAAAGAACTTGATGAGGCGGCACAAATTGACGGTTATAGGTTCCCCGGTTTTTTCCTAAAGATTTTACTCCCGGTAATTGCTCCAGGCATTGGTGTCGCCGCCTTTTTTTGCTTTATGTTTTCCTGGGCAGAAGTTCTGCTCGCAAATTGGTTAACGACGGTGGATGCGGCTCCATTTGGCTCGATTATTATGCGGGCGGGAATTGCGCTAGAGTTAGTGCCTATTGGATTGATCTCAGCAATGGCAGTACTGACCATCGTGCCCGGCGCAATAATGATCTATTTCGTGCGCCGCCATCTAGCCTCAGGATTCGCCATGGGGCAGCTAAAATAACTTGCGTGAACACAGTATTCTTAGGAGAATTTGCCTAGCTTGAGAGCAGACATTGAGCAGCAAAACTCACGAATTGAGTTCATTGATATTGCGCGCATATATGGCATTAGCCTGATGTATTACGGGCACTTCATCGAAAGCTATATGAAAGCAGGTAGCGCGATTGCTGCGGTTCACTACAAATTTATCTATTCCTTTCATATGCCCCTGTTTTTTATCTTGTCCGGGTATGTAGCAAAAGAACAGCTATTTCAGAAACCTTTTGTTTCTTACCTTGGAAAATTAGCGGTGTCGCGATTGATTCCTTATCTGTTCTTTTCCTTTCTACTTATCATTCCTACTATCTGGACCACGGACAATACCGTTGGACTCGATCTCAATACAACGCAAGGTTACGTAAAGGGGATTGCATTTACCCTTTTTGCTGGCTTTCCTTTTTTCAACATACCCACCTGGTTTCTTATCTGCCTTTTCGTAGTTGAGCTCATTCATTTTTATGTATCGCCACACCTCACTTCTAACAAAAGAGTGCTGCTCATTGCGTTAGGTTTTTACATCGCTGGTGCAACGCTTGCCTGGAATGCGCCCTTGCTGAACCCGATGAACGCACTCAGCCCGCATGGGATGTTGTACCCGTACTTCATGTCACTTGAGGCAATTACGGCCTACGCTTTCTTTTTAATGGGTGTTTGGTTAAGGAGGGTAAAGATTCTGCAGCTTAAACTTCCTGCATACCAATGTTGTGCTGCAGCTCTAGCAGGGCTTGCCATCGTGTATTTCACCTTTGATCTAAATAAAGGCATGTTTACCGTCCCGAATTATGATGCGGTTATTCTCGTCGCATCATCACATGGAAATCTAATCTTGTTCCCTCTTACTGCTCTTATTGGCAGTATGGCAATAATACTTCTTGCCAAAATATCGACTGAACGGCGTTTTTTAGTTGGACTCGGTCAAAATGCAATCATCATTTTCGGTTTGAATGGCATCTTTTATCATCTGATTAATGACCGCTTGGCAACTGGTCTGCTTGCTCTGCTGTCGGGGAGCCATATTTCAATTCTGCTTAGTGGAATCGTGGTCACATTCATCAGCATTTTGTTAACACTACCTTTTGTTTATCTTTTTAATCGCTATCTCCCGCAATTAACGGGAAAACCTAAAATGATGGGTCCGATTTTGCCTAGGTTAGTATCATGAAAATAGGGCGTTCAAAAATTGTCACAGCGTTTTTTGTGCTGTTGGCAATGGTTATTATGATTGCCTATAATGCAGCTATCGAAATAGTGCGTCATGAACCTTTTGTTTATAGCAGCCCCAGGCAGAAACTACTGGTCGCTGAATTAACTGGTGATCCAGAAACTACCCTGGAATCTGCGGGAATCCTTTTCCATAACCTGGCGAGGCAGCTAAAGCTGTCACCCAGTTATATAACGTCTAGATATCCGGACCGGTGGCAATGGCAGGCGGATGCCGGGAAAGAGGAGTTGATACTCTACCATCGAGTTGTGCCTGAAACGGCGATGGATTTAGCAAACGTTACTCGTGATAACTCAACCAATATTTATTTCAAACGTTCTGAGGAAGAACGGATAGCGTCAATCATCCATGTAGGTCGCTATGAAGAAATTCCACATTCACAACGAAAGCTCCAGCAGTTTATTCTAGATAACGGTTACTTAATCGATGGTTACTATGAAGAAACGCGAATCATAGCCGAGTTTAATGAATCGGACCCGGATAATTACGAAACAGTATTGCGTTATCAGGTGACTAGAGACTGAAGTCTTTAGGACTTTTGATGCTCACCCAATCTGCTTACTTTCAAGGTTATTTGGTTTACCCTCTTAAATTCCCGTACTAAGATCGAAACTTCACTGTTTTGCATATCGACCGGGTATGTATTTGATTGGTTCTTCTGCAGCGATTCGCGTTTGGACAGTTCAAGCCAAAAGACAGCAATATTCACTTTTATGAAACTCCTACCGAACTATGGAAAGACCGGCCAAAACAAACACACGCTAACTTGGCAAGTAGGCGAAGAGTGTGTTCAAGCCGAGTTTTGCGACCAAATCCACGGTTCGGCATACAGTCCAACGAACGAACTCCTGCTTGTACTGACAGGACTCGAAGGCAAAAACACATCCGACAAACTCCATGGTCTAAGACGTAGCGGTGAAAAGATCTTCGAAGTCTCCGAGCCGGAAGGCTATTCGTTCTACTATCTAAGTTCCCATATCTATCATGAAACCGCAGTGGTTTGTGTGTCCAAAGGGAACACACTTGACTGGTTTTTCTCCATTGACCCAAGCAGTGGAGAACTCAAGCCACTGAATCGTGCATATTAGCGGGTTTGGTGAGCATTATTTCAAGTGCCATGACCTGGTACACATCCCCAAATGAACCCAGGGTGTGATAGCCTCTGATTCTGGCTGGGGCTTTCGGTAGTTTTGAGTTGATATTGCTTAGCTTTCTATTAGTAAGGTAAGCCTTACCGTAAGTGATCAAAAATGGTGTCAAATCGATAGAGACAGGGCGATGACAGAAAGTACATTAGGAACGGCGGAAGTCAGGGATCTGAGACAAGACGATCATAAAGCTGTTTTTGAGCTTGCCAGGATTACTTTCCCTATTAATCAATCGAGGTTCGTTGATGTCGGTAATGCCGGAGGCAAAGTTGTCACAGCAGATGGAAAATTAGTAGCGGCATCATTGTTGCGTACCTTCAGTTTGCCAAGTGGTCGCAAAGTTGGCTTTGTTGCCTGGCTGATGACCCATCCTGAATATCGTGGGCGCAGTTTTGCCAAGCTGCTAATCAATGCAAGCAATGCACATCTGCAAGCTCAAGATTGCGATGATATTGCCACTGATGTCGAAGGCTACAATACGGGATCGGCAAACGCCTTTTTTAGATCTGGATATCAGCGTTTATCAATGTGGCAACTTGTTCGCAGATGGAGTCTTTTAGACGTCATATGGTTTTGGATTAAGTCGAGATGGGCCATTGACCCCGGCCATTTCCTCTGGGTTGCCGAGGCGGTTGGAAAAGATGCCAGCCCTTGGCGAGACCGATCCCTTTCTCTCCTTTTCAATACACTTCTTGCATTGTTGGCAACCTTAATGGGAGGTGGTCTGTTCCTTTCCGGAGGTTCAGTAACCCTTTCCATTCATAGCGGGGCAGCCTTTATTGCGGGCATTGGCAGTCTGTTGGCGGCCCGGGAAATGGGGCTTCGTTTGGTTTCTGTGTATTATCGGCAGCCACTTGAATACCGCGCCTGGTCGGGCGGTTGGGGATTGTCTTTGTTGATTGCTCTGGGCTTTGGAAAGGTTTTACCGCTACCGGGAAATCTGTACCCGTCAAAGGATGGTTGGAGTACCCGAGATCTCCAAACTATGTTTGGACAAGGTGCGATCGTCAGTACTCTACTGGTTATTTGCTTGATCCTGCTGGGTTCCTACAGTATCAAAGCGCAAAGCAGTGATTTTTTCGCTCAGTTCGGTTATGTGCTGCTCGCCGTCGGAAAGCCTTTGCTACTGTTTGACACTCTTGTCGCTGTGGCCCCCTTTGAAGGCTTTAACGGGCGCCATTTGAGAGATTATAACCGCTGGGTCTGGATTATTCTTTCTGCTTTTTCAGTAATTCTCCTATTTTGGATATGAACTGGTTCATACTGTACCGGGTGAGGACGATAAGACATTTCCTCAAGTGCCAGGGTCTGGTACACATCCCAAAATGAACCCAAGGTATGATAATCGCTGGTTCTGGCAGGCGCTTCCGGTAGTTTTGAATTGGTATTGCTTAGTTGTCTAAACCAGGAGCCGTTTTCAGCGTCAACAAAGTGTTCAAGGCTGTAATGCCAGAGAGCATGATAGTAGTCCCAGAATACTTCATCCTTAGCCTCAATCGCCACTAATGCCGCCGCCGCTATACTTTCCGCTTGAACCCAATAGTATTTATCGCTATCACATACGCTTTCGTCAGCTGCATAGCCATAGACCAGACCGCCATTGGTGTTGTCCCAACCCTTTTCAAAGGCGATGTTTATCAGTTCTTTTGCGCGGTGCAACATCCAGGATTCTCCATATTCCCGGTAGAGGTGAACCAGTAGCTTAGCCCATTCGGTTTGGTGGCCGGTTTGGAATCCCCAGGGGCGATAATGGTCTTTGGGATTTTCGATATTGTAGTGCCAGTCAATGGACCAGTTTTTGTCGTAATGCTCCCATATTTGGCCATTGGAAGCCTTGGTCAGCTGCTGGCAAACATTGAAAGCCAGCTTGTGAGCTTTCGCCAGGAAGCGATTGTCAGATGTGGCCCGGTAGGCAGCCAGCATTGCCTCGCAGAAGTGCATGTTGGCGTTTTGCCCTCGGTAGGGAGAAATCGTTTTCCAGTCATGACTGATTTCATCGATATACAGCCCTGGGTCCGCCAACCAGAACCTTTCCTGTACCAGATCATAGAGGCTGAATAGACGGCCCTTGAAATCGTCGATGCCAATAGTGATTGCCCACGCATGGGCCAGGATAACAAAGGCATAGCCATAACAACGATTGGTTTGGTCGACAGGCTGGCGGTAATTCAGCTGCCAAGCATAGCTTTGCGTCTCTTTATTCCAATGATGATCTTCGATAAACCTTAGACCGTGCCTTGCTAACTCCAGATAGCGCTTTTCTCCGGTGATTTGGTAGCTGATGCAGAACTGCACCACAAGGCGACTGCCGTTGACCAGATGTCTGACCCCCGGATCTCTTATGGAGCCGTCGTCATTGAAGGATTGATAAAAACCGCCGGATACCCTATCTGCGATGCAGTCTGGATAAAATCCCATGATCTGCAGCAACTGATTGCGAATAAAGTCTTCCGATCTGAAATCAGTCATTAGCCTTAGAACCTCCTTATGTCTTCAAACTTCCGTTTTTTTCCGCATCGGTGAGGAACGCCTCCAACACATCCACCAGTAATTGATGATCTTCCTTTTGGGGTAAGCCGGAGACGCTGATTGTGCCAACCTGTCCGACATTGCGCACCGTTAGCGGAAAACTCCCGCCATAGGGCGCGTAATCCCTTATATCCACTAAGGAGCTTTCTTCTATCGATTTACCCTTGGCTTCGAAGTAGTGCCGCATATACCAGGAGCTATGTTGGTATCTGTCCACCACGTTGCGCTTGCGGCGAATCCACTCGGTATTATCGATGGTCGTTCCCGGCATCGCATAGGCAAACAAGCAGTGACCATTCATGCTTATATCAATGGCCACAAAAGCGCCGCGATGTTCGGCGGCTGACTTGATGGCGCAACCTAATTTCCAGGCACGTTCCTTAGAAAAGGAGGCGAACTGAAGGCTTTGTTCTTGTTGTGCGAGTTCATTTAGTAACGTATTCATGATCAAGGCAATTTAAGTTTTCTGGTTTTTAAAGTGAGATGCATTTCCGTTGCCGGTCGCTTTGATAAGCCGCTTCGATGATGCGGATGATAGCGAGGGCCTGGTCAGCGCTGACCGGCAATGAATTCCGCCCTCTTATCGCACCTGCCGTTTGCTGATAGAAATCTTCATAACCACCGGCAAGTGTTGGCACGATTTCCTGGATAGGGGTGCTACCGGCCTGCACAACCAATTGTCCATAATGCTCAGGAGAATCCTCCGCCCATCCCTTGGTTCCGGGATCTTTGCCTTCCCTGAGAAAATCTTCCTGGGGATCCATGCCGGACTTTATAAACGAACCTTTGTCGCCAAATACCTGAAAGCGAGGTCCTTGCGCGGTGCTGAGGCAATTGCCATGCAAGATGACATCGGTATTGGGATAGTTGAGGACCAAATGAAAATGGTCCACCGTCTGTGCACCCTGGCGTTGACAGCGCAGTCGCGCCGCCAAAGACGTAGGCATGCCGAATAGCCGTAATGCCTGATCAATCAGATGCGAACCCAGGTCGTAAAGAATGCCGGCGCCGGCTTCGTCGCGCTCTCTCCAGCGATCTTTCACCACCGGACGATAGCGGTTATAACTGGAATAGAAGGTGTGCACATTTCCCAGTGTTCCTTCCCGCACAAGGTGCTGAACTGTTTGAAAGTCTCCGTCAAACCGCCGACTGTGATAGACGGTTAGCTTGAGATGACGGCTGTGCGCTAGGGCAATCAGCTCTTCGCCTTCTTTGCTGTCAATCACAAAGGGCTTTTCCACTACCACATGTTTGTCGGCTTCCAGTGCCAGCTTTGCCATGGGATAGTGTTCAGCATTCGGTGTTGCGATCACCACAAGCTCGACGTCGCTTTTGGCCAGCATCTCTTCCAGGCTAGTGAAAACTTTTGCTGAAGGTAGGGCGGTTTTTACTTTATCCGGATTGCCGGAAACGACATAACAAAGGTCTAGATCCCTGACGGCTTTTATAACCGGCATTTGAAAGCAGGCACCTGAGATGCCAAACCCCACCAGGCCGGTTTTGATTGGTTGTACTATGTTCATGGCAAAGGTCTGCTGAGGTTGACCAACGGATTTGATGGTCAACCTAATTGTTAAAATGAAAACTAGTTTGGCACAAGGATGTGCCAACAAAATCGATAGCATAAGCTATTGATTTTGCGAGAAACTGAAAATCAAAGATTTCAGTTTCGACTCCGGAGCGCCGGCCGCCGCGAAACGGCAAGGATGACCTGGGCCGTCACACGGTTTCAGGATAAAAACTCATTACTGATCGATGACGGCCTGTAGCAGCGTTTCTATTTCTTCACTGCTTGTTGAATCCTGCAGCCTTTGTCTGAAGTCGGCGTGCATGATCTTTCTAGCGAGCTTGGAAAATATCTTCATATGCTGGTCGCCCGCCGCATGCTTGTTGAGCGTCAACATAATCACGAATTCCGCTTCGTCCTCTCCCCATACTATGGGCTGAGCGAGTTTCGCCACACTGATGGTGGACTGCTCGATGTGCTCGGACTTGGTATGGGGGATCGCGAATCCAAATCCCAGTCCTGTTGAAAACACATCTTCCCGTGCCCAGAGGTCGTCTGCCAACTTGTTCGGATAGCGACAGCGTCCTGCCAGGTAGAGATTGTCTGCCAAGGTCTTTATGACTTCCTCTTTGCTGCGCAGATCCGCGTCGAGAACAATACATTCGGTGCTGATCAACGGGGCATCGCTTTGCGTCATGCGGAATTGCGCACACAGATGCTCCACTTCAAGCGACGTTCTGCAGGCCATTGCCTTATTAAGCAATTGTCTGCATTCGCGGCTGTCGAGTTTTGCCAAACGCTCCTTGGTTACAGGAATGGAAGGCGCACTCATGGAGATTTCATCCAAACCGAGTCCTACCAGGAGTGGCAATACCGAGCCTTTGGCTCCCAGTTCACCGCACAAACCGATCCATTTGCCGTGGCGATGCACTTCCCGAACGATGTGATCCAATGCTCTTAAGAAGGCCGGATTGAGACTGTTATAGTTTTTCGTGACCTTCGCATTATCCCGGTCTACTGCCATGAGATACTGGGTGAGGTCATTGGAACCGATAGAGAAAAAGTCCACTTCCTCGCAGCACTGGTCAATAATGAAAGCGATGGAAGGTACTTCCAGCATGATGCCGAGCTGAATACTCTCATCAAACGGAATCTGCTCCTTGCGAAGCTCTTGTCGGACCTCCGCAAGTACGTCTTTGGTCCAAAGTATTTCTTCCAGGGAAGAAATCATCGGAATCATGATCTTCAGCTTACCGTGGGCTGAAGCCCGGAGGATGGATCGTAGCTGCGTCTTGAACAGATCCAGATATTCTTCATAGATCCGAATTGCCCGGTAACCCAGGAAAGGATTGTTCTCTGCGGGGATCTTCAGGTAATCAACGGGTTTATCGCCACCGATGTCCATGGTGCGGACAATAATCGGCTTATCGTTAGCCGCTTCCAGGGCCTGGCAAAAGATGTTGTATAACTCGTCTTCATCGGGTTCTGTGGTGCGATCCATGTAAAGCATTTCCGTGCGGAATAAACCAATACCCTCTGCTCCTTTGTTAAAGGCGGCTTCGGCTTCAATGGAATGGGCGATATTCGCAGCGACTTCCAGTTTAATATCATCGACAGTGGCGCCAGGCTTTTCCCGATAGGCGGCATAGCGGGCTGCCAGGGTGTCGGCGACACGCTGTTCTTCCTGGTAATAGCGTTCCAGCTCGTTGGTGATTCGGGTCGCCACCAGCCCAAGGTCTGCGTCAATGAACACCTCTGATCCGGCATAGGGCGCTAGCGAACTCGCTTCGATACCCACCAATGTCGGAATATTAAAGGATCTGGCTAGGATGACGGTATGGGAAGTCGTGCCGCCGTGGGTCAGGACCAAACCTCTCAGTAAATTTTTGTCTAATTCGAGAAATTGGCTGGGAGTCAGATCGTCAGCCAGACAAATCGAAGGTTCTGTCAATCCATTGTCGGTCTGGAACTGATGGTCTTCATAGACCAGTTGCAGGAGTTGGAAACAGACGTCCCGAATATCCAGCTCACGTTCGCGAAGGTAGACACTGGCTGACTTTTGCATCTGCGCACAAAAGTGCTGTGCCGTCGCAATGATCGATTCGGCGGAAGTCTTACCTTTGTCCAGTTCTTGCAATAACCGGGCGCTGAACTCCTCATCACGGAGAATGGACAAGTGTGCTTCAATAACAGCGGTCGCCGTGCCTTTATCGGACTGTTTTTGCAGCTCCAATGCATGGCGCAGTCTTTCAAGACCCTGATTGAGCGCCGTTTGCTCTTCATCCGCAGAACGCGCATTGGGTAGGGCGGAGAATGCTTCAAAGTCAATGCCACCCACCTGGACCAACTTGCCTCGGCCCTGTCCGCTGCTGACAGTCCGGCCCCGCACCATTTCCGGGTTAAGGTTAGTCAGATTTCTTGGCAGCGCAGGGAATTCACCGTCATCCTCGCCGCCGGTTTCAAGTGGTTCGTCGCACTCAGGGAATTCATTTTTAATAAATAGATTCAGCCTTTCAAACGCGGCGTCTTCATCAGCACCCCGAATGACTATGGTGCATTCATCCCCGTGTAACGTGTCCGTTCCGATCAGGGACAGCACACTTTTAGCATTCCCGATCTCGCCTGTCCGGGAGTTCTTCCATTCGATAGTGGAAGTAAATGTATTGCAAATGGTTTCAACGTGACTGGCAGGGCGGGCGTGGACACCGTTTGGCAGTTCACAAGTAAAGGAAAAAGACTGTGCCATTGTTCTACTCCAAAAACACCGTTTCGCTCAATCGAAAGACGGATTAAAATTCAACCTATATCGACAATAGGAGTAAAATGGTTTTCCAACTATAGGGAAATGCTAAGAAATACTGGACTATTGTTGATGATTAGGTGGTTGGTGATCCAGGTCATTCCTTTTGAATAACCTGGGTGACTGGCTGAAAATTGATAACACATTGAAAATAAAGGAATATTATTGAAATTTTGATTTGTCTGTCTGAAAAAATGCCGATTAGATCAATATTTTACCGGGATCTTACAAAAGTCCAGTGAAATTGATTTTTTTCTACTATCGACAATGTCTGAGTTGTTTCATAGTAAAAATCGACGAAAACAAAACCAACATGAAGACAGCACAACTCAGGAGTGTAAAGATGAATGAACTAGTCGGCATTCTAAAAAATACTCGGCAACACCTAATGACAGGTGTATCACACATGATTCCTTTCGTGGTAGCGGGAGGCGTTTTGTTAGCCGCATCGGTAATGATCTACGGCGAAGGTGCCGTGCCACAAGAAGGTACTTGGTTGCACGACTTATTCTTCATCGGCGTTGCCGGATTCCAACTGATGGTCCCCATCCTGGCAGCTTACATCGGTTATTCCATTGCTGATCGTTCAGCGCTGGCCCCGTCTGCAATCGCCGCTTTTATCGGCGCCAACATGTATAACACCGGTTTCTTCGGCGCCATCTTTGCCGGGTTGTTAGGCGGTATCGTTGTTTACTACCTTAAAAAGATCAAAGTGCCCAAATTTGCACGCTCTATCATGCCGATCTTTGTGATTCCCATCGTAGGTACGTTTATTACAGCAGGTGCCATCGTTTGGGGTATTGGTGAGCCTATTGGCGCGGGTACCGAAGCCTTGACCGGGTTTCTCAAGGGAATGCAGGATTCCAGTATCGTGCTGTTAGCGATTGTTATGGGACTCATGATTGCATTCGACATGGGCGGACCCGTCAACAAGGTTGCTTATGCATTTGTAATTCTCTGTGTCGGTGAAGGTATCTACAACGTTGCCGGTATTAGCTCGGTCGCGGTAGCCGTACCTTCTATCGGTATGGGGCTCGCCACCTTCCTGAATAGAAAGCTTTATGGTGTCGATGAGCGTGAAGCGGGCCGTGCCTCTATATTAATGGGTACTATGGGTATTACCGAAGGCGCCATTCCTTTCGCCGCAGCAGATCCTCTACGTGTTCTGCCTTCTATCATGATCGGAACGGCTTGTGGCGCGGTTACCGCAGCAGTACTGGGAGTCAAGAGCTTCGCTGCCTGGGGTGGTCTGATCGTACTGCCGGTAGTGGAAGGGCGTTTCAGTTTCATCATTGCACTTTTGGTTGGCTCCGCCGTTACCGCCATCATGGTTAACTTCCTCAAGGCGCGCCGCCCAAAGGTTGAAAAAGAAGAAAAAGAAAGCGACTTGGAATTGGACTTCGAAGTCGGCTGATCAAACAATCCGGGCGCGTCAAGCGCCCAACCCAAAGCATTTTTCACAACTTATTTTATACAGGTGATTCTTATGAAAAAGATTATCGCAGTTACCGCGTGCCCGTCTGGCGTAGCCCATACCTACATGGCAGCCGAATCTATTGCTCAAGCGGCCGAGGGAAAAGGTTGGGAATGCAAGGTCGAAACCCAAGGTTCCATCGGTATTGAAAACGAACTCTCCAAAGCTGATGTCGATGCCGCAGACCTGGTTATTCTGACCAAGGATATCGGGATTAAGAAAGAAGACCGTTTTGAGGGCAAAACCGTTGTGCGTATTGGTGTAAGCGATGCAGTAAAACGCGCCGATGCGGTGATGGCCAAAGTTGAAGCTTTCTTCGCCAAGCAGGCGACAGCCTAATCAGGGAGAACGTAATGAGTACTGCCCGCATTCAACAGCTGAAAACAGATCTTTTTGCAGCGCCTCGTGAGATTTCCCTGGAAAGGGCCTTGCTGTACACCGAAAGTTATCAGCAAACCGAAGGGGAACCGACGATTATCCGGCGCGCCAAGGCAACGGCCAACGTGTTGGATCAAGTTGCAATTGCCATTCGTAAAAACGAGCTGATCGCGGGCAATCGCACGGTGAAACCCCGTGCCGGAATTGTATCGCCGGAAATGGATCCATACTGGATTGCAGAAGAGCTGGATACCATTCACCGCCGTCCTCAGGACAACTTCAAGATTTCTCCTGAGGACAAGAAAATCTATAGAGAACAGCTCCTGGCTTATTGGCAGGACCGTTCCATGAAAGACTTTATTAACGGCCGGATTCCTGAAGAGATTAAGCAGGCATCCGCGCAGAAGATCTTTTCCATTAATCAGACGGATAAGGGCCAGGGCCACATTATTATCGACTACCAGAGACTGTTAACCAGAGGGCTCAGAAAACTGATCGATGAACTTGATACCCTGGCGGCCACCCAACCGGAAAATCATTTTTTCCAAGCGGTTGCTATTTTGCTCAAGGCAAGTGCGCGCCATATCGGCCGGTACGAAGCACTAGCCAGGCACGAGGCGCAGCAACAGGAACTACTAGGCAAATTTAACCGCGCCCACGAGCTTCAACGTATCGCGGATATTTCCGCGAAAATAGCTTTTGAAGCGCCACAGAATTTTTACGAAGCCTGTCAACTGTTTTGGTATATGAATATCATTTTGCAGTATGAATCGAACGCCAGTTCTCTTTCACTTGGCAGATTCGATCAATACATGCTGCCATTCTACCAGGCCTCTTTGGATACCGGTGAATCAAAAGAATCACTCCAGGAGTTGTTGGAAAGCCTGTGGATTAAGATGAACGATATAGTCCTGTTGCGTTCAACCAACAGCGCCAAGTTTTTTGCCGGTTTTCCCACGGGCTACACCATACTCTTGGGTGGTTTGAATAAAACCGGGCATAGTGCGGTAAATCCATTGTCATCGGTTTGTCTGGAGGCATATCAAAGCGTTCGGCTCCCTCAGCCTAATCTGGGTGTCAGAGTTAACGAACTAATCGATCGTCCTTTCCTGCAGAAGGCTGCAGAAACCATTCGGATGGGAACCGGTATTCCGCAGATATTTAACGATGAGGTTGTCGTTCCCGCGTTTCTAAATAGGGGAGTGTCCCTGGAAGACGCTCGGGATTATTCAGTCGTCGGTTGCGTTGAATTATCCATCCCCGGCAAGACCTACGGATTGCATGACATCGCGATGTTTAACCTGCTGAAGGTTATGGAACTTGTTCTTAAACGCAATAAGTCCAACCCCCAAGTTAGCTATGAAGGACTTGTTGCCGAAATAGAGGCGGATATTCGTAAGTATGTAGAACTGATGGTTAAGGGCGCCAATATCTGCGACATAGGGCATCGTGATTGGGCACCGGTGCCTTTGCTTTCATCATTTATCAGCGATTGCATCGAAAATGCTAAGGATATTACCGAGGGTGGCAGCCGCTACAACTTTTCCGGTGTACAAGGTATTGGCATCGCTAACCTCTCGGATTCTCTCTATGCCCTGAGGCAATATGTGTTCGAAGAAAAGCGGATGGCGTATACCGACTTCATCGCAATGTTGGAAAGCAATTTTGAAAAACCGGACGGAGACAAAGTGCGCGCCAGGTTGATCAATCGTTATAGCAAATACGGTAACGATGTGGACGAAGTCGATATGATCGGAACCGATCTGCTGGGCCTATTCTGTAAGGAAGTCGAAACATACGATAATCCTCGCGGTGGCTCATTTACGCCAGGGTCTTATACCGTTTCCGCGCACGTTCCATTAGGGGAAGTGGTTGGCGCCACACCCGACGGCAGGTATGCCGGAGAACAATTGGCAGACGGTGGTTTGTCCCCGATGTTGGGACAGGATCAACTGGGTCCCACAGCGGTTCTTAAGTCAGTCAGCAAGCTGGATAACTATCTGCTTTCCAATGGCAGCCTGCTGAACGCCAAGTTTTCGCCGGGAACACTGCAGGGTCAGCAAGGTATCAACAAGCTATGTGATTTCTTGCATGCCTTTATGAAACTGAAAATTCAGCATATCCAGTTTAACGTGCTGAATTCGGAAACCCTTAAGAAGGCACAAGAAAATCCTGAAGACTATGCGGGCTTGGTGGTCAGAGTGGCAGGTTACAGCGCCTTCTTTGTGGAGCTGTCTCGGGAAATCCAGGACGACATCATTCGGCGGACTTCTCATGAACTGTGAATCCAGCCAAATCATCAGCAGCACGCTTATGGGCCAATCAAGCCAATTAGAGAAGCGGGGCAGGATATTTAATATCCAACGCTATTCGCTGAATGATGGTCAGGGGATTCGCACTGTGGTTTTTTTCAAAGGGTGTCCGTTATCTTGTCCATGGTGCTCCAACCCTGAATCACGTGCCTTCGATGTCCAACTGGTTAAAAAGCAAAGTCGCTGTATCCATTGCCGGGAGTGTGTATTGGATAGGCACGACCTGAGCATGGACGACAAGATCGAAGAATGTCCCAGTGGTGCATTGGAGTACTTGGGCAAGGACATGACGGTTCAGGAAGTGCTGGAAGAAGTTGAAAAAGACAGCGTCTTTTACCGGACCTCCGGTGGTGGTGTGACGCTGTCGGGTGGTGAAGTCATGGCTCAGGCGGAATTTGCCATTGCCCTGGCAAAGGAACTTCGAACATTTGGCTATCCCATCGCCATTGAAACCACCGGTCAGTGCCACCTTCGTCATTTGCTGTCAATCGGTAAGCTCTGTGATGAAGTGCTGTATGATTTCAAAATCATGGAAGCCAAGCGTGCCAAAGCGGTGACCGGAATCGATTTATCCAGGGTCCTGAGTAACTTTACCGCTTTGCTGGAAGCCGGGATCAAGGTGATTCCTCGCTTACCCTTGATCCCTGGGCAGACGACGGATGTGCTTAATGTCACTAGAGTGCTCGCATTCCTCGAACCCTTCGATATACAGGAAATTCACTTGCTGCCTTTTCATCAGTATGGCGCAGGAAAATACGACAATCTAAATATGGCATATGCGTATAGCGATGTACCCACCCCATCATCGGATGAGATCGCCGCAATTAAGCGCTGGGTAGAATCGGAAGGATATAGAGTCGTTATTGGCGGCTAACTCCAAACTTATTGTTTTTTGGTAAATAGAGATGACGAATCTAAATAAACAGTCCAAGCAAAAAATCTTAATTACCGGTGCAAACGGTTTCTTTGGCACGCGTTTCATTAAAACCTGGGGCCAGCGGTATGAGATTTTGGGTACCGATGTGGGGCCTAAAGCCAAAGTTGCACTTGATATTACTGACAGAGAGGCGGTGTTTTCGGCGTTTGCCGAATTTCAGCCGGATTTTGTGATTCATGCGGCGGCCATCGCCGTGACGGATTTTTGCAATCTGCACCCTAAAGCCGCACACAAAGTTAATGTGGGGGGCGCACTGAACATCGGCGAAGCCTGTAAAGAGCACAATGGCCGTCTGGTGTTTATTAGTACAGAGCAGGTTTTTAACGGCAATGCCGAGCCAGGTCCATATAAGGAATCAGATACTCCGGAACCGGATACGGTATATGGTCAAAATAAGTTGGAGGCTGAAGGCAAACTTAAAGCCTTATTGGAAGATCAACTATGGATACTGCGTTTCACCTGGTTGTTCGGACTCCCGGAAAGGGATACTTCCATTAATCCGAATGTCGTTTGGAATGCTCTGCAGGCACAGTTGGCCGGCAAGAAAATGGTGGAGCGTACCAATGAATATCGCGGCTTAACCTACGTTCACGAACTCATTGACCAATTTCCAAAAGTGTTTGATTTGCCTTTTGGGCTCTATCACACGGGCGCTAAGAACGATCTCAGCCGCTACCAGATTGCGCGTCTGATTTTGACAGGTTTTGGTCAGGAGGATCGGCTGGATGAGCTGTTGGATCATACAGAAGCCCCCCAAGACCGGGATATCCGCCTGGATACGTCGTTATTGGCAGCAAATGGCGTTGTTTTCACCGAAAGCAAAGACGCCATCATGAAGTGTTTAAAAGAATTTGGTTTTTAAGAACTGATAGGAGTACCCCATGATATATATGTTAGATACCGCCAATTTAGCGGCGATTGAACGAGGAGTTGATCTCTATCCGCTGGCTGGAGTCACCACCAATCCATCCATCATAGCCAAAGAAAACAGGCCTATGCGCAGTATATTAATGGATATTCGCGAGATCATCGGCACTTCTCGAATGCTCCATGCCCAGGTGATGGGTGATACTGCAGAAGTGATGCACCAGGAAGCGAAGTTGTTGCATAAATTCGATAACGAACTGATTATAAAAGTGCCCGTAACGCCGCAAGGCATTAAGGCGATGCAGATGATTGCCGCGGACGGGATACGGATTACAGCGACGGCCATATTGACCCCCCAGCAGGCATTGATGGCCGCGGTAGCAGGGGCTGAATTTCTAGCGCCTTATATCAACCGCCTGGACAATATCTGCAGTAATGGCGTCCAAGTAGCTAGCGATATCGTAAAGCTGATTGAGAACTATCAGTTAGATGCGAAAGTGCTGGCGGCGTCCTTCAAGAACGTTCAGCAGGTGCACGAAGCTATCATGTCCGGTATCCAATCGATTACCATTGTGCCGGAAGTGTTTGATCAGTTGTTAGTGCATCCCTTGACCGACTCCGGTGTCGCAGGTTTCGTTAGTGATTGGGAAGGAGTTTATGGCCAGGGCAAGACGGTTCTTGATGTTTTTTAATCGCTGAAGGCTATACTGATTAATCCGGCATTCTCGCTGCTAGCAGATGCGCCGCTGGCAGTTTGCCTTTAAAAACGGTACGTCAATGCCGGAAAAAGTAAGTAACTTTAGCCCATAGATTTAGCCGCTGAGACTAAAACAATAATGCACGAACTAAAGCTTGTCGCAGTTACTGCCTGTGTCAGTGGTGTCGCGCACACCTATATGGCGGCCGAGCAATTGGAGAAGCTCAGTCTGAGAAAAAATTATCGGATCAAAATCGAAACCCAGGGCGCATTAGGGATAGAAAATAAATTGTCCGGACAAGACATCGCCGAAGCGGATATTGCCATACTTGTTTCCGATATTAGTATCGAAGGCTATGAACGGTTTTCCCGTTGCCGGATTATTAAGATGGGCGTCCAGGATGTTCTGGTCGCCCCGGAGAGACTGTTGGCAGTGATCGAAAAAGCACGAGGTCTGCCAAGGGGAACAGTGTTAGAAACCAGTCAATGACTGCGATACTGAACGCGGTATTCGGAAGGGGAACGTCCGGTCTTTTTCCGAAACGAGCGGCAGAAATAATTGCTATCACTGAAGCCACAGTTGTAGGCCACTTCTTTCACTTTCATGTCATATTGCTTCAGCAGATATTTCGCTTTTTCAAGCCGGGCCTGAATCAGATAATCATTAAACTTAATCCCGCCTTCCCGATGAAAAAGTTGGGAAAGATAGTTTGGTGATATATAAAATTCCGCCGCAATAGACTCCCGGCTTAAGTGTTCCTGATAGTGATTGTCAATGTAATCCCGGATTGCTTCAAAGACGGCATGGCCCTGAGAGGGCGTTTCCGGTGGATGATCAAGAAGATCGAGGGTATTGGTTAGCAGCGAACGAACTAACAATAAGGCTGTTGCCTGATCTTCCGGATGCCAGCTGAGTTCATTCAGCGCACGCACGATAAAAGTGCCGACCCGCGGACCCCGGCGCGGAATACTCAGCTTTTCAGGCGCTTCAAATGCAGTTCCATCCCAATGCATCAGGCTTAGCCCGATGGCTTGTCTCCCGCAAAGCAGGCTCAAGGTGGTGACCGGATCATCCCACTGCGGCTTATTCCAACTGTAATCAGGTAGAAAAAGAATCTTGTCAGGTGTCAGGCTTGTCAGAATCTTTTCCGGGCCGGTATTGCCGACTTCCATGGACAGTTCACCCTCCAATACGAATTCAAATCGGGGGAAGTCCACTTGATAGGCTAATTGGGGTGGTGCAGGTTGGTTGCCGGCAAACAGGATCTGTTTGTTTGTGGAAGGCATAGTGATGAGGTGGTTCAGCGCGTTTTCGATGTTGTGGTTCGTAGGCATTTAGATGAACGTCTTAATTATTATTGCTGGGGTAATTCTAGCCAAAGTAATAGAAAAGATATAACAAAAATCCAGCAAAAAGCGCAATTTTTGCCGTTAAGTGCGTATTTTAATCCAGTACTATAAATCTCATCTGAATGGTCAACGAACAAGAAAGATGAGCTTATGACAACTTCCGCAGAACACCTGTCGGCCCTGGGCGCCGATATCAGTTTACCTCCCAAAATGATAGACGACTTGGAAACGCACGGTTTTACCATTGTGCCCAATATGATCGAACCTGACTGGCTAGAGGAAATGCGCCGCACCTTTGATGCTCTGGTGGAACGGGAAGGTGACCAACTGGCAATAGAGCATCATACGGAAGAGACGGTGACTCGAGTTGCCAATCTGATTAACAAAGGCACTGTTTGGGAGAAAGTCTGGAGCCACCCCTTGTTATTGGCGGCAGCAAAACATGTATTTGGGGGTGAGTTCAGAGTATCCAGCCTCAATGGCCGGGAAGCGCATCCGGGTGGAGGCCATCAACCGCTCCATGGCGACTGGAAAAAACCAAGGCCTGATTTTCCGCGGGTTCATGTACTCAATTCGATCTGGGCTATTGATGACCTAAGTGCGGAAAACGGCTCTCCAAGGATTATTGCCGGGACTCACAACCGACCGGAATTGCCTGAAGATGTCATTGCGGATCCCTCTGCTCCGCATCCGGACGAGGTCATACTGGAATGCCCTGCGGGAACCGTCATGATATTTAACGCCCATACCTGGCATGGGGGCACCACCAATAAGTCAGGCGCTCGAAGACGCGTGCTGCACGGTTACTTTACCCGCCGGGATGACCCGCAACAGCAAGATCAAAGCCGTTGGATCAAAGAGTCCACCTTAAGTCGGCTGACGCCGGCACAAAAATGGCTACTGGATGTTGATTAATTAGAAAGAGGTTTCGCCCATGACCCGCATTGTCACCATCACACTTAACCCTGCATTGGACTTGACCGGCAATGTAGATCATCTTGTTGCCGGCCGGGTTAACCGGGTAAGCGACATGCACCTGAGACCTGCCGGCAAAGGCATTAACGTTGCGCTGGTAGCCCGGGGTCTCGGTGTTTCGGTCGCGGCTACCGGAATGCTGGGGCAGGGTAATCAAATGCCGTTTGTGGATTTGTTTGAAAAGCACAGGATTCATGATGAGTTTATTCGGGAGCAGGGCGATACCCGAATCAACATCAAGATATGCGAACAAAGCGGTCAGTTCACTGATATTAATTTCCCACGGTTGGAAATCAGCCAGGAGAATATCGATCAACTTTTTGAGCGGGTATCTGTTCTTGCGCAAACCTGTGACGTCTTTGTTCTGGCAGGAAGTGTTCCTTCCTCATTATCAAGCTCGATCTGGGCCGACTTGATCAACTTATTAAAGCCCTTGGACAAATGCATTCTTTTGGATACCAGTGGTAAAGCACTGGAGGAAGGTATTGCCGCCTGTCCCACCCTGATCAAGCCAAACGAAACTGAACTGTCTGAGCTGGTAGGGTATGCATGTGAATCTCGAGAACGGCAGCAACAGGCTGCGGAAGAGTTGCTATCCAAAGGTGTTGAGAATGTGGTTGTTTCCAACGGTGCCGAAGGTGTCAGTTGGTATTCAGATTCCTTGGTGTTGCATGCGACGCCCCCACCGCAAAAAGTTGTCAGTACGGTAGGTGCCGGCGATAGCTTGGTTGCCGGCTTGGCAGTCGGTCTGAGCAGGATGCTGGATGCTGAAACAATTCTTCGAACTTCGACCGCAATTGCGACGATGGCAATTAGTCAAATTGGAGTAGGCATTACAAATCAAATGGATTTTATCAGGCTGAAACGTAAAATTTTGATCTCTCGAAATATTAGAAAACCACAGTCCTCAATGAAACAAAAAGAGGAAGGTTGGAAACGTATCGGATATGTTTCTGATTAAATACAATCACTTGGTTTTTTGCAGTTTAGGATTGAGTAACACGTAGCTGATTCCTCCCAGTGCACCCGCAGAGCATTGTGCTATAAAACCCGCCGTGCCACGAGAACCGGCAATTAGGGTAATGTCTAAAATCGGCTGTAAGCTGGCAAGGAGCGCCATAAACGCGGCAAATCCAGCGATAGCGTATGCGATGGCAGGAGGTACAGGCCACCAATGTCGAACGCCGGCTGTTACTGGGAAAGCGATGGCAAAGGCAAGCGCGATGAGCGAGCAATAACTTGGCAGCATGCCAACCCAGTCATCCAGAGTTGTTTTCAGTCGTACCCCAATTGGAATGTCGGTCCCTACCTGCACGAGACCATGCAGTACGAATTGCGTATGAAGGATGCTGGCCAAGCTGAATGCCACAAGAGTGGCAATCAGGTAGGCAATCAGTCTGCGGGTAAGTAAGCCTTTATCCATAATATCTGTGCTATCGTATTTACGCCTGAAATACCTTTTGTAGTTTATCAGGATTAGTTTGCTGCGGAGCCACTTATGAAAGTAACCCTGAAATTTGTAATTCTAGCTTGCTTTTTCCTGGCTGTTACTGGAAATGCGGCTACATTTCCCGCCTTTAATAAAGTCGAGGTTGCAAGTGGGCTGGACTTTCCCTGGTCGTTGGCATTTCTGCCGGATGGCCGGTTACTGGTCACAGAACGAAGCGGAAGTTTGCGCATTATCAATAATGGACAGGTATCAGAGCCAATCGCAGGTCTACCGGAGGTTTATGCCCATAGTCAGGGCGGTTTAATGGATGTTGTGTTACATCCGAACTATCAGCAAAATGGCTGGCTTTACATTAGCTTTGCCCATGGCGACGAAAACGCGAACGCAACACGGTTGATTCGAGCCAAACTAAATGGTACGCAGCTTCAAGAGTTAGAGGTGCTTTTTACCGTTGATCCCAGCAAGGATACCCCTGCCCATTATGGTGGCAGACTTACGTTCCTGCCGGACAATACTCTATTGCTGACCACAGGGGATGGTTTCGACTACAGGGAAGAGGCGCAAAAGCTGGATAGCCTACTCGGAAAAATAGTTCGCCTCCATGATGATGGCCGAATTCCGCAAGATAATCCTTTCATCGGTAAAGTTGAAGTCCGGTCTGAAATCTGGAGTTATGGTCACCGTAATCCTCAAGGCATCCTTTATGACTTAAAGCGCCAAATGGTTATCTCACATGAGCATGGCCCCAAAGGCGGTGATGAAATAAACTATATTGAAGCCGGTAAGAACTACGGCTGGCCGGTTATAACTTACGGCCGGGATTATTTTGGTTCAACGATTTCTCCTTATCAGGAGTATCCTGGAATGGAGCCACCCATCCTGGATTGGACACCGTCGATTGCTCCTTCCGGCATGGCGGTTTATTACGGCGAGTTGTTCCCTTCTATTCAGGGTGATCTGTTAATTACTGCTCTTGCATCTCAGGAGTTGCGATGGGTAAAGTTGCAAGACACGAAAGTCGTCGAGCAGCAATCCTTGTTAAGCGATATGAATACCCGTTTTAGAGATGTCCGCGTCGGGCCTGAGGGTGCTATTTATCTGCTGACTGACTCTCCACAAGGGAAGATTATCAAACTGATTCCAACCGGGAGCTAGCCATTCGAGTCAGAGCCCTTTATAGGAAAGGGTGACCCCTAAGAGACGTTTACTATTATTCTAAAATGCGACCTCCCGGAACTTCTGGATGATTCTTCCGTATTCTCTGCCACTCTTCAGTTTGCTTAAGCCTGAGTTGAATTTGGTTAGTAATTCCCGACTGTCCGCATTATTTTTGGAAAAAATGGCATAAATGTTGGCTGTGTAATAGAAGTTGGGATGATGAGTGATTAGTGCGGCTTCCTCGGGTTTGAAGTGGCTTGCGAGCATTCGATAACCTACGTCAATGTTCGCGGGTACCAGTTCAACTCTTCCGAGCATCAGCTTTTTAAAGTTCAGTAGATCGTCGCTAACTTCATCAGTTGTCAGAAAACCACGTCTTATTGCGTCGTCGAGTTCAGGGCTATAGCTGAAACCAACCGTTGTTCCAATTTTTCTTCCCTTTAAGTCCGAGATGGTTTGCCAGTCGAACTGATAGTCTTTTCTATGAAAAAATGCCGCATTGCCTATGTAAATCGGGTCGCTGAATAAAACTTCCTTTTCTCTTTCAGCCGATTTTACATAACCAAGTGAGCCATGATAACGGCCCCGTTTTACTTCTAGGTAGCCTCTCGCCCAGGGTAGAAAAGTATAGATTACGTCCAGTCCTTCCTTCGCAAAGGATTCAGTGACGATTTCTGAAAGCAGGCCGTATTTAACAATACTTTCCGAGGCGAATGGGGGCCATTCTCCGCTTGCCAGACTCACGGCTTCCTTCGCCTGGAGCTTGGTCGCTGGGAACAGGACTGTGATACCGAGCGATAGGGCAACTATCAATACCGGAACATTTATCAATACCGGAACATTCTGAAGAGGAAAACAAAATTTGGTCGGGAAGTGTGGTTTATAGCCCTGTGAAGAGTGACTATCAAATTTAGTCTTGGTCATTGCCTTTCGCTTTTTCTAAAGAAAACTAAATTGAAGTTTCGTATATCCGCCACATGAAGAAAATTATTAACCATGCATCTGATGCATAGTTTAGATCTCGCCAGAGCTAATGGGTAATAAATGCCGCTGTGATGTTTTGCCGGAAATCTGGTTTTTGTAAGAAACCTGGGCGTTGAAGGTCCGGTCCGGGATTGTTCGGCACAAAACAGTTTACAAAAAAGGACGGATGTCCTAATATCTTTCAAAAATAGGACGGTTGTCCTTTTTTGTTTGAGGTCTAAGAGATTCAGGAGTAGCGGTTCAGATGCCTGCCGGTGCAATGACCAAAGCTGAAAAAACCAGAGAACTCATATTGAATGAAGCCGTTGCCCTTGCAACCTCGGTGGGTATTGAAGGGCTGACAATCCGCCAACTTGCAGAACAGGTCGGCATGTCGAAAAGCGGTTTGCATGCGCGCTTTAAATCCCGGGAAGACCTGCAAATTCAGGTCGTGGAAACAGTTTCCCAGCGCTTTACGGAAACGGTCCTTAAGCCGGCTTTACAGCAAAAACGCGGACTGGAACGGCTGAAAGACTTTACCAAGCGATGGGTTGATTGGCTAGGCACAGATCCCCTGGAAGGCGGCGGTTTGATATTCACCATGAGCCACGAGTTTGCCCACCGAAAGGGTGGTGTTCATGATGTAGTGAACCTAAAGAATCAAGAACTACACAATATCTTAAACCGTCTTATTGACGGCACGATTGCCGACGGTGCTCTGCCTGCCGGATTAGACAAAAATCAGTTTATCTTTGAACTCACTTCCATTGTCCTGGGCTATTACCAGTATCTCCGCATTTTTTCTGCCAAGGAAGTACGCCAGTGGACATGCCGCGCATTCGAAGCTTTGTTTTCTCGAAAGCATCAATTTACTCAATAAGAATCCAAAAGAGGTCGATGTGTCCGAAATAAAAACACACTACCGCAACTGCAATATTTGTGAAGCGATGTGCGGTCTGGAAATTCAATATCAGGGCGAGGAAATTCTCTCCATCAAAGGGGATAAGGAAGATCCCTTCAGTAAAGGCTATATTTGTCCCAAAGCCGTTGCTTTACAGGATTTTTACCATGACGGTGACCGGCTTCGACAACCGGTGAAGCGGACCATATCCGGCTGGCAAAAAATCAGTTGGGAAGAAGCTTTCGCAGAAGTTGCGGCGAACTTACAACGCATTCAGCAAGAACATGGCAAAGATGCGGTAGGCGTCTACTTGGGTAATCCGAATGCGCATAACCTGGGTAACATTCTGTTTTTACCAATTTTTTATCGGGCGCTTGGCACCAAAAACCGGTTTAGCTCGGCGTCTGCCGATCAGCTTCCTCATCATGTTGCATCTAATTACATGTTTGGACATTGGATGTTGATTCCGGTGCCGGATATCGACCGTACCGACTTTATGCTGATCATTGGCGGTAATCCGCTGGTTTCCAACGGCAGTATGATGACGGCACCCGGCGTCGGCAAACGGATCAAGGCGATTCAGGAGCGGGGCGGCAAGGTGGTCGTTGTCGACCCGCGGCGCACGGAAACCGCAGCCAAAGCCTCTGAGCATATTTTTATTCGCCCGGAATGTGATGCGCTGTTGCTGCTTGGCATGATCCATACGCTGTTTCAGGAAGATCTGGTAAAGCTTGGCCACCTTGAAGATGTTATTGATGGCTTGGCAGACCTAAAGGCCGCAGTGCAGACTTTTGCGCCGGAAATCGTGGCCTCCGCAACTGGAATTCCCGAGGGTAAAATTCTGTCCTTAACCCGTGAAATAGCGGCGGCTTCTTCTGCCGTCTGTTACAGCCGGATGGGGGCGTCAACCCAGTCCTTTGGTGGCCTGTGCCAATGGCTGACGAATGTACTGAATATCCTCACCGGGAACATGGACCGGGAAGGCGGGGCAATGTTTACGCTGCCCGCTTTTGATTTCGTCAGCCTGCGCTCCAGAAAAGGCAAAAAGACCGGGGGGGAGGTGACCTATTCGAGGGTTCGGAAGCTACCTTGCTACAACGCCGAGGTTCCGGTGGCGACTCTTGCAGATGAGATAACCACGGAAGGCGAAGGACAAATTCGCGGGTTAGTGACCATTGCCGGGAATCCGGTATTGTCCGCGCCAAACGGCACAAAACTTAAGCGTGCCTTTGGCTCGCTCGAATACATGGTGTCTTTGGACCCCTATATCAATGAAACCACCCGCCACGCTAATATCATTCTGCCTCCGGTAACCGGCCTGCAGGTTTCCCATTATGATATCTTCTTTCACATTTTTGCGGTGAGGAATACCGCGAAATACTCAAGTCCGTTATTCCAGAAGAAGAGAAGCGAACGATTCGATTGGGAGATACTCAAGTCGCTTGCCGCGCATTTGACGGACAGCAAGGAAGACAACGTCACTCCGGATTTGATGCTGGACCAGGGATTGCGTGCGGGTCCCTACAATGAGGAGGGGATGAGCCTGGAAACCCTGAAAAAATATCCTCATGGCATGGATTTGGGGCCAAACAGACCTATATTAAAAGAACGCCTGCAGACTGAGGATGGACGTTTAAAATTGGCTCCTCAGGTATACCAGGATGACCTTAAGCGTTTAAAAGCAGCGACTTTGGAACAGGGAGCTGCCAATGAAGAGTATCCATTTCTGATGATCAGCAGACGGTTGACCAGAAGCCACAATACCTGGACGCAAAACTCGTATCGATTGGTGAAGGGGAAGAATCCCTGTACCGTCATTATTCATCCGGACGATGCGGCGCGGCTTGGGATAGCGGACAAGTCACTGGTGAAGGTGCGATCGGTGAGTGGAGACGTCGATATCGAAGTGGAAATCAGCGATGAGATCATGCCGGGTGTCGTTAGTATTCCGCAAGGCTGGGGACATAAGAAAAACCATATCAGACTGTCGGTGGCGACGACCCAACCAGGGGTCAGTATTAACGATCTGACCGACGAAAACCGTGTAGATTTACTCACTGGCAATGCTGCTCTCAATGGTATTCCAGTGGCGATTGAACGATAGGAGGTGAACATGAAACAAGCCATTTATGAAAAACGAGGGCCGGTACCGCATGAAGTTATTGATGCGGTGGAAAAAGTAACGCCAGAGTTGCAAAGTGGGGAAGCCTTGGTCGAAGTGCTGGCGGCACCGATCAATCCTTCAGACGTGCTGATGCTGACCGGCGAATATGGCATGCTGCCTGACCTGCCGGCTGTCGGCGGCAGTGAAGGTGTCGGACGCATTGCAGCGGTTGCTTCGGATGTAAAACTACCGGTTGGCCAAACGGTTCTGTTGCCGGTGGGCATCGGAACCTGGGCCAGTCATGTGGTTGCAGCGGCGAAGAAACTCATACCGCTGCCGAATGAGGCAGATGCCCAGCAGCTATCCATGATCAGCGTTAATCCTCCTACGGCATCGTTAATGCTTTCGGAATTTGTCGACCTGAAACCGGGTGACTGGGTAATTCAGAATGTCGCCAACTCCGGTGTCGGCAGTTATGTCACGCAACTTGCCAAAATACGCGGGTTAAAGACGGTCAATATTGTTCGCCGAGAATCGGCCGTAGATACCGTACAAGCTAATGGTGGCGATGTGGTGTTGGTCGATGGGGATGACTTAGCCAGGCGGGTCAAAGAGGCGACCGGCGGCGCGGAAATTCGCCTTGGCATCGATGCTGTCGGCGGGGAGGCAACGGACAGAATCGCAAGTTGTCTCGCCATGCAGGGCACGGTTGTGACCTATGGCTCAATGAGTGGCGAACCCAGCGTTGTCTCTCCTCGTTTCACCATCTTTAAAGATATTACCCTCAAGGGATTTTGGCTGGCTTTGTGGTTCAAGAACGCGTCGAAAGAGCAGCAGATGGCGGTTTATGGCGAACTGACCAAACTTATTGCGACCGGGCAGCTTAAGACCAAAATTCAGAAAGTATACGATGTCGCCGAGATAAAGGACGCCGTGAAGGCCGCAACGGAAGGTGGACGAGACGGTAAGATTCTGATTGGGAAAACTGAATAATAAATGCTGCTTTGGTAAAATAAGAGTTTCTCTTTTACCAATAATTTATTCAAAGAAAGCCCTATTAAGGGCTTTTGCTTCTATGGGGCTGTAGGAGTATTGAGTATCCGTGCGGTTATCAATCCATGACCCGCAAAAAGGACTAATTTTACCCGATCATTAATCCGAGCTAAGTCGGACCACTGTTTTGAAACAGGTTTAGATACAAACTCTTGACCTTTGTTGCCGCCACCAAACTATCGAAATCTACAGATAAGGATTCTTCAATCGATTTAGGAAGAACATCCATAATGTAATTGAGTAATAGTTTCACACGCTCAGGCATATAGCGTCTTGACGGGTACAAGGCATATAAAGGGAAATGAAAGCGGTATTTGTCCTGAAGTATCGGACATAGTAGTCCAGCGTTGACCAGTGGCAAAGCGTTTACACAAGCCATTCTGATTATCCCCGCGCCCGCCAGACAAAAGGAAATTGACGCTTGGGTTGAATCGGTAATGACATTTGGCTTGATCCTGACGTACTCCTTATCTTTGCCGTTATCGAACGTCCAAACAGGATCGTCTTCATCGCTGAACGGACAAAAAACAGTTTGGGCATCGACTAAGTCCTGGGGGGAGCTAATAGGCGCTGCCGTTTTTAAGTATGCCGGACTCGCGTAATAACCGCCTTCCATCATGATAAGCTGCCTTACAACCAGGCTGGAGTCCTGCAGAATTCCCGACTGTATCATTAAGTCATAGCGTCGATCGGCGTCTGGTTTTGCGATGCCGTCGTTGATCATAAGTTCCAGATGTATCTCCGGATATATTTGCCTGAACTGCATAAACCAAATGGCAAAGGATTCAATAAAAATACTAGGTGCGTAAACCACAATACGTCCCGCTTTACCCGCCTGATCACTGGCGATTTCACTCTTCACCGACCCGACTTCGTGCAGGATGTCTTTTGCCCTTTTATAAAAGAGTTCACCCTGGGGTGTAAGATTCAGGGACCGGGTCGTACGATCCAACAGGCGCACCTGCAACTCATCCTCCAGCTCTTTGATCTGGCGGCTGAGGGTGGACTTGGGAACTTCACAAAATTCGCCTGCCTTGGTGAAACTCCCCATTTCAACCACGGCCACGAATAAATCCATACTTTCCAGTTTCATTCCTTCTCTCCCGAAATGAATGCAAGCTTATATCGACCTACAACTTACATTTATTGTCCCATTTTATGAAACAGTTATTTCCACTGTAGCATGTTTTTCCACGCCGGCTAGATTGATACTATGTGTTCATCGTCAACATTGTGGCGAAACGAAGAAAAGATTCGATTTTTAACTGATTATTAAGGGTAATATTATGAAAGGCAAAATTATCAACTCGATATTGTTCGTTGCTGTCCTGGGTTTTTCCGTATCCGCCGCTGCTTCCGGTATCACTGAGCCTTCCTATCTGAACTATTCCAGCAATGGAACAGTAATCGAAAATAGCGAAACAATTGAGAGAATTAATGCAATGAATCAGGCGACGCCATCGGCAATGGGTCAAACGAATTCAGGCGAACCGGGGTACTTGAACTATCGATTTACCTCTAACGCTGTAGACCAAACCTCCACATTGACATTCGATTCTGCAACCATGAAACCCTATTACAACGATTACAAATAAGTCTGCAGGAACTCAGATGACGCCAGTCAACGTTCTTTTAGGGGAGCCAAGCGCTCCCCGGTTTATTATCTCGGATGGACAAAGGATTTCGTAAAACCGGCGGATAGATTCTTAAACTTCAATTTAATGCACTTTATAGTTTATTTTTATTTGTTCAGTCAATAAACTACACCGATTAGTTTACATGGTGCTGGCTCCAGGTGAAAATTCATATAGTCATAAAACTCAAATAGTCTATAACCAGTTGACTTGGGTCTTAGATTGTTCGGTAGGAGGTATATAGTCATGGTCAAACCGCTGTTGTTGCTGATGCTGATGGGAGTTGGGTTGTTGGGGTGCGAGCAGCAAGTCGCTGAAAATAAGCCGGCCAAAGATATCGTCCGCCCGGCTAAACTCTATACTGTCGGCGCCGCCGATTCGGGAAGCATACGTAAGTTTCCAGCAACCACCTTGGCAAATCAGTCGGTGGATATGTCATTCAGAATACCGGGTCAACTCGATACTCTGGATCTGGTGGAAGGGCAGGAAGTCAGCAAAGGGGATTTACTGGCCAGACTGGATCAGCGGGATGCAAAAAGCCGCTTGCAGGATGCCCAGGCAAATCATGAACTGGCTTTGGCGAACTACGATAGAACGACTAAGTTGCTGCAACGAAAGCTGGTGTCCAAGTCAGACTATGATTTAGTGAAGGCGCAGCTGAAAACTGCCGAGGCCGCTCTCGAAAATGCAAAAAACAGCCTTGATTACACCGAACTGAGAGCACCGTTCGACGGCCTTATCGGCCGGCTTTCCGTCAAGAATTTCCAATATATCCAGCCTCAGCAACCCATATTGTTATTATTGGGAACCAAAAAAATCGATGTTCGAATCCAGGTTCCTGAAGAGCTCTACTTAAATGCCCGGCGCGATCCTTTACCGGACGACTTCAGTCCGGAGCTACGATTTCCCGCCAATCCAACTCGGAAGTTCAACGTGCGTTTCAAAGAGTTCGCGAGTGAGATTGATCCCTCCACCCAAAGCTACGCCGTGACATTCACCCTGGATGCCCCGGACGATATTTGGGTAGTTCCCGGCATGGCCGCCGAGCTGTATATCGATTTGGATATTATTACCGGTAAGAATACCAACCAGTTTGTGATCCCTGAAACGGCGTTAATGACCCGCGACGGCGATGGCAAGGCGGTGGTATGGCGATATGATGCGGACTCGGGACAAATAAAAACAGTTGAAGTCGTGCTTGGCAAAATGAGAAGCAGCGGCGTGGAAGTGATCTCCGGCCTGCGAGCAGGGGATCAGGTTGTCGTTGCCGGACTGGACAGTCTCACCGAAGGCATGGCGGTGAAACCTCTTTCCTGGGAAAGGGGGATTTAATTCGTGAATATTGCCGAATATTCGATAAAGAACAAGGTCATCAGTTGGATGTTTCTGTTAATCCTGCTGATCGGCGGTGGAGTATCCTACACCCAGTTGGGCCAATTGGAGTTCCCCGAATTCACCATTAAACAGGCCGTGGTTTTTACTTCCTATCCGGGAGCAACGCCTTCGCAGGTAGAGGAGGAAGTTACCCTGCCACTGGAGGACGCTCTCCAGCAATTAGGCCGCGTCGATAACATTACCAGTATCAGCAGCGCGGGTCTTTCCCAGATTATTATTACCATGGACGATTCTGTTCCCGCCGCCGAATTGCAGCAGGTGTGGGATGAGTTGCGGCGCAAAGTCCGAGATGAGCAAGGCAACTTTCCGCCTGGAGTATACCCCCCTAAGGTATTCGATGATTTTGGCGATGTGTTCGGTATTTTCCTGACGCTAACCGGCGCAGACTATAGCTATCGCGATCTGGAAAACTACGGCGACCTTCTTCGACGTGAGTTGGTGCTGGTGGACGGTGTGGAAAAGGTCACCGTCGCCGGGATTGTTGATGAGCAGATAGCCGTAGAGGTGGATTCTGCTAAGTTGACGGCTTTGAACATGAGCCCTCATACGATTCTGGCCATTCTGGAAAGCCAGAATGTGGTGTCCAATGCCGGTAGCGTCACCGTCGGAACCAACCGCATCCGCATTAATCCCACCGGCGAATGGGATGCCGTGGAAGATTTAAAACAACTCCTGGTGAGCCAGCCCGGAAGCAGCCAACTCGTTAAACTTGGCGATATTGCTACCGTCCGCCGGGTTTTGGACGAGCAACCGGGCAATATTTATATGTCGGAAGGAACCAAGGCAATCAGCATCGGCATTTCCTTTGCCGAAGGCGTAAATGTCGTGGATGTCGGCAAGTCGGTGGCCGATAAAATCACCGAAATGGATTCTCGCCGCCCGATCGGAATGGAAATTCACACCCTCTACAATCAAGCAGAAGTCGTCGAAGAAGCCGTTAGTGGCTTTTTGCTTAACCTCATCGAGTCCGTTTGTATCGTTATCGTTGTGCTGTTGTTGTTTATGGGGGTGCGTTCTGGGCTTCTCATGGGATTGGTGTTGTTGTTAACCATTCTCGGCACCTTCATCGTAATGCGCATCCTGGATATTCAACTGCAGATTATCTCCCTGGGTGCGTTGATTATTGCCTTGGGGATGTTGGTAGACAACGCTATCGTGATCACCGAGGGCATTCTTATTGGGAAAAAGCGCGGCCTGAGTACCTTGCAGGCGGCCAAGAATATTGTCACCCAAACCCAATGGCCGCTGTTAGGCGCGACGGTAATCGCGGTCGTTGCCTTTGCGCCGATTGGCTTATCGCCGGATTCGGTTGGCGAGTTCTGTGTTTCCCTGTTCCAGGTACTTTGCATTTCTCTGCTCATAAGCTGGGCGACGGCGCTAACTCTCACGCCTTTCCTGGCCAATATGTGGTTCTCTGACACGGATGAAAGTTCCCCGGGGGCCACAGACATTGATCCCTACCAGGGCGCTTTTTTTAACGGCTATCGTTGGTTGCTGGACCGGGCCATGCGTCACCGAATAATTACATTGTTAATTGTCTTTGCCATGCTGGTGACGGCAGTCGGCAATTTCTCGAAAGTAAAGAACGTATTCTTTCCGCCTTCGAATACGCCGATATTCTTTGTAGATGTCTGGTATCCGGAAGGTACCGATATCCTTTCCACGAAAAATCAGGTTGCTTTACTGGAACAGGATATCGCGGACGATGACAATATCGTTTCAGTCACTTCGACGATTGGCCAGGGCGCGCTTCGCTTCGTACTGCCTTATGCTGTTGAAAATGCCTATCCGGCCTATGCCCAGCTAATTGTCAAAATGTCGAGCCTGGAGGACATTCTCGCCTATTTGCCCGTGTTGGATGAGAAGCTTCACAGTCTCTATCCGGAGGCCTTTTTCCGGGTGAAGTTGATGGAAAACGGGCCTAATCCTCCTGCCAAAATTGAAGCCCGGTTTATTGGAGAAGACCCGGTAGTGCTGCGGCAAGTGGCCGATCAGGCCATACAGATTATTCGCGAAGAACCCACTGCGGTTAACATTCGCCATGACTGGCGTAACCAAGTGATGGTCATTCGACCGGAGTTGGAAGAGACCCGTGCCAGGGAAGCGGGCATCACGAAAACATCTCTTAATTCAGCGTTGCGGCAAAACTTCGAAGGACTGCCTGCCGGCGTGTATCGCGAAGGCAGCCATATGCTGCCCATCGTGCTGCGATCGCCGGACAAGGATCGGCTCAATATGGACTCGATTTCCAGTATCACCGTCTGGAGCGATGAGCGGCAAAGTTATATCCCGGTGAACCAAGTGGTTTCCGATTTTAAATCGGCATGGGAAGATCCCTTGATAATGCGCCGCGACCGCAAGCGTACACTTTCGGTAATGGCCGACCCCAGCATGTTTACCGACGAAACAGCGGATTCGGTGTTCCGAAAACTGCGTCCCAAAATAGAAGCGATACCGCTTCCGGCAGGCTATGAATTGGATTGGGGCGGTGAGTACGAGGCATCGACCGATGCCCAGAAGAATATCTTTTCTTCGCTGCCGCTGGGCTACTTGTTTATGTTCCTGATCACGGTGTTTTTGTTCAATTCCGTGTTGAAGCCCCTGTCCATTTGGGTGACCGTTCCTTTGGTCATGATCGGGGTGACATCCGGATTGTTGCTGCTGAACGCGCCCTTTAGCTTTATGGCGCTGTTAGGCCTGCTGAGTCTTTCCGGAATGGTGATTAAGAACGGCATCGTCCTGGTCGATCAGATCAGCGTCGAACTGAATGAAGGAAAAGACCGGTTTGAAGCCGTGTTTCACGCCTCGGTCAGCCGGGTGCGACCCGTCGCCATGGCTGCAATTACCACCATGCTCGGCATGATCCCGTTATTCTTCGACGCCTTCTTCCAGTCGATGGCAGTGACGATTGTGTTCGGTCTGGGTTTTGCGACAGTGCTAACGCTGGTGGTATTGCCGGTGACTTATGCCTTGCTTTTTAGGATTCCGTATAAGGCAGTGGGGATGACTTCCTGATCGCAAAGAAGCGTTCTACTCTTGGTTATGAATAGAGCGCTCTTTACTTGTTGATTTGTTGGGCGGTTACTCCATTAAGTAATCCAATTTGAATGATAACTCTTCAAATGGCTTAACACTGACTCTGTCACCAGAACCAAACGCGCCCAGTGATACCCACTCACCATCAACCAGACTAAAAGCTTCCAGCCTCTTTTTTGTAGGATGTACTAGCCACAAAAAGCGAACACCATAGTTTGCATATAGCGGCATCTTGATCTCACGATCAATGCTTTCCGTGGATGGCGATAGAACTTCACAAATCCAGTCAGGTGTTACGGTAAACTTATGCCCTTCCGGAATATCGGGCATTCTCAGTTTTTGCCAGCCGGCTACGTCCGGCACCGCTACTTCCTGATCAGGTACAAAATGAACTTCAGGTTCGACCAAAATCCACCATCCACCTGGCCCGCCTCTGCCGCGTTGATATGGACCGTGAAGTTCAGCACCAATATTAGATGCGACGAGAATATGCTTTCCACTTGGTCTCGGGTGCGCATAGAGCTGCCCATTCAGTATCTCTCCGGTTAAAGACTCCGGCAGATCAATCAGTTCCTCATAGGGTGTTTTCTTTGGTACGGCGAATGTCATCTTTCCTGCTCTTTGAGAGATATTGCAATACCAATTGTGCCATATGATTTACTAAAAGACCTACAAGTCAGAATTGCTCCTCCAATCCATTCAGCGGTTTCTCTTCTGCCAGTCGTTTCGAAACCTGGAGAAGGAGAGTCTTTGAGTGTAAAAAAGTCCAGCAATGGTTTGTTAAAATCACCCCCTGCAGAATTTTACTGCAGGGCGCTTTTCACTCAGTAGTAACGCAGCTCGGTGGTTTTACCCTGGAAAACCCGATAGCTAAATATCGTGTAGGCCAAGATTACCGGTATGACCACGACCGCTCCTACCAAAATAAACCGCAATGACTCGGTTGCGCTGGCGGCTTCCCAGATAGTCATTTGTCCTGGAACGATATCGGGAAAGAAGCTGAATCCCAAGCCGGTAAAGCAGAGCAAAAAGATTGCGACGACAAATGCAAAGGGTACCCAACAGTGGCGGTCGGCAGCTTTCGGCAGGCGTTTGAGCAGCATGTCATTCAGAAGAAAAGCCAAAAAGCATAGTGCCGGAATCAGTAGTACGAACATGACCAGAGGAAAATCAAACCAGCGGTCGAATACGCCCGGATTGACCAGAGGGTTGACGATACAAACGGCAATTACGCCGATAAAGCTGATTCTTCCAGCGAGTCTGGTCCAGTTCACCGCACGCTTCTGCAACTGCGTTTCGGTTTTCATGACCAGCCAGGCACTGCCAATAAAGCCATAAGCTGCGGTTACGCATAATGCACTTAATACCGCAAATAACTCACTTGCCCAACCTGGTGTAAATCCCATGACATATTTACCGAGCATATAACCTTGAGTCAGCGCCGTTAGTATGGAACCAGCTTTAAATATCCGGTCCCAGGCAAGTTTATGATCGACGGCGGCTTTCGCACGAAAGTCAAATGCCACGCCACGCATTATCAGGCCGACCAGCATCACAGCGACAGGCAAATAGAGTTCCTTCAGGATAATACTGTGGGCGGCGGGAAAGGCGATCAATAGCAGGCCAATGGCGAGGACCAGCCAGGTCTCGTTGGCATCCCAGAAAGGGCCGATTGAAGCAATCATTGTGTCGCGATTGGCCTCTTCAGCCTGGGCAGTGGGAAGTAGAATGCCGACACCTAAGTCGTAGCCATCCAGGATGGCATATACGAGCACTGCAAAACCCATCAGTCCGACGAAGATAACGGGTAGCCATTCATTGAAAGTCATACGTTCGCTCCTTTGGTTTGCAAGGCAATGGCATCGTTTTGCGCTTTAGGTTCGCCGCCAGCGGAGGGGATTTCCTCGATCTCCACCGACCTGCGAGACATGACCTTTAGGGTATGAATATAGGCCCATAGCAGCACGGCGTAGACAGTTAAATAGAGAGCAAGCGACAGCCCGACATGGGACGCCGGGACGGTGGTTACCGCTTCTGCGGTTTTGAGCACGCCGTTTACCAGCCAGGGTTGGCGCCCGATTTCTGTCACGTACCATCCCGCTAGGGTTGCTACCCACCCGGAAAACGTCATGACGACCAGACCGCGAAGGTACCAGCGCGGCAAGTTATCACGACGTTTCATTAAATAGACACCCGTCCAAGCGGTGGCAATCATTAATAAACCGATCCCGACCATTAGCCGAAATCCCCAAAACAACGGTGCGACTGGCGGATGGTTTCCAACAAATTCGTTCAACCCTTTGATTTCGCCGTTCCAATCGTGGGTCAAGATCAGACTGGCAAGTTTCGGTATGCCGATAGCCATGTGATTCTCGCGATTTTCCCGATCCGGCAACGCAAACAGCAATAAAGGAGCGCCTTTTTCGGTCTCCCAAATGCCTTCAATCGCCGCGATTTTTTGCGGTTGATACTCGAGGGTGTTCAGACCGTGTAAGTCCCCGACAAACGCTTGCGTAGGTGCGAGTATTGCCGCTAATACGAGCCCTGTTTTAAGGGCAACTTTGGGCGCTTGCTTGGTATCCCCCTTGAGGATGCGATAGGCGGATAGACCTGCGACAAAGAATGCCGCGGTCAGGCCTGAGGCAATGAGCATATGGGTAAGTCGGTAGGGAAACGACGGATTGAAGATAATCTCCCACCAGTCTGTCGGAAAGGCGACGCCGTCACGCATTTCGAAACCTGTTGGCGTATGCATCCAGGAGTTTAACGCGAGAATCCAAAAGGCCGATATGGTCGTGCCAATTGCCACCATCAACGCGGCAAAGGTATGCACTCGGCTCGGCACCCGGTTTATCCCGAACAGCATGATGCCTAGAAAGGTTGCTTCCAAGAAAAACGCAGTGAGAACTTCATAACCCAGCAAAGGTCCGGCTATATTGCCGACGGTTTCCATAAATCCCGGCCAGTTGGTGCCGAACTGAAACGACATGGTGATGCCACTGACAACACCTAAGGCGAACGTTAGAGCGAATACCTTGACCCAGAATCGATAGGCCCGCATCCACACCGGATTTCCGGAACTATCGAAGCGGAATTTGAAATACACCAGGATCCAGCCCAAGGCTATGGTGATGGTGGGAAACAGAATATGAAAGCTGATATTGGCCGCAAATTGAATGCGGGATAACATGAGCGTCTCGAGCATATAACAACCTCGTGCAATCGTTTATTAAATCTGTTTGCCGGTTGTTATTCTTGTATCGGCAGTAGCCGGATGAAGTGCTTAATGGTATTTATTCGGACAATGCATCGGGAGGCGTTTTTCCGGATGCGATTTTTCGCTTATCTTTAATCTCTAATAGTTTGATAATCCCGGAGCCCATCTTCATCAAACTGCGAAGGCTGTCCGGGTGGATGCGTTGCAGGTCGACGGACCACTGCGTCACAAGCTCCAGCAGTTCCAGAACTTCCCCCATACGCTCCATGGCGTAACGTTCCTGGGAGCTTGCATCGCGGAAATTGTTCTCGATTAAAATGCCGCGTAGTCTCGAAAGCGTTGGCTCAATTTCCCGCTTGCGGCGTTCTTCGAAAATAACCCGAGCCATTTCCCAGACATCCTTCAGAGAGGAGTAATAGTCTTTTCGATCCCCAGGCTTATGGTGCACATGGATGAGCCCCCAGGATTGCAACTCCTTTACGCCCATACTGACGTTGCCGCGGGATATGGATAAGACTTCCGCGATTTGGTCCGCGTAGAGGGGTTCAGCGGAAATCACCAAGAGCGCATATATCTGTCCGACCGTGCGGCTAATACCCCAGCGACTGCCCATTTCGCCGAAGTGATAGATAAACTCCTGTTCGCTTTCCCGAATATGCATTTTGTAGATGTATTGATTTACTGAAGTTTCAGAAATTTCTGAAAGTATAAAAATTGACACAGATCAATGTCAAGGCTTTCTGTGATTCAAAGAAAAGGGTAAGAGAAACTGCAGGCAGGTATACCTGCAGTCTGTGGTGGATTTAGTGTGAACCGCTCCTGTGCCACCGATAGAAAAAGAAATAGTTAAAGTTCGCTAGTGCGAGAATCAGCGCCAAGATTTTTACGATAAACATGAATAAATGCTCAAACGCAAAGATCAAAGTCAATGCCTGTAACAGGGCAAAGGCGAGGCTAAATCCGATTCCCAACAGCCTGACGGTGGCCAACGGCTGCTTACGAGAGTCATGCCAGCGCCACACGGCTTCAAATCCCAACCACGTGCCGAGACTGACCAGTATTCCATAAATGATAAGTTCCATGATTCCTTCCTCGCCATGCTTTCACGGCGCAAAGCGCCGCCTAATGCTGTTAGGCGGCAATATTTCTAAACCCTTTTGCCAGATACTCGTATTGTTCCGGCAGGATGGCGCGATTCGCCAAGTACAATGCTTCCCAACGGTTGGGTGCATAAGGGACATTGAGCAGGGTCATCCCCGCCTCTTCGAGTAAAAGGTCCCCCTTCCGTTGGTTACAGTCCCTGCATGCAGTAGCGACATTGGTCCATACATGCCTTCCTCCACGGCTACGCGGATGAATATGATCAATCGTCAGCCGCTTGATAGGGAGTACCAGGCCACAATACTGGCAGGTATATGTATCGCGTCTGAACAGATTCCAGCGATTCAGCGCCAGACTGCCTAACGCCCGATACTTGCCGGTGGTTGACAATATACCGGGTATTTCGATGGTCGATTGCATGCCTTGCTGATAGCCGCCACGGAGGATCAGGCCAGTGTCGCCGAAAAACCAGGCAACACGGCCACTCACCAATAAACTCGCGGCCGCCGTTGGGGTTACCCAATCGTCGGGGTGGCCGCTGGGAGCTACTTTTAAAATCAAGACCATGACTTGTCTTCCTTAATCAAAGTACAGGGATGAACCATGGCGTCTGGCCAGTTGGTTAATGTAACGGCGCTCGGCACCGGTGACCGGTGCAAGGCGCGCTAGCAGCAACTGATGGCGTTCATAGAACGCCAGTAACGTCGGTTCATGCGCAGCATTAATGCGCTGATTGAGCCGTCTGCACATTGCCTCCAAAGACGGCAATGCCGGCCGATGTCGTGTTGGCAAAGAACACCCCCGTACATGTTGTTGGCCCAAGGGATTTCTCCTCGCTGGTCGTCAATAAAAGACTTCTCCACCAGTGGACCAAATCTGGAGTGGGTAGACAGACTTGCACTGACATGAACGACGGTTGCAGCGTCGTGCCCCTACTGTTCGGCCATACCCACCGAATTACCCGTTCTGTAGAGTTTTAATAGTTCAAAAACCAAACAGAACACGCCTTGTCTGATGGTCACGCCGGTATTGAAAAGCCGTTGGTTTAAACAAAAAAACCTGGTGACCAATGCCCGCCAGGTTTTTTATAGAGACCTAACATCCTGGAGGGCGCTTCGCCCTCCAACGAGTGTTGTCAGGGAGAAGAAGTCGAGAAATTTTGCTCAATCACATACATCCAACAATCTGTCTGTGATGCTAGATGCACAGACGTACGTTGCCCGTTGCTTATCTTGGCTAAGCTTCGGAGCATCGATATTGATTGGTTGTTGAATCTCATTGAACGAAGTATCTCGTTGTAAAGTTGATTGACCCATGAATGGGAAATTGCGAAATAGTCTATGTGAATATTTTTTGCTTTGTATGTAGGTAAAAACCCCTATTTTAATTTTAGGGTGCAGGGATTGAGTTTGATTGTAATTAAAGCTATATGATCGATATTGATCTAAATTATCCATATCGATTGAGTTTGGTGCTTTAGGCCGATATTTTTCTTCACTTACGGGGAGAAATTCCTAGCTTTGATTCCTATGAGCCCGGTTTTTTACAGTTCCAGCAACATCATATTCATGACGTTACGACGTTAGGTAGACGAGGGCGGATGTATGATCTCACCATCTGTTCCATTACGAACAAACATGGTCGAAAGTAAAGTTCAAAAGTCCATCGTAGCGCTTGAATAGGTCGAACAGTTGCATACGATCATCGCGGTGGAAAGTGGCAGCCGAGCCTGGGGATTTCCCTCTAAGGATAGTGATTACGATGTCCGGATTATTTATCGGCATCAACCCGACTGGTATCTGTT
This sequence comes from Hahella sp., assembly GCA_028280065.1. Classification (GTDB taxonomy): domain Bacteria; phylum Pseudomonadota; class Gammaproteobacteria; order Pseudomonadales; family Oleiphilaceae; genus Hahella. The sequence goes on from JANQMN010000069.1 coordinate 50,064, forward strand.
GGTATTTCGGAGTAAAGATCATATCACCCTTCCGATTAATGCCGAGCTGGATATTGCCGGTTGGGACATCCGTAAGGTCCTGTTGCTGCTGTTTAAGGGCAATGCGGTTGTGCATGAATGGTTCAGATCGTCAATTGTGTATGAGGCTGATACGCTCCTGGTGAATCAGTTACGTGAATTTGCCGATCGGGTGTTTGACCCCGCAGCGGTATTCCGGCATTACCTCGCAATGGCAGCAAAAAAGCTCGAATACCAAAGCGGATCGGTTACAGCCAAACAGTTGTTATATGGCTACAGAACCCTTCTTTGCGCCGAATGGGTTGCGGAATACGCGTCTGCTCCTCCCATGGAATTCGCTCGATTGATGACAACATTCCTTGATAACCAGTCAGAAGTCGAGAATGCCCTAACGGAGTTGATCAGCCTAAAAGAACATGGTTTGGAAAAAGATACTATTGAAGTGCAGAACCCTCTACTGAGATTTTCAGCGGAGCAGTTGAAGGCGCTGCGGCGGTTGACGTTTGAAAAACAGCAGTTGGATAGAAATATTTTTGATCAGGCATTCAAGAAGTTCATACTAGAATAGTGGAATTAGCGGCGCTGCTATTCTGACAGTTTTCAAGTGGAAGAGATCAATTGCAAATGGGCTTGAGTTTATGAACGGTTAGATATGGTGCTAACAGGGCATGGTGTAAATATTGGAAGCTGGCATAGCTATTTTGAAATTCAGTATTGGCCAGATCTTGCAACTGGTAAAGTTGGCCTGAAGCGCTTCTTGAGAAGAATCTGAGTTAGGTACGGTTAAACCCCGAAAGGGGTTGTGTGATATAGCCGGTGGGTTTCAACCACCGGTAGGATCGATAAAAAAAATAGTCCCGAAGGGACGACGTCAAAAAGCAGCCTTACGTCGCCCTTTCAGGGCTTGGGTTGGGGTTACCTGTTCCGGTGGTTGAAACCACCGTCTATATGCCATTTCCCCTCCGGGGAATAGACAAAACAACGTGCGCACGGCGCACCCTACCGATTTGAAAGAATGGTCTGCTAACTACCGGAAACCTGCTATACAGCAATGCTATCTTTAACACCCGAAATAGCAACTTGCCAGGTCTTGATTTGAACTATAGTTTTACTTGATTCGGTCAAATCTGAATTTCTACAGAGAAGGCCATACCATTAAGCCCTCACAGGTTGAATCTAATTAGCGTCCTGACCATACTTCCGTAATCAAACCCGTTTGTATAGCTGCTGTATTGTCTTGTGGGAACTTCGGACTTGCAGCGGGGCGGCTTCTGTATGTCTTTCGAATAGCGATTTGCTGGTTCACGGAAATAACGGAGCTTAACAAGATCAGCTTTCGCTGACTGGCTGAAAATCACACGCCATGGACTTTGATCGAATATTAAGCTTGGACTTAGAACTCAGCAGAGATGGTAATCGCCTCCACCATCTGGGGGCCGTTCTGGGCTCGCGTAAACTGGACCTGACTAGTCCGACGGCAACGCAGATGGCGGCGCTCCAGCGCTTGGCTGAGGATGCCGATGTCTTGTTGGGACATAACATTCTGGAACATGATTTACCCTGGCTGGCGGAACATGGGTATTATTCCGGCAGGCTGGCGGAGTTGCCTGTTGTCGATACCTTATACTTGTCGCCCTTGGCTTTCCCGAAGAATCCTTATCACCGTTTGGTGAAAGACTATAAATTGGTAAAGGATAGTTTTAACAATCCGGTGGCAGATGCGCGTCTGGCACTTAGAGTCTTTGAGGATCAACGGGCGGCGTTCGCACTTCAGTTTCAGGAAAACTCGCATTTGATCCGGGTGTATCATCGGTTATTAGGCAAGGAACAAGACACCCGAGCACTTTTGGCGGCGCTCCCGGAGCACTGCGATTCCGAACCTGGAGCTGATTTGCCGGACCTGGTCCAACGCAGCGCGGTGGCGGAATGCTGCCAAAACCAACTGCGATCCCTGTTGGAAAGCGCCGAAGATACCGCATATTCCCCTATCTGCCTGGCTTATGCTTTGGCCTGGCTTCAGGTAGCCGGTGGAAATTCGGTTCTGCCTCCTTGGGTATGGCGCAGATACCCACAGGTGAAACGCATAATCGAACTGATTCGGGAACAACCTTGTGGCCAAAGCGATTGTACCTACTGTCGGCAAAATTTTGACACCAAGGGCTTCTTGAATCGCTATTTCGAAATGCCCGATTTCCGCCAGCTACCCGACGGCACGCCATTACAGAGACAGCTGGTTGATGCCGGCGTCAGGGGCAGGTCGTTATTGGGCATACTGCCCACGGGTGGCGGTAAATCGCTCTGTTATCAGTTACCGGCGCTCATACGAAACAGGCGGAATAGCTCGCTGACCATCGTGATTTCGCCGCTGCAGGCTTTAATGAAGGATCAGGTCGATGGTCTGAAGAATAAAGCGGGCATTGAAGGCGTGGCCGCTTTATCCGGGATGCTTACCATGCCTGAACGGCAAGCCGTGCTGGAAGAGGTGAGAATGGGGGATATCGGTATTTTGTATCTCTCGCCGGAACAGCTCAGGAACCGGAGAGTAAAAAAGGTACTGCAAAGCCGTCAAATCAGCGGTTGGGTTTATGATGAGGCGCATTGCCTTTCCAAGTGGGGGCACGATTTCCGGCCGGACTATCTCCACTGCGCCAATGTCATCGCTGCGATAGCCAAGCAGCAAGCCGAGCAACCACCGCCGGTTTTTTGCTTTACGGCGACCGCAAGGCTGGATGTTATTAAGGATATTTGTTCCCATTTTAAGCAAAAACTCAATATCGAGTTGGAACGTTTCGAAGGTGGCGTTGAACGTGACAACTTAATTTACGAGGTGGTTGAAACCCAGGCCCATAGTAAAACCGCCCGCATCTTACAGCTGCTCGACGATTTTTTCGGCAACGACCAGCCGGGTAGCTGCGTTATTTATAGCAGTTCGCGAAAAGGGGTTGAGAAGCTGGCGGCCGCCTTGACAAGCAATCAACCGCTGCCGGTCGCTTGGTTTCATGCCGGCTTGGATCCACCCAAAAAGCGCGAAATTCTGGAAGCATTTATCGCGGGGCAATATCGCATTATTGTCGCGACAAATGCCTTTGGGATGGGAATTGACAAAGACGATGTGCGCTTGGTGATCCATTGTGACATTCCAGGTTCTCTGGAAAACTATCTCCAGGAAGCCGGCAGGGCCGGTCGCGACCGGCAACTGGCCCATTGCGTTTTGCTATTCGATCAGCAGGATGTGGAACAAGAATTCAGGAAGGCCAAGCAAAGTGAAGTGCGGCTGAAGGATATCGCGGAACTGTTGAAGGAAATCCGTTACCGCGCCAAGTATGCCGATGGACGTGTAGTTGCAACGGCCAAAGAACTACTGCGATCCGAGTATGTCGAAACTGATATCAGCCTTGAAGACAATAATGCGGACACCAAAGTTAAAACTGCCATTGCCTGGCTGGAAAAAGAAGGATTCTTAAGCAGGGAAGACAATGTCACCTCCGTGTTTCAGGGCAAACCGCTTTTTGCTGATTTAAAGGAAGCCCGGCGAAAACTCAATGGTTTGCAGTTGTCCAGGGTGGAGAGACAGCGCTGGGAGGTAATTCTGGAAGCGTTGCTGAGCGCCAAAATAGATGAGGGACTCAGTGCCGACGATATTTTGGATAAGGTCGCGGGGCAGCTAAAACAAGCGCCGGATAAAACCGACTATTCCCCCGAGAACATAATGAAAACGCTCTCGCAAATGGCGCAATGCGGATTGCTGAGCCGGGGGTTCTCGATGACTGCCTACTTGCGCCCAAAAGGCAGAAACAGTAGCCGCAGTGTCGCCGAAATAGTGGTAGCCATTGAAAATAGGCTGCTTCAGTGGCTGCCCGAAATTGCGCCCTATGAGGGAAGCGATACTCTCCATCAAGTGGACATCAGAGCGATAAATTCCAAGTTGCAGGCGGATTTTCAACTGCCTTCAACCACCAGGCTGGTTCGTATCGTATTCAGAAACTGGGCGGAAGACGGCAAAACTTCCGGCACCGTCGGTTCTCTGCAATTTAGCAGTCGCGGCAAGGAATTGTTTACTATTCGTCTACAACGCCCTTGGTCCGAAATCAGGGAAATCGCCGAGCAAAGACAGACGTTTACCGTGCAGGTGTTGAATTTCCTTTATTCCAGGTTGACGCCCGAAGTCGCAAATCTGCAGAAAAAAGTCCTGGTGGAATTTACCTTGGAAGATGCCGTTTCCAAGTTGAAGGAAGATGCGCTAATTCGTCTGCAGCTGGCAGACAAGCATCAGATCCAGGCCCAGGAATTTTTACTGAAAGGCATCCAGCGCGTGTTAATTTTCCTGGATAGTTGCAAGGCCGTTGAGTTGCAAAATGGTATGGCGGTATTTAAGCAAGCCATGGAAATACGGGTCTCTAAAGGAAACAATCGGCGTTACCTGCAAGCGAATTATCGGCCGCTTAAAGAACATTATTCACAACGGATCGTACAAGTGCATGTGATGCATGAATATGCCCGGCTTGGGGCTGAACAAATCAAAGCCGCGCTGGACCTTGTGCAGGACTATTTCGTCAAGTTAAACAAGGCGTTTATCCGCCAGTATTTCCCTCGACAGAAAGGCATGTTGGAACGGGCGACAAGCCAGGAAAGCTGGGACGATATTGTCACCTCGTTGAACAATCCTCACCAACAAGCGGTGGTATGTGCCAAAAGCGATAAAAATCAACTGGTTTTAGCCGGTCCTGGCGCAGGCAAAAGCAAAGTCATTATCCACCGTATTGCCTACTTGATGCGTGTCGAGCAAGTAGCGGCCGGGAAAATTCTTGCGCTGACCTACAATCACAATGCGGCGGTTAGTCTTCATAAAAGACTGGTCGGATTACTGGGCAAGGATGCTTACTTTTTAAGAGTGCATACATTTCATGGCTTGGCACTGCGATTATTAGGGCGCAACGTTGAGCCTGACAAATCCGCAAACCTGGATTTTGACCGCCTAATTGAGGATGCAACACGCTTGCTAAGTGCGGAGCAATTGGAAACCGGCTTGGATGAACATAACCAAAGGGCCGTCTTGCTCGGCGGTATCGAGCATATTCTGGTAGACGAGTATCAGGATATAAATGCGGAGCAATATGCATTGATTGCCGCACTGGCCGGTAAAAACACCTCGGACGAAGATGACCGGCTCAGTTTGCTGGCCGTGGGAGACGACGATCAATCGATCTACCAGTTCCGACGGGCAAACGTTAAATACATTCATCAGTTTCAACAGGACTATCAGGCCGATGTCAGCTTTCTGACCCAAAATTACCGTTCAACGGCAAATATCATCAGTGCGGCCAACAGCCTGATTGCGCACAACCGGGATCGGATGAAGACCCAACATCCAATCGAGATAAACCAGGAGCGCCGCTTAGAGCTGCCAGGAGGAAAGCGGGAAGGGTTCGATCCACATCACAAAGGCAGGGTCAAGCTGGTTGAGTGTATCAACCTGCACCAACAGGCACAGGAAGTTTGCGAGCAGATCAAGGAGATCCTCCGGCGCGATAAGGAGGCCGGCTATGCCGACATAGCAATACTCGCGAGAAGTGGGATTGATAAGCCTGCGCTGTTGAGTATTCGGGCGTGCCTCCATAAACAGGACATCCCCTATAGCTTCTCAAGGACCGACGGCGAGTCTTTTCCGCTCCATGGCGTGCGGGAAATAGCCGCTTTTCGGGACTTTCTGCGGGACCGGTCGCAATCTCTATTAAGCACGGAGGCACTGCGAGCCTGGCTGCCGGAAGAGCGTAACCACTGGCATCAGTTAATCGCCAGTGTCATTGACGATTGGCAAGATCAATTTGGCAAGGACCCTGTCGAAGTAATTTTCTTTCAGCGCCAATTAAACGAGTTTTTGCTGGAACAGCGCCGCCAAACCAGAGTCGGCGCCGGGATTGTTTTGAGCACAGTCCACGGCGTTAAAGGGGAGGAGTTCAAATATGTAATGGTGGCGGATGGCAGCTGGCGCTTTACCTATGCCGATGCCGCCCATTGTGAAGAAGAACGGCGTCTCTACTACGTGGCCATGACCAGAGCAATCGAGCAGTTGGTGTTGTTTCGTATCCAAAACGCCGACAATCCTCACCTGGCAGTGCTGGATAACAACGTGATTTCCGGCGATTTCAGCAAATGCCAGCGCCACTTAGAAGGCATGACCAGATTTCACACAGTCGGACTACCGATGTTATATCTCAGTTTTGCCGGCAGGTACCCCCAAGGGCACAAGGTGCATCATTGCCTCGATTGGCTCAATACAGGCGATCGGGTAGAAATAGCGCGGCAGTCAAGGGGAAGTATTTCGATTGTTAAGGACGGAGTTGAAATTGCCAGGCTCTCCAAGAAAGGCATTGATGAACTGGGTAATGAAATAGGCCAGGGCCGACCAGCGACAGTTATTGCGATGGTGAAAAGACTTAAGGAAGCCGACAGCGATTACAGCGAATCCTTAAAAGTGGAAAACTGGTGGCTGCCGGTGGTCGAATTTACCGTCTGCTAGTTTTTCTGTCTGTCCGCGAGCCCTAGATCTTCTATTTTGGGTGTCAGTTCAACCTGCTTAATACAGAGTCGATTGCGGCTATCGCGCTTGCCGGCATAGAGCAGATCGTCGGCAATCTTCAGCGATTGCGCCACTTTTTCTCCTGCTTGCGGTACACATACGCAGGCCCCGATCGTGATGGTTACCACCGGCGCTGCCGACGATTGGTTATGCTCGATATTCAGATCTTCCACGCCTTTTCGACAGGATTCCAGGATATGCCGTGAGCCTTCCAGATCGGTTTCCGGCAAAATGATACAGAATTCCTCGCCGCCGTACCTGCAGACCAGGTCACGCGGACGTTTCAGCTTCACTTCGAGAATATTTGCAATGCGCCGTAACACCTGATCGCCGGCGGCATGGCCGTAATGATCGTTATACAGTTTGAAGTGGTCCACATCGACCATGGCAATGGCTAACGGGTGCCCGGTGCGATTTGAATTGGACCATTCGATATTGAGTTTTTGCTCCATCTGGCGCCGGTTCGGTATGGCGGTGAGGGAGTCCAAATTCGCCAGCTCCTCCAGCATGCGCCGTTGCTTTGCCAGTTCCAGGTGGGTAAATACCCGGGCTTTGACAATCTCCGCATGAAAGGGTTTGTGAATATAATCGCAAGCGCCCAGTCGCAGGCCTCGAGCTTCATCGTGGTGAGAGTCCAGGGCGGTAATAAACATTACCGGGATGTTCTTGGTTTCATCGTCGCGTTTGAGCTGTTCGAGGACCTTAAAGCCGTCCATGTCCGGCATGATGATATCCATCAATATTAGCGTCGGGTTCTGGCGGCGCGCCAGATCCAGTGATTGCAGGCCATTTTTGGCCAAAACGATCTTGCCTTGCGACTTCAGAAGATCGTAGAGAATTTTTCGATTGGATTTTTCATCATCCACAATCAGGATAATGGGTCTTTCAATCTGCATAAGGATTCCAGGTTTAGTATATGCGTTGAATCGTTCCGTCAGCGCTGCATTTCTTCTTCAAGCAGCTTAAGTTTTACCAGGGCCTGATCATATTCGATATCGTCCAGTAATTCCTCAATAGTTTCGGCGGCTTCTTGGTGCTGAGACCCCGAGCAAATTTCATTCAACGCCGGCATCAAGTCTTCTGCCTTGGCGTCGGAGTCCTCAACCAAAGGAATCAGGCGTTGCACAATGCCCAGTGCTGCCTGGAAATCGAAATCAGTATTCGTCATCACTTTTTGCTTGATTTTTAAATCGACTTCCATGCGTTTGATCAGGTTTTCGACCAGTTCTATGGTGATTTCCATTTTATTGGATATATGTTGCTTTTTGTCGACCGCCAGTTCCAGCTCTTGAGCGGCTTTGGAGATCACTAAAGCGCCAATGTAGGCAGCATTGGAACGCAGCGAATGGGCAAACCGATAAAGGGTTTCCAAGTCCTGTTCCTGCCAGAGCTTGGTCAGTTTTCCACGAATGTCGCGATAGTCCTTGACGAAGTCCACTGCCAGGTTCAGGTATAAGTCGGTTTTACCCTGGATCTTTTGAATCGCAACATCGACCATTAGCTGTGGATTAGCGTTTAATGCTTCCAGCAGTTGTGCGTTGCTGTCATTGGTTGCAATCCGGGATACGGCGGGCCGCTTGCGTTGCATGATCAAATCGGTATCCATCCATCTTGCCATCTTATGATAGAGGTCGTCCGGATCGATGGGTTTTGTGATGTGGTCGTTCATCCCGGAATTCAGGCTTTTTTCCCGCTCGCCCGGCATGGCGTGTGCGGTCATGGCAATGATTGGCAGCTTTTCCCGGTCCGGTAGCTTACGGATTTCTCCCGCCGCCGTCAGGCCATCCATTTCCGGCATCTGAATATCCATCAGCACCAGGTCATATTCGTTGTTGTGAACTTTTTCGACGGCGACCTTGCCGTTTTCAGCGATATCCAGGGAGATACCGGTCTCGTTCAGAAAACCTATCGCCACTTGCCGGTTGATCGCATTATCCTCCACCAGCAAAACACGGCCACCGGACATGTCGAGCAGGGGGGATTTGGCGGTTTCTTCCGGCGGCGGCAGAGGCTGGGAACCGCTGGTTGGAATCAGGCAGTTGGTGATGGTATTGATAAGGCTGGATTGATGGAAGGGTTTTTCCATGTAACCTTCAATTCCGACGGCGGCGCACAAGGATTGGGCTTCATCCTTATCGTAGGCCGAGGCCATCAGAATCGCCGGGGTGTTCGCCATGTCCAGGTTTTGCTTGATGATGCGGGATGCTTCGATACCATCCATTTGCGGCATTTTCCAATCCATAATCACCAAATCGAAAGGTTTTCCCTGGTCATATTGTTCTTTGACCAGGGTAACGGCCTCCTGGCCGTTTTCCGCTTCCATGATATTGGCCTTCAGGTGGCTTAACATGGTGGTCAGCACCGCCCTGGTAATTTCGTTGTCGTCCACCACCAGTATGTTCAAATTGGCCAGCGACAGGAGCGATGGCAGTTGGGGCTGTCGCGCGGCGACTTTGGCTTGTATGGTGAAGCCGAATTCGGACCCTACATCGGGTTGGCTGGATACCCATATCTGCCCCCCCATCAGTTCCGTCAACTGTTTGCTGATCGCCAGTCCCAAGCCGGTGCCGCCGTATTTACGCGTGGTGGAATCGTCTGCCTGGGAGAAGGATTGAAACAGCCGATTGCATTGCTCCTCTTTCATGCCTATGCCGGTATCGCGCACTATGAACTCCAGTGTCATCATGCCTTTGGAACGGGCTTTGGGCTGTACCATGATGGCGATGTGGCCGGTTTCGGTAAATTTGATGGCGTTATTGGCCAAGTTAACCAGAATCTGCTGTAAGCGCAGAGGATCGCCGACCAGCATTTTCGGAATGTCTTTACTGATATCGACAATGAGTTCCAGCCCTTTGGCGTAGGCTTTCAGGGCGCAGACATTAATCACCCGGTCCAGCAGTTTTTCAAGATTGAACTGGATCGACTCCAACGTCATCTTACCGGCTTCAATCTTGGAGAAATCCAGAATGTCATTGATAATACCGAGCAATACATCCGCCGAATCGACAATCTTTTCCAGATAGTCCTGTTGTTCGGCAGTGAGCTTGGTTTTAAGCGTGAGTTTACTGAGACCGATCACTGCATTCATCGGCGTTCTGATTTCATGGCTCATTTTCGCCAGAAAGTCGGATTTGGCTTCGTTAGCGGCCTTCAATTGCAGGTTTTTTTCTTCGATTTCGGCAGTACGGGCCTGCACTTCGGATTCCAGCAGCGCATAATGATTAGCGTTAATTAGTGCAATCGCGGCGTGGCTGGAGAGCAGCTTGAGAATTTCCACACGGCGCCTGTTAAAAGCGCCGGCAATCAGGTCATTTTCCAGGTACAGCACACCGATCAGCTTGGCTTGGTAATGAATGGGTAGGCCGATGACCGATTTGGTCTGATTGCGGCGTATATAGGGGTCGTTTTCGAACTTAGGATCATTCGATGCTTCGTCCAGCAGTACCTGTTGCTCGGTACGTACTGTCACATTGAATACCGAATGGGCGTAATCTTCCTCCGACGGAAGGGTTGTCGGATCAAAATGCTCCAGTTGATTATCGATGACCTTGGCGCCTGCCAGTGCTTTGATGCGGCTGTTTTTTTGGAAAAACAAAATGCCCTTTTGTGCGCCTGCGTTTTCAATGCTGATTTTAAGCAATGTTTTCAGCAGGTTGTCCAGGACGATTTCCTGCGACATGATTTGGGACGCCTTCAAGATCGTCACCATATCCAGGCTCTGGCCGCCGGTGACAGTGGAGGCGTTCCCCTGGCGGGTTGCGGACGATGACACGATGTGCTCGGTGGACTCCAGTAGGGGGACGAATTCGGAATAGGCGGACTCCAGATGCACGACCTTGCTGGTTGCCTCCCACTTGTTGTAGTAATAGCGCGCCTGACGCAAATGGTAAACCGCCAGTTCCTGCAGGCCGCGTTGGATGTAAAAGCGTGCGGCGTATTCCCAGGCCAACGCGCATTCATGAACAAATCCCTGATCCCGGGCATGTTCTATTGCGGCGTGATAATGTTCGTTGGCTTTACCGAAATCGCCTTCCAGGCGTGCTTGCTCCGCTTGGATCAAGTGACAGCGATGTAAGTGATTCTCCGGCGCATGGCTTGCCCATTTACGCAGTTTGGCCAAATCGGCTTTGACCTTGCGTAAGGTCTTGCGCCGTTCCCATCCGGTTTGCTGTTCCGCTGCAGTGAGTAGAGCCAGGGCTTCGTAATAATGAAACAGAATCACGGCAAACATGCCCAGGCCGCCCTTAATATATTGCCGGCCCTTGTTGGCGCAATCCAGGGCTGTGTCCTTGTCGTTGAAATACACGCTCAGCATCAACTTGGCGCAATAAAGCAAAAACAGTGCGCTAACGTCGGTATTGGCGGTGTGTTCCGGCAGCTTTTTCTGCTCATCGTAGGCAACTCCCTGGAGACTTACGGGATTTTCCGTCTCTTGTTGAAAGTTCTCGGCGGTCTGCCACCAGATGGCATGCCAGTTTATCGAAGGTATGACCTTGAAGCTTTCCAGGTCCTTTTCCGCAGTTGCCATGGTCTGGGTCAGGTCACGAAGTGGGGCACCGCAGTGGAACTCGGCCTGGAGTTTGTTGTTGAGCGAATAAGAGGCATATTCGATATCGCCCAGTTCCAGGCAAAGTTTGTAGGCATTGTACAGCTCGGGCACCGATTCACGTATGTGGTGCTTGTAGTTCTTTATAATCCAGCCCCAATAGAAGAGCGACTGATGAATCGGCAGACCCTGTTTGCGGGCCAGATCGATACCGCATTTTCCGTACTGGTATCCCAGGTCGATATTACCCAGCACCGCACACTCGGTGATACCCCACCAGGAAAGACCGAATCCGGCTATTTTAGAATACCCGTACTTGATGGTATTGCGGGTTAATTGAAATATCACCAGAAACACCAGATTGGGTGATGCCCAATAAGCCGGCGGAATAGTCAGGCCCAGGATATTCATCGATAAGCCTACTTTCGGGTCCTTCATGGCGGGCAACTCCATAAGCTTAGCGATCGGTTTCCGCTTGACCGCCATTTTGGTGCGCAGCAGGTTCAACAACACATCCATTTCACCGGGTTTGTCGGGAAACTGACAGTCAAGTTCCTTCAGGGCTTTCAGCGAGATCGCCACTGCTTCCGCCAGGCGGTTTTGCGCGGTATACGCCTGGAGCCGAATGGCATAGGCCTGGGTAATCGACGGCAGGTCGGTCAGGTTTGTTTGTAACTCGTCCAGCCAGCCTTCCATCAGGTCGTATTTCTTGCTCAGAAAGGCGACTTCGGCGGCGAAAAGCAGCAGTTCGGTAACAATTTCCTTACGGCTTTGCCAGTAGTCGCCGGGCAGCGCGTCGATGGCGAGCTGAAAGTAGTGTAAAGCCGGCGCATAGGCAGTGGCTTCCTTAGCGCGCCGTCCGGCTAACAGGTTGTAGTGCAGCAGATTGTCCTTGGAAGCCTGTTCCTGAAATACGTCTTTGGCGAGATTAAGATGTTTCACCAGTTCGAAAACCCGTTGTTCCGCCTCTTCCTTGGATAGCGCTTCCAGCAGCGTGGTGGCGATCTTTTCGTGAATGTGGGTCGTCCGGTCGGTTTCGATTAGGCCGTACGCTGCCTGCTGAATGCGGTCGTGGATGAACTGGTAGGAGACCTGATTGAACTGGGAATCCAGGCGGGCGATACGGTAGTTGGAATCCAAAGGCTTGAGAATGCCTTCCATGATGGCTGGCTCCAGCCAACCGGCAACTTCGGTCGTGGCGGATTGCAGAATCACCGAAAGGGTTGTTAGGTCAAACCGGTTGCCGATACAGGCGGCATAGGTGAGACAGGTTAAGGTGTCGCTTTCCAGCTTACGCAGTTTAAAAGCCATCAGATCGACGACGTTGTCGGTAATGTTGAGCTGTTTAATCTGTTCAAGGTCGGTCTGCCAGCAGAGTTCCTGGGCGTCGAAACTGATCAGGTTCTCCTTGTAGAGATTGTTCAGGAACTGAATCAGGAAGAAAGCATTGCCCTGGGTTTTCTCGTTAATTAGATTGACCAAGGGATCGATATCCCGGCTATGTCCCAGGGCATCGCCCACCAACTCGTAGACGGCGTTTTCCTTGAGATTACCTACTTCCACCCAGTTTAGCGGGACATGGGCTGTTTGCATGTCATCGAGTAACAGTTGAAACGGGTGGCTGGACGTTACTTCGTTGTTCCGGTAGGCGGCAATGATCAATAGGTACCGGGATTCCCGGTCACTCAGCAAATAGCGCAAGAGATTCATCGATGCCGAGTCCGCCCATTGCCAGTCGTCGATAAATACCACAAGCGGATGATTTTCCCGGCAGATGGTCTTGAAGAAGATATTCAATGCATAATTAAAGCGGTTCAGCGCCTGTTCCCCGTTTAGTTCGGGGGGCTCGGGTTGCTTGCCCAGCAGGGTTTCCAGTTTGGGGACCAGCTTAACCACTACGCCGGCAACATTACCGAGACTTTCCAGCAAGGACTGCTTCCAGGTTTGCAGGGAATCTTCGTCTTCCTTGAGTATTAAGTTGATCCATTCGGAAATTACCGAAATCCAGGCGAAGTAGGGAATATCGCGCTCGTATTGATCAAACTTGCCGGAAATAAAAAGACCGTGTTTCACGGTAAGCGGCTTATGAACCTCGTGCACCAGGGAACTTTTTCCGGTGCCTGAATAACCCGACACCAGGGTTAGTTCCTTGCCGCCGCTACTGGTGCGTTCGAAGGCACTCAGTATTTCCTGAATTTCTTCGTCTCTGCCGTAGAGCTTTTGGGGAATCTGAAAATGCGCCGAGTAATCCGCCAATCCCAGCTCGAATGGCTCGATGCGGCCATGTTCCTGCAACTGGCGCAAACAACGTTGCAGATCGTGTGCCAAGCCTTTGGCGCTTTGATAACGGTCGTCAGGCATTTTTTCCATCAGCCGCATGATGATACTGGATAAGCATTCCGGCAGATTGGGATTAAGCTGGTGGGGAGAAGGGGGCACGAGCGCAATATGGGCGTGTACCAGTTCAATACCATGTAAACCTTCGAACGGGAGTGAGCCGGTAAACAACTGATAAAGGGTTGCTCCGCAGGAATACAGGTCGGAGCGGTAATCCAGCGCACGGTTAAGGCGACCGGTTTGTTCGGGCGCGATATAGGCGAGGGTGCCCTGTAAATCATTTTGGTGCTGAAATTCTTGATGTTCGAGCTTCAGGCGGGTGGCGATGCCGAAATCGATGAAATAAAGCTTTTCGTGCTCCTCCTGCCAGATCAGGTTGGTGGGATTGATATCCTTATGAATCACTTGCTGGTCATGTAGCTGGGAAAGTATTTCCGCCAATTGCAGGGCAATTTCCAAACGCCTGGTAAGGTCCGGATGCTCGGTCTTGAGCCACTTGGCAAGATCAACTCCGCCAACGTCCTTTTCCACCATTACCAGGGTGTTTTGATAGGCTTCCAGACGCTCAACCTGAATAACCTGTTCCAAATGATCCAAAGAACGGGTGTTTTCATACTCGGCCCGAAAGTTGGATAGCTCCGTCAGGGTCGGGAAGTCCTTGTTCAACACCTTGAGAATGAAGGTTTGGCCGTTTTCCAAATGGCGGGTGCGATAGACGCGGGCATTTTCGCTTTCGAAAAGGCGCTCGGTAATCTCATACTTCAATATGCTTTGCATAGGCAGGTTTTCTTAGTTGTTTACAATGGCATGTTAGGTTAAGAGCGGCCGATATCCGTTGCGCTTAAAAAGCGTCTGCCGACTTGTTACTGCAGTCAGGCGGAAACTTATGCCTGGAGAAACAATCGCTCCACTTCGGCAACCAGGCGTTCGTTTTCACTATCCTCGCGTAGCGACGGGAACATGGAAAAACAGAGTTGATCGTCGAACGACAGATTGATAACGACAACTGCACGGTTGATCAGCGCCGCTCCGCCGGCGTCTAGCGGGTCTACATTCACGGCGCTTAAATGCGCCAGTGATTCGCAACCCGCCAGGAACGATTTACCGGCTAGGAAGCGATAGTTATTCCAATTGGTGATGATATAGGAAAGTTCATCGTCTGCCGTACCGACGGCATTTTCCGCCGCGCCTTGTTCCACCAGTTCAAAGCAAGTCAAATTAATCTGCCGGGACTTGAACTCCACTATGCGGTCGTGAACGCCTTTGGAAATATGCTCAACCGGTATCTCACCTGGCGTGGATACCGGTACGAAAGCGATATAATTGCCGATATATCGCCTGCGAAAATCCGCGGGCAGCAAATCAGACACGGTTTTTCCGCTGATGATATGCGGCTCGTTCTTGCCCAGGTGCTCGGTATTGATGTTGTAAAGCGCTTTGTGGAGAACACCGGTGATCACCGCGTTCTTGGTTACCTCGGGAAAGGCGGTACGGCAGTGCTCGATCATTCGCTTGGCATCGACCACCACCGTAACCGGGCGGCGTTTACGTTCGGCGAATTTTGGCAGCAACTCAGGCAGCGTAGCCAGGCGCACGCCATGGCCTCCGACATCGGCAATGGGATAGCTGGCCAGATGTTGGACATTCGCTTCCAGGTCATAATCCGGCGTCCGGAGGCGTTGGATCATTTCTTCCGCATGCAGGGTGTGGAGATTGCTGGCCTGGCTTACCAACTCCCGCATCGTTTCGTAATTGTTGACCTCCATGGCGTTGTAATAGTCGACGATCAGGTGCAGGATAGTTTCCGCGCTACGGGCGTCGATGTACTCATGCGAGCACATTTGCGCCAGTATAAACCGGTTTTCCGTTTCCGGATGAGTGCTCTTGATCACCACCAGATTCATCGGAAAATTTTTGCTAGAGGATCGAAGTTCGAAACCTCTAGCGGAGAGTTCTATAAATTCCTCTTCGAGGTCGTCTGTTTCCAACACATGAAACCGATCTTCGTATGCGGCAAACGGACGCCAGTGAAAATCGTTTTGTGCCGTGAAGTCAATTTGGTGGCCGAATTTGCCTATATTATCGACAATGGCATGAAATGCTTCCCGCAGATTTTCAGTGTTCAAATCTCCCTGGAAAACATAGCCGGCAGTAAAGAGAATTTCCGCACGGCTCATTAATCCTTCTAGATTTAATTTGCCTACAGAATGTGATGTTGTCATGGAGAGTCAACCTTAAACACTTCACCAAACGGAATTGGGGTGGAGTTACCTTGTACTGTTCTGGTAAGCATAGCAAAAACCGCCGCGAACATTGGGTTAAAATCAGGGAATTTCACAGGAATAAACCCCGGCGGGACAGGCGTTATTTTGGTAAAACGCACAAAATTTATCTGCTTTGCTACGGCTGGGGACCGTCTTGCCCGCGACCTTCTCTTCACATCTACCGGTTGAAGTGAAGTTGTAATCCATCTTGGCATTAATGCAAAGTGTTCGCAGATTGGCTTCCGAAGGATGATTTACCCAGGTGTCGGCGCAGCTTTTTTGTGCCGCGTCGGTATCCATTCCAGGGGAATCGCTTAGCAATTGAGCAATACATATGGCCTGCATATCGATTTGCTCGTCCTTCACTAAATCAAACGACTTGTAGCCGCTGCTTTGGCAAGAGGGGCTTGGGTCGCCGGGACAGCACTGATAGGTAGTGACATCCGGGTGGTTGGTGGCGACCCAGGACGTGGTTTTCCGGGCTCCCGGCAGGGTCGTAGTGCCGGCATAGGGAAGCTCATATCGGACCGGCTGACCGGTGATGGCGGCCCATGCCTTGCGTGCGTCGCTGCCCAGCACCATGACCGGCAAGGTATGTCCGGTTGAGCGGTTACCTGGCGGATCAGCGAGCAGGTTGATCATGGGAGCCACGTAATTTCCGCCGCTCGCGGAGTTGTTGAAGTAAGTCATAATGTCCGGCAGGAAAGGGGATTGGCCGGAACCGGGAGCGGCAATAGGCCGAGAATCAACGATGGTATTGTAGAGGTGAGGATTGGCGATACCCGCCGACTTGAGAATCCGGTTCCAGCGGTCCATGGTGAAGTTATCCAGATAATCGCCGCTGGTCAACGCATCATAGGGGGGATAGTTTAGGTAATTCACGATTTTCTGATTCAACATGGCCAATCCCAAGGGTAAATAAAACGCCCAGGGCGCATTACCGATATAAGGTTCCCAGCAGCCGGCGTTGTTTTGGCAGGCTTTTACACCCTGTAAGCCCTGTTGACCGTGCGCGGTATCCATAAAACGCTGATGCATGACGGCGAAGTTCTCCAACAACGCGGCATCGCTGCCTTCCAGCTCCACCACGGCCGGTTCCCCCGGGGTTGCCGTAACGCTGAGAATGTGAATTTCATTGGTTAGTCCGGCGTTATCGATGGACTGTTGGGTAAAGTGCTCAATGGTTTTGGCCAAGCTACTGTAGTTAAACCATGGTGGCGAGGGCTTTGGCTGTGAGTCGGCAAAAAACTGCTCGCCTTTGGAGCAGACAAGGGTATTATCTTGAGCGCCCAATCCACAGACCAGGTATTCGTGTTGATATTGCCCGCCGTCATAGCAGTGGAAGGCATTGTTGCTTGCGAAGCAGCTGAAGGTTTCCTGCTTTTGCTCGCCATACTCGCTATACGTCAGGGTGCACTTTCCCGGTGCGGTAATCCGGCAGGTGAAGCTGCCGTGCCGGTCGGCGCAACCTTGGTCCGCAGCGGTTGCGGAGCGGGTGGTTAACCCGCCGTATTGACTATAAAAAGCCGGCAGCCAGCTATCATGCGGATAGAGGCATACGGCTTTTTCGGACAACTCATATTCAATGACACTGGTATTCGACTGTTGAGGCAATGCACTACATGCCGTAAGCAGCCATCCTGTCAGCATCAGCCATATTAAACAAGCTTGTTTCATAGTCGTATCCTGACAGTCAAGGTGATCTTCAGCAATAGCTCAAGCCGGCTTTGGAATTTTGAAGCTGAATTCCAAAGCTTTCGGATCCGGATAGAACAGCGACCCCTGATGCTCCACCAATTGCCTGACCTGATCTGTGCGGTTCGCATCGCGCCAGTAGTCGATACCGGCATCCAGCACTACCTGTGGATCCTGGCTCGGATCGTTAGACATCTGCACCTGCCAGTGCGCGGCGGCAAGATCGTCCTTCATCAATGCGATGACAGAATCCAAATGCCCAGGAGCGATTTCGCCGCATCCCACGTAGTATTTGTCCGGCTGCTTATCGTCGATTTGCGCCTGGGCATAGAACCGGTAGGGGTGGTTGGTGGACAACACCCGCGTCTTTTTGCCCGGCACTATTTCGGCAGTGGCGACTTTGTTGATGCCTAACGTTTGACCTGTGCCCTTAAGAAATATTTCCTCGAACTCTTCACGGGGATGAGCCCCGTAGATAACGATGGGAATAGTATAACCTTCCTGATTCTCTGCCGAATTCAGGAGCAGCTTAACCAAGTCGGTTTGGTAGGTGGTGAAATACTCAATGGGAATCAGTCCGTATTTATATTTGCTCTTGTCTACCTTCTTGGAACCCTGGTCGTCCGGCGCCGCAATAGGGGTCGCGTCCACCACGGTTTCGTACAGCCAGCTGGCCTGTTCGCTGCTTACGCCATTGACTTGCAGCAGCTCTTCCCAGCGCACCGGAACCGGATCGTTCAGGTAGTCGCGCATGGGGTCCAATAGGCGAATTGGCGGATAGTGAAAAAACTGCAGGGATTTCTGCCGCACCATCGCCAGCCCCAGCGGTAGGAAGAAGCGCCATTGTCCGGTATTTTCCGGGTCCCATTTGCCGATCTTATGCAGCTCCGGAATCACCTGATCTAAAGCCTGCTGGCCAATGGCCAGCAGTTCCTGAAGGCGTTCGGCATAACGCGAGACCACCGGCTGTTGATTCTCTTCAGCGACCAGTTCCAGGTAAACCTGTTGATCCTCAAGGATCGCGGTCGCCTTGATTTGCTCGGCAACACCGTCGCGTTGCAGGGTTTGATCAAACCAATGCTGAATCGTCGCGCTGAGGGACTCGTCGGCATTGGGGAGGTTTGGATAGGAATAGAGTGCTGTCAGGTCCGCTTCGGTCCCGAGAGGTATCCGAGTCTTCATGTTTTTGGCTCCTTATGTGATGTCGCCGCCGATACGTTCGATTTCATTCAGGTCCTGCCAGAGCGTTGGTTCATGAAAGCAGATAGCACCGCCGCCCCGTTTTTCCTGGGAGGTCATGCGGTTTAAGTCCGCCACGCAGACCCAGGCGGCGTCGGTGCCGCTTTCGGTATCCACTTCACGGACGCCACGTTCCTCGGGTTTTTCCGATAACGCCCACTTGGAATGATCATGGGTGTAAGCCCAGGTGTAACCTTGCAACGACTGGCCTTGGCTGTCATTTAACATGGCCAGGTCGAGATTTGTGATTTCATCCTCGTCATGTTGACCGTCACCTTCGACAAACTCATGATGGTAAAGCGTATCCTTGTGTTTATTCACACTGTCATCCTGGCCATATTCCGCATTGCCCGAACTATCAACATTTTCAGGGAGTGTGGCGGAGGCAGTCAGACGCCGCCAGGTTTCTACCCGAAGGTCGGTATCTAGTTTGGGTCCCACCAAATTTATCCAGAAGTCATCATGCCAAGCGCCACTTTTGGCAATAAGTCGAAATGACTTGCCGGCTTGGGAGCTAAACTCGATGTCGGCAGGGTCGCGTTTGCCGTGCTTGGCGATGTAACTGGAGGAATACGAAGGGGGTTCGATACCCTGAGCGAGCCGCCATAGGTCCGGCCACTTTGAATTTTGGGTGACTGTTGAGGGAAGCCGGCAACCAAATACCTGGGGTTCGTGTTGGGTCGACAGGACCTCGGCGATACGATTGGCGGTTGCTACATCCTTGAGGCTGATGCAGATGAATGTTTGGGCGTAGGTGTAAGCGTACTCGGGGTAGAAGTAGTCTTCGTCGTTTTCCAGGTGCAGGCCGGGAATTCGCGGAGTGGAATGGGATAACCAGAAGGCAGTATCCGTAGCCAGATCGAATGCCAGCGTGCCCTTACAATGGCCGTTATGGCTGTTATCTATCGGATGTCCCCGGTCCTTTTCCCGCGCGTTCTCGCTATAATATTTGGGTGGTCTGTTCGGAGGCCAGTCCTCGCGTTGTAATGAATAGGGGTATTCATCGTTATAGTGAATCCAGCCGATAGATTCGGAGTTGTCTGTCAACAACTGCACCATCGTATGGTAAAGCGCACCCTTGGCAGCGGTTCCTAAGGTATTGCTGGATAGAGCAAGTGTCCTCTGCTTGTCGCCGTCATAGTAAAGATATTCATTACCCTTTGTCTTCTTGCCAGTAGGGCCGGAGTCTTTGGGAAGTTTATACATAAACCACCAGTCGGTGGCATCACCAGTTTGATCGTTTTTTGCAGATAACATAGGATCCTTCCGGTCAGGCTGAGGTTAGTTATTACGGCATATAGTGTTGTAGAAGAAAGCCGATTTCGCCAGTCAGAAAGTGTGGATTTGATGTTTGCCGAAGATATTTGATGCTTTGTTATTGAAAGAGATGAAGAAATGATCAATGTAAAGCGGTTTCCAGTAAGTCCGGCCGATATGCCAACATCTAGCCGATATGTTTCCATGATCCCAGGGTAACAGGTAGTTCCCGAAATCGAAGACCTTCAGACTTATAGCGCCTTCTTGCTTTCTGAAGCGGAATCGGGCATTTCATTTTGCTCCGCCTCCAAGGCTTCGAGCCACTCAAACGCCTCCTTGTCAATGACGCTAATATGGTGGTTTAGCCAGCAGTTCAGATAGCGTCTCAAGTCTTCAAGCTTGATTTCTCCCGTTGACTGCCACAGCTCTTGTTGCTTAATCATGAACTCGAAGAAATCGGTATGTTCCTGTTTATGGGCATTAGTGCGAGGATATCCGTCAAACAGCTCTTCTTCGTAACCGAAGTGGTATACCGTGTACTTGAGGAGTGAGTTTAAAATCTTTTCTATTTCATACCGCTCATTCGCGGTAATTTCTTCCCCAAGCCGATTAATAATGTTGAGCAGCCGTTTATGCTGACTATCAATATCTTCTCGTCCTACAGACATTTCGTCTCGCCAAGAAACCGTTTCAAACATGGGAAGTACAGCGGCCTAGTGATTTGGCCGGCTTTTGCTCAATCCATAACTATCAAAACTGTTGCACATGGCAAACTCGATTCCCTGACGAATCAGGCATGAAATTTTGCTGTACCGCATTTCAGTCGGAATTATCGGGTTTACTCCTTCCGGAACATCCCAGCTACCACTTAAAAGCTCTACTCTAAAGCCGCTTTTATGCTGTACGGCTTTATCTGATACAAAGTGCCAATCCATAAATTTTTCCCATCTCATATCTAATCTAATTTCATAAAAACTATTTTCGAGTAGGGTGTAGCGGTTGTCGAAACCGCACAATTTGCAAAGGTTGCAACCCGGTGGTCTATACCACCTGCCTTACCGCTTACTCCAATTCAATCCAGCATGCGAACAATGGGTAGCCATTGATGATTTTTGGCGGGCCGGCACGATGTGCTTTGAAGCCGGCTTTTCTGAGAAGACGTTCAACTCCCAGGGGAGAAACGCTGATCATTCTCTTTGCGCCATGTTCCTGGGCACAGCGGATAGCGGCTTTGAGTAGATCGACGCTATGTTCGGCAGAAAACTGTGCGTTGGTTGGGCTGGTTTCAGCTTGCAAATCGAGAGACGTGAATCTTGATAATTCCCAAATCTCGGCGGATTTAGGCGGTTTCAGTCCATTCAATAATTCTGGAAACACTTCTTCCAGTAAATACGGCAGGGTTGTTGGCAGAAGTCTGGCACAACCGGTAATCTGACTGTCTTCGTTCCGCGCCACCACATAGATGGTTTCGGAATGATCGAACTGGTCTGACTCGTAGCCGTTCTCGGTATCGAGATCCCAGCCCAGTCGATCAACAAATACTTCGTATCGGTAGGTAAAAAGTTCGCATCTTGCCTGATTTGAGAGTCCTTGCGATGTATGTGACTTATAGTTCACGCGGCACCCCCATAAAAATGTTTCGTCAGGGGCTATTAACTAAAATTTAACGAACCCGTTGTAGCTGTTAAGTTTGACAGGTGGCTATGCGTACTTGTTTGTGATATGCGCCGAAATTTGGTCGCCCCAGCATAACTGGCCGACTAAAACAGACAGATACTTCATGCAGGTATCGGGTTCCAAATCTCGTTCGTACCGGTCCAAAAGAACGACATTGCTAAATGGGTGACCGACCATTTTGTATCGGGGCGGGATATCGTATCCGTCGAATTCCCAGTCCCATCCGATGGAAATTGCCGGTTCCGTTTCACTGATCCATTCCGTATAGCCGTTCATTTTGCAGACGCGGTTACTGGTCGTATCCGCTTCCGGCTCGTCGGCATAGACTCCCGAGTCCAGGTGTTTTAGTTTGACAGCATCCAGCTCAAGACTGGATAAACGAACATATCCGTCATCGGACAGGCGAAGCTTCGGTTGGTGCATTGTAAGTTCCTGGTTCACTTGGTTTTCCTCCATTGGCTATAATGGTGTATTGTAAACACTTGTCGGCATGTTGGTGATTGATAAATCTGACAGGTATATGAAAGGCCAAGAGGCTGGTCAAAATGGAACAGTGGATTGAAGAACAACTTCATCTATTGCTGAATGTGTCGTCGAAAGATGAGCTCTTCTCCGGTTTAACCAAGGCAGCGCGACTCCTGGAGTTCGACTACTTTGCCTACGGTCTGCGCATTAATATGCCGGTGACCTCGCCGAAGATTGAAATGCTGAATAACTACCCCGAACAGTGGCAGCAGCAGTATTCCGCGCAAAATTATGTGGCAATCGACCCCACCGTTAAACACGGCTCTCAAAGCTTGAGGCCGGTTGTTTGGTCGGAAGAACTCTTCTCAAATACGCCGAACCTGTGGGAGGAAGCTTCCTCCTTCGGGTTGCGCTTCGGTTGGGCGCAGTCTACCCATAGCTTACCGGGAATATCGGGAATGATGACCCTGGCGCGATCTGCAAGCGACCTGAATGAATTGGAACTCACAGCCAAATCGGCCTTGATGGTATGGTTCACTCAAATTGCGCATATTGGCTTGCAGGACATTTTACTACCTGAAATGCTGCCGGAGCTAAACGTTAATCTCACACTGCGGGAAATGGAAATTTTACGATGGACAGCAGACGGTAAAACCTCGAATGAAGTTTCCGTGATTTTGGGGATTGCCGAGCGAACGGTGAATTTCCACCTCAATAATGCGATGTCCAAACTCAACGTCATCAATAAAACCGCGGCTGTCGTAAAGGCTGTGCAGTTGGGGATAATCTAGCGCCTGCCACCGGTCCTTGGAGCAGCAGTTACAGCTCCAGCCAAAGAGTGGCATCCTGCAAAGGACTATCTTTCGGAAGGTACGGGTTCTCAAACCGAATTAAACGCCTGGCTTTGACGTTCGCTTTTTCTATAACCGCGCCGTACTCTCTGTAAAACAATGCATCGAAAGAACCGTCTTCTCTCGCGCGCCGGAATCCCTCGGTCAACCGGTCGTGCAGCGGGTTATCTTTAGCCACATATAAATAATCCCCGATTGGATAATGGATGACCAGCGTGTCCTCCACCATTAGATCCGGGCAGCATTCTTTGTGGGTGGCCACTTCATTCCAAGGCTCGTGTAAAGCGCGATGTAAATAATCATAACGCTTACCCTGCAGCATTCTGAAAAGGTAGTCGTATTCGTTTTCGGTAACGACCACACTGGCATTATGCTTTAATACCGGAAGATCCCCCCATTGCGCCCCAAACCCTGCACGAAGTTGGCGCAGATCGGTCAGGGAATGTACTGCTTCAAATTTTTTACTGTTATCCCTATGTATCAACAAAATACGCCATCCTAATAAGCCCTTGCGAATGGGGACCTTGATGGGCATCAACAGTCTGTTGGCTTTCAGGCTTATCGGCAATTGGGCGACATCCAAGTGGCCGAG
Source organism: Hahella sp. (assembly GCA_028280065.1). Taxonomy (GTDB): domain Bacteria; phylum Pseudomonadota; class Gammaproteobacteria; order Pseudomonadales; family Oleiphilaceae; genus Hahella. The sequence continues at coordinate 73,585 of JANQMN010000069.1, forward strand.
TTGGAGTTCCCTGATAATCCGATCTTGCGTCATGGGGACATAGCCCTGAAGGCGATAGCTCCCGAACTGATTCCGGGTAGTATCCAGAAGCAGTACCAGCAGTTTTTTCATGTAGTCATAACGATTATCGTCCGCCGTCCTGCCGATCGGGTGAATGACGACCATTTCTTCGGAGGCTGCAACGGGTAACGTTCCCGTTGTCAGCACGAAAGTGACAAGGATTAGTCGCAACAGGGTGCCTAGTGGCTTTGGCAATTCGGTAAACAGAGGTGTTTTCATGATTCGTCAAACCATAATCTTCACATCCCTATGGTCTGCTAATCCAGCTTTACTTGGGCGATATCTCTTAAAGGTCTAAGGCAAGAGATAATCGAGAGAGCTTCTCTGTGCTCATTCCAGTATAGCCCAAACCGGTAAATTGACTGCCTGAAGAAACTTCCTGACCGCTGCTAAATCTTTGCACCTTGTGGTTATCCCAAGTCTTTCAATGGGTGTGTCAAGGTCAAAATAGCCTGTCAAAAGTGACAGTGTCTGGAGTGGTATAAAAGTGACAGTGTTTGGAGTGCATTGATTGACAGTGAAATCAGCGATCGGAAGTCGGTTTGAGAGCCGAAGAAAATCTAGTAAAGGATAGATATGAGACGTTTTGATGGCAGGACTAAGCTTGAAAAATCCCTAGGCAACCTTGAAACACTTGTAAAGAATCTGGAGCTTATTCAAGTCACAAAGATTCGAATGTGGGGAGGAGCAACGTGTTGCAGCCGCATTTTCCGGAGTAGCCGTGCCTGTAATTCTCGATAAACTGAAGCTGGATCCGGCGCTATCCGGTGCGGTGATTCTCACTACGGTCACTGACATTGTCGGATTTGTTGCGTTTCTCGGGCTAGGAACGATTTTACTATTGTGAAGAAGCGGTCATAGCATTTTGCCCTACCCAAAAAGCGGAGGAGATTGAGCAGCAAATCACTCGAGATATCATTGTGTGGCATGCAAAGCAGGCCAAATCAGAAACGGCACTTAGCACTTAGAGCTAGAAGCATCATGCCTAATAGAACCTTTTCGAAATCTAGGTCAGCGTAATCGAATAGCTTTTTTGTCAGGATATATTTTGTCGCTTTGGTATTATCTTTTGGTCAAAATAACTTTTAGAAATTTTTCGATTTCCAAGACTGCGCAACTCATTACCTTGGCAATGGATAGTTTAATATTTTCCAACTCGCGATAGCTTTGCTCATCTAAATCTGGATTTTGAAGTTTGTTTGAAATCTCGGCTGATAGTTTGGAAAGGTGGTTCAACTGCTCTATGGCTTGTTTGACACTTTTCAGAATATTTTGTCCTTCAGGTGTAAATGCCAGAGGGATAGATTCCTTGCTCGCAGTTGTAGCGTCCAACACCATTTTATTGGACTCTGCCATGAGTTTCAGGGCTGCATTAAAAAGGCCCGGATGCGCAATCATAGAATCCTTGTTTGCATTGAGCGCATTTAAAGTCTCTAACAGCTTCTGTTGCTTGTTGATAAAATCTGCGTCCATACTTCCTCCTCAAACACGTGTCAACCATTGGGCTACCGCAGTTGCAACGTTTTTCGAGCTCAGTATTAATTCGCTTTGTCGGACAGTTGTGGTCGTCGGTATTCAACGGAAGTTTACCGACTGATGACCCACTACTTTTGCCCAATTAACCACTTAATGGCTAATACCAACAAACTTTCATCACTAATTTTTCTGCTTAAACAACCTTGCTATATCGACCTTACCAAGTTAGGTGCCTAGCACTATTCACATCTATTTAGAACAGCGGTTTGGTTCCTAGTTGATAACCAAGAATACAGGAATATCTCGATTAATTAATTGTTTCCAAACAAGATTGCTAACTTTTATTGAGCGGGATTGTGGAACCAAACGAAAGGAATCGCAAAAGTTCGTTTGTGAGATATATCTGAAAATCTTGTGAGACTTATCCTACAGACTGATGTTGCACTACCGGACTGTACAACTTGAAGTTTGGATAGGTTTTTTAGATGTAAATAAGCATTATTGGACATTTGGTATTAATGTGATACGAAGTCAGTGGCGTGAACACTGGGTTGCTTTTTATAGGATGGCCACGACCGCTATGTGCTGGTGTTGGAAAAGGAGTTAGAGGTCGTTCAGGAAACCTTTATATCCATTTACAAGGATGAATGAAATTTTTATGCTGGACTGTTATTTGTCCACCCTCTAAACGGACGAAGGTTTCCTGAGCCATACAGTGCTTTGTACGTAGGTGCCCGGCTACTCCTGCGTTTGTAACTGTCCGCCAACATTATCCAGCAACTGCACGACTTCGTGGGAAAGTTCCTTTAGCGTGTGGAAGTGCTGCTCCGCTTCTTGATGCCGCCCGGATTCTTTGTGATCGATAATTTTGCGAATGGCTTGGTGGAGGTCAGCGTGCGGTTTTTCAATTGCCTGCATAGCCGGTATTGCCTGGTATTGCGAGGCAGCTTGATCGTAATACCACTTCCCGAAAGCGCACTCCTTGTGTGAAACCGCCTCCTCCCTCGATAAGCTGCCGGCCCCTGTCAGGTAGGAATAAACCCGGCTGGCCCAGGCCAAATGGGCGAATTTGGCATGCTCAATTTCGATCGCCGGATTTCTCGACTTAAACTGGGCGGCAGCGCTTCGCAGGCTGGCGATGCGTTCTCCGATATCCACGGTAGCCTGGATGGCTTCTTCAGTGTTTTCCAGCGTTTGTTCGGCGACAACGCTGATGTTGGTGATGTTGCGATTGATTTCTTCAGTGACATGCTGCTGTTCTTCGGAGGCGGTAGCGATTTGGTTCGCCATGGAAGAAATCGTGTCGATCAGCGCCAGAACGCTCCGCAACGCATCGTTGGCTATAGCGGTTTGCTCAGCGCCGTTATTCGCCTCCGCTTGGCTTCGCTTCATCACGCTTACCACCTCTGCAACCTGGGTTTGCAAACGGGTAATCATGCTGCCGATCTCTTCAATGGAAGACCGGGTCCGTTGTGCCAACGCACGCACTTCGTCCGCGACCACGGCGAATCCCCGTCCTTTTTCCCCCGCCCGCGCAGCTTCGATGGCGGCATTCAGAGCCAATAAATTGGTCTGCTCGGCAATGCTGTTAATGACCTCCAGAACGCCGGTAATATTGCTGCTTTCGTCTTCCAGCTTGTCGAGCGAAGCGGAGGCGTGCTGCACCTCTCCGTGCAGGCGTTGCATTACCTCCATGGTAGACTGCATCAGGCGATCGGCTTCATAAATCTCTGTTTTCGCTTGGTCCGAAGCCGTCGCGGCTTCTGAAGTGTTGTTAGCCACTTCCTGAAAGCTCGCGGACATTTCATTCATCGCCGTGGCGACCTGATCGATTTCCTTGTGTTGAATGCGTACGCCTTTAGCCGTTTCGTTCACGGATTCGGTGACTCGCGTGCTCTCCGAACCAACTTTTACGGATGCGCCCAGGACTTCAATTAAAAGGTTTTCGACCCTGGATAGCAGTGCATTGAAGTGGCGGGAGAGAAAGCTGACTTCATCCTTGCCCTTTGGCGTCAGAACTTTCGAAAGATCATTATGCTTGGATACCTCGCCGATACCGTACGCCACTGTTTCAATGCCGCGTGAAATCGCTCTGCCGTTGACCACGATCAGCAGGAATAAAAGGCTCGACAGGCCGATGCAAAGCGCTAGGACTGAAAATGCATTGTCATCGGTTTGATCAAATATTTCTTGCTTTTTCGACAACTTGAAAGCGAACAACTCTTCGGACAAAGAGTTTAATCCGGCAATAGCGGGTCCGTCACTGACCTTGACAATGGCGTCACGCGCTTCGGCATTTTTTCCTTCGCTAAGCAGTTGCGTGACGACGGGAACAAAATTTTCATATTCACTTGCGGTTTTGGTGATGGCCGTTAGCGCTTCTTTCTCGGATTCGGACAAGTTCGGAAGTTGCCGATAGGTCGTGATTGCCGCCCTGAGCTTCGAGAAGTTAAGTGCGGTACGTTCGACGTACTTCGTCTGCCCTCTCAACACATAGTTTTTAAAATTGTGGATCATGCCGCCATAACCCAGATGGGTATAAAGTTCCGTGATCAGTTCCTGGCGTTCGGAAAGCGTGTTGATCATCGAACCCCAGTCGCCTTTCATTTCCTGAATCTTGATGTGTTGATACCAGGTAATCGTGGCCAGCAGGATGACGGCGACAACCGCCACACTATAAAGTCTTACTTTAATAGAAAGTTGAGACAGAATTTCATTCAAAACAACGACCTCATCATTGAACAAATACTAAACTACTTGTCTCGCTGCCAAGGAATACCGGAATAGTCTCGGCTTCCAAGGCGGCATGGGAATTTACCAAAAACATAGCATTGTCCAAGATCGCCATTAATGCCAGTTTGGTATCGACTAATTGCTTATGTTTCTTTAAACGATGCGTTAACCTGATCCTGGTCAGATTTCCAATCAGCAGTTAAACCTGGAATTGGCTTACAAGTTCCTGTAACTCCTTGCTGTTGCGATGTAACTGGGTACTCGCACTTGCCGTTTGTTGGGCTCCTTTGGAGGTTTGTTCGGCAATAGACTGGATATTGGTAAGATTCTCGCTCATCTCTTCGGTAGTGGCCGATTGTTCTTCGGCGGCGCTAGCAATCTGAGTGTTCAAGTTAACTATCTCGGCCACTGCCTTTGTTATGTTGGATAACGACTCTCCCGCGAATTTGGCATCGTCCACGGTAACTTGCGCCGCCTTGCAACTTTTTTCCATGACCGATACTGCTTGCTCGGTGCCGGATTCGAACTTTGCCACCAGTTCTTCAATTTCGATCGTGGACGACTGGGTTCTTTGTGCCAGTGTCCGCACCTCGTCGGCGACGACCGCAAAGCCTCGGCCCTGTTCGCCTGCGCGTGCCGCTTCAATTGCGGCATTCAGCGCCAGCAGATTGGTTTGTTCGGCAATGGTCTTTATCACCGTCAATACATTGCCGATGTTTTCGCCGTCGGTCTTCAGTTTGGATATAACTTCTGCCGCGCTTTCAACATCGGCCACCAGGGCGTCAATGGAGCCGATGGTCTTTTGGACGACCTTATTGCCTTGATTGGCTTGGGTATCTCCCGAGTCGGCAGAATTTGCCGCCACTTCGGCATTTGCCGCCACTTCTCTGATGCTCGCGGCCATTTCATGCATGGCTGTAGCGACTTGGGTAATTTCATCGGATTGGCGATGTACGCCCTGCTGTGTATTTTCTGTGATTTCGGTGAGTTGTCGGGACGATTCTTCAAATTGCCTGGCCTGAATTTTCACCTGTGACACGATTCGACTCAGATTCTCAATCCATCGATTAAACGCCTGTGCCAGTTGCCCGATTTCATCACTCGAGGTAATGGCGGCTCGCTGGGTCAAGTCCCCGGAACGTTCGATTGCCACGATAGTTTCCTGAAGGTTGTTAACAGGCTTGCTGATCAGATTAGCGACGATAAGTGGAATCACTATGCCCAAAACGATCAGGCTTGCCAGCAGTCCGTATAGTGACCCGCTAACCACGCGATTGGAGCTGTGAATTTGCTCGACAATCTGTTCCAGATTTTGTTCATATTCAGACTTCAACTCAACTATCTGCCGGAATATCGTGTCGGCCATTTCATTGGACTGACTCAACAAGGTTCCGCCCTGGAGTCGATTGTCATCTAAAAAGGCAGAGGTGGCCTGCCCAAGGAGACCTCGATAGCTTTCGATTTCCGGCAGGAGCTGTGCAGCGAGCGGGGAATCCAGTTCACCCAGAACTCGGCGAAGTCCATTGTAGTTATCGTCCTGCCTCTGTTTGAACCGGTCCTGCAGCAGCATTATGTATTCGAGGGATGCAACACGCAGATCGAAGAATTTTTCTTCCGCCTCATTGATAACCCGAAGTGATTCGACCAACGCTTCTTCCTGAGCTAGCAATTTCTGATTTTCATTTAGCTGGAATAATGAAAAAAACAGAACTGCCAACAGGATGACAAGCAGGATAGCGTTACCGAGTAAGATCTTATAGCGAACCGAAAGTTGCATTTGGACATGATTTCCTAGAGAGATACCGTGAGGAGACGATCCAACATATAGCGCACGTGTTGCATTTGGTAAAAAACGTCGGAAGGAGTCTTATTCTGTGCCGGTTCGGCCGCAGGTGTTGCACTGTGGACCTGCAAAGGCATTTTCAGCAAGTTGATCTCTGCAATGATGAACTGGGTTTGGGCAAAAACATCAATGGGTTGAATCTGGCCGAAGGCATCGATAGCCGGTGCATCTATTTCTGCAAGACTGAATTTTTTCCGGATGTCGTTGAGTAGGTTACGCACGTCGAGAGCCAGCTTTAAAACATCGCCAGGACTTTTTCCCGGCGTAAAGGAAGCCATTCTAGAACCGTCCGGATGCATCCCGTACTTGGCAGTGATTAACGCGCGTTTAGTCGTTTCCTGGTCGCTTGGCATGCGCTGGGACAGGGTAAGCAATAAATTCTGTAAATCTTTATTGGCCCGCAATGTATGGGCATAGACTACATTCGGACTTACCGCTTTGTTGCCATTTAATCGGTTGAGTTTATAGAACAGATTCAGAAGTACGCCATAAACGTCGGAAGGGCTCTTGTTGGAGAACTGGTCCGGGGAAATATTTACATAGCCAATGGTATCGCGATATCTGAATTCCAAGTGGTTTTTCAGTATTTGCGATCCGAAGTACACGCTGGTAGGAGAGTATTCTATCGGTGTGGAAAACAGCCTCGGTGGCGGAGGCTTTCCTGAACCGAGCGTGTACTCGTAAAGTTCCGCCAATACCGACGCTTGTAACTCATAGACATGCATGGGCTTTGCGTCCGATTCCCGTGAAGTAGGCAACTGCAGATTGCCGATTCCTTGCGCCTGCAGGATCGAGTCGACAAGACGGTTGCTGTATTCCAGACTCCCAAACACATCGCTTGGTGTGTATTGGTTGGAAGCCTGTACCTGGTAACTCATCGAGAGGATGAAAACGAAGAAAACGAGTTTCTTTATGCAATAGCTACCCATGCCTGTATTGGCCTCAATCGAATAACAATAAAAAGTATCGTTAGATGTTTTGATTTATTTGCTGCTACGATTTTTTGTCTGGTCCGGATCACCATGACAAACTATAGCTTGCTTTGAATATCGGATAGCATCGAAATATTAGTTCTTTAGCGGCTCTGGCGGTTATCGCTGAAAATCCTGTGGGGTATTTCCTACGAATCATTTTTTGTTCCATTTGGAGCGCGCGAGGGCACTTGGTTTCACCAAATAAAACTGGAGGGTTTGTTATCGTATGTCAGCCAGTTTCACTCCGATGACATACGACCACCAATGATCATTTTTGTTGCTGAATAAGCTATGCCAATACCAGGAAGAAACGTCACTCCAACTATTTCCTGATTGGTCTTTGATAAATTCGCAGACTCGCAACCTGCTACTGCCTTTGGTCATCGCAAAGCAACCCATGCCGTTTCCAGCTTTATTGGTTTGCATGGGCAAAAATTTTATCGAATAGCCCACTCCTCGGAAGCAATCGCTGGCCGGATGTAACTGACGGGTTGGGGCTTGAATCCAGCGGATAATGATCTCGCGGTTGCCGTCGGAAAATCGGGCAATTTTGCCGGGAAATCGCTGCACGAAACCCTTTTCCCGTTCGCTTAACTCCAGGCGTTTGAGCAGCTTTCCTTCGTAGTGCGTTGGCCAGCCTGGAAAGCTGGATTCTACATGGGCACTGGACGACAGAGGTGTCCAGATAAGCGACACCACCGCCGCAAAGCCACTGGCGATAATGAGGAATAGAAACTCTAGACGTGAGTTGATTTTGCTTTGCCCCATCCGTTTATTCCATTTAATGTCAAAACGATTGCGCCAGCAGTCAAAATAAATGCGGCAGTTCCCACTCCTTCATGCCACCAACTCATGGGTAACTCGACTAATCCGCTTTCCAAATGAAACAAACTACTGGCTCTCAGCACATTTCCGAGTAAAACCAATAGACAGCAGGCGAACAAGCCGATGCTTAAGCGCAGTACTTCCATTCTACTCACAAAGGCAATTACCAGGGTTAAGAACAAACCCGCCCAAAGCATGGTGATACCGCTGCATGGCCCGTCGAATAGCAGCATTTCGTTTTGCCAGACTAAGTAAGTGCCTTCCTGGCTGACCTGCATTCCATTCATCTTTAACAGGGGTACAGTCAGGCTGGCAGATAGCAGGCGGGAGGGGTAGCCAAGATAAAACTGCAACGACGGAAGCACAGGCAAAGCGAGTAACACCATACCCCAAAATCCCGCAGGAGGAGGCCGTCCAAAGGCGGCGAAATACAAGGTAAGTAAGATGGCTGAAACAGCAATCGCAGCGCGAATGATCGAGGGTGCAAACAGATAGGAGATACCATAGAGCACCATAAGTAACGCAATAGGAATGACTGGAAAGTAAAAGATTTGCCTATTCTTGCGGATAGCTTGCCAGGCCAAGGCAAGAATCAATGCGAACGCCACCAACAGGGCTACCGCTTCTTCAGGTGAGTGCCAAGTGCGGTGTAGGTACCACACCCAGGCAGGCCAAAAAGCGACGATCTGAAGACCCATGACGAGAATCAGACGGGCTAGGCTATGCCGGTTAATCGGTGACGGTGTTGCCGTAAATACCATAGGATCAACGCCAAGATGACAAAAAGTAATAGCCATTGATGCGGTTCGGGGATAGTCGGCACAGAACCGGCTTCCACAGGTGTCAGGTCGTTTTCCTCATACTGCGCCTGGCTTTCCAGGACAACCGCTCCACTTACAGGGGTAACCAATTGATGCCGGGCTGCGATTTCGATGGCACGATCCGTATTGCCTTTTTTATCTTCGGTAATGAGGGATAAGACCTGAGTTTTTGCCCATAACCTGACGATATGCGCAGAACCTCGTTCAATTTCGCTGCCCGGACTCCCTTTAAACCGCTTCCACTGATAACCTGGGTGAGTCGAAAATAGTGAGTCGAAATAGTCGGCCAGGTCTTTTTCAACCATGCCTAGATAGGGCAGTGCTTTCGCTTGCCAGCTCCAGTCTGCGTTATCCATCAGCAGATTCGGACCCAACCCGATACCATACAGGACTATTTTTGGCGTGCGTGAGAGTCTGGTCATTGCCTGGTCCAGTTTCGCTTGGCTGGCAGTAAAAGCAACCGGCTGAGGAGCATGTACCCAAAGTAACTCTGTTTGAGAGTAGGATTCCAGAGCGTGCAACGCATCCGTCAATGCGTGCCCGCTATCTTGGCCACCGGCGAAATCCGTTGCTTCAATTAACTGCTTAAATTGCGCTTTGCGTTTTTCTGTCCAGGCGCCAATGGTAATAGACGCAGGTGCTTCACTGGCGATGATCAGCCCTATCTGTGTTCCATCGGGAATGCGGTCTAGAGCGGCAACGATAGCGTCTAGGTACCTGTGCATCTTTGCCGAGCCGTCAATCACCAGCATCAATGCTTCTGGGGGCGTTTGTTCCTCCATCACTAACTGTTGAATAATCGCTTCCCCAGGTTCTAACTCAGACCAGGATCTGAGTCGTGTTTCATCTTGATCGACCCAAATACTTTTTCTGGAAATCGTCAGGTCCATATCTGAAAGACTGCCCTGAATTCTGTAGAGCTGTTGGTCGCTTAGATGTTTTGTCGTGACACCGGATAGGTCTGATCGGAGGCTTTGATGGGCTTCGATCCATATTTCGTGCTGTAGCTTTCGGTCGATGTTGAAGTTGCGGTTTTCAATTGCGGGGAGTATCAGTTGGGCGCTGTCTTTACCGATGAGTTTTAGTGGTGCGGTCATCCCTAGTCGGAATTTGATCAGGCCGCCGTTCGGCAGGATGGGAAATGCCTGGGCAAGAATCCTGTCTGTTCCCTGGGTAGTGACCAACAGCGGATCTCTGCGCCTTTGTACGATGCTTTGGTATGCCTGGCGAACTTGTCTGCGCCCTGCAAAAGCCGCCTCGCTTTCCTCGCCGTTGATCCATAAGGTGGCACGGGACACGACAGCATCCGGCGGCAATGAAATTTGCAGTCTGGCTTCTCGTTGTCGGTATGAATCGTTACGGAACTCAAACGTCCACTCCAGATAGGCAATGCCGTCATCACTATTCACAGAGCCATCCAAACGGGAAGACACCAGGTTTAATCCTTTCAATCTTCCACCCACCTGCGTCCCGCCTTGATCCGCATCGAAGTTCATATCCTCGAACTGTCTCCAAGCCCGTCCTGCATGGGGAATGGGTTGCAGATTAAAAGGCTCACCGGTAACACGATAGAATATCTCCCTCACTTTTGACGGGTGCGTCGAGCCTCTATCTTGTAGAAATATAAGGGCAAAACTCAGCGGCCCGGTGGCTTGCCCGTGCCGGTCGTAACAGTGACGAAGCAACAGCTCCTCGTCTCCCCAGCGCCGCAACAACTCAATACCGCGTCGACTGGTTGTTTGATTGTCGCTGGCTGCCAGGGTGATTCCCCATTTCGTTGCCGCAGTGGGTAGATCCAAAATGACAAAGGCAAACAGTGCGATTAACAATCCGTGCCAGAGTTTGGTTTTACTTGTGCTTGAATCCTGAGAGACCAGATTTCGATAGAGTTTGATAGTGACGAATAAAACGATAAGCGGCGCAAGGGAAAGAAATCCCATGCCGAAGATGACAATCGCCATTACAGAGATTGGTGTTAAAGGCAAAAACAGTATCGCATAGAATCCCGCGATACCAATTGAAATGGCAGACGATAAGATTAACCAGCGCGTGTCGGTAAATCTTTTTTCACGCAGCTGAATCCACAGAAGGCAGTTGGATAGAGGAACAAGAAGTACGAGTAAGACATGCCAAATAGTCGGGATCGGGTCAAAAAACGTTTCGGCGCACATACGACTATAGAGTTCAAAGCCGATAACGCCTGCGGGGTAAATGACACCCAAAAAGAGTAAGACCCAGCCCGGTTTGCGTGTTTTTTTGGTTTCCATAGGCTGCAAGGGAATAAGCCAGTCGATCCATTGATAGTATAGGTGTAATAGGGCGATGTTATGGATGGATATGACGAATTCTGTTGAATAGAGGCGGTCGGATTATTACTTACAATCTTTCTACCAACTTTCCGTAGCCGCTGCGGCTTATTGCATACTGACTGCCGTCTTTCATGGTGGCAAATCGCGAGTCTTTGCCTTCCATTTCGATACTCTTCAAAAAATCCAAGTTTATCAATGTGGAGCGATGGATGCGGCAAAAAAGCTGGGAGTCCAACTGTTCCTCCAACTTGGATAAGCGGTCTTGCTTAATATGAGACTGATCGGCAATGTGAATCACCACATAATCATCGGCAGCTTCAATGGCAATAACATCGCTAGTTGCGATTACGTGTACTTCATCTTTATCGCGAATCAACAAACGCCGTAAAGGGCCTTGATGTTGTTTCATCTCTGCGATTACGGCTTTGTTCTTGGGAGCCTCCGTCTGGGCCTGGCCTTTGCGTTCTTCAATGCGCTTTACACTCGCGGCCAATCGATCTTTACTTACAGGTTTTAGTAAGTAGTCCACGGCATTGCTTTTAAATGCCTGGATTGCGTATTCATCATAGGCAGTCACGAAGACTACCAGAGGCGTGTGGTCACCCAAGAGTTCTAGTACTTCAAAGCCATCGAGCTTGGGCATATGAATATCTAAAAAAATTACGTCGGGATTGAGATCATTAACGGCTTTTACAGCCTCTTTGCCATTTTCGCATTCGGCTAAAATTTCAATTTGCGGATGGTCTTTTAGTAAATGCTGCAGCGCCACTCGTGCATGAGATTCGTCATCAATAATCAGGGCACTAATTGTTGACTCTTTCATTGCATAGCCTCAAGGCGCAGTGCCGGCGGTAATTTAGGTAACTGAATGGTTACTGAAAATGTGGTGTCTGCTTTATTGGTGGTAAAAAGAACTGCTACGCCGTAATTTGCGGTTAGGCGTTTTCTAAGTGTGCTTAACCCGTGGCCGGTCCCTTGCGATTTAATGCCAAGGGGATCAAAGCTGTTAATTACTTCCAATCGAATACTGTCCCTGCCTTCAGTCAATGCTATATCGATGTAGCCGCCATCAAGCTGTGATTGAATGCCGTGTTTTATGGCGTTCTCCACCAACGGAAACAGCACTAATGGTAGCGTTGGAATTTCCAGGTCTATTGCGTCAGTTTGATAGTTAACCCTTAGTTTGTCACCAAAGCGTTCTTGCTCTATGGCCAAATAGTTTTTGATGTGGCCGATTTCATCTCCCAATGTAACGATTGGCTTTTTCCCGTAACTAACACTGTAGCGCAAGAAGTCGGACATCTTTACGCATATGCCGTGAATTTTTTCGGGCTCGGACAGCGATAGGTTCGCCAACATATTTAGGCTGTTGTACATGAAATGCGGGTGAACAGTGGCGCGAAGCGCTTGCAATTCGATTGAGCTGATCAAAAGTTGCTGTTCCAGTACCTTCGCATTCTGTACCTTGTCGCCTGCAGCGGTAAGAAAACTATAATGCACCATGAGCCATACACCATAAACCAAAACGCCGATCAATGTATGATAGAGCAGCAGAGGGCTATACAGTAAGTGAACGTTTTGAAGTCCGATAATGTCGAGCAGGATTGTCCAGCCCCATCCCGATAGCAGCCATAAACCTACAGTAGTTAGAGCCGCAAGCCCGTGCGCAACTATAAGGACAAGGATATCCGTCTGATCCAGGGAAAGCCGGCGACAGAGATACAGGTTGGATATGGAAAAGAACAGTAACAGGTAATACCAAGGCAATAGTTGCACGGATGCAGTAAACCAATGGATTAACTCACCGCCTGCCTGCGCCAGCTGTAGTAATATGAATGCCAACACTACGCATAGCAATGCCCACAAAATGGACAAGCTAAAAAAACTGCGGTTTGAAATAAATAACGGATGCATCTGTCCAGTGTCTTTTTGGCGAGTTCACTTAGTTGGTAATTTCCACACCACCCATTATCGCAACACCGGAAATGATGAGATGTTTTTCCGGTGCGCCTACTTTGTCCGCTAAGTAAGTTGTGGAGTTCGAGACACCCGCTAGGATGGGCAGTATTCTTGAACTGACAGTGAAGTGTCGCGGCACTTGAATTTCCACACCGCCCACGATTGAAATCACTTCAATTTCAATCGTATTGTTCTGACTCTCGGCTTCGCGAATATCAATTTCGACACCGCCCAAAATGGCCGTGGCATTGCCACCGGTAACGTTGCTGGAGCGGGTAGCGAACTTGCCGCCATCGAGCAACCGAAGCATGTTGATTTTAACGGGTTCCGCAGTACTTCTGTTTAATCCGGAGGAAGTCGGCGATATGGGTCCAGGTTGGATTGAAAAGAAAACAATAATAAGTAGCGCAAAGACAATGATTGCGCCGACGCAGTAAACCAACAAACTCGTCCGCCATATACCTTTGCCAGCTGCAACTGCCAGAGTGCGATCACTTTGCATAACAATGCCCATGATATTGACCGAGTAAGAAGTTGCGATTTAGTGTGAATAACAGGTGCGTTTGCCCAATAACTCAAAGGCAAGTTCACCTAGTTGGTAATTTCCACACCACCCAATATCGCGACACCGGAAATGATGAGATGCTTTTCCGGTACGCCTAATTTGTGCGCTAAGCAGGTTGTCGTATCGGTAACGCCCGCCAGAATCGGTAACACTTTGGAGCTGACACTGAAGTGTGGGGGTACTTGTATCTCAACTCCACCCATAATGGAAATCACTTCAATTTCAATGGTTTTGCTCTGGCTCTCGGCTTCGCGAATATCAATTTCTACACCGCCCAGAATCGCTGTGGCATTACCACCGGTAACGTTATTGGAGCGTGTAGCGAACTTGCCACCGCCAAGCAAAGTAAACATGTCGATTTTAACGGCTTTAACTTCTTTAGCATTCTGGCCGCTAGTCTCGTTTCCGGTCTCCACCAGTTCGCCTTCAATAACACCCTCAGATTGATTCTCAAATTGGCTATCCCCGGCGGATTTGGCGGATTGCGACCGAATCAATTGGAAACCCACGAATAATAGAATCACCGGAATCAGTATCGCGCCCAGGCCAAAATTGAGTATGTGCATATTGGCCAACTGGAACAAAACGCCTGCTCCTATCAATACATGAGGCAGATATCTGCGGCCGTTTTGTTGCCGTTTCCCCCTGCGGCGGTTGAGCATAATAATGCCCAAAATAATCAGCAAAACGGGCCAATTGCGAACCACCATGCCGAGGAGGGGAATACCGATATTGCTCAAAAACAACAATACGGCAAATATAATCAGGCCTATCCCAAGAATACTGCGCGTATTTAAATTATCGTATTTGGACATGTGTATTCCTTTCTCTGCTGGAAAGTTGTAACAAGGCAAATTATTCAGGTTTTTTGCCATTATCGGTATCGCCTGAATTGTCTGTGCTCTTGTCAGACTTGTCCACAGTTGAAGGCTCTTCGACTTCGATGATTTCGCCGCTCCCGGATTCTTGCTTATTACTGGCCGGCGGATTTGCTACCTTGTTCTTAGGCCGAGGATCATGTTTGCCGGCAAACGGAAAAGGTCTTTCCTCAGTGTTGTAGCTGACAAAGCGCAAAGCGCTATTGATAAAGTCAATCAGCGTTGCGGACAACTTGCGCACGTTATCGTTATCGGTACCAAATATCAGCGCGCATAAAAATTGTACGGCACATAGCAGCCACATTACGCCGCCAGCCACGTGCAGCATGATTCCGTAAATCAACATGTAGACCAAGCGGATCCAACTGTTTTGGTTGCTGATGTTTTCGAAAATCTGTTCTTGATCAATGGTTTGTTGTGCCATCGCGGTTCTCCCAAGTAATCTACATCAGCAAGATTACTTTTAACTGGCTGCCTTTTGGGTCTCAAGTCGGTCAATGACACCTAGAGGTCGGTAAATGACGTTGGGATCGGTGATTGGTGCATTGTGGCGGGGATTTATTGATGGCAGTGCTTTGAAAAGGGGCTTGAACTTTAGCTTTAAGAGTTTGTTTTGGCTCTGAAGTTCTGCGGAACGAATACTAGTCGTTGGATATATCTCGAAAGATGGGATGCACTCCCTCGCCAATGTAGGATATCCAATATTCGGTGCGGCTGCCGTCGCGAAAGTAGACTATGGTGAAGTCTTCGCTGCACTGGATGTCTATTACCAGTTTTGCCGGGGAAGCCGGAACGCTTTTCAATAAGTCAATATCGCGTTCAATCGCAAGTCTCGCATTTGTGAGCGTTCCCGGACCAATCGCTACCGGATCTTCGGGACTTGTTCGCCCTGGTTTATGATGCTGCCTAACCGCAATGTAATTCATCCCTTAACCTGCCCAATAAATCGAAACACGACCAGGTAACAAGTTAGGTCTGTTTAATATACTGCCCACTTTCCGACAAATTCAGTCTAAGGAAGTTCAAAGCGAGGGGAAACAGTTGAGGTGTAAAAGGCTGTAAACTTGAGGGAATGAACTAGTCCACCATCCCACCTATTTAGGTTTTAAGCCGATCCAGCTAATCGGCCTAATCAGGATTCTGTCAATCGGTTTTATACCTTGATATCTAAACGTTAGTACAGATCGATCCTACCGTCCTGAACGGCATGTTTTTCAGCGATCCGGTTAAGCGTCGAATCGCTGATATAGGGATTGTTTAATCGGATCACCCTTCTTTCTGCTACGTTGAGATCCACCAACACTTGCTGATAATGGTGTTTAAAAAACTTTTCCAGACTGCCATCGAGATGGGAGCGCCGCAGTCCAAGCTCTAGTCTGCTTGCAAGTTCGACATCTTCTTTTTCTAATAAAAACAGCGACGTGGATGGGTAGGAGAACAATAACGACTTTTCAATCATTAACTGCTCATCCGGATACTTCCTCAGGTCTTCCAAAACTTCACCTATGCCTCTTAAGAAACAGTTAAACCTGCCTGCTTTCAGCATGGGAATCAAGGATTCGAAGTGGACCGATGTCACCACCCGCAGGCGATTGGATTCCAATATTTTGGTATCCGGCCAGTGTGTTCCTTGGCCAAAGACAATGTTCCTCTCCAATATGTCTTTATGGCTCTTCACTCCTTCGAATAAAGGTTGATCCTGGCGTTTGATAACACAGACTCGCCAGCCGATGAGTCCTTCTTCTGCTGCAAAACGAATCGGGCGGAGCTGTAGCTCTCTTTCGATATCAGAAACGGCGTTGATAACACGGACGAGCGACTCACGTCCATCCTGGAGTTCTACAATGGCGCGTCCTTGCGTCATTTTCGGTGTCCTGACAATTTTATAGTCACCATAGAAATCAGTCGTTTTTTTCAAAACAAGGTTAAGGAGTTCAAAGGTTCTCGGGTTGTCGTAGTTTCTATACCAATAAGTGAGATCCATCCCATACCCGGATGCTGCAGTCATTTGTGCGATCAACAGGAAAATAGTGAAAAAGAACAACTGAACGTTAAAGTGTACGTACATCTTACTGTACGCTCTCGTGCCAAAATGCGCGTTGCTTGGTCAAAGCACGGCTTTTAGGTGATAGGTTAGGATTGATTAGCTGAAATGAAAGGCGGTCAGAAAGTTTGAGTGCGGTTAATGACGGGCCAAGCAGCGATACAATCAACTCGTCATAGGAGCCGTCATCCAGGGCACGGAGCAGGCCGAGCTCGATTCTGGAAGCTAATTGCGGGCTAGACTGATTGACGTAGAACAGGCCCGGTTGAAAATACTTAAATACGAGGTCCTCTTCGATATCGACGGATGCCTGGTATTTCATGGCTTCCGGAATGATTTCTTGGACGCCACGTAAAATACAGTCGCAATCGTTATTAGCCAATCCGGTGAATAGATCCTGGTAGCGGTCTTTTGTCACCGTGTGAAAACCGTTGCGACGAAGCACTTCGACATCCGGCCAGTAGGAGCTCTGGCATATGCGAAAGTCTCGCGAGATAAAATCATAGGGTGTTTCAATTGTGCTAAATCGGTTTTGTTCACCTTTTCGAATCAAACATACGCGTATACCTAAAAGTCCTTTAAGCACTGGAAATCCAACGGTATGAAACTTTTGTTCTCTTGTTGCGCTAGCTGCGGTGCTGACGACATGCATTTGCTCACCCTCTTGCAGGCGGCGAATTGCCACGTTTTGCTCAACAGGATCGCTGCGCTTTATGGTTAAAGGAAAATACAGGTCTAGCGTTTTAGTAAAGGCGAGCTGCAGGACCTTATCGACGGGCGCCGTATCAAAGTTTCGGTTCCACAGGACAATCTCTGTCTCCTGATCGATTCCATTTGCAAAGGAGGCAACCATACTGATGACGACTATCGTTGCCAACAGTTGAATGAAGCGCCTTAAGCCTCGGCTGTTCGGCAGTACCCTTCGTTGCATGCTATTGGGCCTAAGAAAGTTGGATACCGTCAACTATAGTCAAAATCAAAAAGCCGGCAATTCGAAACTCTAACTACTCTGTCATATGGTCTTTTGCTTTTTCTTGTGGCGGATTAGTGGAGGGACTTTTTGCCTCCGAGTTTTGCTTTGATGGGGCAATTATCGGCAACATAGGACATGTTATAACTTACCGAAGAAGCGATAAGTGATAGTTACGCGCCTTTATTAAAAAATAGAAAGTTTTGGAAAGAAGCCAGTCTCGGAGAAGAAGATACTGAATGGCTGGATGGTCTCAAACACTCTGTGGCCGCAAAGAAAAAGGCAAAAGTGGCATAATTCACTTGAGGGGGTTCATCGGCGGCAGTTGAAAATTATCACGGAAGGTCGGCAAACTGAACTAAAAGCCATCGAATCGCTCAATCATCGGCACGAAAGTATTCTGCAGCTTGAATACATTCAGCGTTTTACTGCTGGAAGAAAAACTCTAGTCACCAGCCAGGATGACCTTTATCGATTTGCCTATAAGTCTCTTCCCGAGTTCCTGTCCGAGTTCACTAAATCGCGCCATTTCTCACTATAGTTCTCACGAAATTATCACAAAGATAACAATTCCTTAAAATTTTCTAGTTTAGGCTGCATTTAGAGATTTATTACTGTCAAAGTATGCATTATTAGCAATACAGTCGAGATTTACCATGAATCATAACCATCCGCTATTGAAAAACATCTTGAGATTAGCAATCGTTGCATTGGGATTTGCTACCGCCGTTGCGATGACAGGGGCAATCGCGGCGAACAAAACGTCACCCCAGCATCCGGTCTACAGTAAACCAAGCGATAGTGAACTGAAGCAACGATTGACACCTTTGCAGTATCAAGTCACTCAAAAAGATGCGACGGAAAAACCCTTCAAAAATGCATATTGGAACGAAAAGCGCGACGGGATTTATGTCGACATCGTGAGCGGTGAACCCTTATTTTCGTCAAAAGATAAGTTTAGGTCTGGTACCGGCTGGCCTAGCTTTACCCGGCCATTAGTCGCTCAGCACATTACCGAAAAAACCGACTTTAAGTTGCTATTTCCACGTACGGAAGTACGCAGCAAATATGCTGATTCACACTTGGGGCATGTGTTTAACGACGGTCCACAACCGACTGGGAAACGTTACTGCATCAATTCTGCCGCTCTGAAATTTATACCTAAGCAGGAATTGAAAAGAGAAGGGTACGGTGATTTCTTGCACCTATTTGAATAAAGTCAGGTTTAGGCACGGAAGCCTCATCATCAGCTTACGTGAAAGGTGTCCTTAGTTCATGGTTGATTGGCAACAGTGGTCTTGCAAAAAAGCGACTGCTTTGAATAGGTTATCGGTTGAATTTATATAGAGCAGGCATCCCATCTTCTGTGCTACTTTGGAAATCATCGAAGAAGATGGCCAGCGCCCTTTCGGCAGCTTTGCCAACCAGTCTGTTTCCTCATTGCAATAACCCTGGACGGTAACCACAACACGACGCAGTTGCTTTTCCAATAATCTCAGGATTGCATTCAGTTCGTCGGGAGAGAAACCGCCCATAGCGGCGGCAATGTGGTGAACAATAAAGCCAAAGACGCGGCAAGAAGGGTACACCGGAGTATGTTGGCTGACGGTTATCAATGCGTAGTTAAAGTATCCATCAGCGATCCAATCCCTTTCGAATTTGCAAATCAGTTCAATAATCTCCACCGTAAAATTTCAAATGGTTTTGGTGCAGTTGGAGGTACTGTTGGTGGTGCTGCAGGGTTAGTCTTCGGTGGAATTGGCGCTAAAGCCGGAGCAGCGGCAGGGACAGCTTTATTACGTGAGTGGTACATGTCAAGACAGGAGCCGTTGCATACGCATGATGTAATTGTAACTATTACTGCTGTTGTTAGCGGTGGAATTGGTCCACAGCGGCATACTGAAACTGTTTCGATCCCTCGATCAGCTTGGGATAGATCCGTTGCAGAGGCTTGGTAAGAATAATGAGTGAGTCATCGGTGTTTCTATTGATTTACGGATTAGTACTCGTACTTCTCTTTTTAGTGACTTTTGTTCTCAAGAAGCCAAAGGTTCAGTTGGTTATAGCAAGCATTGCAGCCGTGTCATTTGTTGCCGGTTTTTTTATCGAAGATTTCACTAATACGGTTGCTGCTATTCATCTTGCAGTAGGAGCATTTTGCATAGGCACTTTTTGGTCGATTTTCGCATCAAATAGACCTGGGAAAAACAATCACTGAAAGGCTGCACAGTAAAAAGGAAGGAAGAAAAGGAAAGACAAGGGAAATTTAAAGAGCTTTGGGATAATCATCCGACAATTTCCGCCGGTTTTTTTGAAGATGATGCTCCATGTACAAAAGATGGAAAGAAGGCGCATGAAAATCAGTGTGCCATTAGAATGGGA
>JANQMN010000084.1 GCA_028280065.1 Hahella sp.
CAACCAATGCACCCTTGAACGAAATATCTTTAAGTGTTGCAGACCAGCGCATTTCATCTTGCTGAATTTCAACTTCCGCGCTGAACGCTATACGTTGAAACCGTCTTCTTTCTGAGGGTGTGGAACTTGCTGACATAGATTTCCTCCTCCGATTACTTACTATAGTCGCAAGTACCCTGTATCACCATGCATTAGGTTGAAAAACAACTGTATAAATTGATCTGAAAGTTGCTTTTTCCCTGTCTGTCTTAAATCAAACCATTATGCCAAGCGTTTATATTTCATTCGCTGAGGAACGGCGGCACTGACGCCAACCCGTTTCCTAAAGTCTTCGTCATAGTCAGTGAAATTGCCCTCAAACCAAACGACCTCGCTGTCCCCCTCAAATGCCAGAATATGTGTTGCCAGCCGGTCCAAAAACCAACGGTCGTGGGAAATGACGACGGCGCAACCCGGGAAGGCCAATAGTGCTTCCTCCAAGGCTCTCAGGGTCTCTACATCCAAATCATTGGTTGGTTCATCGAGCAATAGTACATTGCCGCCCTGTTTTAGTAGTTTTGCTAAAAACAGACGGTTGCGCTCACCACCGGATAAATCTTTGACGCGCTTTTGCTGGTCGCTGCCACGGAAGTTAAAGCGTGATAGATAGGCGCGGGATTGAGTCCGGTAGTTGCCTACTTCGAGAATATCCTGTCCATCACTGACTTCTTCCCACACCGTCTTGCTGTCATCTAGCTCACGCATTTGTCCGACATAGGCCAAGCGCACTGTATCCCCAGTTTTGATAGTTCCCTTATCGGGTTGTTCTATCCCCGCAAGCAGCTTAAAGAGAGTTGACTTACCCGCACCATTGCCGCCGATAACCCCGACAATACTGCCGGGCGGGACGTTGAAACTGAGGTTCTGAAACAATAGTTTGTCGCCGAACTGTTTGCTGATGCCATCGAGTTCAAAAACAACGTCGCCAAGACGGGGGCCGGGTGGAATATAGATTTCGTTGGTTTCATTTCTGGTTTGGAAATCCTGGGAACTCAACTCTTCAAAGCGCGAAAGTCTTGCCTTGCTTTTGGCATGCCGCCCTTTGGGATTGCTTCGAACCCATTCCAGTTCTGATTTGATGGTCTTTTGCCGGGCAGCTTCCGTGCGTTCTTCCTGTTTAAGGCGTTTCTCCTTATTTTCCAACCATTGGCTATAGTTGCCCTCGAACGGGATGCCTCTGCCCCGGTCCAGTTCCAAAATCCAGCCAGCAGCATTGTCAAGGAAGTACCGGTCGTGGGTGATGGCCACCACGGTGCCGGGATATTCCTGGAGAAAGCGTTCCAGCCAGGCGACACTTTCGGCATCCAAATGGTTGGTCGGTTCGTCTAGCAATAGCATTTCCGGCTTGGAAAGG
This sequence comes from Hahella sp., assembly GCA_028280065.1. Classification (GTDB taxonomy): domain Bacteria; phylum Pseudomonadota; class Gammaproteobacteria; order Pseudomonadales; family Oleiphilaceae; genus Hahella. The sequence continues at coordinate 1,394 of JANQMN010000084.1, forward strand.
AGCAATTTACAGAGCGCGACACGACGCTTTTCGCCGCCTGATAATTTGCTGACTTCGGCTTCCCAAGGGGGCAGTCGCAGGGCGTCGGCGGCAACTTCGAGAGTGCGTTCCAGATTGTGCCCGTCTGTTGCCTGGATCAACGCTTCGAGTTTGGCTTGCTCTGCGGCCAGGGCATCAAAATCAGCATCCGGTTCGGCGTAAGCTGCGTATACTTCATCCAGCCGTGTCAGGGCACCCTTAACGTCCGCTAATGCCTCTTCTACATTGCCTCGCACATCCTTGGTTTCGTCCAGTTGCGGTTCCTGGGGCAGGTAACCGACTTTCAAATCGGGCTGCGGCCGAGCTTCGCCAAGAATGTCCTTGTCGAGACCTGCCATAATTTTCAGCAGTGTCGACTTACCGGAACCATTAAGACCCAAGACACCGATTTTTGCCCCAGGGAAAAATGAAAGTGAAATGTCTTTGAGGATCTCTCTTTTCGGCGGCACGACCTTGCCGACCCGATTCATTGTATAAACGTATTGCGCCATAACCTACCAGACCAAGATGTGAAGAGTTGTGTGACGGACTAGAACGGAGAATTGATTACAAAGTTGCAAGTGGTGCCTGCAACAGATTGTCCAGGTCTCCCTGGACACTTCAATTGTATCGAATCAACGGAAGCGCATAAGGTAGCTGAAAACCAAATTTGCCGCAATTACTGGGTCTGCCGATAAGATCTAATTAGGCGTTGTAATGGACAGACAAAAGCATGCCGGTAAAAAGCTTGGTAAAAAACGTGAACGCCCGCCGGTTTTCCATTAAAATGTGCGCCTTTCTCAATCCCGGTGGATAGATATCATGTGGATCGGGAAAGCGGTTTGACCAGGCTATGAGGCACCAGATGTTTACGAAAGATATGACAATCGCGAGTTTTGATCCTGATGTATGGTCCGCAATGGAGCATGAAGCTGTTCGTCAGGAAGAACACATAGAGTTAATCGCTTCTGAAAACTACACAAGCCCGCGGGTGATGGCGGCTCAGGGATCAGTGTTAACCAATAAATACGCCGAGGGCTATCCCAATAAGCGTTATTACGGTGGTTGCGAATATGTGGATACGGTTGAGCAACTCGCGGTTGACCGCGCTAAAGCACTGTTTGGCGCTGATTATGCCAATGTCCAACCTCATTCGGGTTCTCAAGCCAATGCCGCTGTGTATATGGCATTGTGTCAGCCAGGCGATACGATTTTAGGAATGAGTTTGGCGCATGGCGGTCACTTGACACACGGCGCCAACGTCAGTTTTTCCGGGCGCATCTACAAGGCCGTGCAGTATGGATTGAATGCCGAAACCGGCGAAATTGATTACGATGAAGTCGCCCGCCTGGCCCGTGAGCATCAGCCAAAGATGATTGTTGCGGGTTTCTCTGCATACTCTCGCGTGGTCGATTGGCAGAAGTTCCGCAACATTGCCGATGAAGTGGGCGCTTATCTGTTTGTAGATATGGCCCATGTTGCCGGTTTGATTGCCGGCGGTGTTTACCCTAGTCCCGTTCAGATTGCCGATGTTACCACTACCACTACCCACAAGACTCTGCGTGGGCCACGCGGAGGCTTGATTCTTGCCAAAGCGAATCCGGAGCTTGAGAAAAAGCTCAATTTTGCAGTCTTCCCGGAAAGTCAGGGTGGGCCGATGATGCATATCATCGCCGCCAAAGCGGTATGCTTCAAAGAGGCGATGAGTGATGAGTTCAAAGCCTATCAGGCACAGGTTGTTAAAAACGCCAGGATCATGGCAAATACTTTTATTGAGCGCGGTTTCGATATTGTATCCGGCGGAACCGATGATCATCTGTTTTTAGTGGATCTTGTTAAAAAGGATATTACCGGTAAGGACGCAGATGCCGCGTTAGGACGCGCCAATATCACGGTAAACAAAAACGCGGTGCCAAATGACCCGCGTTCGCCTTTTGTCACCAGCGGTTTGCGCATTGGTACGCCTGCAATGACCACCCGGGGGATGGGTGAAGCGGAAGCCAAGGAACTGGCCAGTTGGATGTGCGATGTTGTTGACAATATTGAAGACGAAAAAACGATTCAACAAGTCAAAGAAAAAGTCATCGACTTGTGTAAGAAATTCCCTGTGTATCGCTAAAGCCGAGTATGGTAGAGGAGGTTAGAAGCCTCCTGCCAGTTAAATCCACTTAGGCTGCAGTTGTAAAGAGCCGGGCTGAATGCTTCGGCTTTTTTGTCTTTGCTAAAGGTAGTCAAATTATGCATTGCCCTTTTTGCAGCGCGGTAGAAACTAAAGTTATTGATTCGAGACTGGTTGCTGATGGAAGTCAGGTGCGCCGTCGTCGGGAATGCATTAGCTGTGGTGAGCGCTATACCACTTATGAAGCGGCTGAACTGGTGATGCCGCGCATCGTCAAACAGGATGGTTCGCGGGAACCCTTCGATGAAGACAAGCTGCGCATGGGCATTCAAAAAGCGCTGGAAAAACGCCCCGTCAGCGTAGAGCAAATAGAAGCTGCCCTTGACCGGATTAAATTTCGCCTGCGCGCAACCGGAGAACGGGAACTTGATTCGCGGGCAGTCGGTGAAGAGGTGATGCAGGAGCTTCGCGAGCTGGATCAGGTGGCCTACGTGCGTTTCGCCTCGGTATACCGGAGTTTTAAGGATTTAAATGAGTTTCGTGCGGAAATCGATAAGCTCTCTCAGGATGTCGAAACTGGTGAATAGACACTTCCATGGCTGGCTACATGCTGACTGAATTCGACCATGAAATGATGGCGCTTGCGATTCGGGAAGCGGAGAAAGGATTTTACACCACTGATCCGAATCCTCGCGTCGGTTGTGTCCTGGTGCAAGGTAAGCAGATAGTAGGCAAAGGCTGGCATCGTCGCGCGGGCGAGCCTCACGCTGAAGTCAATGCCCTACGTGCGGCGGCAGAAAAGGCAAATCAGGCAGATTGTTATGTCACTTTGGAACCCTGCAGTCATCATGGGCGGACAGGCCCTTGTGCCGATGCACTGATCCAGGCGGGTGTAAAGCGTGTTGTGATCGCCCATCAAGACCCGAATCCACTGGTTTCAGGCCAGGGAATCCATAATTTGCGAGCTGCGGGAATTGAGGTGGATGTAGGCTGCATGGAGCAGCCGGCACGCGCTCTGAATCCCGGTTATATCTCCCGAATGAGCATCTCGCGTCCGTTGATTCGCGTTAAAATGGCGACCAGTTTGGATGGCCGGATTGCGCTTGCGAATGGTGCCAGTCAATGGATAACGGGGAAAGAAGCCCGTCAAGATGTGCAGAAACTGCGTGCCCGGAGTTCCGTTGTATTAACTGGCAGCGGTACATTGCAGGCTGATAATCCGCGGCTCAATGTGCGAAGCGGTGAAGTGCTTCGCGCTTCGGGAGACCGGTTCCGGCAGCCAGTGCGGGCGGTAATTGACAGTAAAGGCCTAAGCCGTCCTTCACAGAATCTTTTTCAGCCCGCAGAAAATTCCGACGATCGATCGCAAGTTGTTGTTTTTACTTCCACGACAAATCGGCAGACTCTGGAGGCCAGGACTTTTGCTTCGCATTGTTCTGTGTCATCGGTAGAAACCACCGACTCCGGACGGCTAGATTTGAAGGCTGTTGTCGAACAACTGGTGCAAAGGCAGTGCAACGAGTTATTGGTGGAAGCCGGGCCTGGGCTGGCCGGTGCGTTTGTCGAAGCAGGGTTGGTTGACGAACTCTGGATTTACCAGGCGGGCAAGTTGTTGGGAAATCGGGCAATGGCCGCTTTTCAATTGCCAACCGGAGCAGACTCATATACCAGTATTGATGAAGTATCCGAGTGGAAATATCGGGATGTTCGCCATTTTGGTGGTGATTTAAGAGTCATTTTAGAGAAGGTTTAATGTTTACCGGATTGGTTGAAACAGTTGGACGGTTGAAGAAACGTTACCCCCAGGGCGGTGACTTTCGCTTGCTGGTGCAGGCGGATAGCCGGTTCATGTCGGATGTCAAACTAGGTGACAGTATTGCGGTAAATGGTGTCTGTTTAACCGTCACGAGCATTGAGGGGCCGGACTTTACTGCTGACGTATCCCTTGAAACTGTCGCTCATAGTCTAATTCAACTCTGGAAACCAGGGCGAAAAATAAACTTGGAAAAAGCACTGACCTTGGCAACACGCCTCGGCGGTCATTTAGTGACCGGACACGTGGACGGTGTCGGAACGGTCAAAAGTAAAACAGTCGATGCCCGCTCCTGGCAGTTTACCATCCAAGCTCCGGATTCTTTGCATCGGTATTTGGCGAAGAAAGGGTCGATTACCGTCGATGGTGTCAGCTTGACCATTAATGATGAGCAAAATGGCCTGATCAGTTTGAATATCGTGCCTCACACCGTACAAAATACCACGTTGGAAGATTTGAATGCCGGCGATTCCGTGCATATGGAGGTGGATATTGTGGCGCGCTACCTGGAGCAGCTATTACGTTATGCGGAATCTCCCGAGGCAACAGACTCGACCGAAAGGTCTACAATAGATAAGAGCTTTCTGGCCCGGTTTGGCTTTTTGAAGCACTAGAACCCGAGGCTAAAATATTCGAAAGCACCGCGAGTGAATGAGAAAAATATATGCAGCTAAATAGCGTAGAGGAACTTATTTCGGATATCCGTCAAGGAAAAATGGTTATTCTGATGGATGATGAAGATCGGGAAAACGAAGGCGACCTGATCATGGCGGCGGAAATGGTTCGCCCGGATGATGTTAACTTTATGGTGAAGTATGCACGGGGGCTGGTTTGTTTGCCGATGACCCGCGAACGCTGCGAGTTTCTTAAGCTTCCGTTGATGGTCAATGATAACAACTCCCGGCACTCAACAAATTTCACCCTCTCGATCGAAGCGGCTGAAGGAGTGACAACGGGCATTTCGGCGGCAGATCGGGCGCATACTATTCAAGTAGCGGTTAATCGCAACGCCAAACCGGAAGATATTGTGCAGCCGGGTCACATATTTCCATTGATGGCGCAGCCTGGTGGCGTGTTGAGCAGGGCGGGACATACGGAAGCAGGCTGTGATTTGGCGCGTCTTGCCGGATTTCAGCCCACCGCTGTGATAGTGGAAATCATGAATGACGATGGTTCCATGGCACGCCGGCCCGAATTGGAGGAGTTTGCCAAGCAGCACTGCTTAAAGATCGGTACCATTGCCGATCTTATCCATTATCGAGTGCTTAATGAACATACTATTCACCGGCATGCCGAACATGAGATAGAAACAGAATACGGTGCATTCCGGCTGATAACCTATCAGGATACTATTCAGGGCAGTACTCACTTTGCCATGGTCAAAGGCAATCCGACTCCGGATAAACCGGTACTGGTGCGTGTGCACTTCGCTTCCATTTTGAAAGACTTGCTGGGTGTGGTTCGAAAAGACTCGGAAAGCTGGCCGATCGGCAAGGCGTTGGAAAAAGTTGCTGCGGAAGGAGAGGGGGTTGTGGTGCTGCTTGATGCGGAAACAGGTGAATCCGGCCTCTCGCAAAGAGTGGAAGAATATTTGAATCCGCCTCCGGCAAGGCAGCGCAAGGTCGAAGTGTCTTCTTCGGGCGCTTACCTGACAATCGGCACCGGGTCTCAAATATTGCGCGATCTGGGTGTTGGCAAGATGCGGGTAATGAGCGCCCCCATGCGTTTCAGCGCACTTTCAGGGTTTGATCTTGAAGTTGTTGGATATGAGCCGTTTCAGGCGGAAATCGATCAATAAGGTTATTTGGAGTAAAACATGGCGGTAAAAGTAGTTGAAGGTGACTTCCTGCAGGGAAACGGTGCACAGTTCGCAATTGTGGTCGGACGGTTCAATAACTATGTCGTGGATAGTCTGCAGGATGGTGCGGTTGACGCCTTGCTTCGCCATGGCGTAAAAGAGGAGCAGATTACCGTATATAAAGTGCCCGGTGCGTTTGAAATTCCGGTAGCTGTTCAACGGGTGGCTCAACAGGCAAAACCTGACGCGATCATTGCTATTGGAGCGGTAATCCGCGGTGGTACCCCGCATTTCGAATACGTTGCTGGAGAATGCGCGAAAGGGCTGGGACAAGTGTCGCTACAAACCGGAACACCTGTGGCCTTTGGCGTTTTAACCGTGGATAGTATTGAGCAGGCTATCGAACGCGCCGGCACCAAGGCTGGCAACAAAGGCGCGGAAGCGGCCTTATCCGCACTCGAGATGGTAGCGGTAATGCAGCAGGTGGGTGATTCGTGAGCGAACCCAGCAATCGTCCTCGCCGTTCAGGGCCTGGATTGGGCGAACTTCGGCGCCGGGCTCGCCGCCTGTCTCTACAGGCGCTTTACCAGTGGCAAATGGCTAAGGCGCCTATCAACGAAATTGAAGCCGAGTTTATTGTCGATAACGACATGAGTAAGGTTGACAAATCTTATTTTCGCGAACTGCTCAATGGCGTTGTCGTTCAGGTGCAGGAAATAGACGAGCTTCTCGAACCGCTGCTGGATCGCAGCCTCAAAGACATGGATCCGATTGAGCTGGCGCTGATCCGGATGGGATGCTTCGAGCTGAAAGAGCGAATTGATGTTCCTTACAAGGTCGCGATCAACGAGCACGTCGAACTGGCGAAGAAGTTTGGGGGCACCGACGGACACAAGTTCGTCAACGGAATTCTCGATAAACTCGCTGGAAAATTTCGCCAAATTGAAATATCTGCCGCGAAATCGTCAGGCTGAGCCTTTTTGTTTCGATTCGGGAGTCGGCAGAGTGGATGAGTTTGAGTCGATTCGTACTTACTTCACAAGCCGTTTTGCCAATCAGGTTCAACGATCGCCGCAAATCGCCATGGGAATCGGAGATGACTGCGCCATTATCAGTCCTCCGCAATCTCAGAGTCTTGTCATATCCACGGATACCCAGGTAGACGGACGGCATTTTCCCAAAGGTTGTGCTGCAAGCATCGTTGCCTACCGGGCACTGGGGGCGGCGGTGAGTGATTTGGCCGCAATGGGTGCCGAGCCGCTAGGTTTTACTTTGTCGCTGGCGATTCCTGCGCTTGATAAAGCCTGGTTGGAGGATTTTTCCTTGGCTTTGGCAGAAAGAGCGGATGAACTGGGTATTCCTTTGATTGGTGGAGATACCGTCAAAGGCGAGTTGGCTGTTTCCATAACCGTCTTGGGAGCGGCTCCCGTAGGCCAGGCGCTCACCCGTGCTGGTGCAAACCCGGAAGATGACCTCTGGGTCACCGGTACACTAGGTGACGCCGCCGCCGGTTTGTCTATCGCGATATCGGAAGATAGCGCCGGTTTTGTTACTGAAACGGCAAATGCTTTGCTTCTTGCAGCATACCAAAAGCCACAACCGCAATTGGCGTTTGGCCAGAAACTGCGGGGAGTAGCCACTGCCGCTATCGATATTTCCGATGGTCTGGTGGCTGATGTAGGCCACCTTTGTCGGGCATCCCAGCTATGCGCGGAGATTTGGCTGGACATGCTGCCTATGAGTCAAGCCATATTGGATTTTTGGGGGCTGACGAAGGCGCGGCTGGCAGCCTGCAGCGGCGGCGATGATTATCAACTGTGTTTTACTGCGCCTGCATCCTGCCGGGATTTTTTTACGGGTAGTCAATTTTCACAGCCAGCGACACGAATCGGCCGGCTTGTGCATGGGGCCGAAAAGCTTGTCCGCGTGCTGGATGGCGACAACGAGTTGACCGTTTCCGAGCAGGGTTATAACCATTTCTCAATTTCAACCAGCGGCATAAACTGAGAATTTTCGTGAGCGCTAACCATCGACCTTCATCCATGGCGATTATGAGCAATCCCGTACACTGTCTGGCAACAGGATTGGGTTCGGGATTAAGTCCAAAAGCGCCCGGGACCACCGGTTCTTTAGCGGCCGTCTTGATATTTGTTATCTCACTTTCGCATTTATCTGTCATTTGGCAGATTACTATTGTTGTTGGGGCGACCATTGCCGGCATCTATTTGTGCGGAAAAACGGCTAAAGATTGGGGCACCCATGATCATGCTTCGATCGTATGGGACGAATGGGCGGGGCAGTGGCTGGTGTTGTTGGGTGTCAGTTGGAATAGTTGGGAAATAATTTTAGGGTTTCTATTGTTCCGCTTGTTTGATATCTGGAAACCTTGGCCAATTCGATGGTTGGATAAGCATGTACATGGGGGGCTGGGAATTATGTTGGACGATTTAGTGGCAGCCGTATATGCACTTGCCGCACTACATGCGATAAGTTATGCCCTAATTTAGCCGTACAGACCTAATAGACGCGGTGCGGGTATTCGTCCTCGCGTTCTGCCGGGGGTAAGAGTTTAGCGACTTTCAAAAAGCGTTTTAAACCCTCCTCTGCACGCAGCTTATTCGCGTAAGGTCCGCTGTCGAATCCCTCCCGGGTTGAGAAGTACCACTTTTCAGCAACGGTAAAAAACCTATCAGTCCTGAAAGGTACAGAGCCGCGTTCCCCTTCTCTGTTTGAATGATCCATAGAAATTTTCCTCTTATCAACTTTCAGCTTATCGTTCTTATTATGAGAATAACTTTTGCACACATCACCACTGTTCGCAACCTACAATCTTCAAGAGTGTGCGTTAGACAGCCACTTTTCTTCGCTTAGCAGCCGAAACTCGCGACGCCATTTATAAAAGCATTGTCTCCCGACATCTCCACGCCACGGATTCGGCTTGCATGTATACCTCTATTAAGTTAACAATGAGCCTCTTTTTTTTTGGGTGGTACAGGATCAAGTTTAGGTGCCGTACTGCCGACACTTACGAGTAATAGAGGACTTCAGATTTTTATGCGCCTGTTAAAAAAACTGAGCTTATTAAGTCTGGCATTGACGACAGCGTTCCTTTGGGGCTGCAGTGCATCGGATAGAGTAGTGAAGACATATGAAGGACCCAGCCTGGCTGAGGAGCAACTCGCAAAACTGGTCACCAGGGAAGATATTAGGATTATTGAAATTGACGGCGTGAAACAGCAGGAATATCTGTTGAACAATCTCGCCTTGACCTATGACCTTCTACCCGGCGAGCATATTATTGCCTATCAATATCGCAGCATCTGGGCGCGCAAGAAGCAATCGGATGATTCGGATGAGCCTAGTGCTAATATCGCCGAATCCGGCTTACGGCAAGTCAGAATGGTGTTTCAGCCGGGTCAGACTTATAGCTTTGAGTTTGCGAAACCTTCCAGTTTTCGCGAAGCTCAAGCCTTCGCGCAAAACTTCTCTGCAACGCTTGTCGATGGAAACGGTAGAATGGTGGCGCGGGATAGCGCCTATGGAACCGCCGCAGTAGCAACGGCATCAAAGCAGCCAAGCGCGAGCAACCAGGTTGCAGTGAAACCGGTGCCGAGCCCGGACTTGAAGCGGGAAGCCGTGGCCTCTGCAGCACCAGTGGCGGCTACTACGCTACCAAATACCACGTTACCTAATGCGGAGGTGTCAGCTGCGATGGAGGCTCCATCTGTGGTTACCCCGGTGGAAGCGGGTTTATCCCGACTGGATGCGATCAAAGTCCTGTGGACGAAGGCCACTGCCGAGGAGAAGAAAGAATTTCTCCGATGGGCATTCCAATAGGCAAAACTGCTATTCTCGGGCCGGTATTATTGCTATGATTTTTTCTGCAGTCGTGGTGATTACCGGTCATGAGAGGTGGCACTATGCAAGTCAGAAATTGTGCAGTTGATGGATTGTTTTATCCCAGCGACAAGCAGGCCTTAACAATCCAGGTTGATCGCTTACTAAGCGAGCAGCACAAACCCATTAAATCCCCCCCTAAGGCGCTTATTGTTCCCCACGCCGGTTATATTTACTCAGGTCACGCCGCTGCAGCAAGCTATCATCAGATACAACCCTATGCGGAGCGCTATAAACGTGTCGTGCTGCTGGGGCCTAGCCACCGTGTCGGCTTTTTTGGTTTGGCGATTCCTTCGGTGGACCTGTTTCGAACGCCGCTGGGCGATATTGCATTGGATTCCCAGGCGCTGGAGAAGTTGAAAGTGCTATCGCAAATCGCTATCGACAATGCCCCTCATATGCAGGAGCACAGCCTGGAAGTGCAGCTGCCGTTTCTGCAGCGGACACTGAATCCTTTTGAACTGGTTCCTATTGTTGTCGGGGAGGCGACTTCCGTTCAGGTCAGTGAAGTGATCGATATGGTTTGGGGCGAAGAAGAAACTCTGATATTAGCCAGTTCCGATCTCAGTCATTACTTACCCTATGCTGTGGCACAGGAAAAAGATGCTGCGACCAGCAAGAAAATAATGTCTTTTGCCGATAACCTGGATGGCGAGGAAGCCTGCGGTTGTAAAGTGCTCAATGGATTACTGCCGTTATCGAAAGCGAAAGGTCTGGATATTGAGTTATTGCAGTTGGAAAACTCAGGTGATACTGCAGGCGATCATTCCAGGGTTGTTGGGTATGGTGCCTATGCCCTCCACTGAGTTCAGTCCGGAACAGAAGCAGCAGCTATGGGAAACGGCAACAGCGTCAATTGAGTCCGGGCTGCAAGGAAAAAATTGGGTGCCGGATTTGGCTGAGTATCCGGCGGAACTCAACAGTTATGGTGCCTGTTTTGTCACTCTTATGAAAAATGCCAGCTTGCGCGGATGCATCGGCAGTCTGGAAGCGCATCAGCCGCTGATTCGTGATGTGGCGGCAAATGCCTATAACGCGGCATTTCGTGATCCAAGATTTCCCCGGTTGACGGTAGATGAGTGGCCTGCCTGCGAGTTTTCGATATCCATATTAACAAAACCGGAGCCGCTGGTGGTCACATCGGAGGGCGATTTGCTAGCGAAATTGCGTCCCGGTCTGGATGGCGTGATATTCACCTGGCGGCATCACAGAGCGACTTATTTGCCTTCGGTTTGGGAACAGTTGCCCGACCCCGCCATGTTTTTAGGCGAACTAAAACGTAAGGCGGGTCTCGCAGCAGACTTTTGGGCAGACGATGTGGCGATTTCTACCTATCAAACCATTGCTGTCTGAGTAGCCGAAGTTTATTCAGAATCCGGATGATTGGTTTATTTATCTGGGTGTCTGTTCGGCGAAGAAAACATATTTCTAAATAAGCTGACCATGTCTCCTACCAGCGCTGTGAGGATATTTTCCGGGTGTTTCTCCTCGGTTAAATCTTCTATCTCGTTCAGGTCCGTTGCCGCCAAGGCACTCTTCAATTCCTCTAGTACTTGCCCGCAGTTTTCAACGATGCCTTCCATATTTGGTACCAGGCGTGAGCACGAGGTGAATGACAAGGTTATCTTATCCGCGTAGCTGGTAACGATTATCACAAGGCCGATTCCATCATAGAGAGGCGCCAAGGGAAATAGATAGTCAACACGGGTGCCGGCAAAGTAGAGGTATTTTTTAGGCCCTGGGATATTGGTAATCGGAAGATTGAAAAGCGGTTTATGATGCTGTGCCAATAAAAAACCGGTATAAACCCTGGCAGCCAATCCCAGAAGTTTTGAAGGGATAAGCCGTGTCAGGCGGTTTGCGGAAATTGCTTGGCTATATACATTCGAGGCCCTTGCATTGTCGTGAATGCGCTTCAAGCGCACGGCCAAATCCGGTTCATCCGTGGCTAATGACAGTAACATGGCGGAAAGCTGACTTCCCGTTGGGCTGTCAATATGTTTGGAACGCACAGAAAGGGGAGACAGGGCAATAAGAGGTCCTGCGGGTACCGGCGCGCCGGATCGGTCCAAGTGGCGTCGAATAACTTCTGAGCATAGCACCATGATAAGGTCATTGAGGGTAATGCCGGGTGTGCTCTGCTTCAATGTTTTGACGGTAGGCAACGGAATTTCAAAGTAGCCGTAGGAGCGCTCAGGGCTCACCGACTGGTTAAAGGGTGTTCGTGGAGCGCTGAATAAAGCTGCCGGCAACGGTAGCCGCTGCAGACGTTGGATCAGTAAGCCATAAAAAGCGGAAGCGGCAGTATCTTTCGCCAAATTTGCTAATCGAAAGGGAGTATTCAAAGCGCTGCCATAGACATTACCCATCAGGCTGAAACGGGAAGGGAGAGGCTTCGGGCGCCATAGGTCTTTGGCACTGGTCGGTTGTGACTCCTGTTGTGAAAAATCGAGTAACACAGACATCAGCTCATCACCGGTGACGCCATCAACCGCCGAGTGGTGGATCTTGGTTAATATGGCGCAGCAGCATTCAGGCAGATTTGTCTCGTCAAGCAGTCCGGTAACCAGCGTCATTTCCCATAGCGGTTGGGTTCTACGCAATGGCGTTTTGATATATTCCGTTGCCAGCACCAGTAACTCATCTTGATCTTGAGTGCCGTTTAGTTCTACATGGTGTAAGTGGTTTTTTAGCTGGAACTCGGGATCATCCGCCCAATAAGGGTGATCCAAGTGCAGGGGCACTTCGACCAGACGTTGCCGTAGTCTCGGTGCCTTATGTAATCTGGCCTGAACATGGCTGCAAAAGGTGTCAAACGCGAGAGGACCGCCCAGCTCAGAACAGTTGAGCACATACACGGTGCAGGTGTGCATCGGCGCGGAGGGTTGTTCCATATATAAGAAAGATGCATCCAACTCGCTCAATTGTTGCATAAGAGAGGCAACCTGTTGTTTGGCTAATGAAAATCTCTATCTTTCCTATGGAGCTTACTTGTTTCTAGAGACTGCGATTTCTACCAGGCCTTCCAGTGCCTTTTTATAGTTTGACGATGGTAACACTTTTAATCGGTCTGCCGCCTGATCTGCGTAATTTTTCGCTAATTTTCGGGTGTGTTCGAGTGCTCCGGATCCCATCACGATATTGACAACGTCTTGCAGGAGTTCATCGCCGCCTTGCCGTATGGCTTTGCGCAATAACTTTCGGTTAGCTTCACTCGAATGGTTTTGGGCATACAAAAGTGGCAGGGTGGGCTTTCCTTCCGCCAGATCATCGCCGACATTTTTACCCATGTCCGCGGCGTTGCCTGCGTAATCAAGCACATCGTCTATCAATTGGAAGGCGATACCCAGTTCGAGGCCAAACGACTGCATTGCCGTTTGCTGATTGATGTCGCCAGCAGCCAATACAGCCGCGGTGTGGCTTGCCGCTTCAAATAATTTGGCAGTCTTGGCTGTGATAACTTCAAGATATTGTTCGAGGGTGATATCCGGGTTGCGGGTATTGCTGAGCTGCAGCACCTCGCCTTCGGCAATAACGTTGGTCGCGGCCGCCAGAATCGACATTATATGCATGTCACCCAGCTCAACCATCATTTCAAACGCGCGTGAGTAGAGAAAATCGCCGACTAGGACGCTGGGCGCATTGCCCCATTTCGCATTCGCCGTATCCCTTCCTCTACGCATGTCGGAAGTGTCAACAACGTCATCGTGCAGCAACGTGGCGGTATGCAGGAATTCAATGATCGTTGCCAACTTTGCGAGGTGTTGATGAAATCCATCCTGGCGTTGCTTCGCATCATTGCCGCCCTGTGCGCCGTTCGTTCCGCCCAGTGCGTTTCCTACCAGCAATACAAGCAGGGGGCGTAGGCGTTTGCCTCCGGAATCAACGATATAGTGACCGATATGCTCGACTAACGGTACTTTGGAAAAAAGCTGGGTCTTAATCAGCGTATCAACAGCAGCAAAATCGCTTTGTACCGTTTGATAAATAGCTTCAGGCTGCATAAAGGGCAGTGTCCATGCAATGGTTGCAAGCTCGATGGGCTTGGATTTTTGCAGGCAATCCTATGGTTGGCCTCTAAGCCTGTCAACCCTTGTATGTTTTCTGGCTGACCTTGTTCTGCTTGGGAGTTGATATTGCCTGTCAGGCGACCTGGGGATAGGGAAAGGTGGATTAATGTTTGCTTATAAAAATAAGTGGTTGTATACTTTCGCGCCCACTCAGACCGTTCCCTGTTATAGGGTGTCAAGACGGATGCCCATAGAAGCAGGTTGGGTGGGCTGAATTTCAAGTTAAGTAACGGCCACATATTTTGAACTAAAAAAGCTAGGTTTACCGGACTCGTGAGAGCGGCGACACTTGGCTGTTGTTGGAGTTATCTGTCAATGTATGCAGTTATTGTAAGCGGTGGCAAGCAGCACCGGGTTCGCGAAGGCGAGCTTATCAAGCTTGAAAAAATCGAGGTTGAAACCGGTGGCACCGTCGAATTTGAGAAGGTTTTGCTCGTGGCGAATGGCGATGAGGTGAAAGTAGGCGCGCCGGTTGTGGATGGTGCGAAGGTTTCCGCGGAAGTGGTTTCCCACGGTAGACACAAAAAAGTGAATATCATTAAGTTTCGTCGCCGCAAGCACCACATGAAGCAAATGGGCCACAGACAGTGGTACACTGAAGTTAAAATTACAGGTATCACTGGCTAATCGGGCACGGTTAGACAGCTGACCATTTATACAGGAGATTAATAATGGCACATAAGAAGGCGGCAGGTAGTAGCCGTAACGGTCGCGATTCAGAGTCTAAACGCCTCGGTGTAAAGCGTTTTGGCGGTCAATTGGTTGAAGCGGGTAACATACTGGTTCGGCAGCGTGGGACGCAGTTCCATCCAGGCGCGAATGTTGGCTGTGGTCGCGATCATACCCTTTTCGCCAAAGAGACTGGCTATGTTCAGTTCAGCGTTTCCGGACCGCTTAAGCGTAGAACTGTCAGTATTCAGCCTGTGACTGAATAAGCAGCTACTCGGTGAGTATCGAAAGCTCCGCACTTGCGGAGCTTTTTTGTATGTGGGATAAACTCTTTCTTTACCTTTTAGCAGAGGTCTGCCATGAGATTCGTCGACGAAGCCACCATCTTTGTTGAAGCCGGCAAAGGCGGTAATGGCTGCCTGAGCTTTCGGCGTGAAAAATACGTGCCAAAAGGTGGGCCCGATGGCGGCGATGGCGGCGATGGCGGGTCCGTGATTCTGCAAGCCGATGAAGCTATCAATACGCTGATTGATTATCGCTATTCGAGAAAGTTCAAGGCTAAAAATGGTGAGCAGGGTAGAGGGGGTAACTGTACCGGCGCCAGTGGCGAAGATTTGGTGTTGAAGGTTCCGGTTGGTACGACCGTGGTAGACACGGACCTTAATGAAGTTATCGGTGATCTCACCCAGGCGGAAGAAATGCTGAAAGTCGCCCAGGGCGGTTTCCATGGCTTGGGTAATACACGCTATAAAAGCAGCATCAATCAAGCACCGCGGCAGACGAAACCGGGACAACCAGGGGAGTCGAGGAATCTGCGTCTTGAGTTAAAGGTGTTGGCGGATGTCGGTCTGTTGGGGTTGCCCAATGCCGGGAAATCCACCCTGATTCGAAGTATTTCCGCAGCAAAGCCGAAAGTCGCGGATTATCCCTTTACCACGCTGGTGCCAAACCTTGGAGTTGTCCGGGTGCAGCAGCACAAGAGTTTTGTAGTCGCGGATATTCCTGGATTAATTGAAGGTGCGTCGGAAGGTGCGGGCTTGGGTATCAGGTTTCTTAAACATTTGGTGCGCACCCGTCTGTTGCTGCATATTGTCGATGTGGCTCCGCCCGATGGCGAAGCCCCGGAACAGGCCGTCACCAAAATCGTCGCCGAGCTGGACAAGTTTAGTCCGACGCTCGCCAGCAGGGAGCGTTGGCTGGTTTTGAATAAGATGGATTTGCTCTCCGCTGAAGATCAGGACCTATTGGTGCGGCAAGTAGTCGAGCAGTTGCAGTGGATGGGGCCTGTCTATTCCATATCGGCTGTATCTGGCACCGGCACTGACCGCTTGTGTCAGGATGTGATGGTTTGGCTGGATGAGCAAAACCTGAACGAACAGGAAGACCCGGAACTGGCCGAGCGCGAGCAAAAAGTGCGTGCTCTGATGGATCAGGAAGCCAGAGAACGGATTCAAGACTTACAGGAGCAGCGTCGGCTGGCAAGACAAAAAGCCAAGCAAGATGTGGATGAAGACGACGATAATGATGTGGAAGTTCAATATGTTCCCTAGGTTCTGTTAATTCATTAGAAACTTAATACTTAGATCGGGAACTCATAGGAAGCTATCGGCTTGATAATCGGAGAACTGGACCCTCAACAAAGCCGCAAGGCGTTAACCCAAACCAAGCGTTGGGTGGTGAAGATAGGCAGTGCGTTGCTGACGAACGACGGACAGGGGCTGGCTAGTGCAGCAATGAGCCGATGGGTGGACCAGATGGCCGACTTGTTAGCGCAGGGCGTCGAATTAGTGATTGTCTCTTCGGGGTCCGTTGCCGAAGGAATGAGCCGATTGGGCTGGCAATTGCGTCCCAGCCACTTACATGAGTTGCAGGCGGCTGCAGCGGTGGGACAAATGGGCTTGGTGCAGGCCTGGGAGCGTCAGTTTCAGCGCTATAACCGGCATACCGCACAAATCTTGGTCACTCATGACGATCTTTCCGATCGCACCCGTTATCTCAATGCCAGGACTACCTTAAGAACCCTGCTTTCGCTAAATGTTATTCCGATCGTGAACGAAAACGACACGGTGGTCACCGACGAAATTCGATTTGGCGATAACGATACCCTGGCAGCTCTTGTTGCAAATTTGGTGGAGGCGGATCATCTCATCATACTTACCGATCAATCCGGCTTATATGATGCCGATCCGAGGAACAATCCGGAAGCAAGGTTGGTGAGCCTTTGTCGGGCCAATGCAAAGCAGTTGGATGCGATGGCTTCTTCAGCCGGCGGAGTCCTCGGCCGGGGAGGCATGGCGACGAAGCTCAGGGCGGCAAGGTTGGCGGCACGCTCCGGTACTGCGACCGTAATTGCCGGAGGCAGGGTTGATCAAGTGCTTTTGCAACTGCGTTCCGGGGCTGCTCTAGGAACCTTATTGTTACCGGATCAGGCGCGTTGGGATGCCAGAAAGCAATGGTTGGCAGGCCATCTCAAAACCAAAGGGCAGCTTCGATTGGATGCCGGTGCAGTGAGAGTGCTGCAAAAACAGGGGAGGAGTTTGCTGGCGGTAGGTGTAACGGCCGTTTTTGGTAACTTTCGGCGTGGTGAAATGGTGGGTTGCCTAGCGCCGGATGGCCAAGAGGTGGCAAGAGGTTTGGTGAACTACGATGCCGATGAAGCGCAAAAATTGTTAGGGAAGGCATCTTCGGAAATTGAGTCGGTGCTTGGTTATGTGAACGAGGCGGAACTTATCCACCGGGACAATTTGGTTCTGCTTTGATTTTTTACATTAGCTGGATTCAGATGTAAAAAAACCGGCTCTAGGTCCGGTTTTTTGAAGCGCATGGCTAGTCAGATGGCTGAGGGCCGGCAATTAGCTCTTCAGGGCCTTGATCTGGGCATTTAGGCGGCTCTTGGTGCGAGCAGCTTTGTTTTTGGTGAAAATGCCTTTGTTAACCATAGAATCAATATATGGGGTCGCGGCAATGAAAGCGGACGTTGCTGCGTCATAGTCGCGCGCATCAATCTGCGCTCTAACTTTCTTGATTGCAGTGCGAACCATTGAGCGTAAGCCCATGTTGTGAGCGCGACGTTTTACCAACTGTCTGGAGCGCTTCTTTGATGATGGGTTGTTAGCCATCTGTTAACTCCTCAAATTCGATGCTTCGATTTATACCGATGCCGTTTTGGCTGCTATTCGTAAAGTGCCAAGCCTAGTCACTTTGCGGATTCCATTTACTCGAATAGCGCAGATTGCTTGCTGCAGAAACAATCTAGTTTGGCCGGTCCAAAATAAATGACGCGAAAGGATGCCGTTTTAGAACAGCTTTGTCAATCAAAAAGTCAGCTTTGTTGCCGAATATGTCGCCGGCTAGGATTAGGTGATTTGCTCTTCGTTTCCATCGAATAGGTTCTGCAAAAATACCACTCTTAGGATGCTGCGTGATAGACTTGCCGACCCCACGAAAGACCGGAATTTTCAGTGACTGACGACACGCAGGATAAAGAAGGCCAATCCGACCAACAAAATACGGCAAAAAGCTCACTGTTGCGATCAAGCGGCGTAGTGGGTCTGATGACGATGCTGAGTCGGGTATTGGGTCTTGCGCGGGATATTGTAATTGCCAATTTCTTTGGCGCGTCAGCCGGCGCAGACGCCTTTTTCGTCGCCTTCAAAATTCCCAATTTCTTACGCAGATTGTTTGCAGAAGGGGCATTTTCCCAGGCCTTTGTACCGGTCCTGTCGGAATACCGAACCTTGCAATCGCCAGTAGACGTGCAAAAGCTGGTCAATGCCGTTGCCGGATCGTTGGGAATCGTTCTGCTATTAATCACCCTGCTTGGGGTGATCGGTGCGCCTCTGGTGAGCGCGGTTTTTGCGCCAGGGTTTCTCGACGAGCCGGAGAAATTTGCCCTGACTGTCGAAATGTTGCGCCTCACCTTTCCTTATCTGTTTCTGATATCCATGACAGCCTTTGCCGGGGCGATCTTAAACAGCTATGGGAACTTTGCCGTACCTGCGGTAACGCCGGTGCTGTTGAATCTTTCGCTTATTGCCTCGGTCTATTTCCTGACGCCCTGGCTGGATCGGGATGTAACCGCACTGGCCTGGGGCGTGATGCTGGCGGGTGTTATGCAAATGCTCTTCCAACTGCCATTTCTGGCGCGCTTGAACCTGCTTCCAAAACCCAAAATTGAACGCGGGCACGAGGGAGTAAAGCGGATATTAAAATTGATGGCACCGGCATTGTTTGGCGTTTCCGTCAGTCAGATCAATTTGCTTTTGGATACTGTTTTGGCTTCATTGCTGGTAACTGGCAGCGTATCCTGGCTGTATTACTCGGATCGATTGGTTGAATTGCCTCTTGGTGTTTTCGGCATTGCCATTGCAACGGTCATTCTGCCCAGTCTTTCGCGAAAACACGCTAGTGACGATATGCAGCAGTTTACTGCGATGATGGACTGGGCGCTTAGATCGGTCCTTCTAATCGGGATACCCGCGGCCCTTGCTTTGATCTACTTGGCGGAACCGCTCTTGGCGACATTGTTTCAGCATGGCGCGTTGACAGACCGGGATGTCAATATGGCAGCGCAAAGCCTGCAGGCATATAGCATAGGCTTGTTGTTCTTTATGTTGATCAAAGTGCTCGCCACCGGCTACTTTTCCCGACAGGATACCAAAACGCCGGTCAAAATCGGGATTATCGCCATGGTCGTCAATATGGGTTTTAATCTGGCGCTGATTGCTCCTCTGGCCCATGTCGGACTGGCTTTGGCGACCAGTCTTTCCGCCCTGGTCAATGCCGGGTTGCTTTTACGCGGATTGAAACGAGGTCGGATTTATTCTGCTCAGCCCGGCTGGTATTTATTTGCCGCTCGTTTGTTGGCGGCCAACCTTGCTCTGCTTGGCTTTCTGGCCTTGCTTGCTCCGGAAGCTGAGTTATGGTTACAGAGTGATGCCTACCAAAAAATCGTTTGGTTGGGCGGGTTATGTGTGGGTGGCGCAACAGTTTACTTTCTGGTGTTGGTTATTTGTGGTGTGCGAATTAAGGATTTTATCCATCGAGAATCATAGCAGTCAGCTTTCCGCGAAGCTTTTTGTAACGTCTAGTGTAGTGTCCCATATAGATAGCACATTAAGCGAGTCGCTAAAGGGTCATATACTAGGCGCGTTTGCGAAGGAATATTGGGCATCTTTCGAGCAATCGCAACAACGTAGATGGCCCTTTAGCGGCTCGCCCTCCGGGTGGCCCTCAGATTCACCACAATGGTGTTACACTTCTTGGCAAGG
>JANQMN010000148.1 GCA_028280065.1 Hahella sp.
GAACTGCGCCGGAAAAGCGGGAAACCATCATGAAGAACACGGAAGCGGCGTTGTTTGATGCGTATCCCAATCGTGTGCTCAGTAACTTCCGAACGCTTGAAGAGCGCATCGAAGCCACCTATCGCCGCGACCATGCCATGGTGAAAATCCTGGCGACGGTGATTGCGATTCTCAGCCTGATAACCCTGATGGGCTCAGTCGGATTGACGGTTTTCTGGGTTAACCAAAGGCGTAAGCAAATTGGCATCCGGCGGGCTTTGGGGGCAACGAAATCCGCGATTGTACGTTATTTTCTGGTGGAAAATCTGCTGGTCACCGGCATCGGCATTCTACTGGGCAGCGGTCTGGGGTTGGGATTTAATGTCCTGCTTGTGCATCACTATGAGCAGCAGGCCCTACAATTGAGCTATTTAATCTGGTGCGGCACTGTTTTCCTTTTGTTAGGATTGCTGGCTGCACTTTTGCCGGCTCTGCGGGCGGCAGATTTCCCTCCGGCGTTGGCAACAAGAAGCGTTTGATCCAAACGGCTAAGGTTTACATGGAAAAAATACTGATCATTGATGATAACCCGGGTGTGACCGCCGCCCTGGAGATACTGTGCGAAGTGCACGGTATCCGGACAGTCACGGCAATGACGCCGCAGTCCGGGTTACAGCAACTGGAACAGGATGACGATATCCGCCTGGTTATCCAGGATATGAATTTTACCGCTGATACCACTTCCGGCGAGGAAGGACGTGAGTTGTTCTTCGCCATTCGACAACGTTATCACGACCTCCCGGTAATTCTGCTGACCGCCTGGACCCAGCTTGAAATGGCCGTGGAACTGGTGAAAGCCGGCGCCGCCGACTATATCGGCAAACCCTGGGACGATACCAAGCTGGTGGCGACGATGCGGAACCTGTTGGAGTTAAGGGAACTGCAACAGGCAAATCTCCGCAATGCGCATCGCCAAAAGCAGGCGCAACAGGCCTTGGCCGGTGACTATAACCTTTGCGGCATTATCTATCGCAGCGAAGTGATGCAACGCTTGCTGGAGACGGCAGTGAAGGTCGCTAGGGCAGATGTCCCGGTATTGATTACCGGGCCGAACGGTTCAGGCAAGGAAAAAATCGCGGAAATTATTCAGGCCAATTCAGCAGTGCGGGATCAACCGTTCATCAAGGTCAACGCGGGAGCGCTTCCGAAAGACCTTCTGGAAGCGGAATTGTTCGGTGCCGAAGCTGGGGCTTATACCGGCGCTAACAAACGGCGTATAGGCCGGTTCGAGGCTGCTGACGGAGGAACTTTGTTTCTGGATGAAATAGGGACGTTACCTTTGGAAGGCCAGATCAAACTCTTGCGGGTCATCCAGTCAGGGGAGTTTGAGCGGCTTGGAAGTACCGAGGCCCACGCCATAAAGGTGCGTCTTATTACCGCGACCAACGCCGATTTGGAGGCTGCTATCGCCAATGGCGAATTTCGGGAGGACCTGTATTACCGGTTGAATGTCATTGAACTCAGACTGCCGCCGCTCGCAGAGCGCCCGGAAGATGTGTTGCCGCTGGCAAATCACTTTCTTGGTCCGGATAGGCGGCTCTCGCCGGAAACCATCCGGCGGCTGGAGCGCTATGATTGGCCGGGTAACGTGCGGCAACTGCAGAATATGATGCGCCGGGCGGCCCTGCTCAGTTCTGGAAATGAGGTCACTCCGGAGGACCTGGAACTACCCTCGGTTTGCTCAGTGCCTCGCAAACCGGCTTTTGAACCCGACCGTGACATGGTGGAACGCGCCCTTGCGGATTGTCATGGCGTGGTTGCCCAGGCCGCGCGCCAACTCGGTTTGAGCCGCCAGGCGCTGTATCGCCGTATGGCCAAATATGGAATCGCAGATTGAAGGTTTTTTCCCTTGAAGGCAGGCTGATCTTTAGCTGGTTCCTGGCATTTTTTCTTGGCATGGCAATTTTTTCGGGGATTGCAATGCTGGATTGGCCGCTGCTGTTGAATCTGACGGTCAGCCTGACGTTATCATTGCCTATCGGTATATGGTTATTGCGTCGCGAAACCCGGCGAATCAATAAAACGCTGACCGCCCTTGAAAGCGGGCTGCTCAACTTCAAGGACAACGATTTCTCCATTTCCCTCGCCATCGAGCAACCCCGGGAGCTGGCCGACCTGGCAAGACTCTACAATGAGGTCGGCGAGACCATGCGCCAGGAGCGTCAACACATTTACCAGCGGGAGTTACTGTTGGATACGGTATTGCAAAACTCCCCCCTGGCAATGCTTCTGGTAGACGGGCAACGAAGGATAGAATACGCCAATCATTTCAGCCGTCACTTATTGAACGAAGGGAGACCGGTTCGCGGAATGCTTCTGGAGGACGCACTCGGTGCGGCCCACCCGGCCATTAAAGAAGCGTTTGGCAGCGGCAGGGACAGCCTCTTCACTCTGGAAGTCGACGGCGAAAACCAAACCTACCACCTCAGCCGCGGCTACTTTACCTTGAATACCCAGAGCCACGATCTGTTTCTGCTAAAGCAGATGACCCGGGAAATGAACCGGCGGGAAGTGGAAATTTGGAAAAAAGTTATCCGGCTGATCAGTCATGAGCTGAATAACTCGCTGGCCCCAATCACCTCGCTTGCTCATTCGGGCAAGATTTTGTCTGCGCGGGTGGCGGGTCCGGACCCGGCGGCAACTACCGGCAAGGAACGCCTGAATAATGTGTTTGACACCATTGCTGAACGCGCCCAGCATCTTGCGGATTTTATCTCCGGGTATGCGCGTTTTGCCCGTTTGCCGCTTCCCAATCCTTCACGGATAGAATGGGTTGCGCTGGTGAACAGTCTGCAACTCCAGGCCGCCTTCGAGTTGGCAGGAGAATACCCTGCATCGCCGGGATGGGCGGACCAGGCGCAACTGGAACAGGTACTGATAAATCTGCTTAAGAATGCAAAGGAAGCCGGTAGTCCGGAACAGGACATCCGGTTCTCCATTCGCGAAGTTAAGGGCGGGCATCAACTGATCGTGGAGGACAGGGGCAGCGGCATGCCCGACGCCGTATTAAGCCAGGCGATGCTGCCGTTTTATTCCACCAAAGCCCAAGGCACGGGCTTGGGACTTGCGCTCTGCCATGAAATTATCGATGCTCACGAAGGGCGGATAGGGTTGCGCAATCGTCCGGAAGGCGGTTTGCAGGTTTCGATTTTTTTGCCTGATCAGGCGACCGCCGGAGATTAGCCGGTTTACCAGCGGTTTATCCATCCCATGATCTGCCTGGAACTTACATTGTCAACGCCGAGTCACCGACTGCCAAAACACAGTGGGGCCGATGCGAGATCAATGCCGTTTCTGGATTAAAAGGTAACCGACAGACTCAAAGTCGGTTGGGTGGCATGTTCGCCGAGCAGACCCGCGCCCGACCTTCCGCCTTCGCTTTATAAAGCATTTCGTCTGCTGTTTTTAGCAGTTGACTGGGTGTACCGCCGGGAGGATTCATGCTGCATAGCCCTGCGCTAAAGGTTACCCGATTGCTGACAGTAGAGCCCGAGTGCGCGATGTTCATCTGAGCGACTTTAGCCTCTAACTGCGCCACCATATCCTTGGCTGGAGCGCCGGCGGTGTTATAGAGCAGAACCACGAATTCTTCCCCGCCGTATCTGGCAATAAAGTCCGAACCGCGCTGGAAGACCTCGGAAAGGCAGTAAGCCATCGACTTTAAACAACTGTCACCGGCAGGATGTCCATAGATATCGTTGTATTGTTTAAAGCAATCAATATCCATAATGACCAAAGATAACGGCTTGTTTTCGCGGTTCGCCCGCCGCCATTCGGATTCCAGGCGGTCATCAAAGGCACGCCTGTTGGGAATTTCGGTTAAACCGTCAATTCTGGCAAGTTGGGAAAGCAACGTGGTGCGCCGGTAAAGTTGAAACTGCAATTTGACTCTTGCCTGTAATACTGCGCAATTAATCGGTTTGTGAATGTAGTCGTTGGCACCCAGGGATAGACCGCGAGCCTCGTCCTCCGGAGAATCCAGCCCCGTCATGAAAACGATGCTGACATCGCCGTATTCACCTTTATTTCCGAGCACCCGCTTGCAAATGTCAAAACCGTTTCCATCGGGTAAATTGATATCCAGCAGAATGAGATGGATGTCGTTCTGGGCTAGAAGGTCGAGGGTTTTTTGTTTTGATTTGGCGATTAACAGTTGATATTCCTGAGCAAGACAACTGGCAATTACCTGAATATTGCTCGGGTCATCTTCCACAATGAGGATGCGGTACTGCGCTTGTTCAACCATGCAGGAGCGGTATTGCCTTTGTTAACTCATCTTTTAGTTTAGGCCGGTTAGCTTCGGTTGCAAGCTGGAGTACATAAATTACTGAATTAAAAGGGTAAAGTCACTATTGAATATCACGTTTAAATGATTTTCGAAAACTTCTGCTGGCCTACCAGGCGATGCTGGTCAAACACTTTGCAGATGGCTCTGATCAGCAGACGGCCTGCCGGTTTCACACTGATGCGGTTGTTCTCCAGGCTAAGCAAATCGTCTCGGGCCATGCCTTCCAGCCTGGTCAGCTCATCTTGAAAGTGCTCGGTAAAGGAAATGGCAAAACGTCTTTCAACGGATTCGAATGCCAGCGTGAAGTTACAAATCAATTGGCCGATGACATAGCGCCGCAACACATCCTCATCATTCAACTGCACACCTCTGATGACAGGGAGCTGGTTGGCCTGCAAGACGTCTTCGTATGTTTCCAGGGTATATTGGTTTTGATAATAAACCCGATCCAACATGCTGATACTGGAGACGCCCATGGCGATCAGGTCGCAGTTCCCATGGGTGGTGTAGCCCTGAAAATTACGATGCAACCTGCCCATTTTCTGGGCTTGAGCGAGGCTGTCTTCCGGTTTGGCGAAATGGTCCATCCCGATAAACTGGTAACCCGTCGTCACCAGTTGGTCAATGGTGTTGTGCAGAATCGTCAGTTTTTCATCCGGCGCAGGCAAGTCAGCGTCCGCAATCCGTTTCTGGGGCATGAACCGGGCGGGCAGATGGGCGTAGTTGAATACCGATAGACGATCAGGTGCAAAATCGATTATCTTTTCCACGGTTTCGCGAAAACTTTGGCTGGTTTGATGTGGAAGGCCGTAGATAAGATCGATGTTGATTGATCGAAAACCCAGCTCTCGAGACTGGCGTAATACCGAGAGCGTCAGTTCTTCGGATTGGACTCTGTTGACGGCTTTTTGCACTTTGGGGTCGAAATCCTGGACCCCCAGGCTGATGCGGTTGAAGCCGATTTCCCGCAGCGTCTGTAAAACCTCGGGATTGGCTTCACGGGGATCGATTTCGATGGAGTAGTCCCTTTGGTCATCTGTCCGGAGCCTGAACAGTTTATTTGTTTCCGCCATCAAAGCCCGCATTTCCGCGGGTGACAGGAAGGTCGGCGTACCGCCTCCCCAGTGTAACTGTTCCACTATCCGGTCGTTGCCGAACAACTCGGATTGCATGGCCATTTCCTGGAAAAGTAGATCCAGGTACGGCTGGGCTTTTTCCCGGCGTTTGGTCACGATTTTATTGCAGGCGCAGTAATAGCAAAGCATGGCGCAGAAGGGGATGTGAAAATACAATGACAATGGCCTGGCCGCTAAGCGGCTTTGCTTTGCGGCTTGTGCTACCAGATCGAGAGAAAACCCGGTATCGAACTCCATGGCTGTCGGGTAGCTGGTATACCGGGGACCCTGCAGGTCATACTTGCGAATTAACTGCTCATTCCAATAGATATTGTTCATACATTTTCGCTTACGGCGTCTGCTTGGATGGTTTGAGAGTGGTGATGCGAGTGATTGTGAGCCTGATCCTGCTGGCCGCCGACTAGTTTTGACCAATGTATCGGCAGGCTCCACAGGCCGAAGATTATCAGCGTGACGGCAAATACCCGGCGTACGCTAAGCATGCTGAACAACCGTCTGAGCTGATACGCGAACAGACCTGCCGCCAGCATGCTGGGCAAGGTGCCTATGCCGAAACCCAGCATTAGGAGTGCGGCTAAACTGGGATCGGCAGACGACATTGCCCAGGTCAAGGCACTATAAACCAAACCGCATGGCAGCCAGCCCCATAGCACTCCCAGGGCGAAGTTCGCGGGTAATCCTTGCACGCTACGCAATCGGTCTGCCACCGGAGCCAGCACTTTCCATACATGAGCGCCGGCTTTTTCAATGCGGGCCAGCCCCATCCACCATTGCCCGATATAAAGCCCCATGAGAATCAGCATCACCCCGGCTACTGAGCGCAATATGACCAACAGTTGCATGTTCAACGCCAACGCTGCTCCTATAATGCCGGCCAGGAAGCCGATCAGGCTGTAGCTAAGCAGGCGGCCGAAATTGAAGCTGAGTAACTGGGGGATCATGGCCGCTCTGGAAGTGGCTTGAATGCTGCCGCTGGTGGCAATCGCGCCTTGGGGCTGGAACGCGCCCTGGCCAAAGGATTGGGCACCGGCAATTCCGCCACACATTCCGAGACAATGGCTGCTACCCATCAAACCGATAACGATGGCGGTAGAAAAAAGTCCTAGTTCATTCATTAGGGTTCTCGCTTTTCCATACTAGCGGTCTGCGGTGTCGTCTGCTGCCACATGGTCTTTCTCCTTCCGGCGGTCGGACTTCGCATCCTTTGGGATCATGTGTTGATCATCTTCAAACAGAATGCTGTGGGCAGGACCTTCCATATCGTCGTACTGGCCGGATTTCACCGCCCAACGAAAGATCATTACCGCTGCGGAGACGAGTACGATAGATAATGGGATGAGGGCAAAGAGTATTTCCATAGGGTGACTAGCTGATTATCTCCGTTGCCGGCCTGCGATTGAGTCTAAGAGCGTTGAACACCACCAGGAGTGAACTCGAAGACATACCGATTGCGGCAGCATAAGGCGGTACCAAGCCGATAGCTGCCAAAGGCAGTGCGATTAAATTATAACCGACCGACCAGCAAATATTCTGCCTGATTATTCGCGATGTTCTTTGTGCCTTGTCAAAAGCGTAACTAAGGGTCTTTAAGTTGCCGCTCAATAATAGAGCATCCGCCTGCAATTGAGTGAGATCCGAGGCATTGTTCATGGCAATGGAGAGATCCGCGCCCGCCATGACCGGGACATCGTTAATGCCGTCTCCCACCATCGCAAGAATGTCTCCTTCGCTTTGAGATGCTTTCAAGGTTTCCAGTTTCTGCTGGGGTGACTGGTCTTTTTTGAAACGGCCAATGCACAATTGCCTGGCGACAGTTTCGACTTGCCCTGAACTGTCGCCTGAAAGAATGCTGCTTTTGACGCCAAGGCCATCGAGCTCTGTTATCAATTCCGGGGCTTCTGTACGAAGGCTGTCCGAAAGTCTGAGTTCGGCAAGAAGATGGGAGTCACGACTGAGGTAGATAGTGAGGGCGGTATTGCCAGTCGGTTCAGTAACTTCAGGTTGTTCCAGAGCGAACCTTTGCTTGCCTAGACGATATTCCCGGCCGTCAATCATGCCACTGACGCCCTGACCCGATAAATGCTCGATATCTTCTGCCGGTCGATTGGCAAAGGGTTTCAGAGTTTGCGCGATCGGATGGCGACTGTACCATTCGAGTGCCCCGGCGATGGCCAGAATTTCTTGTTCGGACAGGTTGCTCAGATTATTGATTTCCTCCAGTTGCAAATCACCATGGGTGAGCGTTCCGGTCTTGTCAAAAACAAAATGGTTGGTTTTGGAAAGCGTTTCCAAGGTATGGCCGCGGGTAATCACAAAACCTGCTTGGCGAAGTGCAGTCGTGGCCGCTGTTAGGGCAGTGGGGGTCGCCAGAGAAAGGGCGCAGGGACAGGTGACCACCAGTACTGCGAGGGTAATATCAAAGGCTCTCGACGGCTCCAATTGTGACCAAACCAACGCCACGACAGCGGCGACGATAAGTACACCTGCAACGAAATAGCTCGCCACCCGATCGGCCATTAACGAGATTTTAGGTTTTTCCTGAACTGCCCGGTCAACCAGTCGATTAATCGTGGCGAGATGTGAATCGTTACCAATCGCGGTGACACGCAATATGACCTTATTGTCGATAATGACACTGCCACTCAACAACTGTTGGCCGGGGCGGCGTTTTTGAGGAGCGAACTCCCCTGTAATTGCTGCTTCATTCACATCGGTTTCGCCGCTTTCAATAATGCCGTCCACCGGAATCAGATTGCCTGGCTGTAACTCGATAAGTTGACCCGGCTGCAGATCCTGTACCGGTATCAACTCGCCTTTTTCGCTGTTTTCATCGGCTAGCAACCTTACAAATGAAGGCGTTTTGGAACGTAGGAGGTTGTTGCTTCGCGCTGAGCTAGCTCTTGCCCTGCTTTCCAAATAGCGGCCGAGAAGCAGGAAAAACGTGAACATGCAAACCGACTCGAAATAAACTTCCTCGCCTCCTGCCAGCGTGACCCAGGCGCTTGCCAGAAAAGCGCCGCCGATTGCCAGGGAAACAGGAACATCCATCGTGAGGTGTTTGACTTTAAGGTCGCGCCAAGCCGCCTGAAAAAATGGTTGGGCTGCGTAAAACACCACGGGAAAGGCGACTAAAAGGCTGATGTAGCGAAACAGGTCGATGAAATTTTGGCTGTCCTCCAGCAAACCGAAATACATAGGCACCGCCAGCATCATATTTTGCATCATGCCGATACCGGCCACGCCAAGCCGCACCAGCATTTGCCTTTGCTGATCGCGAAGCTGGATTTCTTCCGCGCCGACTTTATAGGGAGTGGCCTTGAAGCCGATGGTTTGGATAGCTTTGAGTATATCGCTGAGCGGCGTAGCGGTTTGCCGCCAGATAAGTTCGGCACGGTGCGTTGACAGGTTTATCCAGAACTCGACAACTCCGCCGAGCTTTTTAACATATTGTTCGATCAGCCAGACACAGGCTGCACAGGTAATGCCTTCGATAAGTAATTCAATGCGCCGTGAATCCTGGTTTTTGGTTTCCGCCAGATCCGACAACAGGTCACTGCGATTGTAAAGCGCCAGATGTTCTTCGTCTTCCGGTTCCAGTTGGCCCGGAATAGTTAACCGGCTGTCCCGGAATTTATAGAATTCGTCCAGTCCGCCATTGAGGATCAGGTTGGCAACGGCCTGGCAACCTGAACAGCAAACCGGATGGGTTAGCTCTGCAACCCGGACTTGTAGCTGCATGTGTTCAGGAACAGGATTGTTGCAGTGATAACAGAGAGATGCTTCAGCCATCGTGCGGAACGGCTGGCTCCAGGCGTATGGCATAAGAAGCGGGGAATCGTGCCTCACCCTTCAGGCGCCAGGTGCTTTGGTCATCTTGCAGATGGATGTAGCGCCGGCCTTCGACAGGGTGGGGCAGTTGGCCGAAATAATGATCGCCATTGCGAACGATCATCAGCTCCGTATCCGAATCCGCCAGGGTAGGGTGAATGAGCAGCAAATTCACCATTGGCGGACTTGCAAAAGACTCGTTAGTAACAAGGTTCAATAGAATTTCTTGATCCTCTATCTTTAAATCCGCCAGCAAGTGAAGGTCGGCGGCGCGTTGATCCTTTTTCAGTTCCTGGTTAATCATCCGGCCTTCTTTATAGTAGTCGTCCTTTACCAGGGTATCCCGGCCACTCACGGCCACAGTAACCAATAAAAGTCCCACTACTACCGACGTAGCGGGAATGCCTATCATCAGCCAGACCCATTTTTCTTTGTACCAGGGAAGATGTTCAGTGTTCGACTGCATAAAATCGTGAATTCTCTATTAGCAAACAATCGGTGCAAGTTGATTTTCGCGCCCCGGCAGTGCCGGTTAGAAGGCAACCGGCGCCGGACCGAGGAATCGGCTTTCCGTCTCAAACTTCTCTTCCGGAAGATCCACTGCCCAAACCCGGAAAAGAATATCATGATTCCGTTCCGTGAGCGATTCCGGTGGCACTTCGACGCTTAGCGGAACCGAAAGCACTTCTGCGGGCGCGGCATCAAACCGGGATTTGCCGACAATTCGAATTCCGCCCAAGCCGGCGACTTCGATCTGGAATGTACGAGAGTCTTTGGCCATGTTGACAATCTTCAGGGTGTAGGTATTTTCTATGAAGCCACTGGCGGCGGTTTGGAACAGAGCCCCACGGTCCCGCAGGACTTCAAGATCCACCGGAGCCCGGAAGCTGAGTTTGGCAGAGAACGCGGCTATCATCACCAGCAGGACAATCCCGTAGCCAATCGTTCTCGGCCGTATAATGCTTGAACGTTTGCCTTCGAGGTTTTGTTCCGTGGTAT
This sequence comes from Hahella sp., assembly GCA_028280065.1. Lineage (GTDB taxonomy): Bacteria > Pseudomonadota > Gammaproteobacteria > Pseudomonadales > Oleiphilaceae > Hahella. The sequence continues at coordinate 10,291 of JANQMN010000148.1, forward strand.
AGCTGATCAATCCTCTCGGATATTCCATCTTGTCCATGATGGAGTCGCAGGCATCGATACACTTTGCGCACCCGATACATTCATATTGCAAACCGTCGCGGATATCGATTCCCGTCGGACAAACATGTACGCACATCCCGCAATCGATGCAGTCACCCAGGCCCTTGGCGCGGGGATCCTGGGTTTTCTTGCGGCTGCCTCGGGGTTCTCCACGGTTTGGATTGTAGGAAACGATCATGGTGTTCGGATCGAACATGACAGATTGGAAACGGGCATAGGGGCACATATACAAGCACACCTGTTCCCGCATCCAGCCGGCATTGACATAGGTGGCGAAGGTGAAAAACAAAACCCAGAACAGTGCCCAGCCGGAGTCGAGATTGAATGTGAAAAGATCCGGAACCAGTTCTCGAATCGGATAGAAGTAGCCTACAAAAGTCAGTCCGGTGGCAAAGGCCACCAATAGCCAGGAGGTATGCGTCAGACTCTTCTTGATAAGTTTTTCTCGGCTAAATTCCGCCTTATCCAATTTGATTCGCTGATTGCGGCTGCCTTCAAAAAGCTCTTCCAGCCAGATAAATATGAAAGTCCATACGGTTTGCGGGCAGGTATAGCCACACCAGACACGCCCGAACAGGGCGGTGATAAAGAACAGGCCAAAGGCGCTGATGATCAGGAGCCAGGAAAGTAGTACGAAGTCCTGTGGCCAAAAGGTTGTGCCGAAGATATGAAATTGCCGGTTCGGCAAATCGAAGTGGACGAGTTGCTGCCCATCAATGCTGATCCAGCAAAACAGAAAATACATGGCCATGAGAAACCACAGCGAAAAGGTGCGGGCTTGCTGGAAAATCCCGGTAACCTTCTTCACATAGATTTTTTTGCGCCCCTCGTAAAGATCCACCGCCTGCGGCTTGTAGACCTCAGCGGCATTAGGGTCGAGGTTTTTGACCGGGATTTTGGAACTCATGATCGACTCGCATTAACAATCATTTTAGGCTTACCCAACAGATCCGCGAACTTCATTGCTACTATTGAGCAAATCTAAACTGACTGGTAATAGACCGGTGCGAGTTTACACCGATCTATTTTAGAAGTCTCTAATTTATTCCTCAATTATCCTTGGAAAGACTATAAACATAGGCCGAAACCAGGTGCACCCGCTCTTCGCCCAGGGTGTCTTTAAAGGCAGGCATTACACCATTCCGGCCGTTCCGCAGGGATGCTTCCACCATTGCCTGGGTGCCGCCGTAAAGCCAGACACCGTCTGTCAGATTGGGTGCTCCCAAGGACTGAATGCCTTTGCCGTCGCCGCCGTGACAGACAGCGCAGTTAGCGGCGTACAAGCTCGAGCCTCGATCGGCCAATGCTTTATCGACGTTTTGCTGGCCGCTCATTGCGCGGACATAGTGAGCAACTTGGGTAATGCCTTCCGCACCTATTACCGCTTCCCATGCCGGCATGGCGGCGATTCGGCCGATTAGCAGCGTTTCCTTAATCTTGTCCGGAGTGCCGCCGTACAGCCAATCGTTGTCGGTCAAATCCGGGAAGCCGAAGCTACCACGGGCGGCAGAGCCGTGACAAACTGCGCAGTTATTGGCAAACAAACGCTGTCCCATGCGGATTGCCCTGGTATCCTGGGCTAAAGCTTCGATCGGTTGCGCGGCTAATTCGGCATAGAGCGGGCCGTATTTGGCTTCCGCGGCCTGCACCTCGGCTTCCCATTGATTTTCCTGAGTCCAGCCGAACAGGCCCTTAAAGCCGCCCAAGCCTGGATATAGGAGATAATAAACGAGTCCGAAAACAATAGTGGCCATGAACATATATAACCACCATTTCGGCAAGGGATTGTCATACTCTTCGATCCCGTCATATTCGTGACCCATGGTTTCAGAAGTTTCGCTTTGGAAGGGTTCACTTTTGCGGGTGACCCAAAGCAGCCAGGTACAGCCAAAAAGAGAACCAAGCGATATTACGGTTATCCAGATGGTCCAAAATGTAGTCATGATTTATTTGTCCCCGATTCTTGTATTGATCTGGCGTCCGTTTCGTCGTCCTGGAATGGAAGGTTGGCGGCTTCGTCAAAGTTGCTCTTGCGTTTCGCGCTGTATGCCCAAAGTACGATGCCGATAAAAGCCACAGTAACGACTATAGTGATGATGCCACGGACTGTGTTGATATCCATACGCTTACCGTTTGCTACTGATAACGGTACCCAGCTGCTGTAGATACGCAACCAGGGCTTCTATCTCATATTTGCCTTCAACCTGCTCGACGGCACCGGCAATGTCGGCATCTGTGTAGGGAACGCCCACAAGCCGCAAGGCTTCAAGTTTTTTTGCCGTGTATGCAGTATTGATTTTGGCAGTGAACAGCCAGGGGAAAGCAGGCATGTTGGATTCCGGAACAACGTCGCGGGGATCATACAAATGTGCACGGTGCCAGGCGTCGCTGTAGCGGCCTCCTACCCGGGCGAGATCAGGACCTGTGCGTTTAGAGCCCCAGAGGAAGGGATGTTCGTAAACCGATTCGCCGGCAACGGAATAGTGGCCGTAGCGCTCGGTCTCCGCTCTGAACGGTCTGATCATTTGCGTGTGGCAGACATTACAGCCTTCGCGGATGTATATGTCCCTGCCTTCGATTTCCAGCGCAGTCAGGGGTTTTAACCCGGTCACCGGGGTCGTGACTTCCTTGGTGAAAAACAACGGGACCACTTCCACCAAGAAGCCAAATGAGATCGCCACGATAATCAATGGGATCATCAAGCCAAGGTTCTTTTCAATTAATTCATGCTTCATTGATATTCCCCTAAGCTGTCTGAGCCACGCCGTCAATGGCGACCGCTTCTTTCTGGGTTATTGTTTTGTAGACGTTGTATGCCATCAGGAACATACCCGCCAGGAAGATGAATCCGCCCAAGGCCCTGACCATGTAGCCCGGGTAACTGGCATTCAATGCTTCCACAAAACTGTAAGTCAGGGTGCCGTCAGCGTTTACAGCGCGCCACATTAAGCCCTGCATAATTCCATTCACCCACATTGAGGCGATGTAGAGCACCGTGCCGATCGTCGAAAGCCAGAAGTGGATGTTCACCAGGTTGCTGCTATACATGGCCGTCAAGCCGTATAGCCGTGGGATCAGATGATAGAGCGCGCCGATGGATACCATGGCGACCCAACCCAGAGCACCGGAGTGGACGTGACCGATGGTCCAGTCGGTGTTGTGAGAGAGTGCATTTACCGTTTTGATCGACATCATCGGACCTTCGAAAGTCGACATGCCGTAGAAGCTCAGGGAAACTACCAGGAACCGCAAAACCGGGTCGGTTCGCAGTTTGTGCCAAGCCCCGGACAAGGTCATCATCCCGTTGATCATCCCGCCCCATGACGGCGCCAGCAGTACCAGTGACATCACCATACCCGCACTTTGCGCCCAGTTAGGCAGCGCGCTGTAATGTAGGTGGTGTGGGCCCGCCCAGATATAAATACTGATCAATGCCCAAAAATGCACGATGGAAAGCCGGTAACTGTAGACCGGGCGTTCCGCCTGCTTGGGAACGAAGTAGTACATAATGCCGAGGAATCCGGCGGTCAGGAAAAAGCCCACGGCATTGTGGCCGTACCACCATTGAATCATTGCGTCTATGGCGCCCGGGTAGATGGAGTAGGATTTCGCGAAGTGTACGGGGACCGCCAGGCTATTGCCGATATGCAACACGGCGACGGTGATGATGAATGCGCCGAAGAACCAGTTCGCCACGTAGATGTGTTTCATCTTACGTTTCATGATGGTGCCGAAGAAGACGATCGCATAGGAAACCCAGACGACAGCGATAAGAATATCGATCGGCCACTCGAGTTCTGCATATTCCTTGGCGGAGGTTATGCCGAGGGGCAGAGTGATCGCGGCCAGTAGAATGACCAGTTGCCAGCCCCAAAAGGTAAAAGCCGCCAACCCGTCTGAAAATAATCGGGCTTGTGTGGTGCGCTGAACCGCGTAGTAGGAGGTGGCAAACAATGCGCTACCGCCAAATGCAAAAATAACCGCGTTGGTGTGGAGCGGTCGTAGTCGACCGAAGTGGAACCAGGGGTATTGTGTATTAAGATCCGGCCATACCAGTTGCGCGGCGATTAGCACACCAACTGCCATGCCTACAATACCCCATACAACTGTCATAATGGCGAATTGTCTGACCACCTTATAGTTGTAGGTCTCGTTAGCACTTGCTGTATTCATTGCTGAATTTTCCCTACCCTGTTTTAATTGAATGGCGCTTATTATCGCGGCGAGACGGTGATATCGGTTTTACTATTTTTTTCGTGTTTTCCGGATGCCCGGTGAAAAACCAATAATCCCAAAAGGAAAGTGTAGGCTAAAAAAAGCGCTAAACGACTATTTTGCAGCCAAAAATCTCCCAGTTCCAAGCCAGCGGGGCGAAGCATAAGAGTTGACAATAAGTAATGTCAACCGAATATGCCCATGCTAAACATTAGCAAATTCGCACAGCCAATTTTATTGACCAATATCAAGCGGTTTTAGGCAAACCATTAAAATAAAGCCTTTCTTTTCCGATATTTGGACTCGCTAACGATTAGCATATAACTTTAGTCTATTCATACTACGGAGGTCGAATGGAGCTATTGACAAGCGGTGACGAACAGGCGTTTGCCCATGTTGTTTTTGCCCACGGAGCCGGCGCGCCGATGGATAGTGAATTTATGGAAGAGATGAGTGGATTGTTGAATGGGCACGGCTTGCAAGTGTCACGATTTGAATTTCCCTACATGCAAAAACGCCGGGTAGATGGTAAAAGGCGGCCACCGGATCGCATACCTAAGTTGATAGACTGTTTTTTAGAGGCAATGAAAGGTGTGCAGCCTCAGCAACTAGTGCTAATCGGTGGCAAGTCGATGGGTGGCAGGGTTGCGAGTTTGGTCGCCGCAGAGTTGTCGATCGGCTCCGCGCAATCAGCCGGAAAAATCGACGGTTGGTTTGCATTGGGGTATCCGTTTCATCCACCCGGTAAGCCGGAAAAACTGCGCATTCAGCATTTACCCGAGATTACAGTTCCAGGATTGATTTTGCAGGGAAGCCGGGATCCTTTTGGTAATGAGAGTGAGGACCTGCGGAAGCATTTGCCGAACTCTACGCAACTAACATGGATTCCGGATGGAAATCACGACCTGGTTCCCCGTAAGCGCAGCGGTATAGAAAAACTTGATAATTGGCAGATGGCGGCTGAGCAGTTAGCGATGTTAGCCAAGGCTTTTCGCCAACCAGGCAAATAATGATAAACTCAGCGGCTTTCATAGGTTTGTAGTAGGTGGGAATGTCGTACGAAATTAGCCAACAAATGGACGTCAAGGGGTTAATCTGCCCGGAACCGGTCATGATGTTGCATAACAAAATTCGGGATATCGGCAGCGGCGAGGTTCTGGAGGTTGTCGCGACCGATCCTTCAACTCAACGGGATATCCCGCGTTTTTGTGAGTTTCTCGGTCACGAGTTGCTGAAGTCCGAAACGCAAGATGACACTTTCGTGTACCACATACGCAAAGCTTAGAAGAGGGATTAATTCACTTGGGGGCTTGATTCCAGCGCTTCCATCACCGTTGAACTGGTTAAAATTTGTGGCAGCAGTTTTGGGGCTTGCCCCTGCTGATAGACCACATACATGGGAACGCCGTTGCGGCCGAAGGAGGCGAGGTAGTCCGTGATGTTTGCGTCCGCGTTGGTCCAGTCGCCCTTGATATACTCCACATCATCAGAGTGTAATACCGAATAGACGGGTTCGGTGCTGAGAACGGTTTTTTCGTTGACAAGACAGCTGACGCACCAATCCGCGGTAATGTTCACAAACACTGTTTTGCCTGAGCTTATCGCCTTTGCCAGGTAATCTTCGCTGAAGGCGGCGGTATTCGTTTCTTCCGCGCCGGCACTGCCGACTGGTTGCCAGGGTTGCTGAACAATGATTAGTGCGGCCAGAATCCAGCCGGATACCGAGCCGACCAATCCAAGGTTGCGCATGGCCGTTCCACGGGTTCTGGAATGGCGTCGCAGCCAAACCGCAAAAGTCATCAACAGTAATCCCAACAGCACCCATGTCATTCCCTCTACACCGGTTTGCCTGCCAAGGACCCAAAGCAGCCATAGCGCCGACAAAAACATGGGGAATGCAAGAATTTGGCGCATGGTATCCATCCAGGCGCCAGGTTTTGGCAGCCAACCGGCGACCTTCGGGACGAAACCGATAATTAAAAACGGCACCGCCATTCCGAGCCCTAACGCGACAAAGACCGCGAGGGCTTCAATGGGCGGTTGGGTGATCGCGTAGCCCAAGGCGGAGCCCATGAATGGCGCGGTACAAGGACTCGCCACAACCACAGCCAAGGCACCGGTAAAGAACGCTCCACGATTACCATCCTGTTGGGTGAGACCGTCTCCGATACCCATCAGGCGGGTGCCAAGTTCGAGCCAGCCCAGGAGCGTCAGCCCCAGAGCGAACAACAGATACACCATTGCCGCGACAAACCAGGGGGATTGCAATTGGAACCCCCAGCCAATGCTTTCACCTCCTGAGCGCAATACCAGAAGCAAACCGGCGACGGCCACGAACAGGCTTAATACTCCTGCTGTATACGAAAGAGCCTGAAGTCGATGCTGGCGGCCGTCCATACCGGAGGCTTTGGCTAATTTCAGCGCTTTTAGGGATAAAACGGGGAATACGCACGGCATCAGGTTGAGAATAATGCCCCCGAAAAATGCAAACAAAACCGCCGCAATAAAGGAGAGGTCGGCATTGGCGGGTTGAGAAACCATCGCCGAATCCACTGTAGAAACCACTTTGTTTAACCCGGTGTTCTGCGATTCCAGGTTGTTAACGCCGTTAACGCCTACCTGTCCGGATGCACCTGTACTGCCGCCGATAAATATTGCAGGACGTTTTTGCGGCGGATAACATAATCCGGCCTCCGCGCAGCCCTGATAGACGATGGTGAACTCAGCTTCTCCCTGTTGCATTGCCTCAATCGGAATTCGCATTTCAACATCGTCGTAAAAAACTTGCACCAGGCCGAAATACTCGTCCTGTTTTTCAACTCCAGGTTTGGAGTACACAGGGTCGCCATGCACCGTACCGGGGGTCAGCGACTTTACTTGCATGCGATCCTTGTACAGGTAATAGCCATCGGCGATTTCCCAGTGAATCACCAGTTGATTTCCGGCAACGGACGAAGAGTAGATGTAGGCTTCATCGACGTGGAGAAAATCCGGTTCTTCAACTGCCCCGGAAAACTGCCCGGCAGCTTGTTTCAGTAGATTGGATTCGGCGGCAACATGCATACCGGCCAAACTGATGAGTAAAGTAAATATGGTTAACAACAAATGCATGGATAAGCTTCGAATAGACAATTTAACTTGGTTCATGGCATGCAATCTCTGACATAATATCAGGCCGCAAGTTCCAAATATGTATGAAATTTGCTGAATTACAATTGGTAACCTTAATTTAACCCCGTTCCTAAAGGCAAGATGGAAACAACTGCTCCGAATGCGCATCAGATCATCCAGCTGTTTAATCAATGTTTTGTAACATCGGAAAACACTCGACTGGAATACGGTGGGGATGAGCCGGTGTATCTCCCCGCAGGGGCTCCGGATAACGCCGCACAAACACATTCGATACGCTTCGCCCATGGCTACGTCAGCAGCGCACTGCACGAAATTTCCCACTGGTGCATTGCCGGGAAACAACGACGCTTGCAGGTGGATTATGGCTACTGGTATGCGCCGGACGGACGCTCGGAAGTACAGCAAAAGGCGTTTGAACAGGTCGAAGTTCGGCCGCAGGCATTAGAATGGCATCTTGCCAAAGGTTGCGGCGCGGCCTTCAGCGTAAGTTTCGATAATCTGCACGGCGCCGGAAGTGTCGATCCGGCGGGATTTAAGTCGGCAGTCGCGCTACAGGCGCGGGCATTTTTACAATCGGGTCTGCCGAAAAGAGCGCAAATTCTGCTGAATAGCTTCGCCGAAAGCTTCGGAAGCCGGCCTCAATGCTGGCAGAATGCTGATTTTTCTATAGAATTACTCTGAATTGAATCTATTTGGTTGCGATTTGCCCGTTAGGGTGGCATAAATGGCGCCTAATTTTCCTCCGTTTAATGAGACTAGTTTGAACACTCCCAATTCTGCAATCGCTGAAGACGACCAGCCCAAGGTCGCATTTGCCGAACTTTCATTACATTCGAACCTGTTGGACGCCGTTGCGGGTCTCGGCTTTACGCATTGCACTCCAATTCAGGCGCAAACCTTACCCCATACGCTCAAAGGGGCCGATCTGGTCGGACAGGCGCAAACCGGGACAGGAAAGACTGCCGCCTTCCTAATCACAATACTGCAGCGGTTGTTGACGAAGCCGATTGCTCCCGAAGAGCGATATGCCAGTGAACCGCGGGCTCTTGTTGTCGCGCCGACCAGGGAGCTTGCGCTGCAAATCGAGAAAGATGCGCGAAAGTTGGCTAGGGGCTCGACGATTAATATTGCCTCCGTGATAGGAGGAACCAACCTCGAACGGATGCGGCAGCAGCTACGCGCTGAGGCCATTGATTTACTGATTGCGACGCCGGGCCGGTTATTGGATCATCAGAGCAATAAGGACATCTTTTTGGATGCCGTGGAAATTCTGGTATTGGACGAAGCAGACCGAATGCTGGATATGGGTTTTATCCCGGATGTTAAGCGCATTGTCCGGGCAACGCCGCTTGGCCGTCAGACTTTGCTGTTCAGCGCAACTTTCAACGAAGATATCCTAAATTTGGCCCGACGCTGGACGGAAGATCCTGTTGAAATCCTCTTGGTCTCAGACGTGAAACCTGCCGAATCCGTCGAGCAACGGGTTTACATGGTTGAACATTCGCTGAAAAAGAATCTCCTTTGCAACTTGTTGAGAAATAGCGAAGCGCCAAGGGTTATCGTTTTTTGCAACCGACGTGACGAAACCCGGCAACTGTGCGAATACCTGAATAAACAGGGCATCAGTTGTGAAATGATTTCCGGTGAATTGCCCCAGCAAAAACGTGTGAAGACGTTGGAACGCTTTCGCAAAGGCGGATTCCAGGCGATGGTGGCAACCGATGTCGCTGGTCGCGGCATTCATATCGAAGGGGTTTCTCACGTGGTCAACTACAACCTGCCGGAAGATCCCGAAGATTATGTGCACCGGATAGGCCGAACCGGCAGGGCAGGGGCGACGGGCACCTCCATTAGTTTTGCCTGCGAGGACGATTCTTTCCTGATTCCTGAACTGGAAAAATACCTCGGGCATGAGCTTACCCTATTGCACCCGGAGCCGGAGTTACTGCGTTAAAGCTGGCGATCCGTAGTCCGAAAACTCATAAAGGGACGATCGATGAAAATAGTCGCTGACGAGAATATCCCGTTACTCAAGGAGTTTTTTGCCGATATCGGCGAGATAGCGAAGTATCCGGGACGCGCTATCGGCCCTGCGCAAATTGCCGGCGCTGATATCCTGCTGGTTCGTTCCGTCACCCCGGTAAACGCCGAACTGCTGGAAGGGTCTTCGATCAGGTTTGTCGGCACCGCCACAATCGGATTGGACCATTTCGATACCCACTACCTGGAAAGCAAAGGAATCGGTTATTGCAGTGCGCCGGGTTGCAATGCCAGAGCGGTATTGGAATACGTTATAGGCGCACTATCCGTACTGTCCGAGCAACAGGGATTTAGCTTACCCCAAAAAACCGTCGGAATTGTTGGACGTGGACAAATCGGCAGCCGCTTGGAAAATGCCTTGCGTAAGTTAGGCGTCACCGTCAAATCCAATGACCCGCCTCTTGAAGAAAACGATGAACAGGATCTGTTTCCACTCGAGGAAGTGCTGAACTGTGACATCGTGACCTTGCATGTGCCCCTGACCAGATCCGGCGATCACCCTACTTACAGGTTGTTGAATGCGAAACGAATTCAGGCGTTACGCGACAATCAAATTCTGATTAACACCAGCCGTGGAGAAGTTGTGGACGAAGCGGCATTGAAGCAAAGGCTATCCGCGGATCAGCCGCCGACTGTGATATTGGATGTATTTCTCAATGAGCCGGCTATTGACACCGAGCTTGCCCGGCTCGCGCATTTCGCCACCCCGCATATTGCCGGTTACAGCCTCGACGGCAAAACCAATGGCACCGCCATACTCTACAAAAGCCTTTGTAGGTTTTTAGGTCTGCCTATTCGACACAAAGTGGGGCAGTTCATGCCCGATCCGCCTTTGCGCAAGCTGGCTTTTTCCAATGCCACGGATCCCGAGTGGGCCTTGCACACCGCCATACGTGCATGTTATGACGTTCGCCATGACGATAGTAACTTGCGTAGAACGTTGTCGCTTGAAGATGATAGCCGCCGAGCGGCATTTGATCGTTTACGAAAAGAATACCGGGTGAGGCGTGGATTTGATCAGGTGAAAATTCTGTTGAAGAATGGCAAGGCCGACTTGATTAATCACTTTACCGCCGTTGGCTTTAATCTCCAGACCAAGTAATACTAGTGTAGTGTCCTATATAGATAGCCCATGGGCTATCTATATAGGACACTACACTAGGCTTTGAGCGCGCTTTTCTTTGCCGCATCTTCACCTACACTTAAGTATACCCACCGTAAACTTTGGTGTTCGTCTGCCGTTAGATAATAGGCAGTTTATTTGCGATATAGGAAGATTCATATTTTGGCCGAAGCGCAAACGCTTTCCAAAACCAACGATTTGCAAGTCCCGTTTGAAAAACTTGGTTTGAAAATTGGAGATCCGCTTCATTTAGAGGGGCTTGATCATTCCGGACGCTATCAGGTGAAGCTGATTGGATACGCGCCTGGGCAGAGCATAGTTGTCACCGCGCCCATGGTAGAGAATAAACAGGTCCTGTTGAAAAAAGACCGCCCATTTACCGTGCGTTCATTAGCGCAGAACAATGCCTTTGCTTTTCAAAGCCGGGTATTGGCGGTTCCCATGCAGCCCTTCCTGCATGTCCACCTGGAATATCCCAAGGAAATGATGACCATACAGGTGCGCAACGCGGCGCGTCTGGTCGTTGAAATGCCGACCAGAGTGCTTAGTGAGTTCGATACCGGCACCGGGGAATGGCCGAAATCCGGTTTGATATACGATATCAGTAAAACGGGCGCGGGCCTTCGGAGTGAACAGTCGTTGGGTATCGTCAACGATGAAATCCTGTTGCAGTTTAACTTAACGGTCGCCGGCATCAGCAAGACATTCAAGATATCCGCCATTATCCGCAATAAAACACGACTCGCCGGTGAATATTTGCCGTATAAATTTAACTATGGCCTGCAGTTTTGCAATCTTTCAGATGCAGCAAAAATTGTCCTAAGCGGCTTTATTTACGAATTGCAATCAACGAAATAGCTCGGCCCGTTTCAGGAAACCTCCGGTTAAAATGCCTTTCCTTGTAAAGCGGCAATGCGCTCGTCCAAGGGTGGATGGCTTGCAAACAGGGCTTTGAAACTGTTTTTCTTCCCTTCTGTAATTCCAAAAGCGGTAAGCGTATCCGGCATTTCGGCAGGCGACTCCGATTCCAGTTTTAACCGGTGAAGTGCGGCGACCATCGCGCCTGTGCCTGCCAGTCTGGCTCCCATCGCATCCGCACGAAATTCCCGGCGGCGGGAAAACCACATGACAATAATCTGCGCCAAAAATCCCAAGACGATTTCAGCGAAAATGGTCGTCACCCAAAATGCCAGGCCGTGGCCATGTTCATTCTTAAATACGACTCGGTCGACAATATTACCGATGATTCGGGCGAAGAACATAACAAAGGTGTTGATAATTCCTTGGATTAGAGCCAGTGTAACCATATCGCCGTTCGCCACATGGCCGATTTCATGGGCCAGAACCGCTCGCACCTCGTCTTTGCTAAATCTTCCTAAAAGTCCGGCGCTGACGGCGACCAAAGCATTATTCTTATTCCAGCCGGTGGCAAAGGCATTGGACTGACGAGCCGGAAATATACCCACTTCCGGCATGTTAATACCTGCTTCTCTGGAGAGTTCCGAGACCGTTTCCAGCAGCCAGCGTTCCGTGCCGTTTTGCGGCTGTTGAATGATCTGGGTGCGGGTGGACCTTTTCGCCAACCATTTGGATAGAAACAGCGAAATCAGCGCGCCGCTAAAACCGAATACGGCGCAGAAAATCAGTAGTGAAGTGAGATTTAATCCGTTTTGCTGTAAATACGGTTCAACGCCCAGGATGCTGAGCGTAATGCTGGCAATGGCGATGACGGCAATATTAGTGGCAACGAACAGAAATATTCGAAGCATGGGGTCCTCTTATCGATAACAATAACTCCCAGCAAAATAGGGAGCAAGCGAGGCAAAATCAACAATGCCGGATATTAAATATCCTTAAGGTATGGCGAGGCGGTTAGTGAGTGAAAAGTATCGACTCCAGCATCTGCGCGAGCTGGGTGGAGGTGGCGTTTTTCAAGAGAAATTTCACGAGCTGAATATTGGTAACGGGTTCCACCTTTTGGTGTTGTAGCAGGGGGGCCAGGATCGGGTCGTCCTGCATGATACTGCCGGGAAACTGTGCCAGCCTGTTCAACTTGACGAAGGTGGTTTGAGTAAGAACTGCCTGGTCTATGGCTTCTTGCCGGATAGTTTCCTCAAACCGCATGAATCCTTCGTCGGCCAGCCACAGCATGGCGGAAAAACAGGACTGATGACGGGTGCTATGCAAGCCGAACTCGTCCGGTGTATCCGGCCCGCAAATATCTTCCACGTATATCTGCGATTTACGTGGAAAATAGTTGTGCAGGTGCAGCAGAATTCGGGCTAGGTCTTTGTAGAACTCTTCAATATGAATATCGGCCATGGACTGTCAGTCTGCTTTTCCTTACGACGTTTCGTAATGTGTAAGGAAGTGGCCGATACGCTCCATTGCCCATTCCAGTTTGTCGGCCCGAGGCAGAAAGACTATTCGAAAATGCTGGTGATCTTTCAAATTGAATGCCGAACCTTGCACGATCAAGATGCGTTCTTCTTTCAGTAGATCCAATACCAGCTGCTCGTCATCTTTAATTTTTAGTACCTTGGGATCTATTTTGGGAAACAGGTACATTGCACCTTTAGGTTTTACGCAGCTTACCCCTGGAATCCGGGTGATAAGGTCGTAAGCGATATTGCGCTGTTCATAAAGGCGGCCGCCCGGTTTGACCAGGTCGTTAATACTCTGATAACCGCCCAATGCGGTTTGAATTCCCAATTGGGCGGGCACATTTGAGCACAAACGCATGGAGCTCAGCATAGTGAGGCCTTCAATGAAGTCCTCAGCCCTGAGTTTGGCACCGCTGACAATCAACCACCCGGCGCGGTAGCCAGCAGCCCGGTAGTTTTTAGATAACCCATTGAATGTTAAGCACAATATGTCTTCGGCCAGGGACGCGAGGCAGGTATGGGTCGCACCGTCGTAGAGAATTTTGTCGTATATCTCGTCGGCCAGCAGAATCAGCTTATGCTTGCGCGCCAATTCCACGATTTGTTGCAACAGGTCCTTCGAATAAACCGCGCCGGTGGGATTGTTCGGATTAATGACAACGATTGCCCTGGTGTGTTCGGTGATCTTTTTTTCAATATCCTTTATATCCGGAAACCAGTCGGATTTTTCATCGCATTTATAGTGTACGGCCTTACCGCTGGAAAGCGTTACCGCGGCTGTCCAAAGAGGGTAGTCAGGCGCTGGTATCAGTACTTCGTCATTGGTATTGAGCAGCGCCTGCATACTCATGACGATAAGTTCGCTCACGCCATTGCCGAGATAGATGTCTTCAATGTCGACATTGGGGATATTGCATTGCTGGCTGTAGTGCATAACAGCTTTGCGGGCGGTGAATAGTCCTTTGGAATCAGCATAGCCCTGGGCATGGCTTAGGTTGTAAATAACGTCTTGTTGGATTTCCTCCGGGACATCAAAGCCGAAAGGCGCGGGATTGCCGATGTTGAGTTTCAGAATCCTGTGACCTTCTTCTTCCAGATGCTTCGCTTCCTGCAATACCCTGCCGCGAATTTCGTAACCTACATTTTGTAGTTTGTTGGATTTTTTTACTTCAAACATTGCTTAAGACTTTTCGGGTTCGCCGGCTTTTATTCAAGAAACTGCTTTTCATAGCGCCATTTGGTGGACTACCGTAGGAACTCAGCCACCATTGAAATTCTAGTATGAGCTACCAATTTTCATAGTGTATCTTGTCGGTTTTGGCTTTAGTGTAACGTTTTGATTTAAGCGTAACAGTAAACCATAGCTAAAAAACGCCGTAAATACTAAGCAGTACTCCAAGCGAACTGTTCGAGTTCACCTGTAGTGAGGTAACCATGACAAAAGTTAAAAAATCTGAATCTGAATGGCGAGAATATCTCACCGATGAGCAGTATCGCGTAACCCGGGAAAAGGGAACGGAAAGACCCTTTACCGGTAAGTTCAACGATCACCATGAAACCGGTATTTACACTTGCGTGTGCTGTGGGGCAGAGTTGTTTAAGTCCGACAGTAAGTTTGATGCAGGGTGTGGATGGCCCAGTTTCTGGCAAGCGGCTGAAACCGAAAATGTTTCGGAGCAAAAAGACTTCAGCCACATGATGATTCGCACTGAGATTCTTTGCAGCAATTGCGAGGCGCATTTAGGCCATGTTTTCGACGACGGCCCGAAGCCGACCGGTTTACGCTATTGCGTGAACTCCGCTTCCCTGAGTTTTAAAGCGACTGATGAAAAGGATGAAAAATGAGCATATATGACATCGAAGTTGAAGATATCAAGGGCGAGCAACACCGACTGGCCGACTATAAGGGCAAGGTGTTGTTGATCGTCAATACCGCAAGTAAATGCGGTTTCACTCCTCAGTTCAAAGGGCTGCAAAAACTCTATGAAACCTATCAGGAACAAGGGTTTGAAGTGCTGGGATTTCCCTGTAATCAATTTGGCCATCAAGATCCGGGAACAAATGGCGAGATACAGGAATTTTGCGAGATAAATTATGGAGTGAGTTTTCCAATGCATGCCAAAGTCGATGTCAATGGCAGCGATGCGCATACCCTTTTTAAGCATCTCAAATCGGAAGCGAAGGGTCTGATGGGATCAGAGGTTATTAAGTGGAACTTCACCAAGTTTTTGGTCAGCAAGGAAGGAGAAGTGTTGGAGCGCTTCGCTCCCAATACCGATCCGGAGAAAATTGCCGGAAAAATTGAAAAGCTTCTGAACTAACGAGCAGGCCTTTTTGTAAGCCTGATTTGCAAACCGCCTTACTTCTGTAACGCTGGTAATCTTTTATGTCGGGACATATTTCGATTGCCAGCGAGATGCTCTTAGTTACTAAACCCCAACATAACTCCTGCGTAAAAAATGTGCGCCAGTTCACATTTTGGCTTAGTCTTTTATTAGGCACTGTAGACATTTGGCAGAGGTAATAACCAGAAGTCTTCATAACCTAGAACTAAGGTTTCGAAAACTAACCAGTGTGCTGCGTGAGGCTATCCGGCATGGAAACAATTCCCGCATCCCGTTCCGGGCATGAAAAGAAAAATTGGATTTCCTATCTGAGTCAAATTGAACTGCCCGTTCTCGCACAATCCCTCAAGGAGATTACTGCCCTTACCGACAGTTCCACCAGCTCCGTCAGCGAACTCACGGAAGTTGTACTTCGCGATGCGGATCTGACTTCACAGGTTATTCGGCTTTCCAACACGGTTTTTTACAACCTTTCCAAACGTAAGGTAAACACGGTCAGCCGGGCAATTACCCTGATAGGGTTCGATTCGGTAAAAAGCATCGCGATTTCCTCATTGTTAATCGAAACCTTTATTAATAAATCTCCTCGCGGTCATTTGTTGAAAGCACTGGCGCGGGCCCTTCATGCAGGCGTGCAAGCCCGTGAACTGCTATTAAGCCCGGAATCCGGCCGCCGGGAAGAAGTGTTTATTGCCGCATTGCTTAGTCATATTGGTGAAATGGCATTTTGGTGCAGTCGGGCATCGCAGACTGAGCAGATGAGTGAAGCGCTGACCAGGATGACATCCATTGAAGCTCAAGACCTGGTCTTGGGAATGCGATTCGAGCAAATAACCCGTGGTTTGGCCGGCAAATGGCATTTGGAGGTGTTACTGAAGGAAGTAGTCTCCGGCCGCAATACCGATAGTGGGCTCGTGAAGGGAATTCGCATGATCGTCGAGTTGGTGGAAGTGGCCGATGCTGGCTGGGATTCACCGGGAACGCGAAAAAACTTACAGCGACTTGGACAATGCCTGGATACACCGGAAGCGGCATTGTTAGAACAACTCCAGGAAAATGCCAAACAAGCCGAAGAACTGGCAACTTATTACGGGATCAATGATTTAGTCCAGCAGTTTCCGAACGCCGATCCAAAAACGCCGGCGGCAGCTACTGAGATACATGCGAAAAACCCGGAGCTCCAGCTAAATATCTTGCGCGATCTGTCGGCAATGCTCCTGGAAAAACCAAACCTCAATGTGGTGCTCCAGACCGTTGTCGAAGGTATCCACCGCGCGGTAGGGCTGCCAAGAGTGGTATTGCTGATGCGCGCCAGAACCCAGCCCTATATTTTCCGCGCTAAGCTGGCTCTGGGTCCCCAGGCGGAGCAATGGCGTAAAAATTTTGTGCTTGATCTTCAGAACGAGGCGGCATTACCCAAAAGCTTCTTGGAAGAGCAGCACAGCCTGACGCATCCAAACCAGTTTCCTAAAAATGCCGACGTCGCTGGCGGACTTGGTGAAATGATCGATCAAGCGCAAGGAATGTACTATTGCTTACGCGCGGGAAATCGGACAATTGGCATCATTTACGCAGATTTTGGTGCGAAATCCGCGAATGTGAGTGATCGATCCGAGGCGGTATTAGATGAAGTTTACACCGCCTTTTGCCATTTTGGTCAGCAGGCGCAGTTTGCGATTTTCCAGTTGCAGTAGCCTGTTGTTACCGGATTAGCGCGGCCTGCAAAGCCATTGGATAGCTTAGCTTCTTGTCCGGATTTCCATCATTGGGATTCCAATTTTTCTGCCGTCTGGCTTTGGCTAATCAATTTATTTGCAACCTCTCTAAACAGTCGCGCAGAAAATGCCATACCCAAGTGAGGTTCCGGTATTTCGATGTGCTTGACGTTTGGGCTCCAATGATCGATACAGCAATGCCAATTAACAATGCCATCGTTTTTATTAAAGAAAGCAGTAATCGGTTGCTGAATGGGCCTATCGAATCGTGCAAATATGCCATTTTCAACTTCTATTAGGTCCAGACCCTGTTTTTCATAAAGCCGTCCGGCAACGGTGTACTTCGGACCACCCCAGGCAGGAGTGCCAAAAGTGATCACTTGGCTTACCTGCTTGGGCAGATCGCGTGCGGATTCTCGGGCTAGATAACCGCCCAGACTCCAGCCGACCAGGGCAACTGGCCGCCTTGTCAGGGCCGCAAACGCCTGAATTTTTTGCGTGACCTGAGGTGCGAGATCTGGCACGTCTCCCAGGTTTCTGCCTAATCCCCAATGCACCGCAGAAAAATTATGCCTTTCCAGGAAAGCCCGTAAAGGTTCCATTGTGTTTTCCCCAGCCTGAAAGCCGGGTATCAGTATTACCGGCTTTCCCTCGCCGTTTATATCGGGAAATTTTTGACCCCAACGCCAGACGTTGGAAGCGACCAGAGGCAGGGTGCGAGATTCCCTAAGCCTTGACCGAAGGTTGGGCGGACTCAGATTTAGACCTAGCAATCTTTGGCCACGCTCGGGAGTATGGCGTTGGGATTTCAGTTCAGTTAGTGGCATAAAGCGATCTCCATTGCTTTTGCGGACTGTTTAGGAAGTTGCTGGAAACTGAACCATTCCGCGATATCCTCTGCGACGCGTTGCCAGTTTGATTCTGCTTGGAAGGTATGGCTCATTCCCTCGTAAGTTATTACAGGGGCTGAAATAGACTTTGCCATAGATTCAACCAGGTGGTAAGGAATCACATGATCGCCGGTAGCGGCGAAAAAATGCACCGGCGAATCTATTCTTAGCAAATCAATATTCTGCTTTGGCAGGACTTCAATAAGCGCCTTGATAGATTCAGGGGCCAATTGGGCGGTAATTGTTTTCTCAAGTTGTGCATCTACCTGGTCGCTGTAAATTCCTTTGGGCGGCTTGCCTAAGTGTCGAACGCCCGGTTCCAGCAGTAACCCAAGCCATTTCATCGCATCGACAGGGCTGGCCTTGAGCAGATTCAGGAGAATATCTCCCATACCAGAAATCGGAATAGGTGAGAGCAATGCAGCACCGGGTACGCTTCGTTCGCAAAGCAAGCGCAACGTGATAAATGCGCCTAACGAGTGGGCAATGATGAATGGTGTGTCGTCAAGGTGATCTACAGCACGCCGTAAATCATTTAAATACCATTGCAATCCACAACGAAGCCTGGGTACTCTGGGTCGGCCGTGGCCGCTAAATGTTAGCGTGTGGACCTGATAACCGCGAAGCCTGAAAAAGTCGACATACCCGGTTTGCCAGATCTTCGCGCTGCAAAAAGATCCCGGCACCATTAATATCGGGTTGGAATGAATTAGAATGTCCGGCTTGTGGGTACTAAGTGTAAACATGAGAACTTCCTGTTTGGTTTTCACTTAATACTCATGCTTGAGGGTTTTGGATGTGTTCGGTGCAAACAATTTTTGTTTTGTGAATCGGCGCTGACCCTTTCTTACTTGTCGTTCAATCTAACATTCGCTGCCATGGGACTTTCTGCATTATGCCTGTTAGTTGTTAGTGTGTAGTTGAGTCTTCCGCATGCTATAGCCATCGAGCAACCGATGGTATCTCTTCGTTTGCTTCGATTAGTACATCATTGCGGTGGTTCGGTGGGCGAAAGAATTGGTGGCTTGTCAATGATGACTGATGCGCTGTTTGAAGGGGCTTGCTTGAATGAACTTGGAAACTAATCAGATCCTTCCATTAAGGTTAAATTAACGCGGAGTAGTTACTTTTCCATCAATTTCGTCGTCTGAGGACGGATTTGTTGTACCTGTATGCCGAATCGGCATTGAAATCACGTGCGGTAACGCGCATATTAACGCCGGTCGTGGTCAGCAATCCTTCCGATCAGAATATTCGTAGAAAACGATACAGCGTTGAATACCGATTGCGTATGGCGTTGGAAACTATTTCCCTCTAGAACAAGGACCTACAATGCGTTTTAGGATCAAGTCTGCCTCCCTATTTCCACTGCTTATGATTTGCCTGCTGTCGGTAGCCCACGCGGAACACCCGGATGATCCCTGGGAGTCGGTAAATCGTGAAATTTTTGCTTTTAATGAAACGATCGATGGCTATGTTCTGAAGCCTGTGGCGAAAGGCTATCGCGCTGTTACTCCTGGCGTAGTGGATAAGGCGGTGACCAATTTTTTCGGCAATTTGGACGATGTAACCGATCTGGCCAATCACTTGTTGCAGTTAAAGTTTGAAGACGCCATCCTGAAAGCAGGTCGCATCACTTTTAACACCGTGTTCGGTATTGGCGGTTTGTTTGATGTCAGCACCGGTTTCGGTCTGCCTGATAAAGATGAAGACTTTGGTCAAACGCTGAATTATTGGGGAGTTCCGGAAGGAAACTATTTGGTGCTTCCGTTATTGGGCCCGGCGACGGTCACGGATGCCTTCGGCCGCATTCCCGATACCATGCTGAGTCCGGATGTTTTCGAGTCGCCGGACAAATACTATGCCAAAGGACTGGAACTTGTTGATTTGCGCGCAGACATTATCCCATCGGAGGGACTGTTGTCGGGAGATAGATACACGGCTATACGCAATGTCTATCTGCAGCGCCGGGATTTCCTGATCAACGATGGCAAGGTTGAATCGGATCCTTTTTTGCAGGGCGACGAAGACTTTAGCGACTTCTAATTTTTTCCTCAACTAGTTCTACCGTTTTGGTTGGATAGGCTATAGTTAGTTGTTATCCGGAAAAGGAGCGTTCCGAGTGAGAGAAACTAAATATCGCATTATTGGGTTTCGATTCCGCGAAACGGTACGGAGGCCTTTTCGGGATGGAAACTGGCAGTAAAATTCCCGAAAAGTAGTTGATGATGCAGCCTATTCTTGATCGACGCAAAACCTCTCTGCAAAACGCTCTTCAAAACGCGACACATTACCATGGCTGGCGTGAAGCCGCCCTGGAGCTGGACTATCTGGAAGGCAATATGGAGTGGAAAGATGCCTTCAGATCCCGGCTGTATGCTTATGAACTGGTCTATGATCGCCTGAACCTGATTAAATCCGCGCGTGAGAAGGGGCAACATCAGCGTCTGATTCATTGTTTGCGGGAAGGGTTGGATCACGATGTCGGCAACATTATCAATCCCGCCCTCTACCGGCGTTGTCGCGTCGGCACCAAACACCTTATCGAACAGTATGTCGAACAAGTCTGCTCAGCGCTGGTTTTTTTGAGCGAAACGGAATTTCCCGACTTTAACCTGCGGGAGAAGTACGATTTTTTCAAAGACCTGTCGCTAAGTTTTGGCCGCCCTTCGTTACTGTTGAGCGGTGGCGCTACTTTGGGATTGTTTCATATTGGCGTGGTCAAGGCGCTTTGGGAGAGAGGGGTATTGCCCAATGTTATCTCCGGTTCCAGTGCCGGAGCAATTATGGCGGCGATGCTAGGCTCGTACACCGATGACGAGTTGCCACGGCTGTTCGACCCGACCGGCTATAACCTGAGCGCCTGGCGTTGGATCGGCCTGCTAAGCGGGGTTTCCGGCAACGGATTTATGGATATCAACGAGCTGGAATCCTGTCTGCGGGAGAATATTGGCGACTATACTTTTCTTGAATCCTATCAGCGCACCGGGCGAAGTATTAACATTTCCGTATCGCCGGTGCAGAAACATCAGGACGCACGGCTCCTCAGCGGTTATACCTCTCCTTATTTATTAATTTGGAGCGCAGCGCTGGCGTCATCCGCCGTGCCGGCCATTTTCCCGCCGGTACAACTGATGAAACGGGATGAAACCGGCAGCACCGTGGCATTCATGCCGAAACTTCGTTGGGTGGACGGTTCGGTGGTAAGTGATTTACCGATAAAACAGCTAACCCACCTTTACAATGTGAACTTTTCGATTGTCAGTCAAACCAATCCGCATATCGTGCCTTTCTTGCGAGACCCATACAAAATGCCTAGCCGTGGCAAGGTGCGCGATATTCCCTGGCGCGCGTTGAAAAGCGAATTGAAGTTTCACGGTACAGTGTTGTTCGACTATCTCAGGCAGTCCACCAATGTTGAGCTTTTACGCCAGGGGTTTGGCCAGGCATATAGCATTCTGGCTCAGCGTTATGCCGGCGACATCACAATCGCCCCCCGTTATCGCCTATGGCATTATTCGAAAATTCTGAAAAATCCGGATAAGCACTTTATCAAACGCATGATTCTGGAAGGTGAACGTGCAACCTGGCCGATGATTTCGGTAATCTGCACCCATGCCAAGATTAGCCGAACCTTGCAAAAGGCCACCGCAGCGTTAAAAGACCGAGTAGTTGGAAAACGTCCGAAATTGACCCTGATCGACGGAGCCCGCACTTCTTTCCCGGACTAATCGTCGGCCAATCTAACGAACAAAAAATGTTTCTCGGCTATTTTGCAGGGTAAACTTACCACATTTTGATACACTATTGGTCGGTTCGAAAAAACGGGGTCAACCGATGCCCCGGCAAAGGATAATTACCGCTAAAGCTACATGTACGAATCTTTTTTTGGCTTGCAAGAAAGCCCTTTTTCCATAGCGCCCGATCCAAAGTACTTATACATGAGCGACCGTCATAAAGAGGCGCTGGCTCATTTACTGTATGGATTGGAGCGTGAAGGAGGCTTTGTCCTGCTGACTGGAGAAGTGGGTACCGGAAAAACTACGATCTGCCGAAAGTTTTTGCAAAATGTCCCGGAAAGCACGGAAGTGGCGTTTGTCCTTTACCCAAAATTGAGCGCCAGGGAGTTGCTGGCGACAATCTGTGACGAAGTGGCGATCGAATACCCGTTGCAGGCGACCATCAAAGTCCTGATCGATCGGATTTATCGCCATTTGCTGGAAGCCCATGCCCAGGGCAAGCATACGGCGTTAATCATCGATGAAGCCCAAAATTTGACCAGTGACGTACTGGAACAGCTGCGCCTGTTGACTAATCTTGAGACTGACCGGAAAAAACTGCTGCAGATTATTTTACTGGGGCAGCCGGAACTCAACGAGCTGTTGAATCGTCCGGAACTTCGCCAGTTGTCTCAGCGGGTAACAGCAAGATACCATCTCGGCCCCTTAAGTCTGGAAGATATGCAAAACTATATCAGCTTCAGATTGAGCGTAGCCGGGTGTAATCGTCCGTTGTTTAATAAAGCGGCGATCAAAAAAGTCCACCGCGTGTCAAAGGGAATTCCACGCCTTGCCAACCTCATTTGTGATCGAGCCCTGTTGGGCGCTTACGCACAAAACCAGGCTGAAATCGATAGCGGGATTGTCGGTGATGCGGCCAGGGAAATCGGAAACCAAGTGGTGCGGCGAGAAAATCAATGGTGGCAACACTGGTCGACGAAAGGAATCGCTTCCGGTCTGGTAGCCGCTATCATCGCTATCACAGTGCTTGTTGCATTTGCTCCACCGCGGCAACCGGCTTCGAAATTATTGTCGGCAAGTCCGTCAAACGGACAGATAGAAAGACTAGAGACGATAGATCCGTTAACTCCGCAAGAAAGTCTATCGGTAGATCAGCAGACAGAAAATACCGATGAAATTCGGGGCATTCCAGCTAGTGAAGCCGTGGTTCCAGAACCTGATGAGTTAACGAAATCTCTTGCAGAAGATAATCGAGTACTGGATTCGAAACCGAAACCTCAATCGGACTATCAGTATGCAGCTTTCGAAAACTATGAGTTCCAAGCCGACAATATGGGATTGGCTTTCCAGAAGATGTTCGATCTATGGTCAGTCGCCAATCCACCCATGAGCCTGAGTGAATCGCGGAATTGCCAATGGGTCCGTGAACATGGTTTAGCCTGCCTGCAACGAAACGGTAATTGGCGAAGCCTGATGCATCTCAACCGGCCTGCTGTGTTGTCTTTGCTAAGTCCGCAAGGATCGCGGATTGCAATTGCTGTAACTGATATTGACGATGCGCAAATAGTCACCTTTTATTTGAATGGCGAACAGCATCAAGCACCCATGGACACAATCGACCGCTATTGGCTGGGAGATTATACGCTGATTTGGAGACTGCCGCCCTACCGGTCACCGGTAATCAGTCCGGGGACTATCCAGGACAAGGACACTTGGCTAACCCAGCAACTGGATCTATTGGACGTTGCGCTTAACCTGGAAGCCGAGGCGAACCTCGATAGGCCGCTAAAGGAAAGAGTCAAGGCATTTCAGCGTTCCGTCGGGATTCTGGCGGACGGCATCGCCGGCACCATCACATTGATTATGCTGAATAGCTGGACCCAACCGGATGTACCCTTGTTGCTTGCTAAAGACAAAAATCCGTTAGCCATAGCCGCAGAAAATCAAAGCACCTGAGGAACTAGCGTGTCATATATTCTGGACGCCATTAGAAAATCCGAGGCCGAACGCCATCAGGAATCGCTGCCGGAAAATCTGGCCCGGCAGCAGGCACTGCTATTTAAATCTCAACGCAAATCTTTGGTTTGGCCTCTCGTTATCAGTATGATGCTGTTAATTAACTCTTTGATTCTAGGTTATTTTCTTTGGCAATACTT
This sequence comes from Hahella sp., assembly GCA_028280065.1. GTDB lineage: Bacteria > Pseudomonadota > Gammaproteobacteria > Pseudomonadales > Oleiphilaceae > Hahella. The sequence continues at coordinate 34,091 of JANQMN010000148.1, forward strand.
AGACAATTCCGAAGCGGCTAACAATCTGCCGGTGGTTACGCCAGGGGAATCGCCGTCAACACCCTCAGTCCCGGCATCGGAACAGCAAGCACCGATTGCAGGGACGAGTGAAAATGCCGATTCTACTAAGGAAAACGCCGAAGAGCCTGAGACTACACCTGAAGTCCCTTCAAACTTAATGGCTGCACGCACGTCGGTGGCGCAACATCGAAGCCAATTGCAAAATCAACATTCCGCAGGTGTTGCCGATTCGTCTCTAGCGGAAACTGCAGCGCAGGAGAGCGCACCGCAGCCGCATGCGACCCGACCGAACGCGGCCCGACCGAACGCGGCTCGACCGAACGCGGCCCGACCTACAAGTCCGGAGATCATTCACCCTAGCGATCCTGCCGTGGCCGGGATACTGCCTTTTCCCGAACAGGTTGAACCAACGGTGGATAACTCCGCTGAAACGGAGGATTTGGCTGTCGCAATGACGACGGAATCCGCCGGGCAGTATCCCCATATCGAATCCCTCGACAAAGCCTTTCTGAGAACACTTCCGAGATTGGTTTTCAATAGCCACATTTTTAGTGATGACCCTAGTGGCCGCCGAATAATGATTAACAGCAATTACATGCGTGAGGGTCAGTCTTTCTCCGGCATTCGCGTGTTTGAGATTACTGAACAAGGGGTTGTGTTGGAAAAAGCTGCCCGGCGGTTCTGGGTGCCAGTGGTTCGGGATTGGTCGCCCGAAAGGTCCTCGGAATGAACAATACCTCCACCGCTGATGGCCAGACCTCCCAGGTAAGTCCGGAAATCCGCAAGTCCATTCAGAACGCCTATCGGCAGTATCTCAAAGCCAGGGATATGAAACCGCGTAGCGGTCAACGCCATATGATCGCCGAAATCGCCCGTTACCTTTCAAGTATCGCGCTGGACGGCGATTTCAAACGAAGTTCTGACCCTGGGGCATGTGTTATTGAAGCCGGTACCGGGACGGGAAAAACGTTGGCCTATTTGATCAGTAGCCTGCCTTTTGCTGCCGCGTTACGCAAAAATATTGTGGTCTCGACGGCGACGGTTACCCTGCAGCAGCAGATTATTGAGCGGGAACTGCCGCTAATTCAGCAGCATACCGGTTTGGATTTCAGTATTGCGCTGGCCAAGGGCCGGGGGCGCTACCTATGCCTGCATAGGTTGGACATGCATCTGCAAGGGGAGCAGCAAGGCGCATTGGCCTTGGGCGGGACCGGTTTTGAGCTGGAACAGCCCGATGAATATTCCGCGCAGCACTATCAGCAGTTCCTGGATTGGATGGTGGATGCCGGTTGGGCCGGCGATTTCGACAGTCTTCCGGAACCGGTTGACGAAAGGTTGTGGGGACTTGTAACAACGGATCATCGGCAATGTTTAAACAAACGTTGCGGTTTTTTATCCCAATGTCCGTACTTTCGGAATAAGGCGCAAGTTGATCAGGCGAGCATTATCGTTGCCAACCATGATTTGGTTTTCGCAGACCTCAATCTTGGCGGCGGATTTATCTTACCGCCGCCCGAACAAACCATATATATCTTCGATGAAGCCCATCATTTGGCCGATAAGGCAATTAGTCACTTTGCCTTTAGCGCCGGTTTGAAATCCAGCCAGAAAAATTTACGCGCGTTGTCGAAAGCTATCGCCGACGGGCAGTCTGCCTGGGCCGACGACCGGGAGATACGCGGCCATGTCGAACCGATTTCCTCGTTGGGAATCGAGTGCAATCAAAGGTTGGAAGAACTTCACAAGTATTTTTGGTCGGCAGTCGAATGGCAGCGCGAACGCGATTCAAATATCGCCAGCCATCGCTACCCGATGGGCCAACTGCCGGAGGAGTGTCAGAAACTGGCGGCGGCCACGGCGAAAAAGACCGAGGAGCTGACCTTTGAGCTTTCCGATCTGCTGAAACGCTTACGGGAGTTGGTGGACCAGGAGCGCCAGGGTGCGCTTGCCAGGCAAATGCTTGAACAAGCATTGATGAATCTTGCTCAAAGCCTGAGTCAAATGGAAAACCTGGATGCCGTTTGGGGGCAGATGAGCAAGAATCAGCAGGTGGAGTCTATTCCTTCCGCACGCTGGTTGACCTCCATCGGAGACGACTCGGAAAGCGATATTCTGGTTCATGTCAGCCCCACCAATGTTTCCGATATGCTCCAGCAGCGGCTATGGCAGCGCGCATTCGCGGTCATTATGACGTCCGCCACCATGAGCGTTGCCGGAAGCTTTGAACGCTTGAACATGCAGTCCGGAGTTCCCGAAGGGGCATTCTATGCGATCCATCATAGCCCGTTCGATTTTGCCAACAAATGCACATTGCAATTATGCGATGTCGGGTATGAACCCTCGGACCGCATGGAGTACCTGGAGTCCCTGTCGGAAGCCATTAAAGAGCTGGTCAATCCGGCGGAAGGAACACTGGTATTGTTCAGTTCCCGGCGTCATATGGAATTTGTCAGCGACTATTTACAGGAAACCTACGCACCGGACTTTTTACTGGTCCAAGGCTCTGTCAACAAAAACCAGTTATTGGACAGCCACCGGCAACGTATTGAAAAAGGGCAGGGTAGCCTGCTGTTTGGCCTGGCGAGTTTTGCCGAAGGCTTGGATTTACCCGGTAAATTTCTAACCCATGTCATTATCGCCAAACTACCATTCAGCGTACCGGATGATCCGGTGGAGTCCACCTATGCCGAATGGCTGCGCACCAAGGGGCTTAATCCTTTTCAGCAAGTAGTGTTGCCGGATGCGATAACCCGCTTGTTACAAGCCTGTGGCCGATTACTACGCAGCGAATATGACGAGGGCGTAATTTCGCTCTGTGACCGCAGATTGTGGACCAAGTCCTATGGCCATACGATTTTACAGGCCTTACCCCCTTATAGCCGCAAGAAACTTACTTTCGCCCAGGCATAAGCAGATAAAGGCAAGAATTGATCGTTAATATCCGGGATGCTGAAATAAAAAAAGGCGATGCGCCAATGGAGCATCGCCAGGAGAATAGTTGGGTGTGGCCGGAGACTTACTGTGGATCTCACCAGCAATCAGCAGGTGATGGTTAAGACTGACAACTCCCTTACAGAGAACCCGAAACGAAAGGCAATAATCATTTCGTGAAACCATGATATTCGTCAGGGGGGCGTAATGTCATCGTCCAAAGGGCGTAAAAAGGGCTTAAAACGAGAAATACGCCCTAGGTTCTGCTTAGTAAACCCAGGTTTCTGGCCTTGGCGAGCGCGTCGGTGCGGCTGCTGGCGCCGAGCTTTGCGTAAATGTTGCGGATGTGGGCTTTAACGGTAGTTGGGGCTAAATGCAGTTGTTGAGCGATCTCCTTATTGGCCAGTCCTTGGTGAATAAGCGTCAGCACCTGCAATTCACGGCGACTTAATGCTTCGATTTCCATATCCACGGACTGCGGTGGACCTTTGTGATCTTCCGGTTGTGCAGATGCAAGCGCCGGTTCAATCGGTACCCGGCTAGCGGAGCCATGCTGTTTATCACTATATTCCTGCTGAACCTTGTCGATAAAGGCTTGAGAAATGCCTGCCTTGAGTAGGAGCGGTGTAAAGCTGTTCAAGCTCCCCCATCGTTCTGCAAACATATGAATGTAATCGTTGGTTTCCGCGAGTTTTGCGGACTGCACCAGGTGTTCTTGCGCCTTAGCTGTTTGTGCCGCCTGAATATGCCAGATGGCTTTCAGCAGGTTGCCGGTAGCGATTCCCCGCAACGAGCCGACAGTTTTCGCTTCCGTGATCAACCTGTCAAAACAGCTTCCCATACTGTTGCCGACTGAAATTTGCTGCAAGCACGAAGCTTCCAACAGCTTTTGTCTGACGAATGGCGAGGTTTCGTTATCCGGTTGATTTTTTAGGGAGGATATTCCTGAGACGCCGGTTAACTTATGGCCTTTTGCTTGCGCCTGCTCAAACGCGATTACCGGCATTATTTCCAACGGCAACGGGTACAAAGCCAGTTCGCTGTGGTGAGTTTTCAGGATTTGGCGTGATTTTTCGTAGCACTCGATCGCCTCTTCGAACTCGCCAAGATAGCGATGGTATTCTGCCTTCACATAGTGAACCAGCATCTTCTGCAGCGGTTCCGCCTGGTCGACGAATTCCAGCATCGGTGCGAGGAAGCTCTTTGCATATTCAAATTGGCTGCGTTCACAGTGAATAAGGATCAGTGCGCTATTTAGCCAACAGGAAACGGTGTTGGGGTCGGGATCATTGGCGTGAAAATTCTTAATCCATTGGTCTGTTTCCCGATAAGCATTGAGGCCGCGGATAAACTCGCCCTTCAATTGCAATATCCAGAGCAACAATCCCAGGCTGGATTTGACCGTGGAAAACCGTTGTTCGAGCTTTCCTTGGGTGATGGCATTGCTTAACGCTTTTTCCGCTTCGGCATATTGCCCCAGGGAATAATAGTCATTGGCTAGTCCGAAATACGCCAGTGACTTGACAGGCACGTTGGAGGTTTTAAGTTTTTCAAGTACCGCTAATGACGTACTCCGGGCTCTTTCCAGGTCTTTACTAAAGCGCGCATGATAGGAGTCCAGAAGGGCAAGTTCCAGTTGCAGGTCGTCGCTCAGGTTTTGCATTGCCGGGTCGGCGTGGCATTGACGCACGGCATCCGCGAGTTCGGTAAACTGATTGTTATAGAACAAACACCATAAACGGACCAGTTTGAGCTTCGGTGATTCAAAAGCCAGGTTAGCCGGCGCTTGCTGCAAGGCGTCGATAATATTGAGATGGTAACCCTGCTTTAACAGGTTGTTGCCATATTCCGTCAATGTACTTTTTAACAGATCCCACTCTTGAAATTCGCAAATAAGGTTGATCGCTTCTACACAATGATTAGTCTTGAGATATTGCTTGGCTATCTCATGTATCGATGTTTTTAAACTGCTTGGATTGCTTTCCTTAAGAAGGTGCAGAGCGCCTTCACGCAGTAAATCATGGAAACGAAACCATTCGCCCTGGTCATCCAGGCGAATTAAAAACAGCTTTCGCGCCTCCAATTGGGCGATAAATTCGTGGCCCGTATTGGAGTTAAGAATGGCATTTGCCAGCGAAGCATCGAACTGGTAGGCGGGGGACAGCATGAGTATGAAGTTCTTTAGATTTTTTGGAAGGTCCTCTAAAACTTCGTAGGCCACATAATCTTCTATGTCTTTCCGAGTTAGCTTCAGGGTTTGATCAAACGTCGAAGTTTCTTTTTCTTCAGACAATTGCAAGGCGGTTTCCTGGCTTAATAACTGGATTGCCGCAGCCCAGCCGCCTGTGGTTTGAATCACCTGCCGGGTTTGCTGGGAGGAAAAATCCAACTGTTGGCTGCGTTGAAAAAATGCCTGGATTTCCTGCTCTTGGAACAGCAAATCTGCGGAGTAGACCATTCTTGCCATTCGCTTTACCTTCCAGCGCGCGAATGGAAAGGTAGGCTCGTTTCTGGAGGTGATCAGCAGAGTAAGGTTGGCCGGTGCAAAGTCAATTAAGTAGGTGATGGCATCTATCAGGGAAGTGGTTTGAATGTGGTGGAAGTCATCCAGTACCAGTTCGACCTGACTTTGATACTGATTCACCAGATTTAATATGACACTGGCTAATATTGTGGGTTCATGATCTGCCGGTGCCGTAAAGTATTCTGTGATTGAACTGGTGTCTAATCCTGCGCGGCGCAGGCAATCGATGAAATAGCGCCAGAAATTAACAGGCTGATTGTCATTCCTGTCTAGCGTCAGCCAGCCAAACTTAATGGTGTGAGTGTCGATCCACTGTCTTGCCAGCGTCGATTTGCCAAATCCCGCCGGTGCGATGATTCCCAAAAAGCGAAAGCTGCCGGCCGGACCGAGGACATCGAGAAGACGGTTTCGGGGAATAGTATTGGCGTCTAGAGAAAGCGGTAAGAACTTCGTTGCAAGTAACATTATCGGGTCCTGGAGACTCCCTTAATCCAGGGACTTAGTATATTTCCTTTTTTTAAAGGCAGCATGCATCTTGTTTAAAACCTGCTGTATGTCAAGCTCAGAAACCGCCGTCAAAGGGCCGGGGATCAGCAATTTGATGCGCCAATAGAAAACATGTCAGGCCAAACAAGGCGTTGCATGTAAGTAACTCAGCATTCCGACGGTCGTCGCAATGTTTATATGCCAAAAAATGACAGCCTTCTACTGGCGGGTGCTATTTAATAAACGTTCCGGATTCGCCCGGTTTCGATCTGGCTGCTTAAGTTAGCTACCTATGCTCGGTCGGATTAAGAACCTTTCGCGAGAACAGGATACAGGGAATATCTTAGGCAGGTAGTAGCCTAGAAACGCGGATAGAGGGATCGGCCGATTGTCGTATCGGCCGGTACAGTGAATCAAATAATCCTAAGGCTACGCTAGTTTAACGAACAAAACCAATGATTTAGGGGTTTCAATCGTTAGCGGCGATTCGTTCAGCCAGGCATACAGAGAGTTGGCCTTGTGGACATTACCGGTAAACTTGTCGCATATTCCCAATAGCTTGAGATCCGCTTCGTTCAGTAGTTCTTCAACCTGTGGGTGATTTAGCTTTTTATACGCCGGTCCGAACAGGATATCCATGCCCGCGCCTGTGTGATAGAAGGCCGGATTGCCAAATAGCTGCAGCCAGTCCTGCTTGTTGCTGTCTTCGATAATGGCCCGTCGAACACTTCTCAGCGTCATTATGTTCGGTTCCAAATGATTGGTTATCGCCAATTGCTTTAGCAGGTTTTCCGTTGAGTTGTCTTGGTTAAGCTCTACCCGCAGCTTGGCAATGCCGGTTTTTGCCATAAGCTTTTTAATATAGTCGAGCGTTTCTGCGGGATTGGCGGATCGGTTTAGTGTCGTGGACCAATCAACTATGTCAAACCGTTGATTCAGACAAGTTAACTTGTTTTCCGCGCACTGCACCCAGCGGACATTATCGATCTCCAGGTTACGGGCCTGATATTCCGCAAACGCCAGCTTGGCGATACTGGTATCGGCCCCGACCAGATTGACATCGTTAAACTGCGCAGCCTGGTGAAGAGCGTTTTTACCGGTCCCGGTACTCGACACCAGAATGTTCAAGGGCCGCTTGCGGTTGGCTTTCAAAGGCACCGCCGGGCCGAATGTATCGAGCAGAAACTCTGTGGCAGACTGCTCCTGTGTTACCTCAATTTGGGTCCACTTGGGAAAAGGTGCCTGCGGCTCTCTTTCGAACACCAGCGACGAATGCGAAGGTGAAATCACCTGTTTTAGTTCAATCTCCAGGCTATGTAAGGTTGCCGGTTCATAAAGGCTCGACGCCATCAGCGCGCGCATACCCGCAGGCCAGTCGTTAAGCTCAGCTCCTAAAATCTTGTAACTGAAGGGTGCGCTGTAGAGTTCTTCGTACATGGCATAGAGTAGGACAGCACCGACACTGTTTTCGACAATACGGCTATTGCTTTCCTGGCGAATGGCGTTTGCCAGCTCAGTTAAAATCAGTGTTTCTTGCTCACTGACCGGCCAGCTAAAGCCATAATAAACCGCGCACTCCGCCAAACCGATTACCCAGGATTGGGCCAATGCGGGTAATTCCCGGCTGTCGCAAATCTGAATCAGCAGGGTTTCGCGTAACAGACAAACGAGTTGCTCCACTTCCGGTGTCAGGATAAATTTATGATCGATCACTGCCTGCAGCAGCGGGTCGTCAATAAGGGCTGCGAAATCCAGTTGGCTGTCGGCACGTTCCAAATCGTATTTTTGTATCAGCAATGAGTTGCATACCCTTGCGAAACCAGCGGCCTCCTCGGGTAGGGCACTCAGGGCCGTGAGCACGGTATTTTGATACTCGTCCGACCAGTAATCGACATCGATAAAGGGTACTACCGCTGCGATGCCGGTTGCCACCGGTTGACTGAATAGACCTTTGCTTATCAACGAGTTGTAGTGGAGAAACGCCGCACCCCAGTCTTTCTTCTTTTGCTTGGTAATGGCCATCCCCAGAAATGCGTCCGCATTCGCCGAGTCTTGTTCCAATACCTTTAAAAAGCCGCTTTCAGCTTTGTTGTAGTGACCTGCCGCCAAATCGATGTGGGCTTTTTCCAGTTGCAACGTAATGCTCGGTTCGCTTAATTCGAAGGCTTTGGCGATATGTTTCTTGGCGCGGGAAGATTCGCCTAAAAGAGTATGGCTTAACGCCAGAATATGGTGTGCATCTGAATTAAGGTTGTCAATTGCCAGCACATCTTCCGCATACTTTTTCGCGGTGTTAAGCATGACGACCTTATCATCGGACGGTTGTGTCCCGTCATTGGACTTGAACAAGGTATCCTGGGCCTGCTCCAGTAACGACTCGATGATTATGGCATTGTCACCCTGTGTATTCCGGCTGATTGCTGACTGAGCTTGCATCTATATACTCCTACGTACAATTGCCTGGAGAGCAAAAAAGCCTCACTTGGCGAAATATCTTCTGGATTTAAAGCGAGCCTTTTGTGACTAGGGCTACATTGCTATTTATCCTTGCAGTAGCTGTAGCACCTGCTGCGGCTGTCCGTTTGCCTGTGCCAAGATCGATAAACCTGCCTGCTGCAATACCTGGGATCTAGACAGTTCCGCTGTCTCGGCGGCAAAGTCCGCATCCTTGATTCGCGAATTCGCGGCGGTGAGGTTTTCTACTGTAATCGCCTGGTTGGCGATGGTGGATTCAAAGCGGTTTTGAATCGCACCTAAGTTGGCGCGCTGGAGGTTTATGGTATTCAGGGCATTATCGACGGAATCCAGGGCCAGAATTGCACCGTCCACGGTGCTAATATCAATGTCTTGAACAAGTTGCCCCCTCTCATTGGAGCCGTAAGTACCAACTTCGAACCCGGTTCTGGAAATCTTGTTAGTAATGGAGCTTAACTCTATTTGTCCAGCGGACTGCAGTGTAAGGGTGCTCTGCGTTGGATTTGTTAATACCAAGTTGACCCCTCCACTATCCACTAATCCAATGTTGGCTTGGTTGAAGGTACCGCTGTTAACGGTCAAATTATCGATGAATATGTTTCGACCGTCGTCAGCCAGTAGTCTAAAAGTATCTCCCAAAGCTTCTGCTCGCACGCCCGTTTGGCCGGCTTTGTTATTTATTGCAGAAATGATGGTGTTTTGCTTATCTGCGCCGGTATCTGCCGCGCTGTATGCAATGTTGATGGTTACTCCATTTATATCAATACTGCCCGAACCATCTGCCCCCGTAGTGATTGCGCCACCATTTAGTGCGGTGGCATTAACAATCGCGGTTACGCCGGTTTGTTCTGAAATTAGGTTGATCGCTTCCGCCTTTGCAATCGCGCTTGAATCTCTTCCTGTGCTTGATGCAGTATCGAATGACGCCAGCGTCGGACCGACAGGAACGCCGTTGATAACGAGATCACCGGTTAATAGGGCCTCGTTGTTTACCTCTTGTCCTACCGCTCCGCTGTTGTTTCCGCTGAACTCACCTACTGCAAGGCCCGCGTTGGAAATATTGCCGGTTGTTGTATCCAGGCCTATGGAGGTGCCATCGGTCGAGATAAGCGTAAAGCTTCCCGAGTAGGTCGTCGCTGCCGCTATCCCGGCACCTGCCAAAACTGCTGCACCGCCTCCGATTGCGATGTTCCTGCCATCATCTGCACTAAGAGCGATACCAGTCGCCACGTTGCCGCTAAAGGACGCTGTAACGCCCGTCTGACCGGACCGTTCATTTATCACCGTGACGATTGATTCCAAGTTGGATTCGTCGGATACGGTGGCCGAGGCGGCAATATTGATAGTGACGCCATTTAGCGTGATTGCACCGCTTGCTGCCGCAGCGCTGAAGGTGGTAGTGCCGCTAATGGTAGTATTGTTGACTACGGCTTCGACACCGGTTTGGTCGGATACCTGGTTGATAGCGGCTACTTTGGCAATCGCAGATTTTTCCTGTTCAATACTTGAAAAGGCATCATCCACACCGCTGGATGCGCCTACCGCAATGCCGTTAATCACTAAATCGCCAGCAGCCATTTGGGCAATGGTTTGTGTCGTTCCACCTTGTTGGTCAGAGCTGATGCCATCAGTATTGGCCGCGCCTAGCTGATCGACAGTGGCACCTTCGATGCCGAAGGTAACGCTTTCTCCTTCATTGGCGCCGATTTGAAAAGTGACATCGGAGAAAGTGCCGTCCAATAACTTCGTCCCGTTAAAGTTGGTTTGGTCGGAAATACGTTTAATTTCTTCCTTAAGTTGCTGAACCTCCTGATTCAGCGCTTCTCGGTCTATTGCGCTGTTAGTGGCATTTGCAGACTGAAGCGCCAAATCCCGGATTCGCAAGAGCCCCTCTGTCATTGCACCCAATGCGCCTTCGGCGGTTTGCGCAAGTGAAACGCCGTCACCGGAGTTACGAATTGCGACGTTCAGACCTCTCACCTGTGATGTGAACCGCGTAGATATCGCAAGGCCGGCAGCATCGTCTTTGGCGCTGTTAATGCGGAGACCGGAAGACAGTCGCGACAACGCAGTTTGGTTGGCAGCCTGGGACGAATCCAGGTTGCGTTGTGCGTTAATCGACGCAATGTTGGTATTAATTATTTGAGGCATAATGTTTCCCCTTTACCTGTCTTTCCGTCTGGCCAAGCTCCACTGCTGGCACACTTCTAGGAATCTTTGAAGCCTTGCACCTGCAAACCCAAAGCTTACAAACGGCAAAGGCAACTGTACTTGCAGTGCTTAAAGCGAATGTCGTGCCAATCGTTAGTGTTGGTTTTGGGGAATCTTAAAATTATTAATGAAAACAAATTGATAAAGAAGCATTAATTGGCCTGGCGAAGCGATGGGTGATCGCTGGATGGAGTCAAATTATCGTTTTGACGCGACGGCAAACCCTTAGCTTGCCGGTTTCAAGGTCAAAAAATTGCCGCTTTTTGAAGTCCCTTGTATGGCAAAATAAATAGGTTGTTTGACAGATTGATCTCATGCGATTGCAAAAAAGCGCTGTATGTCTCAAAGTTATATTTCCGGAAAATAAGAACCACTTAAAATGCAGAAAAATGAGCCACCTCATCCGGCGCAAAAGTATTTGAATGTTCGCGCTAAAAACCTTGCTTTTTTTAAACGAGTCTATCCTGGGATTTACGATTACTTCAATGGATATGAGATGCAGCACAGCAAGGTGGATATCCTTCCGGACGCCGGTGAAATTGATATTTTAGTGGATAATTGCCATGTTTATAGAGGAGCAAGTGGCGACTATGCCAAACGTGAAGTAGCCACTTTTCTTTCGGCTTTTGACTATGGGGTGAAGATCAAATCAATTGGACCGTTAGAAAAAGATACCTATAAAAATCCACGTTTTTTTGCGCGTTCAATAGCGAGTGTGTATCACGAGTATTACCGCCAGGAACGTGTATTTAGTGGTTATGAGTTGAGCAACTTTTTCCCTCTCATGGTATTTATGGGGGTAGGCCTTGGTAAGCACATAGATATTGTCCGCCAAATTCGTGATATCCGGCACGCGCTGCTATTTGAAACAGATATGGACCGCTTCGCAGCAAGCCTATACGCAGTCGACTGGCAGGAAATTATTCAACCTTTTTTCCAGGATGGAAGAAGGTCGTTCAATTTCATATTGTTGCCGGGCGGGGTGGATGAAGACCAGATGCAGGCTGGCTTATGGAATCAGTTAATTAAGTACTGTCCAATCTTTCCGGTCACCTGCATGTTCTATAACCACTCTGGGCATCCGGTATATGATCGTATCATCGACAAAGTAAACTCAGATCTATATGTGCATCTGTTTTCTTTCGGTAATTTTGATGACGAACTGAATCAGCTCAATAATGCACTTCATAATTTTAGATCCGATATTAAGCTGTTCTTCCGGCCGCCACAAAATTTGAAAAGTATACCAATCTGTGTCGTGGGATCTGGTCCCAGTCTTGATAAGCGGATTGAGGAACTGCGTCAGCTTAGCAAACATGCCATCGTCATTTCATGTGGATCTGCGCTTGCCGCACTTCATAAGCACGGCGTTGTGCCGGATTTGCAGATTGAGCTTGAGTCAGATTACACGACGTACGCTTTGCATTGCCAGTTAGATGACCCGGAATATTTGAAGTCCATAAAACTCTTGGGGGCCGCGCAACTCAACCCGCTTTTATTTGAAATTTTTGGTGAAAGTAGACTGTTTTTCAAAGATGATGGGCCTCTTGCACATTGGTTCGCCAATCCCAACGTTTCAATACCCAATGCAACTCCAACCTGCACTAACGCCGCGTTGGCATTGGCTTCGCTGATTGGATCTAAGCAGGTTTACCTGTTTGGCCTCGATTATGGTTTTCCCGATCTTACGTCGCATCACGCCACTGGAACCGTCTATTACAAAGAAAACCTAAAAAAGCACTCTGAAATCAACGAACAGGATGTCATCTATGTACCTGCGGCTGCAGGTGGCACAGTGGCAACCACCACTTTTCTGTATACCGCGAAAAGGAGAACGGAGAACCTGTTACAGGCTATGGCCGGTGTTCAGGTTTTTAACTGTTCAGACGGAGCCAGTCTGGATAAAACTACGTGGCTGGCTAGTGCCGATGAACAGCAGGCCAGCCTGGATGTTCCTGAGTTAGCGAAGAAGGAGTTTATTGAAGCGATCTTCGCGGTCACTCATTCTCCATTGCCACGACCAAAAACCGAGTTAATAAAGAAGCAGGTAATCGTTCAGCTAACGGCTTTTACTGAAAGTCTAAAGAAACTGGCAAATGAAGCGCCTGCTACACTAGCAGGATATACGGATCTGTGTTCAAGAGTTGGCCAAGCATTGCAGGTACTGGAGCAGCAGAATAAAGGGCTATACTACTTTACTCGGGGAAGCATCTGGCATTTTCTATTGGCTGGTTACACCCACGTGTTCAGTATGAACTCTACCAGTGAACAGGCCGAATACCTTGATTACTGGACGGGGATATTCGTTTCCTTTTTAACCGGTCTCACTGGGAAGACTAAAGGTGTTACAGAAAAGCAGAAATCGATATACGATGACGATATGGTATCCCGCCCCATTTTCTGGACCACAGATGCAGATTCTGAAGATATTGCTCAGGTTGAATGGACTTATACCGGTGTAAGAGTTGAGGAAGGTCGTCTCGTTATGGAACTGAGCGAGTGGCAATTTGAAGGCTATGGATTTGATGGCGAGAAGTACGTTCGATATGAAGACTTGCCTTGATCAGTGTGTAGTGTTTACTGAAATAAAGTCAGACCGAGCTGTTTGGCCGGCAAGTTAGGGGAGAAAATGTTTGTTTGATGGTAAATCAATTTTGGTGACCGGCGGTACGGGATCTTTTGGTCGAAAGTTTGTTGATACATTACTTAATAGATTCAATCCTGCGCGTGTGGTTGTCTATTCTCGTGATGAACTCAAGCAGTATGAAATGGAGCATGATCTTAAAGACAGCAGAATGCGTTTCTTTATTGGTGATGTCCGAGACAAGGAACGACTGATTGTTGCGATGAAAGGAGTGGATTTAGTAGTACATGCCGCAGCGCTGAAGCAGGTACCCGCCGCAGAATATAATCCAATGGAGTGTATCAAGACCAATATCCTCGGTGGTCAAAATGTTATTGAGGCCTCGATACAGTGTGAAGTCAGCAAGGTCATTGCGTTGTCTACTGATAAGGCTGCCAACCCGATCAATCTCTATGGCGCTACCAAACTCGCCGCCGACAAACTGTTTGTAGCAGGAAACAATCTTGCCGGCGCAAGAGGTACCCGATTTGCAGTAGTCAGATACGGTAATGTCACCGGCTCAAGAGGTTCAGTTCTTGAGCTTTTTGCCCGGTTGAAAGCTTCTGGAAAGCGTATTTATCCGGTGACGGATAAACGCATGACCCGCTTCTGGATAACCCTAGATCAGGGAGTGGACTTTGTCCTTAGGAGTTTTTCTCTTATGCAGGGCGGTGAGATTTTTGTACCCAAGATTCCTTCAGTCAAAATCGCCGACATTGTTACCGCCATCGACCCGCATGGGGAGGTGGAATTTGTCGGTATCAGACCGGGAGAGAAATTACACGAAGTGATGTGCCCGGAAGAAAGTTCCAGGGACACCATCGCATTTAATGACTATTTTGTCATCACCCCTTCCATTAAGTTTTTTGATTCTCAAATTGAATATCGCCAAAGCCTGGATGGAGAAAAAGGTGCATTGGTTGATGACGGTTTTGAGTATAGTTCCGAGACCAATGATACCTTTCTGACTCCTGAGCAAATCAGGGAATCGAGTCATCTGGTGCTCTAAATGATTTATTATGGTCGCCAGAGCATCAATCAAGACGATATCGATGCAGTCGTCTCCGTCCTAAAATCGCCAATGATTACCCAAGGCGAAATGACTGCCCGTTTCGAGCAAGCCATTTGTGAGTATGCAGGTGCGAAATACGCAGTTGCCTGTAGTCATGGAACTGCCGCCTTGCACTTGGCTTGCCTTTCGCTTGGAGTGGGTGAAGGTGATATCGTCTGGACTGTGCCAAACACCTTCGTTGCCTCCGCCAACTGCGCTTTGTACTGCGGTGCTTCAATAGACTTCGTTGATATCGATGCATCGACCTTCAATATCTCGATCGTATTGCTGGAGAAAAAGCTTGTTGATGCTGAAAAGCAGGGTCGGTTGCCAAAAGTATTAATTCCCGTGCATTTTGCCGGCAGTCCTTGCGCTATGGACGAGATAGGCCGTTTGGCACACCAATACGGATTTAGAATTATTGAGGATGCCTCCCATGCACTTGGGGCATCATTTAATGATAGAAAGATTGGAGCCTGTGAATTTTCCGATGTTGTCACTTTCAGCTTTCATCCGGTAAAAAGTATAACCACAGGTGAAGGAGGTATGCTGGTTGCTAATGATAAATCCATAGCCGATAAAGCAAGGCTGCTGGCGAATCATGGGATTACCCGTAATCCTGAATTGATGTCCAAAGAAAATCCGGAACCCTGGTATTATGAGCAGATAGCGCTGGGATATAACTACCGTATGACTGACTTTCAGGCGGCTTTGGGGCTTAGTCAGGTTAAGAGATTGGATGCATTTATAGAGCAAAGGACCGCAATCGCTGAGATGTATCGGCAGCAGCTTCGGGGTCTCCCGCTAACTTTTCAGCAAGTTCAACTGAGTGTGAAATCTTCCTGGCATTTGTTTGTTGTTTTACTTAACACATATGATCCTGGGAAAAAGGCTTATTTGTTTGAGCTTGCCAGATCTTCCGGCTTCTCTCTGAATTGCCATTATAGGCCGGTATATCTGCACCAACATTATTGTAGTGATGGCTTTTCAGCAGGATACTGTCCCAACTCAGAAGGTTATTTCGAACGCGTATTATCTTTGCCAATATTTAGTGAACTTGACTCGGATTTAGTTAACAAGTTATGCGCTGTCTTTCGGTCAGTATTTGATTAAACTTTAGGGTTATTCTGACAATTTCTTTTTTTGGACAACAAGACGTATAGTGTTTAGCTGATGCTTCGTGGCTTTAGTTTAGGTGTTTTTCTTTGCTAGATGATGCTAATTTGGGGGAAATTGCATTGTCTATCTCTAAATGATCTTTTTCTGTAGGCTTTCTCACCTCCACTATACAATTAGTAGCTACTAGGTTTTTAACGCCTATCAGAGGGTAGTTTTAGTTTAATAGGACATCCTTCATCGGCGAAGGAAAATGCTGGGGATAGAGTATAGTAAACTTTTAGATATCCAATTGGTTATGTTGATTTTTTGCTAATTAATTATCCTCCCTTTTTAGTTCTGTAAGGTGTGAATATGTTAATTTATACTTGTAGTTATAGTTAGACAAATTTATATTAAGTAACTACTCTAAGCTGAATATTTTTACTTGACTATTTTTGTTTTTAACTAGTGTTATCATTTCCTGAGCGTAAACTTCTGAAGCAATTAGAACTACCTGGTCGTTTGAGAAGGTGTAATCTGAAATTCCTTTAACAGATTTACCTTGCAAATGTAAATCTAAGTTGTCTGCTTTTTGATCTATTATGTCATCTATAATAAAACTATGTTTTTCTAATTCTAAAAACAAAGTATTTCCTAGTTCACCCGCTCCGTATATTGCTACTTTATCAATGTTGTTCCTTAATAATTGAATAATTAGATCTTTTATTTTGTTTAAAATTATTAGAGAATTATTATCTGGACATGCTTTTTGTAAAAACCTTCCTCCTGGGAAAAACTCTTGGATATTTTCCTCAAAAGATTTGATGTAGCTATTATAATCATATTCGCCATCGGTCACATCCAGAGCAAGTTGATCTAGAGCGAATTGTGTATCGATCACATTATCGAGTTGTTCTCTGTACAAAAGTAATATCTCTGCCGAATAATCGTGAACGTCGAACAATGAAGCAAGTAATGCTAATTTGATAAGTTTAATTTCTGGTAGGTTGCTAAATAAATGCATTGTAGTTGGATTGCATACATCTAAAAAATAAACTGCATCGCCCTGATACGGGCATCCTTTTTTTGTTTGCGCCGGGATATTCACCACAAATTCAGAAGGTAAAGCGGCTCTAGAGTATTTCCTTACACTCAAATCAGATAGTATAAAATTGTTAATTTTCATGAACTTATCGGTATTATAAAAAGAGTGTTCTGTATCTTTTCCGGAGCCATAGAAGTTGACTTCTAATTCAAAACATAAGATCTTCAATTCTTCTATTGCATCCTTAGTAGAAAGGAGTGTGTGGTAGTCATCGCTGTCAATATCAATCTTTATAGTGTCTATCGTATCGAGGTGACTTTCTTTAATTAAGTCGGGTATAACTAAGGGCTTTCCATTATATATATCTAATTCTGACCATCGATTTGATTTTAATTTGTCATCATCTTGACTATCAAAAATTAGTTTACTGGCCGCTGATACACTGAGTCTTTCCCAAGGGTTATTTTCTGTGTAAACTGTGATGCTTTCTTTATCGTTGTATAGCCGACCGATTTTTGCCAATAAATATTTTACAGAAGCTCTTTTTTCTGATCTTATTAGTCTTTGAATTTCGCTTTTAACAATGTCTACGCCTAATGCTTGAATATCCTCGCCTAGAATCTGCCATCTTGGATGCAGGCCATGGCTGCAACCAATATCAATAAGGCATAACGCATTGGTACTATTTAATAGCTTGCTGCACACATACTTTGCGAACCTATTTTCTGACATTTTTATCCTAATATATTATAGTTTTTATATGTAAAATTTTTATAAAGTGTAATCGTTCAATAAGATAGGCAAATAATATTTTGACGTTATTATATAAAACAGTCTTGTATTAGTTAGATTGCTCTAATTATTATGATAAAACTCTTTTATAAGAGCTATCTCTGTATTTTTATTTACCAAACTCTTTATGTTATCCCTCATTTCCTCTCCATGAGAGAAAGAGCATATTACGACTAACGTGGGATTCATTCTAGAAATATTTCTGTAATGTTCGATCGTTATGTTGTCAATCTTTGTGCCTATTTTTTGATTATCTCCATCTAAGATTTCTATTACATTTATTCCTAGTTTCTGTAATTCTTTGTAAAGAACAAAGCCAATCCCTTCAATGCCGTAAATAGTGACCCGTTTAGTTGAGTGCTCGCTAAGACGCTCTAAGAAAAAATTAACAGAATTTTCGATAAATCCAATATTAGTTGCTCTATTACCAATTAAGGAGGAGGGTGTGGTTTTCCATGGTTTGTACGTAGTACTATTGATATTAGAAAGATAGAAAAGATGGTCTAGGAATTGGCATTCTTCAGGAATATTCATAGCCGAATAGCTAAGTGGATAGTTGAGAAGATTGAAAAAACTGCTAAACTTTAAATTATTCATTAGACACCTATTTTTAAACCATTTGATTCCATCTTCCCAGCTGAATTCTACTAGTTTTTTTTCCTTACTAGTGTTGCTATCACTGCTACTAACTAACCTAAACTTTTTTTTGCTTTCTCCTTGTATAAAAACTATTTCATCCAAATTTGTATTAAGGTCAATACTAAAAATATTAAAGACTTCGTCGTTTAATTCCAGATAACCATTAAAGTTGGCGTCTTGAACCATAAAGGCTTTTCTTGATTTAAGTTCTACAATTGAAACTACATGCGTTAATGAATCTTTAGGGGAGCCAAAATTATAGGTTGTTGAATCTAAACCAAATAGTTTGTATACCTGTGATAGGTATTTGTTTGTACCACCACAAGTAGTACCAATTATATCCCTATCATACAATTCGGTGCTTAATAAGACATCGTTCAAATGAACTTGCCAAACCGGTAGTTTGAGCTCTTTTTGTGTTTTAATGTTAGCTATACGTGTAGTTCTATAAACCCACTCCCTGATAAGGTTTAACGTTAACAACTCAGCGCCTGAACTGTAAGCTTTCTCTAGACCTGGCTGTTCATGAATAATTCTACTCTTTAACTTGTCCTTTTTTTTATTCCAAGGGTCCACAAAAGGTTGTCTCCAGTTATGGTTTATGGGTGCATAATCCAACATTTTTGGTATTCTATTATATTTTTGTTCATATTTGTGCGACGGCGATGGTTAGAAATCATACTATCAGAGTATGAAAGGTTTAACTGCGGGAGGATTCTCAGACGACTGTTGTAATTGGGCCGTTATTCAAAGAGGAGGAGTCACTTGACGATGGTTCTGTCACAGAAACAATCTTTAAGTCACACTTTACACCTCTCTGGCCAGTAAGCGGGTAGTTACAGTCAATTAAGACATCATCTTCGCCAATATTTTTTATGGAGCCCCTTCTTATTTTTCCGTTTAGTTTTGTTGATAAGATCATCCCTTCCTTTAATGGACTTTCGCTTTTGATCTTGTTCTTTGGTGCTCTGATCAAAAGAGAGTCATCGTAAAATTCTTCCTTAATTTCAAATGGAAAGCGTGTTCGGTAGCCAACGGATTTGCTAACAATCTTTTCACGTATGGAAAGGGGAACTTGATCAGGAAACCTGGCTAATATTTCAAATTCTCCAAATGACATTAGTCGATTAAATAGTCTGATACGATATCTAACTAAATTACCATTGGAGACATTCATACACGGGTTTCCTTTTCGATTTTCTAAAATATGAATCTAGACTTGTATCTTAAATTTAGAACTTTAGCAATTTCGTGCTATCTATAAAGACTGAGGGCCAGTTTCGTGAAAGAGGAATATATGCCACCACCGTTTATACTTGCAACAATACCCAGATCAGGAACTCATTGGTTATCCAATATGTTGATTTCGCTTGGTTTAAAAGGAGTCTCGAGATCTAAGCCTGATCTTTCGTATGATGAATTAGCCAGTCAAACTAAAGATCAATGCCGAAGATTAAAAAGTCGAGAGTTCTATTTTGATCACATAAGGTATAGTTGGGTAGACGAGATTTTAGAAGAGATTGATATCAAGGTCCTACTCCTTTATCGAGATCCGAGGGATAATATCATTTCGCAATATTATTACTCAAAGAATAGGCTTGAATGTCTTAGTGGAAGTTTTGAAGACTCATTTGAAACTATCCAAAAAGAGGCGCTAGTTCATTACAATAAAATTGCTTTGCCTTGGCTTTCACACGGTAACTTACTGCGACTAAAATATGAAGATCTGGTTACTAATACTGGGGAGTGTTTAAGTAAAATAGCTAATTTTTTAGATATTACTCCTTCAGATAAAATGTTAACTAATGCGATTCAGCAGTACTGTTTTAAGAAGCTCAGCGATGGTCGCCTCCCTGGCCAGGAGGACCGGCATCACCATTATCGAAAAGGAATTGTCGGCGACTGGAGAAACTACTTTTCTGAAACTATCACTGCTAGATACAAAGAAGTTTTTGGCAGTGTCCATGAACAATTGGGTTACGATTTCAAGTGACTCAATCAAACATCGCAATAATACCAGCACGAGGTGGCAGTAAGCGAATTCCCCGCAAAAATATTAGGCTTTTTTCTGGACAGCCGATTATTGCATATACCATTAAAGCAGCTCTGAGTTGCGGTTTATTTAATCGAGTGATTGTTTCTACCGATGATGCTGAAGTGGCAGACGTTTGCCGCCAATTTGGTGCTGAGGTTCCATTCATACGCCCGGCAGAATTGGCCAATGACCATGCAGTAATTGCGGAAGTTATGAAGCATGCTTGTGACTGGCTTGTTGGAGAACACGATCCATTTACTTCTTTGTGTTGCCTCTATGCAACAGCACCGATGTTGCAAATCAAAAAACTTTTTGAAGCAGCGGCTCTTATAGAGGCTGATCAAGCGGACTACGTGCTCTCCATCACTTCCTTTACATACCCGATACAGCGAGCCTTGCAGCTTGATGAGAATGGGTGCGTTAAAATGATTAAGCCGGAATATGGTACGACTCGATCCCAGGATTTAGAGGAGTGCTATCATGATGCAGCCCAGTTTTTTTGGGGATCAAGAGCTGCCATCATGGGAGAAGTTGACAAGGCTAGAACCAGAGGCATAGTAGTCCCTCATTATTCAGTACAGGACATTGATACAGATGAAGACTGGCACTATGCTGAGATCAAATTCAAGGCGGCACAGCAAATGGGCTTGATAGCCTCCTGAATAACTACTGTTGAGTTTTTCTGTTTATGGCTAGTGTCAGTATCCGAAATCGCATCATTTCTTCAGAAAATCCACCGTTCATCATTGCCGAGTTTTCCGGTAATCACAATCAGGATTTGATGACGGCCGAGAAAATGGTGAAGGCGGCTGCTGAGGCAGGTGTTAGTGCCATTAAATTGCAAACCTATCGACCAGATACAATTACGCTTGATAGTGACCGAGAAGAGTTTCAGATTCGCGAAGAAGGCAGCCTCTGGCGAGGTGAACGGCTCTATGATTTATACGGAAAAGCTTTTACTCCCTGGGAATGGCATGCTGAGTTATTTCACCTTGCCCAGCAACAAGAGTTGTTAGCCTTTAGTTCTCCTTTTGACGAAACCAGCGTTGAATACCTCGAAAATCTCGACGTGCCCTGCTATAAAATTGCGTCTTTCGAAATCAACCATTTTCCCTTGCTGAAAGCTGTTGCGAACACTGGCAAACCCGTCATTATGTCGACAGGTATGGCTACTTTACCGGAAATTGAAGAGGCCATAGAGCAACTGTATCGCCACGGTTGTAAGGAACTCGTTTTGCTCAAGTGCACGAGTACCTATCCCGCCAAGATCGGGGATGCTAATTTGCTGACAATCCCGGATATGAAAGAGCGGTTTGGCGTTCCAGTCGGTTTGTCCGATCATACTAAAGGTACTGGTGTAGCGATTGCCGCTGCTGCCATGGGTGCGGATGTAATTGAGCGTCATTTTGTGTTGGATAAGGATTTTTCTTCGGTAGACGCCGCATTTTCTTCTGATCCTGCGGAGTTTCGCACCTTGGTCAATGAAACAAGGGAGATTCGGCAAGCCCTCGGCACCGTCCATTACGGTCCAACAGTTGCCGAAGAGGCGTCTTTGAAATACAGACGCTCCATTTATGTCAGTCAGGAACTATCTGCCGGGACGGTATTGTCTGGTGAAATGTTAAAGGTTGTAAGGCCAGCCTTGGGTATGCATCCGAAATACTTCGAGAGCGTAAAAGGCAGAACTCTACAAGTTGCAAAGCCCGCGAACTCCCCGCTGCAAGAAAGTGATTTGCTCTGATGCCGGAATTTCTATTTCGGACCGATGCTAACGCAGAGATGGGGGCAGGGCATCTGGCCCGTTGTACAGGATTAATTGAATGCCTTCGGCAACAAGGTGGCGACTGCGCCATTTACGGTAATGTCAGTAATGAGTTCAGATTCATGCTGGGACTAAATAGTCCGATGGCAGTTACACCAATCGGTAATCCCGTACCTGATTATAAAGTCCTCGTGGTCGACAACTACAATGAACTAAACAATCAATTGGCTGAACTGGCTGTTTGTAATGCTCGCCGCATCGTTCTATTTGAAGACATGGATGATCGTACATCATCTCTGGTTGATGTCGTTATTAATCCATTTGGAAATCCGGAAAACTTAAGGCAACGTTTCCCTAAGGCTGCCATCCATACCGGATTGGAATTTTACATCCCCCGGTATCAGGTCTGGCTCCAAAAAGAGCGTATGTCGAAACGTTTACGATTAAACCCGAATTCCCCGCTAAATTCGAAAGTCCAACCAAAAGCCCAACCAAAAGTGGTCGTATCCCTGGGAGGCAGTTCCCATCCAGAGTTGGAGCAGAAAATTGTTGAGGTGCTTATAAGCGGATTACCGAATGATGCCCAAATCGAGGTCTTTTCAGCGTATAACGAATCTAAACAACTAAACAATATTCGTTATAACTCTGGTTTTGCCGGAGACTTTCTGGAAGCCGCTTCTAGTGCTGATTTGGTCGTTTGCGGAGCAGGGCAAACTCTACTTGAAATGGTGTATTGTCAACGACCGGTCATTGGAGTTTTTATCGCCGATAATCAACGCCGTTGTGCTGAAACGTTAGTTGAATTTGGCGTACCCGTTATTAATAGAAGCAGTGATTTAACAGAAGAGATTAGCCGGTGTTTGAATCAGTTGCAGCATGGTGAAAGGTTGCAATATCCAGAACACATTGGAAGCGGAGTGGACCAGTTGGTCAATAATCTGCTGAGTCTGGTCAAATGAACATACTACTCACTAGCATTGGTGGAAAAACAAATCTCATCAAGTATTTTCAGCGCGCGCTTATTAATGAAGGCGGGGGTGAAGTTCATGTAATGGATAGTGATGGGAAGGCAGTCGGACGTTTTTTTGCTGACAAGTTCTACCAGTCTCCCGCGACTCAGGCCACTCATTTTTATCAGTGGCTATTGAACAAGGTTGAGCAGGAGGGAATAGATCTTATTGTTCCTACCCGTGATGGCGATATGTGCCCTTTATCCAGTATCCAAACGGAACTGGCAAGTCGTTTTGATTGTCAGGTAATGCTTCCATCAGCGGCTTCTTTGGAAATTTGTATAAACAAGAGGGCGTTTGCCGAGTGGTGCCGGGAAAATGGTTTTGAATCATTGCCTGAGTTGGATTTAGGAAGTCTTAGCAAGCAAGATTTTCCAGTCTTTATTAAGCCCCGTATAGGGTCAGGTAGTCAGCGAAGCTTTAAAGTAGAACACTGGGAGCGATGGATGAAGGTCCGGGAAAGTGTGCTGCCATCCGATCTGATTCAACCCTTCTTTGCTTTGCCAGAATATACTGTCGATATATATATCGATGGCAATGAGCAGGTAGTATCCGTCGTTCCTAGAAAGCGTTTAAAAGTGAGTCATGGTGAGTCAGTGCATGGTGTCGTGGATTGCGATTCCACGATCATTAGTGAAGTTTCACGTCTTGCAAAAAAGCTTCAATTAGTCGGACACAATACGATTCAGTGCTTCAGAAGTAAAGACAGTGTCATTATGATTGAAGTGAATCCTCGGTTTGGAGGTGGATTTACGCTTGGCATCGAAGCTGGTGCAGATACACCCCGCTACCTTGTGCAGGAAAGGCGAGGGCTTCCCGTGTCTCCTCCAAAAACTTTAGTGGAGGGTCTGCAGATGGTTAGAATCGAAAAAGATATCTTCTTCGGTGGAGACTCATCTGAAAAAGTCTGGTGTTTTGACCTTGATGGCACTATTTGCACTGAATCATGTGCATATGAAGACGCAAAGCCGGTGGTTCGGGTTGTAAACAGAATTAACGACCTTTATCAGAAAGGCCATACCATTATAATCGCAACAGCGAGGGGTGCAGCTAGCGGTAAAGATTGGAGAGAATTGATAGAGTCACAGCTTAAGGTATGGGGAGTAATGTATCACCGTCTGGTTACGACAAAACCCTATGCTGATTACTATATTGATAATAAGTCAGTTGATGTCCTGGAATATCTTTAGTAGGCCGTCGGATGAATAAAGAAGTCTCTGGACTTATGGTGGCATATAATGCAGCTACAACTATCGAGCGTGCATTAGAGTCTGCTCTTGAACAGGTTGATCACCTCATTATGGTGGACGATGGCTCTCAGGATGGAACAGCGCGTCTTGCCAGAAGATTTTCTGCCCAGTGTATCGAAGTAATTGAACTTAAAGAGAACCGTGGGATCGGGTTTGCCAGGCAGGTGGCGGTTGACCACCTCTCACGCCCAATTGGTTGCTGGTTGGATGCGGATGATATTTGGCTGCTTGAACGCATTTCAAGATTAAAAGAAGTTATTGATAAAGGCGCTGACTATGCTTTTGATGAAGCTGAAGTTTATAACGAAGAGTCACAGACCAAATTGTGTGATGCGCGTTTTCCGGATTTTCTTTTAGAACAGGATGGTTTGCTTCATCAGTTTGGAAGAAATTACCTGCCAACTCTTGGGCATCCGATGGCCAAAAAAGAAGCTTTGAAAAGAGTAGGCTATAAAGAAGGCTTCAGACAGGCTGAAGACTACGATCATTTAATAAGAGCATTGCTGAACCAATTTGAAATCAAACTCTTATGCGGGTCTAGTTATCGCGAATACTGCTCACCTAACTCAGCTTCTCGTGATCTGACCCGTCAGAATGAATATAGTAAAAAATCTCTTGAACAGATTAATTATGAGTGCGTTATTCAAAGACTAAAGCAAAGTTGTTTGCCCACTAATGTAAAAGATGCTGTATTCATGTTTTTTTTGGTCCGACGAGAGTCTTGGTTAAAACTGAAGACCTACGCGGAAGCCAGGGTAGTCGAATATTCTGAATCCTCTGATGTTTGGCTGTATTTTTTCTTCTTGGGAGTATCACTCTTTCATGCAAGAGAAGTTGAAAATTCCATGAAGTATTTCGAACGAGCCTTGAAGTCTTACGTTACTCCAGAAGTGCTAAACAACATTGCAGCTTGCAAGAAGTTCCTTGGGCTGAACTATGAAGTGCAAATAAATGAAGCATTGGCCTCTAAACCAGACTACCTGGATGCGTTGACTAATAAAAGAACAAGCAAAATAGTTGTTACCAATGTGCCTCTCAGGAATTTTACCCATCGGGGGCGCTACAGTGAGGGGCGAATAAGTGTTTGATATATTTCCTGTGTTGATTAATCGCGAGAGCTTGGAAAGTTATTATGGATGATACTCAGGATATTAGTGACATCCTATCAACATTAAACGTGCCTGGAGAAGACTGGTTCCGACAGCAATTATACGAGCAGGTGTCTGGCAAAAAGGTTGTTTTTTTTGGTGCTTCTGGTACAGGAAAGTTAGCACTTCGAAATAAACGATCTGATATCCATGTTGATTGCTTTTCTGATAACGATCCGGATAAGTGGAATACCTCCTTTGAAGGCTATAAAGTTATTTCACCTGAGGAGTTGGTATCGGGTATTTCGGAGTACTCTGTTTTTATCACTAGCCATTTTTATGACGATATTAGCGCACAATTAAAACGAATGGGGATTGAAGAATCAGATATCTCTATTATTTATCATAATACTGAACGTAATCGCCAATACTTCGACTTCCTTAGCAATCATAAGGATAGTATTAAACGAGTCTGTAGTTTTTTGAGCGATGATTTATCAAAAAAAACCTTAAAAAATATGATACTTGCAAGACTGGGGCATTACCGTAGAGACACGGTAGCCTCTGCGTCAATTCAACCCCAGTACTTTTTAAGGGAATTTCATGCCAAAGACTTCCAGGTGTTTATTGATGGTGGAGCATATATAGGTGATACCCTCGAGGAATTTATCGGCCTTTATGGAGGTGAATTTCAGAACTATTACGCTTTTGAACCAGTAAAGCATCATCTTATATCCATTGAAGAAATTCTTGCCGGTAAGCCTTATGAATTTACCGAAAAAGTGAGAATTATTCCCAAAGCTCTATATTCTGAGGAAACCAAACTTTGCTTTGAGGAATGTAGCGAAGGTGCCTCACATATTAGTGATTCAGGTACTAATAGAATAGAAGCAGTCGCCTTGGACAACTTGGAAATTCAACCTCCAACATTCATTAAACTTGACGTGGAAGGCTCGGAGTTGAAGGCCCTTAACGGTATGTCAAACGTCATTCAAAAGTACAGGCCAGCTCTGGCGGTATGCATTTATCATAAATGGCAGGATATATTTGAGCTTC
>JANQMN010000121.1 GCA_028280065.1 Hahella sp.
CTACCGCCAGCGGTACCGTACAACTGCGCGTCGGGTCTTCCGCCTTGATATTCGGAGGCTTCAAAAATCAGGCTGCGGTCGTTGTGTCGGAAATAGTTGCCGAGGTCTCCTACGTAGAGGCTGGCCATGCCGGTATCATCTACGTTGTATGGTGCATCCGGATCAAACGCATCCGGTGTATATTCTTCGAAGGTAATACCAAAGTTGTTGTTAGTGGGATCAAAACCATTTATGGCAATGAACTCGCCGGTAGTGCTGTCTTTTATGGTGATGTAGAGGGTTTCGGTGAGGGTGTTGTAGTTGAATAGATTACCCA
Organism: Hahella sp.; assembly: GCA_028280065.1. Taxonomy (GTDB): domain Bacteria; phylum Pseudomonadota; class Gammaproteobacteria; order Pseudomonadales; family Oleiphilaceae; genus Hahella. Next base: position 317 of record JANQMN010000121.1, read on the forward strand.
CTTCATCCGTGTACAACCGCGTGTTGTGGTCATCGACTTGGGTGACCGAAAAATTCGAAGCGCCATTGAGTTCTAGAACATTAGCGCCCCAATTGTCTTCGATCAGATCTCTACCATGGCCGGTTTTATAGATGTAAGTGTCATTGCCGGGGCCGCCATATAAATGATCATCCAAACCGCCGCCTTCTAGAGTGTCGTCTCCGGCATTTCCCTCAAGGTGGTCATTGCCAAAGTCACCGGTTATGACATCATTACCGCCACCGCCAAAGAGATAGTCATCGTTTATATCGCCTTCTATGATTTCTTCATTCTCATCACCAAATACAATCTGAACGGGGGTACCTAAGCTAGTGCCGTCCACACTTAATTCAAACTCAAATGAATCGGGATCGAGTCTATCTAAGAAGTTGTAGTCAGGAGAGGTAAGGTTATCGAGACTTTGGCCATCCTCCTGCATCTTCTTGAAGACGACGAACATTGCCCGCCATTTGATCCATTCCTCGGTCATGCCAAACCCAGTATCCGGATCATAGAGGTCCAGCTGACCGTTGCTGTTATGCTGTTCTGTCGGAGCATTTTCGATTGCGAAAGAATGACCTTTTAGTAGGGCATAGCGCCACTCAATTTGTTCCTGAGCCGCCGCCGCAACAAGCGACGCGTCCATCTGAACTGTGGATTCTGAAATTTCCCGGTTTTCATAATTTAGACCGTGGAACTGCATCGCGTCAGGCGATTCCGGATGAGGAAGGTTATTCAATAGCTCTTGCGGATCATCGGAATAGCCAAAGAGCCATTCGCTTACATCGTGAATAAGTTCCAGGTTTTCTTCGCTAGCGCCTTCTTTAAACTCACGGAAATAGTTACCGGCCGTGTTTGCGCCAAACATTCCACCGGCCACCGCCGCACCGATACCGGCGACTATCAAAACAGGTGCTGCGGTTACGCCAACGGCACCAAGAAAGGCTGTTGCTGCCATCGTCGCTGCGATTGAAGCAACTTCGCCCGCGACGAATTCAACAGCCCAATTCTCCATATAGTCACGAGCGCCCTCCATATTGCCCTCGGCAGCCATAGCCTCTGCTTCGTCAGTGGCCAACATAAAATCTAAGAAGATTAAGGCAGGGCCAAAAGCTTTAAGGCCTTTTGTCCATCCAACACTACCAGCGATATCTTTACCAGCTTCAAGACCTTGAGCGTAGTAGGCTTTAAGTTCAGGATCGAGGTCTGCTAGATATTGCTTTATTCTCTGAACAACTTCTTCCGGATAACCTTCGCTGTACCACTTTTCAGCATTTTGAAGCCATTCGTTTAGTTTACTTTCAGGGATCCCATTTGATACATCAACTTCATGAAGATCCGCTGCAAGCAGGTTGTATAGCGATGCAGTCGAAATCATCGCCTTAACTGCATCGATACCTCCTTTAGGATCATTTAATACTTGTTTTAAAGTAGAGAGGGGAATTCCTTCCACCAATATATCAGCATCCAATTTTAGGAGGGCTGGCAACTCTGTTTCTACAAATACACTTAAACCTCCTGGGTCAGGAGCAATTACTCGGAAGCTCCCCACAGATTCCATTACATAATTTTCTGATGCTATATCCCAAAGAGACTGTCCTTTGTTTTTAGCTTCTGAAAAATCTATTCCCAACTCAGCTAGCTTAATACCCCTAATCTCTTTGGCTACCCTCTGAGCACTAGGTTCGGTGATTGACCCAGACTTTCCGTTCAATATCAAATTTAGTGTGGATAAATATATGTTTTTGTCGTCAACTGATAATGATGCTGGATTGACGAAAGGATCACCGAATAGTTTTAGAAGTACTGACTTCTTTAGAGCACCAATAAACTCAGGATTGTTTAGCAATCTACCAACATCACTTAACCCCGCACTAATAACAGCACCATTTTTCTGCAGTTCTTTTACATATTCTAGAGTACGTGTATTACCTGGCTCTGGCAAAGAACCACTATTAAGTGAATATATTGAATTTGTATCAGCACCACTAACACTCCCAGATACCGACTCAACTAAGTTAAATAGTTGATTTAAACTAAGAACACTACTTGATCTTATTTGGTCAATAGCTGTATTAAAATTAATAGTCATATATTAATCTTCCTTGAATATTGGTTTTACAGCGTACTCTGGCTGCCCTTTATCATTAAAATTTCCAGTTCCATATCTTCCATAGACCGATAGGGCCTCCACAATTTTATTTTGGACCAGATCTTTATCAGAAGCAGAAGGCTTGTAATTATTATCAAATCTAAGCTCTTCGCATATTAGATCACTAAAAATAACTCTATAAGCCTTGCCTTCTAGAAAAAAAATAAGTGGCCAATCAAGGCTTTCTTCCCGAACCGTCTTAGGTTCGAAAAACAAGTATGAATTCATCTCATTGTCTAAGGCCCAATACTTTGGAAACATATTCAGATTTTCAAGCAACCTAAGAGTGCTACATATATTTTGATCGCCAGCAGTGTCAGAGAAAATTCTATCCTTATCATTTATAAATATTTCTTTTAGTAAAAAACTCATATTAATTTCTCTTATTAAGAAAATTTAGGGGATATATAAATTCGTATTAATATCGAAAAAATCCCTTACTCAATGGTTATATATTCAGTAGTATCAGAATAATTGATTCCCTTTGTAATTCCTGCTAATTCGCAATCCATATTTATTATCCCAAAATAATTATGTGCTTAGATTGAATACTGAAAATGCTAGAATAGAATCGGTAGTCATATGACTCATACCTCCTTGAGTGTGACTGTCAGTCCATTTTCAAGATCTGGGCCCCTACCCCAAAAACCATAAACTTCAAATGCACGAATAAGCTCACTTTCCAATATAGTTTTATCGACGTCAGAAGGGTATCTGTTAACTTCTACCTGTTCAGAAATTCTTGATTGAAGTCTGACTTGATAAGTGAATCCTTTGAAAAAAAAGTAATAGTCATGACGACGAGATTTAATATCGACTTTTGGAGCTAGGAAGAGATATGAATTATCCTCCCGGTTTATTGCCCAATTCAGATTAGGCTTGTTGGCAAAATGACCACCACGACGTTGTAGGTTCCTGACATTTCTTTCATCATGGCTAATGTCGCTAAATATTTTCTTTTGATCTTGTAGCGATATTTTTTCTAAAACGTATCCCATAACAAACTTCCCTTATTTCAACTTGTAGGCCGATCAAAGTCGCACGGCCAAGAACTATATAATTCCGTTTAGAGGGTGGGGTTTACGGCGTTACACCCAAACCTCTATTCACAATGCCAATATCAGCTCGAATTATGTAAGCATCTTCCTGGGCAATTTCAGCTAATTCATAATCAATAAACCTCGGCTCTCCAAGTCATTACTCCTAATCCCGGATTCCAAAGCAGGCAGACAGTCGGCTGGCAATGATCCGACCACTATAACAAGCAAAGCGACACTTCCTGTCGTAACAGAATATGGATTGACGAATCGTGAAGATATTGGACGGGATAACTATGAGATTAGCGCTCGCAGAAGAATTTGCGGCTCGCTGGGGCTGCATTACCGATCTGGTGGCAATACCATTGTTATTGTTCGTTAAAGCATTCATTTCAAGCATCCCTACTACCTCTTGAGGAGTTAGCCCCTTCCCTCCGAAGGGTCCCGATCCGTCAGGTAATCTGGTGAGCATCCTAAGTCTGGTTTACATAATGTAAAAGCCAGTTACGTTTGATTACAGAATATACATTAACCGATTGGGCGCTGTAAATGACCCATTTCACAAGTAACGGTACGACGTTAAACCGGATTAATAGAAATCCAACAGCAATCCTAATTCGCCCACTAATTATGGGAGAAGCATACCAGCAAATTGTTCACATATGAACACAAGGCCGTGTTCATATGTGAAATATGCCCAAGTCACTCGCTGAAAAACTCGCTAGAAACTTAAAGTCACGCCGCGGCCAACAGACCCAGGAAGTTTTTGCGCGTAAGCTGGGTATCAGTCGCGCTACCTTGACCCGTCTTGAAAACGCCGCTCAAAACACCACGCTAAATACGTTGGAACAGCTTACTAAAAGCCTGCGTTGCGAGGTGGGGGATTTGTTTAAATAGATAAGCCTGTTGTGCAGTTTTACTTTTATGTGCGGTATATGTTGGGATAAATGGATGTATTCAAAATTGCGAACCCCGATAAAACCTGAAAGAAAAATCTTGGCCTATTGAAGGTTTCGCCGAGTAAATGCCGTTACTGCCCGCTAAATCAACTTTAGGTGATATCCGGCAACCAGAGCAATAGGCTTCGACCTCTTATAATGCGTGTTAACTAATGTAAACAGATTTAAGAATGCTTCATTAAGAATTCACTAAGCGGCTTCTGAATCGATTGTTCTATAGCGCTCACGAGATAAAGGGCTTCGAGTCCTTATCCCCTTCCGAGTCCTTATCCCCTTCGATCTCATCTTCAGATAAGAACTCTCTTACATTGAGCGATTGCATGCCTCAGACCTTTTTCGGGTATAACGCCCGGCCTATCCTTATTTATTCGGCGTTTCGAGGAATGATAAAAACATCACGTTCCAAGCCATCCGGAAATTTGCGCCGATCGTGCTTAATACCCCCAAGTTTAATGGCTAAGTTTCGGGCTGCAATATTGTCATCGTTCATATAAGTCTCTACAGAGCACCAATTGAATTGATTATATGCATGATCGATAGCGGCTTTTGAAGCTTCAATGGCATACCCTTTTCCGCGTGCTTGAGGAAGAATCCACCAAGTTAATTCTGTTGGCCAGTCACAACCTTTCCAGAATCCGCATGTACCAACAACACGATCGGAATCTATCTCTTTTAACACCCAAACACCAAATCCAAGCATATACCAAGACCCAATATCTGCTTTGAGCCTCGCCCAAGTTTGCCCCTTGGTAAGAGGACCTCCATACATTTGCGATGCGACTAAGTCAGAGTAAAACACCAAGTAAGCATTAAACGCGTCTTTGCTTGGCTCCATAAGCGCAAGACGTGGTGTTTTTATAAAAGGAATCTTCATTCAACTAGGCACCTGATATTGACGGGCAAGGGCTCATGGGTGACCCCTTACCACGCATCCGTTTTCAGAGAGTTCAAGATGGATTATTTAAAGTATGCCAAAGAAGCAGTCGCGTATGTTAAAAGCCTTAATATTTAGTCAAGTAATATCGGTATGTGTGAGTTACCTGATGCACAGCTGGATGAGATGGGCAGTTTTTTTGAATCGGCAATTTGGCATTGTCTACATGATGGGGTTGATGGCGCAATGTGGATCTGATGCGCGTGGCCTGGGCGACAAAAGGGCTTAGAGTCCTCAATAATAGGGATACACCATTTCTCCATATAGCTTCAGTTCCTGCAAAACATCCTTTTCTCTGGCTGTCAGAGTAGATTGAGAAGCGAGTTCCTGAATTCTATTAAAATATTCGGACAAAGTTATACCTCCGGCCATGCCGTCAGAGAGCATGGCTTGCCGTAAGCTTTGCCAGCGCTCCATTTCCGGTTCCGTCAGCGTTTCCGGAAAGTTTCGGGCCCGGTAACGAAACAGCATTTCCGGAATTCGCGGATCGGAAAATTGCAGTTTGAGTTCCGCCAGCATATCCGGGCTTTGCAGCCGAATCATTTCCATTTTCTGCCGGTCGTCGTTACTGAAAAAGCCGCCGGAATATAACATAAGGTCCGGATTAGGCGCTTCGTCATCCGTTGGTTCTTCAGGCGTAAAAACGGCGCTGAGTTTTTCCGCGAGCCCTTCAGACTCGCGGAGCACCGCCAGATGCTTGCGTAATGTATCGCCATCCAGCTTGAACTCAGCCCTTCTTGCCGCGTCCATGGTCTTTAGGATTTTGCTTTCCACCAGTACCGGGCATTTATTGATATGGACCGTTTTCAACGGGATTCGCTCCCTTCCTTCCGGCAGATCCGCTGTGGACACAAACACCAACTCCTTGATTTCCTCAGCTGACAAATCTACCCAGGAGCCTGGGTCCACGCGCAAATCGTAGACAATAATCCCGTTGGGATTGGTCGGGTGCACGGCAAGCGGAGCTACCAGTGCGCAACAACCCAGGGCAACCGGAAATTTGGATGAAACATGGAAAACCGGTTTTTGGCTGTTCACGTCCAGCAACTGGGCCGCCTGACGCTTGCCGCGATGCCGAAAGGAGTAATCGAAAAGGCGCGGTTGTTTGGACTTAAGCAACTTCGCCAGGCCGATGGTTGCGTGCACATCAGACATTGCATCGTGTGCGGCACCGTGCTCGATTCCGTTGGCCCGGCTCAGCAGTTCAAGGCGAAAACTTACCGCGCCGTCTTCGCCGGTCGGCCACTCAATGCCTTCCGGTCGCAGTGCATAGGCAAGCCTGACGACATCGATTAAATCCCAGCGGGAGTTACCCTCTTTCCACTCTCGCGCATACGGATCATAAAAGTTCCGATACAGAGTTTGACGGGTTACTTCATCATCAAAGCGTAGGCTGTTGTAGCCCAGCGAACAGGTTCCGGGCACTGCCATCTCAGCATGAATCCGGCTAATGAACTCGGCTTCGCAGACGCCTTCCTGTAGCGCTTTTTGCGGCGTGATACCGGTAATCAGGCAAGCTTCCGGGCTGGGTAAGACATCTTCGGCAGGCTGGCAATAGAGGGTTAACGGGTCGCCCACAATATTGAAGTCCATGTCCGTCCTTACCCCGGCAAACTGGGAAGCGCGGTCCACCATTGGATTAGCCCCCCAAGTCTCGTAATCGTGCCAAAAGAAAGACATAGCAGATAACCCTGTGCCAAGAAAACCGCTATGGTAGCGAATTAGGCAGCGGTTCGGAACGACATTCGCGGAAGGGCTTCTGTGGTATACCACGCGCGGTACCGCATGTGGTCGCCTGGCATGCAGTTTGACTACTGCCATGTATTTTGGGTACTGGCATGTAATTTGGCTGCTGGCATGTATTTTGGATATCAACTGCCATTACGAACCTAACCGTCAAAGCAATGGCATTTCCATTGTAGAGATTGTTCCAGGCAATTCAGAATTCCGAGGAGAGGATCGCGCATGGGACTTATCAGCACCCTATTCGACTATGGAAATCAGGCATATGAAGGCTTGAAGCCGAAGCAAGAACAGGCAGTGAACCGCCAAAATCCCGCTACGGAGGAAGTGAATTATCCACAGATCCGTCTCTCCGGCCAACAACCGCCCGCAAGCAAACCAAGCGTCCAACTCAGGGATTTTCAATTGCAACTCGGGCAGGATACTGCCTACGTCAAGACGACGCTCAGGCAAAAGCTTGCCGAGTATGGCTTGCCAAGCCAAACCACCATCCGCGTCGTGCGCAACGAAACCGGTCAATTCGAGGTCGAAGGCAAGGTGCCGGAAGATATTGCGACAAAAATCGAGTTCGATCTTAATCAGAATCCCGACTTCAAAATGCGCTTTTTACGCTTAAGCCAGCACGCCCCGACCCTGGATTACCTGCAAAATGTAATGCGGCTCAGCAGCCTTTACGGCGGGGAAAATCAGGTTTTTAATTCGATACTTTCGGAAAATCCGCAGAACAACTCGCTGCAGGACATTTCTCAGCGTTTTAGTCAGATGAACAAAGTGAGCAATCCGGCAGGCGATTCCTTTACCGAAACAGTTCCCGGTTTTTCGGTGGCGGTCTAAGCCCGGTGTCAATCGCTAGCCATATCAGACTCTAAAGGGTTCAGGGTCGCCGGCCCCTTCCCGGAGAATGTTGGGCACGTCTTCGGTCAGATCCACCACCGTCGTTGCCTCCATGCCGCAAAAGCCGCCGTCAATAATCAAATCCACCTGAGACTCCAGCGTCATGCGGATTTCGTAAGGATCGGTCTGCGGAAAATCATCGCCGGGCAGCATCAATGTGGTACTCATGATCGGCTCATCCAGCTCTTCCAATAACGCCTGGCAAATCCTGTTGTCCGGCACCCGCAGACCGATTTCCCGGCGTTTCGGATGCACTAAGCGGCGGGGAACCTCCGATGTTGCCTTGAAGATGAAGGTATAGGCGCCTGGCGTATGATGTTTAATCAAACGATAAACGGAATTGCTCACCTTGGCATAGATCGAAAGTTCGCTCAGATCCCGGCAAACCAGAGTGAAATTGTGCTTCTCATGCAGCTTTCGAATCGCCTTGATGCGGTCCAGCGCCGCTTTTTCGCCAATTCCGCAACCAAGGGCATAACCGGAGTCGGTGGGGTAAACCACGACTCCACCCTGACGAAAAATATCACAGGCCTGCCGAACCAGGCGATTTTGCGGATTTTCCGCATGAATCTGAAAGTACTGGCTCATGAAACAGACTCGTCTTTCCGTTTACTACCGCCCATGCAATCCGGCGAATCCGGAAAACTGCCGGTTTGCCGCCATTCCTCCGGTGTAAACGTATGGAGGGCCAGGGCATGTACTCCCTGCTGCATCAAATCTCCCAGAACACCATAGATCTTTTGATGCCGCTGAACCTGCCGAATACCGCTAAACTGCGGGCTGACCGCCACGACTTTGAAGTGGGTTTCAGAATTTGCCGGTACGCTATGCATGTGACTCTCGTTGATCACTTGCAGATGCTCAGGCGCCAGGGCGCTTTTCAAGCGCCGCTCGATTTCGGTTTGCGTTTTCATCTGTTTTCCTACTTGACCAGGCTGCTTTTGGATCCGTCTTTATTCGGAGCAGCATAGTAAACCCGAAACCAGCTGTTGGGAAAGGGGACTGTTGAACAAGACGACACTTAAACACTGAATATTACTGCGTTGATACCACTCAGTTACACAATTAAGTGGATTTTGCTTACAAAAAATAGTGAACTGACCATGGATTATTAGCGGGCATTGCTTACTCATCGCTGGAAAATTTGTACTCGCAGCAGGCTAATTTTAGTGCCAAACTTAGCATTGAAACTGAAACTGACTTCCCAATGCAAAGTTGACTACAATCTGGCCTGAAGACCATGAAGATAGCGCTACTCGAAGACGATCCGAACCAAGCGGAGCAAATTAAGTCCTATTTGGAAGCCGAAGCTATTGATTATAAACACTTTAGTTTAGGCAAAGAGTTTGTATTTGCGGTAACCCATGACAGCTATGACCTGTTGATTATGGACTGGCAGCTGCCAGACCTCGATGGGATTGATGCGTTGCGGGAAATCCGGCAACAGGTCGAGTGGCCGATTCCTATTCTGTTTCTCACCCAGCGTGATGCAGAGACGGATATCGTGAATGCCCTCGACGCCGGCGCCGACGACTACATGGTGAAACCGGCTCGGCAGGCAGAGTTGATCGCCCGGCTCAAAGCCTTGTCGCGGCGCAATAAAACGGAAATGCAGGACATGCAGGAAGCGCAGTATGGCCCCTTCACCATCAGCCATAAATCCCGCGCGATTCGGTTGAACGGCGAAAGCCTGGCATTAACCGACAAGGACTTCGATCTGACGGCTTTTCTGTTTGAAAATAAAGGCCGGCTGCTCTCACGGAAGTATTTGCTGGAACGGGTCTGGGGTGTCAACAGCGATATAAATACCCGTACCGTTGACACCCATATGAGCCGCCTGCGGCGGAAACTGGGGATCAAACCCGAGAACGGATTCCGGATTAAAACCATTTACCAACACGGCTACCGGTTGGAAGAAGTCAGTTAGCCATGTGACAACCGGAACAAGAGGAGGCATGCATGTTCAAGCCACTGGCAAACAGTTTGCTGTTTGTTTTGCTGGTGCTGACCTGCTTATCAGCCTCAAGTGCGCCGAATCAAGCCGAATGGGTGTATACGGTGCGCCCAGGCGATACCGTACAGTCGATTGCTGACCGCTACCTGGCGCAGGCCGGCGAATGGCCGTCACTGTTGCGTTACAACAATATCAGCCAGACCAGTGAGCTATCCCCCGGAACACTCATCAAAATTCCGGTCAGGTTGCTGAAAACCTATCCAAAACCCGCGAAACTATTGGTTAGTCAGGGCAGCGTTTGGGTTCGCAAAGCCCATTCCACCCCCTATGTTCCAGCCTTGCGAGGCAGCCGCCTTACCGTGGGCGATGAACTGAAAACTGACGCGGGCTTTGCGTTGATAAAGTTTGCCGACGGCAGTACGCTGAAAGTCGCCGACAACTCCATCATCATTTTTAACACCCTGACCCATTACGGCGAAACCGGCATGGTGGATACCCGGTTTCGCCTGATGCGCGGCGGCATCAAAACGGATGTCACGCCTCGCAAAGGGCCTGCCGCCCGCTATGAGGTTTCCACCCCATCCGCAGTCGCCGCCGTGCGGGGCACTGCTTTCCGGATGCGGGTTCGCCCCGGGCAGACGATAACGGAAGTGACGGAAGGCCGGGTGTCGGTGCGCAATGCGACCACCCAAATTTCCTTGAACGTCGGCCAGGGCGCGGCAATCGGCGATACCGGCGCCATTTCCACCATCGCCCTGCTGCCTGCACCGGAGATGGAGATACCCGAAACGGTAACCGGTATGCCGTTCCAGTTGGAATGGGAGCCGCTGGCCGGTGCCGATCATTATCTGGTGGAACTTTATCAAACCACGCTGGAATCCCAGCCGCTACTGGCCCAACCAATTGATACGCCCAACCTGCTACTGCCCGATCTAGCCAATGGCAGCTATATCCTATTGGTTCGGGGTATTGATCAAAACGGTATTGAGGGTTTGGATATTCAGCTTGATTTCAACGTCGAACAAGCCGCGCAGCCGGCCGAACTGCTGCGACCGCTATCCGGCGCGGAGGTTAAAAGCCCGCGGCCTGAATTCAGCTGGCAACTGGCGCAACCCATCTTACTCAGCAGCCTGGAAATTTCCCGTTACCCCGACTTTCGCAACCTCTATACCCGAACGCCCTTCGCCCAGACGCAAACCGGAACGGGCGAAAAGAATCTTTCCGCAGGAGAATATTACTGGCGGGTAGTGACCATGGCCGGCGGTGACCAGTTTGCCTATAGCGAATCGCGCCCGTTAATTGTCCGCGACACCCTGGAACCGACACGGGTCATCGCGGTCAACTATCTGCAAGATCAAGCCAAGGTATTCTGGAAATCAGTTGTCAATGCTGAAACCTACCTGATCCAGCTGGCTGAAGACGAACTGTTTCAGCATCTAATCCGGGAAGACGAAAAAGCAACGACATCAGCCACCTTGAGATTGGAACAAAACAAAACCTATTGGGTTCGGGTTAAAGGAATCGGCAACGATTTTTATTCGTCAGACTTCGGCGAACCGCAGATTCTGAAAATTCACCCTTGATTGATTTTCCCAAATAAGGATATTTCGCCGGTATTCCATGGCATCACCTTCAATTTCCGCTAAAGAGCAATGGCAGTTTCCCGTCTCCGAACGCTACCTGTTTGCCGTGGTGTTGGTGCTATTGAGTTTTTTACTGCTGTTCAGCAATGTCACTCAGCGTCTGGATTATCTTCTCTACGATACTTTTTTGCGCCTTCAGCCGATTTCCACTTCAACATCCAGCGTCATTATCGCGATTGACGAAAAAAGCCTGAACCAACTCGGACGCTGGCCCTGGGACCGGGCGATACATGCCGAGCTTACCGGCAAACTGAAGGCGGCCGGGGCGACCGCCATTGTTTTCGACATTCTGTTCACGGAAGAAGACCGCCCGACATCCGATACTTTTTTGCAGCAAAGCATGCAGGAAGCCGGCAATGTTTTTCTCCCCTTGCACATCGATTACCGCAGCACCAGCGGCAGCATGACCGAAATCCTGCCAATCGCGGCCTATGTCCGGTCAGCCGCCGGTTTAGGGCACGCCCACTTCGAACTGGATGAGGACGGCATCGCCCGTGGCATGTACCTCTATCAGGGATTGGGCGACAGCCACTGGCCAAGTCTGGCCCTGGCGGCCTTTCAGTTTATCCGGCCGAACGTGCCGCCAATGCGGGCCGGCGGTAACGCAACCCACCCCGCTCAGGCGCTTCTCAACGTGCGTGAAGCCTACCGCTTGATTCCCTTCGTCGGCCCTCCAGGCAGCCTGGCGACGCTCAGCTACGTGGATATCCTGACCACCGAGTTACCGGCGGATTATTTTTCCGGCCGGGTCGTATTCGTCGGCGCCACTGCCGCGGGCCTCGGCGACTTCATCGCCACCCCGGTATCCGGAGAGTCGGTTAACATGCCGGGTGTCGAGGTACACGCGAACGTCTATGAAGCATTGACGCAAAACAGATTAGGCATTCTCGTGGCACAACACTGGCAGTACCTGCTGACCCTGAGCCTGGTATTAGCGATCGCCATGATTTTTTCCCGGGTGTCGCCGGACAAAAACCTGCCGTTAACCATCGCATTGGCGCTCGCGGTCTGCGGCTTCAGTTATGGCCTGCTGCACATGGGGCATCAATGGTTCCCACCTTCGCCATTGTTGGTGACCTTGTTGTTTGCCTACCCTTTTTGGAGCTGGCGCCGATTACATCTGCTCAATAAGTTTCTCAACCAAGAGCTTACCCGCTTGGCGGATGAGCCAAAGCTTCGCCAGGTTTCCAGTTATGAGTCGCCGCAGCAATGGGCGCAGCAGGTTGTGCGCCTGCTCAAGCCGAGCACCTGGGAGTTTCGGGATTATCGGCCCACTGCGGAGGTCAAGAAGGAAATTCAAGTGACGCTTGAAGAGGAGCAAAATGTCGCCGAAGTGCTGCTGCCGGTAAATGCTCCGGATAAGAACGTTGCGTTGTTCATGCATTTTGACGGCAGCCCGCATCAACTGCGGGAAATCATCACCTATATCAAAGAGATATTTCCGGAGTTTCATGCCGAACTCGCCCCTCCGCAATACTCAGGCGAACTCATGGACCGCCGGATCATGCAGGTTCGACAAGCCATCGCCACCATGCAGGACATGCGGCAGTTCATTTCCGATACCGTGGCCAACATGCCGGAAGGCGTCCTGGTCGGCGACGAGTTCGGCCGCATCATGTTTCTGAATGATCCCGCACGGACTTGGTTGCAGGAAGACGCCCGGCCGGGCTCCTACATAGCGGAGTGCATGCCAGTCAGTAGCCGGATTTCGAGTAACCGTTGGGAAACTCTGTTGCGGGAGGTGCTGCTGACAGGAACGCCGCAGGCCGAGGAGCTATATCTGGATCAACGGGCGGTGCTCATCAGCCTGGTGCCGATATTGTTTAGCCATCGCGCCACCAACGGCATCGTCATTACTTTTGCCGATATCACCATCATCCACGAAGCCCAGCTAAAACGCCTCGAAACCATCAACTTCATCTCCCATGACCTCCGGGCGCCACTTGCTTCGCAGCTGGCACTGCTCGATACCCTGAAGACCCGCTTGCCGGAAGGCTTTGACACCATGCTGGAGTCCGCTCAGGCACTGACGGAAAAAAGCCTGAGCATGTCCGACCAGTTTCTCCAACTGGCGCGGGTTGAAGCGGCCGACCATATTCATCTCTATGAATGCGAGTTACTGGATATTGTCGACAATGCCGTCGATTCGATCGCGCCGCTTGCGCAAAAGCAGTTAGTCAATATTCAAACGCTGGGGGATTTCGATACCCTGCCGATAGTCGGCAATCCGGAACTGCTGGAACGCGCGGTAGTGAACCTGCTGCAGAATGCGATCAAATTCAGCCCGCCCCATGCGGACATCACCCTGCATCTGGAATCCCAAGCCGACATCGCCGCCTGCAGCATCCAAGACCAGGGGCCGGGAATCGCGCCCCACGAAATCCCTCACCTGTTTGAACCCTACCGCCGCACCGACGCCTCCGAACGCCAGGGAATCGCCGGCAGCGGTCTGGGATTGCGTTTTGTGAAATTAGTCATGGACCGCCACGGGGGAGAAATTGAAGTATCCAGCAAAATAGGCCAAGGAACGCGAATCACCTTAAGATTTCCAGCCCACCAGGATTTGATCGAAGAACAGTGACGATTTAACAGTTGTTGACAGATCAGACCTTCTTTTACGTCAATTTTCCGGCAATACTAACTTCATAGTCCATTCCGTCAGGGAAAAGCTAATGAATTATTTGAGCCGTGGTCAGCAGCACTCAGTTTTTAGTTTTTCATTTCTGAAAGTTGCCTTGGTATTTTTTATTATCAGCCTGGTCAGCTCTATTCTTCTCAAAAACAAAGCCGAACCTACCGCCAGGTATGACTTTAGTTTGCCGGAAACAGCGATCAGCTTAAAACAGGCGGATATCACCTTAGTCGGGTGCTACTCGCTGGACGGCTGCCAGGTTAGCGTATCGCCCCGAAACGCTGAAGACAAATTTGCCGGAGGCCAAATCACCAAGCTTAACCATCCGCCAATCTGATCGCCGGAACCAATCGGCAAACACCTTACTAGCCAATCCTGCGGTTGCACCTCGAATGAGCACCGAAGCCGACTGACCTCAGACTAATCCGTCGCTCTGACTTCTTCAGGCACTGGCCGATCGGCAACTTCGGCGATTAAGTTCCGCAACCACCGGTGATCCTGGTTATTTTGCAGAAGCGGGCTCCAGGCCATTTTCAGCTCAATCGGCGGAATTTTGAATGGTGGCGGCTTAACGACGATTTTCGGATTTTCCAAGGTTAACTTGGCGGCTTTGCTCGGCAGCGTCGCGATCAGATCCTGTTCCTGGGCCAACTGCATGGCAACATGGTAGTGCCGTGTAAACACGGTTATGCGGCGCTTTTTATTGATTCTAGCCAGCGCTTCATCGACCCATCCGAGCCGCTGGATATCTTTCGGATCGACCCCCACGCCAATGCCAAACCCCGTTTTACTCACCCAAATGTGCTGAGCGTTTAGATAGTTTTCCAAGGTGAAATCGAATATCAACGGATTGTGCACACTCAACAGACAAGAAAACGCATCTTCCCAAATCGTTTTCTGATGGAAGGATTGGGGAATCTTGTCAAACCGGTTAATGGCCATATCCACGCGGCCCTGTTCAACATCCAGAAAACTGACATCGCTGGGGGTCAGCATATCCAGGATTACTCCAGGTGCTTCCTTCCTAAGCCGGCTCAGCACCCGCGGGATCAGCGTACTCTCCGCATAGTCGCTGGCCATAATCCGGAATAACCGCCTGCTCTTGGCCGGGTTAAAGGCTTCAGTGGGCTGGACAACATACTCAATCTGGGTCAATAGGGTCCGCACCATGGGTTCCAACTCCATGGCCTTGGCTGTCGGTGTCATTCCTTCGCTGGTGCGAATCAGCAACGGATCGCTGAACAGATCGCGCAGGCGCTTTAACACGTTACTCATTGCGGGCTGGGTAATTCCCAGATGATTAGCCGCGCGCGTGACATTTTTTTCCCGCAACAACACGTCGAAATAGACCAGCAAGTTGAGATCGATGCGACTGATATTCATCTAGAAAATAGCGAAAATAAAAAGTATAAATTTTGTAAATTATGCCTGAAAACGTAGACTATGTCTGCAAACAGCGAGAGGGATTCGTAAATGACAACCGGCAGTTACCAACGCTCCGTAGAAATCGCCGCCATGCAACAGGATTGGGCGGAAAATCCACGCTGGAGAGACGTCAGGCGTAACTACTCCGCCGCCGACGTGGTGCGTCTGCGCGGTTCGCTCAAGCGTGAAAACACACTTGCCAAACGCGGCGCTGAAAAACTTTGGCAATTGATAAACGAAGGCGGACGACCGGCTTTCCGCCCCAATAAAGACTTTGTCAACGCAATGGGCGCCTTGACCGGCGGCCAGGCTGTGCAACAGGTAAAAGCCGGTATTCAAGCCATCTACCTATCCGGTTGGCAGGTTGCCGCGGATGCGAATACCTCGGAAAGCATGTACCCGGATCAATCCCTATATGCGGCGGACTCGGTTCCAACAGTAGTCCGTAGGATTAACAACGCATTCGAGCGCGCCGATCAGATTCAATGGAAGAAAGGCATCAATCCCGGCGATGATGGATACATCGATTTCTACGCGCCTATCGTTGCGGATGCGGAAGCAGGCTTCGGCGGCGTGCTCAATGCTTATGAACTGATGAAGAACATGATCCGGGCCGGCGCGGCAGGCGTTCACTTCGAAGACCAGTTGGCTGCCGCGAAGAAGTGCGGCCACATGGGCGGAAAAGTTCTCGTCCCCTCGCAGGAGGCCGTCCGGAAACTAATTGCGGCAAGACTGGCGGCGGATGTCGAAGGGGTACCAACGATCATCTTGGCGCGCACCGATGCCAATGCCGCCAACCTGCTTACGTCTGATTGCGACCCGCACGACCGCGACTTCCTGACCGGCGAACGCACCACCGAAGGGTTCTATCGCGTCAAACCCGGCCTCGATCAGGCGATCTCCCGAGGCTTGGCATACGCCCCTTACGCTGATCTGCTCTGGTGTGAAACGGCCACGCCGAACTTAGAGGAAGCCAAACGTTTTGCGGAAGCGATCAAGCAAGAGTTCCCAAATCAGTTGCTCGCCTATAACTGTTCTCCCTCTTTTAACTGGAAGAAAAACCTTGACGACGCCACGATCGCCAAGTTTCAGCGCGAACTAAGCGCAATGGGTTATAAATTTCAGTTCATTACCCTGGCCGGCATTCACAATATGTGGAACGGCATGTTCAACCTGGCTTATGAGTATGCCAGACGCGATATGACCGCCTATGTCGAACTGCAGGAAAAAGAATTTAACGATGCCGAAAAGGGCTATACCTTTGTCGCGCATCAACAGGAAGTCGGCACCGGTTACTTCGACGATATGACAACCGTCATTCAGGGTGGGGAGTCATCCGTAACCGCGCTGACCGGATCAACAGAAGAAGACCAGTTCCATTAAGAACGGCAGCAAGTCCCCAACATTAAGGCAGCTTCGGCTGCCTTTTTTCGGCAACAGCCTCTGCCGGCGGCACAATAAAAAACTGATCGGGCTTGGTGCCTGCAAACCAAGCTACTAGACTTAACGGAAAGCAGAGAAAATGTTACAGGAAAATAACGGATGTTATACGTCACTCTGATCAGACACGCAAAATCCTCATGGGATTACCCGGACCTGATTGACTTTGAACGCCCGTTAAACAAGCGCGGCTTGCGGGACGCGCCGGTGATGGCACGGCAGCTAAAAAATATCGGCTATAAACCTGACCGCGTACTGACCAGCCCGAGCGCCCGAACCCTGCAAACGCTTAACTGTTTCGTTAAGGAGGAAGCTATTCGGGAAGAATGTATCCAGAAGTACGATAAGCTCTATGAAGCCAATTTTCAGGAACTGCTGGATACCATTTCCCGGCAGCCAGTCGAGTGTTCTCATTTGACATTGGTGGGACACAACCCAGGGCTGACAGATTTAATTCGCGTTCTGACCGGCACCGATATCGGCAACCTTCCTACCAGCGGGGTCGCTACACTGGGCGCCGATTGCCGGGAATGGCAACAGGTTCCGAGGGCCGATTGCAGATTACTGATGCTGTTGACGCCAAAAGGTCTGGTGCGCAAAAAAGACAAAACCACAGATTCCAAAGGTCAATGAATCAAGCAGCGCGAGTCACACCCCGCAAAATCCAGGGGAATCCAAGAACATCGGCCGCCGTGCCACCGATGCCGGATTACAATGCCCGTGTATTAGGTTATCTGGTATTCGCCGCCATTATCGTATCCGGCATTTTAACCGACCACTTTAGCGACGATTTGGTTTGGCTGGTTCCTCCCGCCATGCTATGGCCCCACATACTTTTCTTTCTCCTGCGCTACCTTAACCGAGAGCGCGACATGCGGATCCGCCAATATGCATTGTTGGGCGACAGTTTTCTCGCTGGCAATGTATTGGTGCTCATGGAGTTCAGCTTGAATCCCACGCTCTTTTTATTGCTGATTCTCAACTATGGCTTGATTATCGTCGGCGGCATGCGCATATGGCTGTACGGAAACGCCTTTTTTCTCGGCGGCTTTACCGTCGGCTCCATCTACTTCGGCCTTTCCTTTCAATTCGATACGCCGACCTCTGTCAGTCTGGTCTCGGGATTGGGGGCAACGCTGTTCATCGCGGTAACCGCCTACTACACCCATCAACAGGCCCGGGCGTTGGTGATGGCAAAAAGTCAGATTCAGGAACAGCGGGAAAAGTCGATCAAACTTTCCCATGATTTAGCCAAATATTTATCCCCTCAGGTTTGGCAGACCATTTTTACCGGCGAGCAATTAGCCACAGTCGGCAGTTTCCGGCGCAAAATGACGGTGTTCTTTTCCGACATTAAGGGCTTCACCACACTCTCAGAAGAACTGGAACCCGAGAACCTGACGGAGCTGATCAATCAGTATTTCAACGAAATGTCGCAAATCGCGATCAAACACGGTGGCACCATCGACAAGTTCATCGGCGACAGTATCATGATCTTCTTTGGCGATCCCAACAGCAAAGGCATCAAGGGAGACGCCCTCGCCTGCGTGGCCATGGCGATTGAGATGCGCAAACATATGACGGTGCTTAAGCAGAAGTGGCGTAGCCAGGGGGTAAAAAAACCACTGGAAATTCGTATCGGGATCAATACCGGCTACTGCACCGTGGGTAATTTCGGCGCCGAGAACCGCATGGATTACACGGTTATCGGGAAGGAGGTCAATCTGGCCAGCCGCCTGGAAGGCAAAGCGGATCCTGGCGAAATCCGAATCTCCTACAGCACGTTTTCCCTCATCAACGACAAGATCCTTACCCGTGACCAAGGCGAGATCAACGTCAAAGGCTTTCATAAGCCGATTCCTATGTACTCAGTCATCGATTATCGACGGGACTTCGGCGGCAATGAGAGCTTTATCGAATACGAGTCGGAAGGATTTGCCATGCACCTTGACGAAAGTCGGGTTACCGATTTACAGGAAAAGGCTAATATCTTAAAGACTCTGGAACGCGCCGTGGACAAAATCAAAAACGGCTGAATACCGGTTTCCGGGTTGCCACTAACTAGTAATAGAACTTTCACATTATGAGCAAAATGACGTTGAAACCGGATCAGGCAGTTCTGGTGCTGGTCGATATCCAGGGAAAACTAGCCGCGCTAATGCATCAACGCGAGTTACTGTACAAGCAACTCAGCCGCCTGGTACAAGGTGCCTTGTTGTTTGATATCCCAATCATTTGGAACGAACAATTACCGGAAAAACTTGGCCCTACAATTTCCGAAGTCGCCGACCTTCTACCCGGGCTGCAACCAATACCCAAAGCCAGCTTCAGTTGTTACGGAGAGCCCGCCTTTGTCGAAGCATTAGAAAAAACCGGGCGCTAGCATATATTGCTGGCGGGCATCGAGAGCCACGTCTGCGTCTACCAGACCTGCCTGCACCTGCTGGAAAATGGCTATGAGGTAACCATTATCAATGATGCCATCTCTTCCAGAACCGCTGACAACCGGGAGTTGGGTTTGGCACGTATGCAAATGGCGGGGGCCCTGCCTTCCAGCGTGGAAATGCTATTATTTGAAATGCAGGTAATTGCGGAAGGAGATCGCTTCAAACCGATGGCCAAACTCTTTAAAGACTAACTCCAACCAAGCGGATTCAGAGCATGACAGTTGATTTCGATTTTTCCGAGCTGACCTACACCTCCTTGGAGCAACGCCGCAAACAGCAGGTAATCGTCGTCGACCGGCCGGAATGTGTCGCCAGCTTCTCTGTACGAGGTGGCCAACTTCTAAGCTACACGCCCCGAGGACACCACCCGCTGTTTTGGAACAACACCCATATCGACTACGACACGGAAAAGGAACTCAGGCAAGGCATTCCTATTTGCTGGCCCTGGTTTGGCGCGCTGGACCGCAATCCGGAGGAAGTCCAGGCCCAGTTCGCCGGACAGTATGACGCTGAAAACCCCGCACCGTTCCATGGCTTGGTACGAGGACTGGATTGGGACTTGCTAAACATTCAGGATGGCCCGGACACAACGGAGTTACTCTTCAGCATCAGCATCCCCGCTCCAAAGCTGCGGCTTCTGGCCAGATACTCGGTTGGCGTCGACTTGAACTGTGAGCTGACCAGCAAAAATCTCACTGACTCCGAAGTGCATATCAGCTATGCCCTGCACTCCTATTTCGCCATCAGCGACATTCAGCAGGCTTACATCTCGGGCTTAGACGGCATACCCTACCTCGACGTGGTGAAACGCTGGGAAAAGCACTTGCAAAATGGCGACCTGGCAATTCAACAGGAAGTGGACCGGGCTTTTTACAATACGCCCTCCATTATCCGCCTCAAAGACCAGGGTTGGCATCGATTAATCGCCATCGAGTCCGAGACCAGCCAATCCGCCGTGGTGTGGAATCCCTGGCAAGAAAAGTCCCGCAATATCAGCCAATATTCAGCAGACAGCTACCGCCAGACTTTGTGTGTGGAAACCGCGAGGATTCTTACTGATCACGTGGTTATTCCTGCGCACGACAGCCAGACATTGCAGGTGAGTTTTACCTCGCAAAATACCTAGTGTAGTGTCTCATTACACTAGGAAAAGACTGTTAGCGAAAAGTTAGAGGTCTGTTTTGTCTATCGCAATTAGACCCGTCGCATAGTTCAAGAATAACAAACGCGTCCTTTGGCAATACATCGAACAGCGGATCAAGGTTGTTATCAGAGAGAAGCGCATCATTCTGACGGCAGGTGAATTGGTTTTCGCTGGTGTAGAGGCAGTCGGCATTGACTTCTCTATCGGCTTCACAGCGACTGCCGGCGTCGAAGGAGCAGGCTTCATCGAAGACCTTGATATCTTCAACTGATATATCGTCGTCAGCACTCAGGTAAATTACGGCATCGAACTCGAAAATTGGCGCATCACTCGAGTCCCAGGCAATTCCCAATGTTTCACCCGGAAATATTTCCAGCCGATCGAGGTTAAAGTTTTCGATTCTCAGGAGTGTATTCTGATCCTGATCCACATCATTTGTAACATCACTACAGGACAGCAGACTGAAAGCCATTAAGCATGCCGCATAACGCTTTATTAGCTTAAAGTTGTTCATTTTGTTTTCCTCTCGCTGCCGTTCACCGAGCCTGACATAAGCCACGGAATCCTCTCTACTTAACTTGTATTAAGTCCGCAAGATTATAAAGATATCTTCTTGTTTTTCTATCAGTTTTTTTACATTCGAATAGAGCCTAAGCCTTTCTACCGCATCGGTAACTGTCTCTTACTCCTGCACGCGCAGTCCCATCCGCAAATCACCAGGCTGATTTGCCAGCGTAGTCTATCATCCTAACAACCGCAGTTGGATCATGAAGACTGCTTCCGGTAATTTGTCAGATAAAGACCCAGCAGCAGTATTCCCACGCCAAGCCAAACCCCGAGATGAATCCGTTCATCAAAAAACAGTACGCCGAGCATCAAGCCGACTGGCGTGACGACAAAGCCGATTTGGCTGATAAACACAGGTGACGTGCGCTTTTGCAATTCGAAAAATGCCCGATATGTGAGCGCGGTTAGTACCGATTGCAAAGCAACTATAGCAATGATTTTACTTTGGAGGTGTTGAACCTCTCTAAAGTCACCGGTAATCACCAAACCCAAACCTAACAGCAGCGCAGCACCAAGTAACATGCCGGGAGCCAGTTGCATGGGCGTTGCCCCTTCAGGCCATGCAATGGACCGGTAAACATTGCCTATGGCCAGCGAAAAAGGCACCAACAATCCGATGAGCAGCCAAGGTAAGGTTGCCGAGTCGATGCCATTGGTTTTCGGCGATAGAATCTGAATGCAGCCCAAAACGCCGACGAATATCCCCAACACGCGAAGCAATTGAAACCGCTCCATTTTCAACGCGATGGATAATGCATAGGTCAAGATCGCAGGCAAGGCGTACAGCGTCGCGGTAAGTCCCGCGCCGATCTCCGTTACCACGGCGAAGGCAATGGCATTTGGCAGAGCGACCGCTGTCAGGCCACTTACCAGAAAATAGCGGACATTAACCCTACTCAGGGAAGCTTGTTCTTGCCGCCCGTTTTGCACAAGCAACAGCATGCCGCCGCCAAGCGTTTGCCAAAAGGCATATTGTAGGGGCGAAATTCCCTCCGCTAACGCCAGGTTCGCCAAAGGCAACATCAGCGCGACTAAACAGCCGACAACGATCAACAGGACATAGGGAAGCAAATCCGTTGAAGATGAAAATGAGATTTCCTGGGTTTTCATGGGCAAAACTCCTCGTCGAGTGATGCACCTATGATCGCCAATCCGGCTTGATGAATATGCCCCGATACCGCGAAATCACTTTTCACGTAACGTGCATAATGGTTTTACCCTGTGCCAAAATACCTGTGCTCCACCGAGCAAATGGTTGCGCGCGACATTTCCGAATCACCTACACATACAGGACAGACTATGGACCGTTTTAAGGGCATGGAGTATTTCAAACGTATCGTTGAACTAGGCTCGTTTACGGCGGTGGCCGATGAGCTTGATTGCTCAAATGCGGTCATCTCCAAATATGTGAAATTTATGGAGGAGTGGGTCGGCTGTAAGCTGATCAACCGCAATACCCGAACCATAAGCTTTACGGAGGAGGGCCGGGAGTTTTACCGGCATTGTGTAAAAACCCTGGAGGCCAATAGCCGGATTATGGACAGCCTGACCAGCCGTGACGGATTATCCGGGCAGTTGGTTATCGCCTGCCCGGTCTCCTTATCCATCAAGATGCTTGCGCCGTTGCTGTTTGCTTTTCAACAACGCCACCCTGGGCTGCAGGTTAAACTGAGGATGAGCGACACCATCGGCGATTTGGTGGGAGAAGGCGTTGATATTGCCATTAGAGGGGTCGATCAGCTTCAGGATTCTTCCCTGGTCGCCCTGCGTCTCGGCCCTCTGGAACGCTCACTCGTGGCCTCAAGCCAATATCTGAACGCTCAGGGCAGACCTGAAAAGGTAGAGGATCTCAAGTCGCATGCCTGCCTCTTGTTCAGCATCGGCTCCGATAGCCAACACTGGGAGTTTGATGCTGCGGACGGTGAACAAATGGTGCGGATTCCGGTAGCCGGCCCGCTCGTCGCGGATAACTCATTAATGCTCCTTGAAGGCGTCAAAGCCAATCTGGGCATCGCGCTGATGCCCACTTACTACATCCATTCCGCTGTCGCAGCCGCTGAAGTGGAAGTACTGCGCCTGGACCTTCAACCCACCGCCCGCTCGCTCTACGCGGTTTATGCCGACCGTCAATATTTACCCAAACGGACACGGCTGTTTATCGATTTTCTTAAAGCGCATTTTGCCGGGTAGCCGCAAAGCAATCATTATTTACATTTCGTGAAAACTGCTTTCGCAATTGCAACCTGGTTAGGTAGCGCTGATCAAGGCAAGGTAATAAGCGTCTCAACAACGAGGGTTTATTACCATGCAACGCCGATTCAGCATTCGATTGCGATGTATGTGTTTCTGCTGTGCAGTCCGAAGCTTCAGGATTTCACCAATCCGGAATAGCAGAAAGGGGCGTCGCTAAACCCGAAGATATCTTTTATTAATCATTGCAAAAGAGGATCTGGAAATGAATCTAATGGATGCGCTTACCTGGCGCTATGCGACAAAACGCATGAACGGCAAAACGGTTCCTGAGAACAAAATTCAGCGAATAGTGGAAGCGGCCCAGCTAGCCCCCTCTTCCTATGGCCTTCAACCTTATTCCCTGATCTCAATCTCTAACCGGGAAGTATTGCAGAGAATTTACCAAACCGCTGCACCACAGCCGCAAATACTGGAGTGTTCACACCTGCTGGTCTTCGCCGCTTGGCAAAACGTCGATCAGAGCAAAATTGATGAATTTATCCAACTCAACGCTGAGCTACGCGAGCTATCAATGGCAAGCCTGCAGGACTACAAGGCGTCGATCGAAGGTTTGATAAAGGGAATGGAAACGCCGGATGCGCAACTTTCCTGGGCGGCCAAACAAGCCTATATCGCACTTGGTTTCGCACTCATCGCCGCCGCCAGTGAAAAAGTGGACGCAACACCGATGGAAGGATTTTACCCAGCGGAACTGGACGCAATCCTGGGCCTACAAGAAAAGCAACTGAGAAGTGCGGTGATCGTTGCGCTTGGTTACCGAAATCACGAAACCGATTGGCTCGCCAAGCTGCCTAAGGTACGCTGGCCGGCTTCGAAATTCCTGACGAATATCGCCTGATGGCTGGTGATTTATTGTTGACCGTGATGTGTTTATTTCAATTATTGGACAGCCGGAAGATTGGCTGTCCTACCTAAATAGACTTCCAGCATTCATGAAGGCCGGAATTCCTTTGGGGTTCCATTGTCCTGCTTATTACTTGTTCCTGTAGTCATTCAGTACTGATTCGACGAAAGCATCTTTACTTCTCCAACACTCTCAGCGCTTTTCCCATTAGCGCGATCAATTCATCTAATTCATGATCCTTAAATGCGGCTCTCAGCCATTTCTCCTCCCGTTCATGAACAGCATTCAGGGTTTCCTCAATCAGGTTTTTACCCTTTGCAGTCAAGTTCACAAACTTACTGCGTTTGTCCGCCTCATTGACAGACCGTGTTACCAAACCCCGCGCTTCCAGCTGATACAAAATCTTGGTTAAACCGCCTGATGTGATCACCATGGAACGCTGCAGATCGTTCGGCGTTAACTGATGGGGCGGCGGTGAACGTCGCAAGCTGGCGAGGGTATCAAACTCCGGAGAACTTAAGCCGACCGCATCGACTACCGGCATAACGTTACTCAGGCTCAATTCTCGAATTCGCAGCAAATAGACGCCAAAGGTACTAATTGAACTAAAGGCTTCCGGCCAATTTTTCTGATAGTGCTCAAGCATCTGATCGGCTCGATATCGGTCCACAATCTTGCACTCCTGTCTTGACCCAAATCATAAACAAAGCTTAATCCAGATCCATATATCTTGCAAGAAAGATATTTTTTATATAATTTTATCTTGCAAGATAAATATTATTCGCCAAGAGGTTTGATCCCTCTTATTTAATAAAAATGGTGGTGTTATGAGTATACCTATTTGGCACTACGTCCTATCGATGACGGTTTATATCCTATTCCTACTTCTATTGATTGACGTGATGAGAAAGCATCCCAGGATGGCTTTTTTTGTCTGGATTGCGGTGTTGTTTACCTTTCCCCTTTGGGACCAGGTGGAAGGCTGGTTTCGCTGGGCGAAGATTGTCAGCGTCTTGATCCCCACCGCTCTTATTGTCGGTAGCGCCCGTATGGCCTGGTACTACCGGGATAATACCATGGCAATCGCCCGCTTTTTCCGGGGCGATTGGGTATTGAAGGTATTGTATGCGGTGTTATTCCTCAATATCGCGGAAGCCACTATTAAGGACTTCACCACGGCAAATTACTTTAATTTTGTCTGCGGTGTCATTCTTTGCATCACCATACCCTTCCCTCGATACAAAAATGGCGTGCGTCAATATTGGTTGATCGCCAAAGACAAACCGAACGACTTGCTTTTCTATTCCACTGCTTCCTGGAACTTCTTATATACCACCTGGAATATGTGTTTCGTCTACGGCGAAAGCCCTGCGTTCTTTGCCAGTTCCTTCTGCATCCTGCTTGCCGCCGAGCTATACCCCGCGCTCAAGAAACGCCCGGAACTTTACATTATTGCCCGTGTATACACCTTGGCATTCCATGTTCTGATTCGGGGTATTCATGACATCTTCACCCCAGTCATGAACTCCGAACCCTGGTTTAATGAAACCGCACTCATGGTTTGGGGAGCCATCAACCTCGCTCTGCATATCCCGTTCGCTATCTGGTATTTCCGCAAACAACGCGAGTTGAAGTCACCCCCCTTTGGTGAAAATCCTCCGCCTTACAGCAAAGATTGTGAAAACGAGTATGACCAACCCACAGGCGGTTTAGCAATTGCCAAATAGGGTTTAGTAATTACCGAATAGATAGCATCACGCTCCTGTATCAACGCTGATGCAGGGGCCGGGAGTAACGAGAATACAGAAATGAAAACACAATCAAGTTTAATCACAAAAACCATGCTCGCACTGTTGTTTCTATTATTTAGCAACACAGGTTTGGCGTTAGCAAATGGTTTCACCGCGCATGAAATCGCAGGGACCGTGTGGCAAGGGACGCTGGACGGTAAACCTGGCGAAGGCAGTTTGTTTTACCGCTTGGAGTTTCAGGCGGATGGCACAGTCAGCGTAATGCGCCAATCCGGTGGCTTCAATAAAACGGAAATCCAAAACTGGCAAATCGCGGGTAATCAGGTTGAGATTCGCAGCAATCCCGGTGACGAAATTACCGATTTTGACCAGGCGACATTAACCTATACCGACGCGGAGCAAATGCGTTTCGAATCCGATGGAAGCTTCTGCAACTTTCATAAATGGTATGAATATCGGGCTTATCTGCATGTGCTCTTTGTCTTACTCGGCTTGATGTTGCTGAATGAAATCTGCCGTCACTATAAATATTCCAACTACCTGTTTTGGTTTATCTTACCGATTGCTCTGATCCCCCTATTTGCCAGCTATGGTGTTACTTATTGGTTTAAGTGGGTCAAGCTATATTCCGTGGTCGGCGCAGCCGCACTTTTCACCCTCATACGCTTTACCAGAATCGGTGACTACAAATGGGCACGATTTGGTGCGGCAGCTTTTCTGGCTTTGAACATTGCCGAAGCCGTGACTCAGGATTTCAGTATGGGCAACCTACCGAACATACTGAATGCGATTGGCGGTATTCTCTCGATTATCACCCTAGCCGGTTGGATGCACATCCAAGCTGATAACAGCAAACAGCGGGATATGATTTGGCCGGCAATGACCACCTTCTGGATCATTGCCTACGATATCTGGAACATCGTTTTCGTCTACCTCAATTTTCCGGGCTCCGCCACCGCCCAGGCGATGGTGCTGATTGCCGCCACCTTACCGTCACTCTTTATCAAGAAAGGTACCTGGTTGCAGGCGCGCGCATTCACCTTGGCCGGATCGTTCATGTACTACTTCTGCTGTCCATTTATGTATGAAAGCAATGTGGTGCCATTGCCGCGCAATGACGAACTGATGCTGCTGGCGGGGCTGGCAAGCTTTGTCGCTAACGGCGCCTACGCTTACCTGTTCTTCCGAAAATCCAAAGAACAGCGCCTGGTATCCGCAATTGCTTAATGAATTAACTGATTGAAGCGAAACACCCACCGTTTCTTTCCCTGTTCCTGTGTAGTTTATGGAGCTATTACCATGAAAAACCAAATTATTGCACTCACTACCGCTATCTCACTCGTCTCTGGATACGCGATTGCCGCAGAAGAAGAAATCGATATGTCGAGCCCCACGGAAGCCTATACCGCATTAGGTGTCGGCTATGGTAACGAAGGGGTCAACCTGAAGGTGATGTACATGCTGTCCGAACCGGGTGCTGACCGCAAATCCGGCTTTATCCTGGAATTCAACGACATCCTCGACGAAGAAGGTGGCGATCCGAAATTCTCCGGAACCGTTCCCATGACCCATCCGGTGACCGGTGAAACCATAGCCGTCCCGGCATTTGCAGACAAAACGACTAACCGCAACTATCGTTTTCGCTATGGCTCATTGAACACCAAGAATGGCCTAGGCGGCACCTTGGATGCGGTATTTAAAGACCACCCTTTCTTTGGCCAGACTGCCGTCGTTCAAGCCGGCCCATTGGCGACAATACCCGTTGGCGATAGTGCCTACTTATGGCCCGTGCTCCTGGCTGGCGGCGTCATTGTTGAAGATAACATGCAAAAGTTATATGCCTATGATGCCGAGGCAGAAGCAAAGACCAATCTATCCAGCAGCGGAGTCGATTGGGCGTCGACCATCGCCTCCTTTAAAGTTTATGGCCGCTACAAGTTTTCGGATGCACTCTGGGTGTTAGGCGCTTGGACTTATACGGAAGAAATGAGCGGTAAATCCTGGAAAGACGATGTTGCCGATGGCGGTTTGCAACTCAGCTCTTCCCAGTTGGAACTATCGCTTGGTTATCAAATTACCAACACTCAGAATCTCCGCCTCAACTACCACGAATATTCTGGTAACGGTAGCGCGGATAAACTCTGGCTCGAATACAACTACGCATTTTAAATGATAAATAAACTTCTTCGCAACATACTTCACCTTGGATAAGGCTGCCGAAGAAGTCTGGTCACTTACTTGGGGCTTTGCAAAAGGCCCCCTAAAAGTGACGAATCTTGGTTAATACGTCCAAAGCGCTTCCTTTAAATGCTTTTTAGTCAGTGCCGCCATGGCATCTAGATCGATGACTACCTTACTGGCCTTATTGAAGTTGCAGCAGCCGGAGAAGAGTAAAGGGTTTGTGAGGCTTCCCCTACATTTATAGTGCTGGGCACATAGTCAAGGTCGATTGAGTCCAGTACCACAAAGTTTAATTTGTTGAGGATTTACTCAAACAGGTTGATCCAAGTCTAATTTGTCATCATTACCAGATTGAATGGATTGTTTGCAAAGTTACATCCCGTTACAATCGCGGCTAACTTTTGGCCACCCAGGCAAGGGAGTCTTGGCAAATGGAAATTGCATCTCAAAATCTTTCCATTTTAAATCACTCCTTCCCCGTGGAGCCTGAAGTCCTCACTTCCATGGATAAGGTTTAATAATGTTATTTCGTTATTCCCCATTGAACACGATTCGCATACTGCTGTTTACGACTTCGCTATTAGTCTCAAATTCGACCTTCGCGATAGATGTTGTTTCAGTCTCAGTGTTTGAAACGTTGGATGAGGCTCTTGAAGCGTGTAAAAGAGAGTCCTGGGATTTAAATCAGCAGGCTTATATCGTTGAAAATGCCGGGTGCAACATGTGGCAGAGTATGCATTTAGGTCATGACGCTAACCTCTACCACTATATGTATCGAGGCACAGCATCAAGGAGAGATAAGAAAGGGAACCACCTTTTTCCTGGTGCACGTGACTATTTGTCCTTACGAGAGGTTTTCTATTACATTACCTCTAGCGCCGCACAACCAGACCCACTTGCCTGTGACAAGGGATTGAATCCCATTCACTTTGGAAGCGGCTCCAAAGTCCAGTCGGAAACCGATATTGCCTCTGGCCCTACCGACCTTTCCTTTACCCGTTTTTTTAACAGCGCACGCGATACCGATACCACTAGTGGTCTTGGCTGGAGCCATAATTACAGTAATGCACTGGTGATTGATGATCAATTCGGTTTGCGCCGTAAAGAAAAATCAGCCGTGAAATCCAGCAACTACTCCTCCCATATAGAAGCCTGTTCGACGGGATTCAACGAGATTCGCTCCCAACTATCAATTCCAGGTGGTGAGTTATTGTTGGACTACAAGCACGAAAGAGAGGAAGAAGTCGATGGTAGACTTATTATCCGGCCTGCG
>JANQMN010000133.1 GCA_028280065.1 Hahella sp.
GATAAACGCCAGGTATTTGTCTCTCTCACCTCCGCTCAGTTCCTGTTGGACGCCGACCGCGTTAGTTATCTATCGATATTCGCCTACGACACCGGTGACAGCCCCACGCTTCTGAATCAGTTCCAAGCCAGGTACGAGAGCTTACAGGTTACTCCCTGGTGGATTCGGGCATTTTTCTACGAAAAAGTGAAAGACCTCTATGATCGTATTTTCGGCGTCATGGGCGCCATCATGGCAATCGTGATTTACATAGCCTTATTCAATACCCTAGCCATGTCCGTCACCGAGCGCACCAGGGAAATAGGCATGCTTGGGGCCTTGGGCGCAGCCCCCGGCGAACTGACCTTAAATTTTATCCTAGAGGGATTTTTACTGGCGCTGACAGGTGCGGTTATCGGCTGCCTGCTGGCTGGTCTAACTAGTCTCGGGCTTTTGTTCCTCGACATTCAGATGCCGCCGCCTCCGGGGAGAAGTGTCGGCTATCCGTTGCACATAACTTTTTCAGCAACCCTCGCCCTGGTTGTCAGCCTGGCCACTATCAGTATCTGTGTCGCCGCTTCTTGGATAGCAGCGCGCAAAGGCGTTAACAAACCTATTACGGAGGCATTGGTATATGTCTAATTTCATGCGAACGATTATTCAACTATGCAGCCTGCTCACCGTCATGGCGGGAGCAGGCGCCCAGGCTAACGCACCGGCAAGTGCGGAAGAAATTCTGCAGCGGGCCGACAACTACCGGCTGCAGACCGGCGCTGCCAAGGTGGTATCGGAAGTGGAACAGTTTGAACGCGGCGAGCTTCGGAAAGCCCATCAGTACAACGTGTACATCCGTCCCCAAAGAATGTCCCTGGTAGTTTTCAAGGCAGCCTCGGAAGCAGGCCAGAAGATGCTGATGCTGGAGGACAATTATTGGCTGTTAATGCCGAACTCCAGGCGTCCTATCAGAATCACGCCGATGCAAAAGCTCCTTGGCGAAGCCTCCGTAGGAGATGTTTCGACGTTGACCTGGAGCGAAGACTATGAGGGCACAATCGTCGGCCCGGACAGCTTGGACGGTGCCAGTGTCATCAAGTTGGAACTGCAGGCGAAAACCCGAGGCGCCAGCTACCACGGCATTCATCTATGGGTCGATGCCGAAAGCTATTTTCCACGCAAGGCCGAGCTGTACTTAAAGTCAGGAAAATTAGCCAAAGTGGCCACCTTCAACCCGCTACAGGATAAACAGGGTTTGCGGGTCGGCAGCATGGTGCTGCAAGACTCCATTCAGCCGGAGAAAACCACACTTATTCATTATCGAACCATTGCAGCCTATTCGTTGCCGGATAAATTCTACAACCCGGCCTATTTAAGCCGACATTCAGGGGGGGATAACTTATAACCCTAATACCTGACGACATTTTGTTATCGCTACTTCGCGCCAGCCGGCAGCAAGTACAGTCGACCATGGTAGCCCCTATTCATAAGTCTATAGCCGCGCTATTTGCATCCCGTTTAAGGTTACACTTGTCCACGAATTGATCAACAAAAGAACAAAGGGAGATCCACGATGGAAAACAAAGTCGCCATGGTAACCGGGGGTACCGGCGGATTGGGAACAGCGATATGCCGCGCGTTGCATGACCAAGGCTTTATCGTTGCCGCAGGTTATAACAGCGGCGGCAATCACGCCAAAGCCCAAGCTTGGCAAGACAAGCAAAAGGAAGCAGGCTATGACATACATATCACCTATGGCGATGTGACCGACCACGAATCCTGTTTGAAATCCATGCTGCACATTGAAGAAGTCACCGGCCAGACCATCGATGTATTGGTCAACAACGCGGGGATCACGCGCGATGGGCAGTTCCGCAAGATGTCGTATGAGCAGTGGCACGATGTATTGTCCGCAAATTTGGATTCCATGTTTCATACCACACGCCTGGTGATTAATAACATGGTTGAAAGAGGCTGGGGCCGGGTGATCAATATTTCCTCAGTGAATGCCCAGAAAGGGCAATTCGGCCAGTGCAACTACTCCGCAGCCAAAGCCGGTATTCATGGCTTCACGAAGGCGTTGGCACAGGAAGTGGCGCGCAAGGGCGTTACCGTCAACACGGTTTCGCCGGGGTACATAAAAACCGCCATGGTGAAAAAGATTGCGCCCGAAGTTCAAGAGAAAATCTGCGCCGGCATTCCGGTCGGCCGATTTGGTACGCCAGAGGAAATCGGACGGGTGGTATCGTTCTTAGCGGACGATAAGTCGGCCTATATCACCGGTGCGGATATCTCGGTCAACGGTGGTCTACACATGTTCTAAAAGCCGGTTCGGCAGTTAGGAGCCGTCATTCTCCTCGGAATCGATCTACTTACTGCTGCCGATCTATTCTTTGAATATTCCTGATCCAAGCTTGAGTTGTTTTTGGTAGGTTTCCAGCGACCAAGCTTGGTCAGTCAAGCGCCCGGCGAAACGGTATTCATAGACCCAAGCCGCTATTTCGCGATTCACCTTATTCGCGGATTTTCCGTCTATCTCGACCATACATCGAATACGCCGGTATTCACTGCCTTCGTATTGGTCAAGCCGGCGCAACTCCGCCAGCGTTAAGCTCTTATAAACCCTGCCTTGACAACATTGCTCCGGTAGCGCCACCAAACCGGGATAGTGGCGCTTGGTTACCCGGCGACAGCCGTAACCAGGCAAGCGGGCAGAAGTTGAAGGGGGAATGCGCTGAATTATGCCGGCGATAACCTGCGGCACTTGCAGTGTTCCGTAGCAGAACAAAAGGTGGTTCATTGTATGACAGGGCGGGTTCTCACTTTAAGAACCCGCTAAAAATCTTATTTGTTATCTTCAAGAATTTCCTTGGTTTCCTGGAGAGAGGCATGGCGAACATCCTTGCCTTTCACCATATAAATAATGTGTTCTGAAATATTACGGGCATGGTCTCCGATGCGCTCTAAGGCACGCAGCACCCACATGACATTCAGGACGGAAGAGATGTTGCGCGTATCCTCCATCATAAAAGTCATCAGCGAACGTGTCGCCGTTTTGTATTCCGCGTCAACCGATTTATCCTCACGCATGACCGCCAATGCCATATCCGTATCCAGCCGCGCAAAGGCATCAAGCGCATCATGCAGCATTTTCGAGACATGCTGGCTGATATGCCTGACTTCAATGTAGCCTCTCGGCGACTGGCCTTCTTCGGCGAGCTGCTGCGTGATCTTGGCGATTTTCTCCGCCTCGTCGCCAATGCGCTCCAAATCGCCGACTATCTTGGTCACTGCAACGATCAATCGTAAGTCGCTCGCCGTAGGCTGGCGCTTGGCAATGACCCGTGTACACTCCTCGTCAATCGTGACTTGCAGGCGATCGACGTTTTGCTCCGCCTCGCGGACCGTTTCCGCCAATGAGGTGTCGCCGTTGACCAAGGCCTGGGCGGAATCAATGACCAGTTTTTCGGCCATGCCGCCCATTACCAACACATGATCCTTGACTTCCTGAAGTTCGGTATCGAACTGTTGCGAAATGTGGTTGCCGTTTGAGTTCGCACTCATATTTAACCCCTCTTGATATCTGGTCTAATGCCTAACCGTAGCGGCCAGTAATATAGTCCTCGGTCTGCTTGGAAGCAGGATTGGTAAATAACTGATTGGTACTGCCAAATTCGATCAGATCGCCCATATACATAAAGGCCGTGTAATCCGATACGCGCGCGGCTTGTTGCATGTTATGGGTAACGATCACGATGGTATACTCATTTTTCAACGTATGAATGAGTTCTTCGATTTTGAGCGTAGACAAAGGGTCGAGTGCGGAAGCCGGTTCGTCCAAAAGCAACACTTCCGGCTTCACGGCAACGGTGCGCGCAATAACCAAGCGTTGCTGCTGACCGCCTGACAGCCCTAAAGCCGAATCGTTCAGACGGTCTTTCACCTCCTCCCATAACGCCGCGGATTTGAGTGCCCATTCAACGGTTTCGTCGAGAACCCGTTTTTTATTTATACCCTGAATACGTAACCCATAGGCAACGTTCTCATAAATACTCTTGGGAAACGGGTTGGGTTTCTGAAACACCATGCCGACCCGACGCCGTAAGTCCGCGACATCAATACCCTTCTGATAAATATTCATATTTTCCAGCCGGATTTCTCCTTCGATGCGGCAGGAATCCACCAGATCGTTCATCCGGTTGAAACAGCGCAGCAAGGTGGACTTGCCGCAACCTGAAGGCCCGATAAAGGCGGTGACACGCTTTTGCGGGATCACCATATCGATACCGTGCAATGCTTCTTTTTCGCCATAGTACAGCTTAAGATCCTTGACGGTCAGGGCAACGGTTTCATCGTCCAAGGTACGGTCTTCCGCCGCCCGTTCTATGGCGCTGATGTCGATCGCGTGACCACGGGGTTCGCCGGCGCTTGAAGATGTCATTTCACTCATTAAAGCTCTCCTAATTCAAACTTAAAATTGATTCTATATGCGCTAGTTGCCCTTACATTTCCAGAGCTTTGTATTTTTCTCGCAAGTGATTGCGAATGCCGACTGCAAACAGGTTTAGCAGAGCAATGACGATCACCAGCAGCAAGGCCGTCGCATAAACCAGTGGCCTGGCCGCCTCAACATTAGGGCTTTGAAATCCAACGTCATAGATATGGAAACCAAGGTGCATAAATTTCTGATCCAAGTGCAGATAGGGGTAGTTACCGTCAAGCGGCAAGGACGGCGCCAGCTTTACCACACCCACCAGCATCAATGGCGCCACTTCACCGGCAGCCCGTGCAATTGCCAGGATCACTCCGGTCATCATGGCCGGGCTGGCCATGGGAATCACTACCCGCCAAAGCGTTTCAGCCTTGGTCGCGCCCAGCGCCAAGCTGCCTTCCCGAACCGAGCGTGGAATCCGGGCAAGCCCTTCTTCGGTAGCCACGATTACCACCGGCAACGTCAAAATGGCGAGAGTAATGGAGGCCCACATCAACCCCGGCGTACCAAAGGTCGGGGACGGCAGGGCTTCCTGATAAAAAGCATCGTCAATATTCGCACCGAGGAAGTAAATGAAAAAGCCCAAACCGAATACACCATAGACGATGGAAGGCACACCGGCCAGATTGTTTACCGCGATTCGAATGATCCGCGTAAGGGTGCCTTGGGTTGCGTATTCCCGCAGGTAAACCGCGGCCACCACGCCAAGCGGTGTTACTAACACCGACATGACGATTACCATCAGCACCGTTCCATAGATGGCAGGGAAAATGCCCCCTTCCGTGTTCGCCTCCCTGGGCTCGTCGCTTACGAATTCCCAAATCTTACTGAAATAGTGGCCGATTTTATCCCCGATCCCCATGGCGTTGGGCCGGAATGCACGAACGATTTTGGAAAGTTCAATTTCAACTTCGTCGCCATTCATGGCCCTGGCGACAATTTTATCCCGATTGATCTGCGCATAGAGGTCGATCAGGTCCTGTTGCAGGTTCTCATACTTGGCATTCTCCTCGGCGCGGATAGCTTCGATATCGGCCATGGCTTGAGGGGTTTTTTCACCCTCCAATTCCAGCTTGCGTTCACGCAGCCGCATACGTTCAATGGTGTAGTTGATGCTGCCGATCTCGGTCTTTTCAATGCTGTGAATCTGGTCGTAGAGATCAAGAGCCCGGTCGAGGCGCACTAAAAACTCGTCCCAGGCAGCCTCTCCTGAGGCAACCGTGGTATCGCCTTCCTTCACTTCCAGCAGATAGCCTTTAAAGTCACCCCACTCCCGACGCTCGAGAGTCATCAAGCCTTCCGGATAGCGAATATTCCGAATATTGTCGGCAAGGAACCAGCGGAAGTCCGCCCCGAGCACGTCCCGATTACCCGTTTTTATCAACCACCGATCCATGAAATTCACACCGGGAGGCACTTCCACACCCCCGCTTCGCAACTGGTCCGCCGGTACCGATTCGACCTCGACCTGTTCGCCGATCAACAACATCGACTTACCGTCTTGATTGAGATAGTCCGCTTCCAG
This sequence comes from Hahella sp., assembly GCA_028280065.1. GTDB lineage: Bacteria > Pseudomonadota > Gammaproteobacteria > Pseudomonadales > Oleiphilaceae > Hahella. The sequence continues at coordinate 5,991 of JANQMN010000133.1, forward strand.
GATGGCATGCGGCCAAAAGTGCGCCAATCCGCGCCCGGCGATCAATGCCAGCAATCCGATAACCATTACCAGGGAAACGGCCACAGCGCCTGCATTCATCCAAACATACGGATCGCCTTTCGCGGTCCATTCTCTTACTGAAATTCGCATATCGTCTTCTCTATTCTTAACCGTTGAAATCAGATGACGCTGTATTTGGTACGCAGTCGTTGTCGTACAAATTCGGCAAGCGTATTAACCATAAAGGTAAAGATGAACAGCACAAAGGCAGCCAGGAACAGTATCCGGTAATGGGAGCTGCCCACTTCGGACTCCGGCATTTCGACTGCGATATTAGCGGCAAGGGTACGCATGCCCTCGAAGATATTGATGTCCATGATCGGCGTGTTCCCGGTCGCCATTAACACGATCATGGTTTCACCCACGGCCCGGCCCAAGCCGATCATTACCGCCGAGAATATCCCCGGACTGGCCGTCGGCAGAACGACTCTCACCATCGTTTGCCAGGGGGTGGCGCCTAACGCCAAGGAACCATAGGTCAGATGCTTGGGCACACCGAACACCGCATCCTCGGTGATGGAGAAAATGGTCGGGATAACCGCAAAGCCCATTGCCGCGCCCACTACCAACGCATTCCTTTGGTCAAAATCGATACCTGCGGTGTTCTCCAGCCAGAACCGCATATCACCGTCGAACATGGCAATTTCAACAGAAGGCGAAATGGCAAAAGAAAACCAGCCGACGAGGATAATTACCGGCACCAGAAGCAAGGGTTCCCATCCGTCGTCAATCCGCAGCCGAATGGAAGCCGGCAAATTGGCCCAGGCAAAGCCGAATAAAATTATGGCAATGGGAATAAGCATCAGCACAGTGAAAACCCCGGGAAGATTCGCCTCCATAAATGGGGCAAAAAACAGCCCGGCCAGGAATCCGAGGATTACCGTCGGCAAGGCTTCCATCAGCTCTATTACCGGCTTGACCTTGCGGCGTAGTGCCGGAGACATGAAGTGCGCGGTATACAAGGCGCCGCAAATTGCCAATGGCGTTGCAATCAACATTGCATAGAAGGCTGCCTTCAAGGTACCGAAAGACAGGGGCATCAGGCTGTATTTCGGTTCGAAGTCGTTAGTCGCCGCCGAGGACTGCCACACATATTCCGGTTCCTGATAGTTCTCATACCAGACTTCCGCCCAAAGTGCGGACCAGGAAACGTCGGGATGTTCATTATGCACGTCCCAGAAATGCAGTTGCCCGTCTTCCGTTTCCATCAGTATATAGTTGGCGCGAGGCGCCAGGGTGGCATACCTGATCGATTTATCCAGCAGGTTTTCCCGCAGCGCTTCCCGTTCCGCCGTTGAATTGTAAAGACCCAATTGACCATCTTCGGAAACGATGAAAAATCCTTTGCGACGCTCCTCAATTCCGATCTGATTGATTTTTGCGCCATCCGTTTTAAATTGACGGACTTTTTCCAGGCTGAATTCGTTTTGTTCGTTCCTGACCGGAAACCATTGGGACACCTGTCCTTGGTCGTCGGCAATCAGTAAGGAGATATCTCCCAGCAAGAAGCGCATAGCGACTACCTTGGTTTCTTCGGTAACGTTCACTTCGGTGTTCAGACGCGGATTAGCGCGATCCCGCAAGTCGTACATGCGCAGCTCACCTGCTTCATTGGTGGTAAACAACCACCTGACATCCGGCGAAAGCAACAACGAGACAAGCTTACCCCGCCCTTGAGGCATGGTGATATCCTGTTCTTCCAGGGTAATTTCTTCTGTCAAGAAGTCCTCTTCCTTGCTGAAAAGCGAACCGAAAATATCCCCGGAATCCGTAGCGCCGGCTAACATCAGCAACTCTTCATTATCTCGAACCGCAATATTAGTGATAGCGCTGCCGGTCGTCGCCAGCGTCACCGGTTCTTCGCCATAGGGATAAACTAATTGGGGCGTGATCAGCCTGACATCATTCGGGTAAGTAATCTTATATTGGTGTTGTACCACTAGGCCGCTTCCGTTGCTGAATCCCAGCGCCAAGGTCTGAGAACCGGCGCTGCCCTCATTGATACTGGTAATCGTGGTTCCTGCTGGAATCGGTAAATTCAGTTGGGAGTGTACCGAACCATTCTCAGTATAAAAGAAGGTGACAGCGCCCAAGTCGTCTATTCTAATACCGATTTCTGCCTGCTCCTCCATTGCCAGGAACTTCGTTTTGCCCTTACCTGGCACCGTATATTCGGCGACCGGCTCCACCTTGGCAGACTCAAACAGCGGCATAACCTCATAGAGCAGATAGAAGAAAATCAACGTCACCGCAACGATAACAAAAACACCACCGGCACCGATGGAAACGGTGGCCACCTTATCTTTAAGTGCTCGCACGTTGCGATGCCGTTTTAATTGGGGGGTATCGAAATCGATGTCGGGGGCTTTTAGCACGACTGCCTCATTCATTGTGGGTCCCTGGGAGTGTCGAATTCTGAAAGGATAAATCCTGAGAGAAAATAATAGGCAAATATTTCATTTCTGTTACAGCTTTGTCATATTTATTTTAAACATGCAAAAAAAGCATGGGTAAACCGCTACCGATAGAAACTTTTCGGCAGAATGGGCTGGCGGCGATTTTTCGGGGGAAGGATCGCCTTCTGTGAATTATCCGGGGAGTCAGAAGGCGAGGATGAAACAGCGGTTAGTTCACAGCGGCTGCCTTAGCCGTCTTGCGGCTTGTGCGCTTTCTGGCTGCTGACTTGACGGTGACCGGTATTCCATTGAGAACCGCATTGCCGGTAAGCGCATCGACCCGTTGGTCGTCCGTCAGGTCGTTGACGCTAACTCCGGCATGTTCCGTGGCGGTCTTCCAACTGACACCTTTACGATGATGACCCCAACCATGGGGAATGCTGACCACGCCGGGCATGATATCTTCGGTGACTTCAACCTCGATACGCAGCTTACCGACGCGGGATCTGATCTCCGCTTCCCTGCCATCGGAAAGCCCCAAGCGGCTGGCGTCCCTGGGATGCACCATTAACGTACAACGGTTCTTGCCTTTAACCAGACGATAACTGTTGTGTAGCCAGGAATTATTCGAGCGCACATGACGTCTGCCGATCAGTAGTAACTCGCCCCCGGCCAACTCCCGCATCAATGACTTCGCGCGCGGCAGGTCTTTCAAATATATTCTTGGCGCAAGGCGAATCTTCTTGTTTGGAGTAAACAGCCGCTCCGGCAAGCAAGGACGCAAAGGTCCCAGATCTGCGCCATGGGGATAGTGTTCCGTCAGGGTTTTGATGCTCAATCCTTTGACCAGATCCTGATTGCCGCTGCTCATTGCCCCGCTGGTCCAGATCTGACGCAACGGATGTCTTATATCCAAGGCTTCCAACAATGCTTCGGCCTGTTTTCGCCAGCGCTCACTGGCGGGCAATTCGCGTCCGTAAGGTCCGATCTGAAGAAAAATGTCGGCTATCCCATCCGGACCAAGCCGCGACAGAAGCTGATGCCGAACCTCGGCTTTCAAGGTGGACGCCAAGTCTGTACTGTTCAGTCGCCGGGCCAGCTCCAGGAAAATCTGCCAGTCGTGTAACGCCTCCGGCTCAGGCTCGAACAGCGACCTGGAATACTTGACGGTATTGCGCACGGCTAACATTGGAAATACCACGTCGATATGACTGCGCTCCAACGGTCCTGTGGGCGGCAGGATAATGTCGGCATGCCGGGAAGTTTCGGTGATGTACATATCAATGCTCACCATAAACTCCAATTGGGCAAACGCAGTATCCAACAGTTCGCCGTTCGGGGCGGACAATACGGGATTGCCGGCGCAAACCACCATGCCGCGGATCCGGTTTGTCGAATCGGTCAGCATCTCTTCGGCCATCGCGGCGCTGGGTAGTTCGCCACCGAATTCCGGTAAACCACGAACCGAACTTTGAAACTTATTAAAGTGCCCTTTCTGACCGCTCAGCGCACCGATGGTCACCATGTCAATAGCCGGCTGGGTAAACATCAACCCGCCACGGCGATCCAGGTGGCCGGTCAGGATATTGAGACAGACGGCGAGCCAGGTGGCCAAGCCGCCAAACGCCTGAACGCTGGTTCCCATCCGGGAATAAAGCACCGCTTGGCGGGTCCGGGCCAGTTCCCGGCTTAGGGTACGAATTCTGTCTGCCGGCACTCCCGTGTGAGCCGCTACCTGTTCCGGCGCATAGGCTTCCGCGATTAATTGCAGTAACTCCAGGTCCTCGACGTGCTCCGCCAGATGACCCAGATTAATCAGTCCTTCTTCAAACAGGGTATGGAGCATTGCCAGCAGCAGGAGTACATCCGAACCTGGGCGAATAAATATATGCTCATCGGCCAGCTTTGAGGTTTCTGTCCGGCGCGGATCAACAGTTATCACCCTCCCACCACGCGCCCGAATAGCTTTCAGTTTACGGTCGACCCCGGCCGCCGTCATCAAACTGCCATTGGATGCCGCGGGATTGCCACCGAGACAAATAAAAAGATCGGTGCGATCGATATCCGGAACCGGAAACAAGCCCTGGTGGCCAAACATCTGCAGATTGGCCAGCATATGGGGGAGCTGGTCTAACGAAGTTGCGGAAAACCGGCGCCGGGTTCTAAGCGCCCGCAAAAACGGCAGGATAAAAAGAATATTGCCATGGTCGTGGGTATTGGGATTGCCCAGATAAGTTCCTACCGCATTATTGCCATATTCGCGCTGAATTTCCTGAATGCGCTGGGCTGTGTAGGACAAAGCATCGTTCCAACTGATCTCCTCCCAGCCATCGCCGACTTTTCGTAGCGGCCGGCGCAAACGCTGAGGATCGTTCTGCAGGTCCTGTAAAGCGACGGCTTTGGGGCAAATGAAGCCTTTGCTGAATGGGTCTTCCGGATCGCCCTTGATACTGCGAATCTGCTCACCGTCGGTTTCGATCCGAATGCCACACATTGCCTCGCATAGGGTACAGTTCCGCAAATGTACATCCGTCGGACCAGTGCTGGTTGTTGCCATGCCGTTTCCTCGACTTCTTTATTATAGGTTTTACCGGCGGTTATCGGTTATGGGCGCCGGGTATGCGCAAACTACGCAACACCCGGACGATTGTGCAGGATTGTCAGACAGCTATCAACTCGGGTTCAACCTCGCTTCTGAATCCGGTCAGCCACGCTTAGGCTCCGGGCAAGCAGCGACTCAACTCGTTTCAACTGGTCGCGCACCTTGGCATCCAGGCGGTCATCGAACTGCACGCCGCAACGCCGTAGGTTGCCGAGATTCTTCACATGCCGAACAGATCCGGGTACTTTATCGATAACTATCGGTCCGACTTCCATTTTAAAGTCAAACTGCAGTGTCACAGAGTCGCCCGCGGCAAGTTCAAAGTCCACATCGATACAGGCACCCAGATGGCTAAAATCCGATGCGTGGACCTCTACCCATTGGTTACCGATCAGTCCTTTTTTACGCCGCAGGCTGGCTCTCAGTTCTACTGCCGGATAACGTCTAACCCGCCGTCTTTCCTTACCCTCGAATGTGGCCATTGCTACCGGTCTCCTTGTTATTTCATGACTCAGTGAGGTATTTTTCTAGCATGTCTAAATTAGTTGGTATGCGTCAATACGTCTAGTGGTACCTGGTTCACACTGCAAATTCAAGCCTTGCATTGAACGGAATTTCATGATCCCGGTGATAAATTTACCCATGCTCTATCTGAAACCGCAGAGCACTTTCATGCAACCGGAATCGATTCGGGTCCAACCCGACGATCTGACGGAAGACGTTTTGTCTTCCATGATTGAACATGATGTTGCGGAACTACCCGTAGTTGACGAAAATGGCGTTCTCGGCGGCGACGTCACCATGGTGAATATCACAGGCTACTATGGAGAAGTCAAAGGCAGCCACTACCCCGACAATCATAACAGTCACCCCTCGAACAGCACGGACCGGTCGACAGGTGAAGTACTTATATTTTTAAGGCATTGTTCATGCTCAATCTTCACGCCCGCGTAAAAGGTGCGGGACAGCCGTTAATCCTGCTGCACGGCCTATTCGGCTCCCTGGAAAACCTGGCGGGTATCGCAAAACTTCTGACGGACGATTTCCAGGTTCATATGCTGGACATGCGTAATCACGGCCGCTCGCCGCACCATGCCCAGATGAGTTACCCGTTGATGGCGGAAGACGTGCGCCATTATATGGATGCCAACGCTTTGCCTTACGCGCATGTACTCGGCCATTCCATGGGGGGTAAGGCAGCAATGCAGCTTGCCTTGCTGCATCCCGAACGCATCGCCAATCTGATTGTCGCGGACATCGCTCCGGTCAACTATCCGCCGCATCACGACGCGGTATTCAAAGGATTGAATGTAATTGATCCGCATAACTTGAGGTCACGCCAAGAAGCCGATGAGTTGCTGAAACCTCATGTTCCGGAAATCGCCGTGCGTAGTTTTCTGTTGAAAAATCTCTTGAAACAAGGCGCGGAGGGTTTCACCTGGCGCATGAATCTTACCGCGATTAATCACAACTATTCGCAGATCATGACCGGCCAGCACCATGACCAACCTTTCACCGGCCCGACACTGTTCATCAAAGGCGAATTATCCGACTACATCAAACCCCAGTACCGCGACCATACGATGGCCTTGTTTCCGGAAGCCCAGGTGAGGGTCATGCCAAACTCCGGCCACTGGTTGCATGCGGAAAAACCGGGGCTGTTCGCCAGCATAGTGAAACGCTTTTTAAGCAAGGCATAGCCAGATGCGCAAACAAATTTTACTGATTTATACCGGCGGCACCATTGGCATGATACATAGCAGGGAAGGTTATAGCCCGGCATCCGGCCTCCAAGCGCTCATCGACGCAAAAATCCCGCCTATCATTGCGGTGGACATGCCCCGATACGATTTGCTGGAGTATGCCGATCCGCTGGACAGCAGCGATATGCAGCCACCGGATTGGCAAACCATTGCGCTGGATATCCATCAACGCTACCAGGACTATGACGGCTTCGTGGTGTTGCATGGCACGGATACCATGGCCTACACCACCTCCGCTTTGTCCTTTATGTTGCAAGGCCTGGGTAAACCCGTCATTGTCACGGGCTCTCAGATTCCCCTGACGGAACTACGCAATGACGCTCAGACCAATTTGGTTACCGCCTTTGAACTTGCCAGCGCCCATCCGATTCCCGAGGTATGCCTGTATTTCAACGATCACCTGTTGCGAGGCAACCGGGCAATCAAACAGCGGGCCACGGGCTTCGAAGCCTTCACCAGCCCGAATTATCCGGAACTCGCCGATGTCGGCATCTATATTGCGCTCAATCGATCAGCGATATTACCAGCGCCTGAAAAGACAAACTTCTCCTTCCCGGATTACCGGCATCATCAAGTTCGGGTCTTAAACTTATATCCGGGAATTCAGGCCGATGTGGTGAACGCTGTCTGTAAGCCGCCATGCCGGGCTCTGATCCTGCGCACCTACGGCGTCGGCAATGGGCCTGCCTCCGACAAATCCCTGCTGAAGGCGCTCGAAGCCGCTAACAAGGCAGGGATAGTGATTATAAGCGTTACCCAATGCGCTTCCGGCGGCGTGACGAGTAATGCCTATGCCAGCGGCTCCCGGCTGGCGGCTACCGGCATGATTTCCGCCAAGGACATGACCTTGGAGGCCGCCTTTACCAAATTGCACCACCTTTGCGCCAGTGGCTGCTCCGCCGAGGAAATGAAAAGCTTGCTGCCAAAATCTTTTGCCGGCGAAGTATCTCCATAAAAACAAATGCTTAGTTATCCATCGCTCGACACATGACAAACTAGTCATGAAAAAGTCTTGCACCCTTCATGAAATTGCCACATTCTTGAGTGACTTTTTCATTCAGCATAGTTCGACAACTGGACGCGCTGACCGCCCTTACCGATAAGTAATCCCTTATAAATCTATAAGGTTAAAGAACCAGGCTTAGAAATAATGGAAGATTATTCGGCAACGACATGAATTCGTTGCAAGGGCAAGTTGGCGTACGACTCAATAATTAAAAATAACAACATCATCTAAGGTGCTCTTATGACTGAAGTAACAAGCAATACAAGATTGCCTACCATTATTGATGTGGAAGCCTCGAATTTCGGGCAGGGTGGTTATCCCATCGAAGTCGGCTTCATCCGATCTGACGGATTTAGCTACTGCCGCTTAATAAAACCGCAAAATGACTGGACCCACTGGGATGCGGCAGCCGAGAGAGTCCACGGTATTCCTCGCCAGGTTTTGGAAAATCGAGGCCAGGAGGTTCAAGTAGTCGCCGCCGAACTCAACGAACACCTGTCCGGCTCAACCGTGTATTCCGATGCCTGGGGGCAAGACTTCGCCTGGTTATCGAATCTGTTCGAAGCTGCTGAAACGGTCATGGAATTCAAACTGGAACCCTTGACCGCCCTACTTTCCGACTGTCAAAAGTCGGTCTGGCATCCTACCCGCAAGCGTGTCGAACACATGTTGGGCTTGCGCCGCCACCGAGCCAGTGCCGATGCACGGGTGATCCAAATGACCTATCACTGGTCAAATGGCTCCCAGGCTTGCCAGTCGCCCCATGCCGCTCTCGGCGCTGCTTAGCGGCTATCATGTTCGGGGCAGAGGAGTTGAATCTGCCCCGGCACCGGACCTCTTCGACAAAGAGGATGGAATAACCTCAATCACTAGCCACGACTAACGCCTTGGAACCCCTTCCACCTGGATCACTCTGGTCTCGCATCGAACAAGTAACGCAGCAGGCGATCCGACAGCAGGCACTCGTTTCCATTGCCACGGAAGCGACTCAAGTGGAGGAAAACGGCCTTTCCTTCGCCGTGCGCTTGGTGACATCCCTTGATCGCAAAGAAAAAGCCGCCACATTAACCAGCGACGGTTCAGCGCCCGCCACCAAACGCAACCCTTTTCTACCCTACGAAGAGGCGCTGTATCTGGGACATTTCAATAACCGCTATCTTGGCCTGCTCAACAAATTCAACGTATTGCAATACCATTTTTTAATCGTTACCAGCGACTTTGAGGAACAGGAAGCGCCCTTGCGTATGGAGGATTTCGAAGCGGCACAACAGGTTCTGCGGGAGATCCCCTGTCTGGTGTTTTTCAATGGCGGAAGAATCGCCGGCGCCAGCCAACGCCATAAGCATTTACAAGCAATTCCGCTGCCTGGCGAAGAGACCGGGCACAAACTCTATGACTTAACCAAAGCCCTGCCTCTAATCGGTCGTTACCAGCGTAGCGATACAGATACCGATGAGTTACCGCTACTGCCCTTTAAACACCGGTTTTTTCGCGCCGAGGAACTCCATGCCGGTAGCTTTTTTCAAGCTTACCGGGACTTTTGCGAAGCACTCGATCTACAAACTACTGACGCTCATCCTTTCAAGCCGTATAATCTACTGATGACACGCGAATGGATGTTAGTCGTACCGCGTTCGCAAGAGCATGCGGGGAGGATATCCGTGAATGCCTTGGGCTATACAGGCGCGATGCTGGCCAGAACGGAAGAGGATCTCCGTGATATCCGCAACCTTGGCCCCTTGCAGTTGCTGCGAAGCGTCAGCATTTCTACCTGATTTTACTACTGGCAGATAGCCGGCTCTTTCCGTTGATTACCTTTGCAACCCTGTGGAACGGATGTAATTTGAACAAATCCACTTTTAAAACACTTGTCCCGGCACTTCTTACAGCAGGGCTCTGGTTTTCGGTCACCGGCTGTGCAAACCTCAATATCAGCTGGCCGCAGATTATCTTCGAACCCGCGGCCGATGAGACCAGCGAAAACTTACAAGCCTATACCGATGCGACCCACGCTCTCGCGTCGGATCATACGCAGGAAGCCTGGCTGCAGCTTTACATGAATGCAGGCAAACTGTCGCAGGAAGAACGCCAGGCCAGACTGCTTGCGATTGGCTCTTTATTGGGCCAGCCGGAACAGAATCAGGTGACCCTGGCGTTGGAGCAGGCCAGCTTGTTAGCCGTGCATGCGGCATCCAGAAAACAGTGGTCCCAGGCGAACCAGACGCTTTCCGAAATGCCTGTCCCCGAAAAAGGCTCGAATGCCGCGCTATACCGCGACTGGTTAAAAGCCGAATTGGCATGGCGTTTCCGCAATGTTAAAAAACACCAGATATTAAGTCGCGATAAACGGAAGCAGAAACAACAGATTGAGCTGCTGAATAACGAGATACAAACGCTTCAAGAAAAAGTCGATTCACTGGAAGGCCAAATTGAGGCGTTAACAAACATTGAACAGTCGTTAACGGAAAAGAAAGTAGGACAATAATCACAGGCACTGAATGAAGGCGATCCAGGGCGCGATTGTTAAAGACCTAGTTTTGATTGGAGGCGGTCACAGCCACGTAGCAGTGCTTAGGAGTTTTGGCATGAAGCCCATGCCAGGGGTTCGCCTGACATTGATCGCCCGCGATGTGAACACTCCCTATTCGGGCATGTTGCCGGGCTATGTAGCCGGTCACTATAGCTTTGACCAGGCACATATTGATCTGCGGCCACTGTGCCGGTTCGCATCCGCCAGGCTATACCACGATTCCGCCGTCAATATCGATACCAGGAGCAAACGCGTTATCTGCGCTAACAGGCCGCCGGTAGCCTACGACCTGTTATCCATCAATATTGGCTCGCGCCCGGAAATCAACAGTGTTCCCGGAGCTGCCGAATTTACCACGCCGGTGAAACCGATTAACCGTTTTGTCGACCGTTGGCAGCAGTTACTCACCCGTGTCCTCAGCCAACCCGGACCTCACCGAATCGCGGTTGTAGGAGCCGGAGCCGCAGGTGTGGAAATTCTTCTGGCGATCCAGTACCGGTTGCAAATGGAACTCGCCAGACAACAAAGGAACGATGAGGAACTGGAGTTCCATTTAGTCAGCAAAAGCAGGCAAATCATGCCGACCTTTCCCGCAGGTGCGGCCGAACGTTTCAATCGCATCCTCCGCGCACGCCAGGTGCAGGTCCACCGCAATGCCGAAGCAACCCGTGTCCATGAAGGAAAAATGGACCTCAGCACCGGGAAAACCATCGAACTCGACGAAATCCTATGGGTCACCGGCGCCGGTGCCCAGCCCTGGCTAAAAGAATCAGGATTGGACGTTGATACTTTAGGATTTATTCGTGCCAAGGACACGCTGCAATCGACCTCTCATGCGGATATATTCGCCGCCGGCGATATTGTCCATGTCGTCAATCACCCTCGGCCCAAAGCGGGTGTTTTCGCGGTACGCCAAGGAAAACCGCTCACGCGCAACTTACGTCGGGCGTTAATCGGAAAACCGCCTAAACCCTTTGCGCCGCAGAAAACACTGCTGGCATTGGTGAGCACTGGAGATAAATACGCCGTCGCGAGCAAAGCCGGAATACATTTCGAAGGTAAAAAGGTGTGGGATTGGAAAGATTGGATAGACCGGCGGTTCATGGCGAAATTCACCGATCTCCCAAAGATGGCACAGATTGCGAATCACGGGGTCGATCCTGGGCTGGCAACCCGGCAGATATCGGGAATGATCGCAACAGACAGCATGCGTTGCGGAGGTTGCGGTGCAAAGGTCGGCGCTAAAATTCTCCGGCGCGCATTAGCTAATCTACCCCCCCTGCCGCGCGATGACATCCTGGTCGGACTCGACAAACCGGACGACGCCGCCGTCATTGAAATACCCGCCAATAAAGTAATGGTGCAGTCAGTCGACTATATTCGCTCCTTCATCGACGACCCCTATCTCTTCGGCCAGATCGCGGCAAACCATGCGCTCAGCGATATTTTTGCCATGGGTGCAGCAGCTCAATCGGCACAGGCAATCGCCACACTGCCTTTTGGCCTGGAGCAGAAAGTTGAAAATACCCTGCATGAACTGATGGCCGGCGCCATACAAGTACTTAACGATGCCAACACCACGCTGGTCGGCGGCCATACCAGCGAAGGCGCTGAACTGGCAATGGGATTCGCCGTCAACGGTCTTGCTGATCGAACCCGAGTCCTGCGTAAAAGCGGCATGCAGCCGGGAGACCAGTTGGTCCTGACCAAGCCGCTAGGCACCGGAACGTTGTTTGCCGCAGATATGCGGCGGCAAGCCAAGGGCCGATGGATAACAGCGGCACTCGCCTCAATGCTGCAATCCAACCGTAAAGCGGCAAGCGATCTGCACGCCCATGGAGCTACTGCCTGCACCGACGTCACAGGCTTTGGTTTAATTGGCCATTTGCTGGAAATGGCCAACTCGTCGACAGTAGCAGTTGAAATTGAGATGGCATCACTACCCTTGATCGATGGCGCAGCAGAGACGATGCAAATGGGCATCCTAAGCACCTTACACTCAGCTAACCAGGAACAACAACGGGAGATTCTCGACTATGGCAGAGCAGAAAAGAACCCGCACTATCCCATTCTATTTGATCCCCAGACGTCTGGGGGACTGCTGGCGAGTATTCCTGCAAACAGGGTAGAAAGCTGTTTGCTGGCTTTACATAAGAGCGGGTATGACCATGCCAGGGTGATTGGCCGGGTAAAGGCAAAAAATGAACAGGTGGAGCCGATAGCTTTAGCCGTTTAGGATAAACCATAAATAGCGCTCGCCTAACAACCACTCCACCTTAAGAACAGAAAGAACAGATATCCCCTTAAGAACAGATATCCTCAAGGCGTATCAACTACCTTTCGAACTTACATTGGCGTTGCCGACTTGATTTTCATTGATGGCAATGGATTGATCGAGCAGCGCTTTTAACTCATCAATCCTGTGGTTAGCGGCGGCTTCGCCTTGGATTTCTGCGGCAATAAAATAGCTTCGCCATGGTCCCGCATCATAATCAAGGTCAGGGTGGAAGAGAAAATCCGCCATTGCGACTTGCGGTTCTATACGGGCACGCCGCCTGGCGTCTTTTAACAGTTTTCGTTCCGATGTACCTGTCGGCGCTGCTCCTTTTCGAGCGGAGACGTCAATGGCGATAATAAACTCCGCACCGGCCTGTCGAGCGACCTCCACTGCAACGGGCAATGATTCGTCAGCGTCTACGTATTCGATGTTGTTGATGGCAACGGGGGAAAAGACTCCGGGAACCGCGCTTGACGCTCTTACTGCCACGCCTACGTTGCCCTTTCGAAAATATACAGGCCGGTTATCTTCCCGGCGTGTGGCAACAATAATAAGCTCACGATCCAACTCTTCGATAGTGGCATGGCCTACCCCTTGATTTACATAGTCCTGTAAACGTTGACCGATTATCCAGCCTCGATCCGCAAATAGGGAAAAATCAAATAAGGTTAAGGGACCGCCTTCTTTGGAAAGCCGGGATACCGTCTCCGCACTATAACCCGCAGCCCAGAAGGAACCTACAAGTGAACCCACACTGGAACCGACAACTAAATCAATCGGAATATTGTGCTCTTCCAGCACTTTCAATATTCCTATATGGGCGTAGCCTCTCGGCCCTCCACTTCCCAAAACAACGGCGACCTTCGGTTTGTTTTGCAAGGGACTGATCCGCTCTTCGGCGATCGGGGCATCTTCTTCCACATAATTAAAAGAGGCACAGCCGCTAATGAGCAAAACCGTCGTGGCTAAACCAACTGACTTGATTAAATTCTTCATTAGTTGCATGCACCTTTCGAATGGCTATTTCTTCTTTCCTAGAACGTCTCAGTTGTAGGTAGGTGTAAAGCGAATCTCATCAAAAGTTTTTACCCCGTTAACTTCGCCGCTTACTTCATAGTTGAAATTTAAGTAGCCCGGCTCATAGAACCTGCTTGTACCATTGGCACTGGGAGTCAGTTGGTTGATGCGATCAATGTGACTGGAAGCAAAATCGGACTTATTTTCGAAGCGATAGTTGAGATAGCTCGGTTCCTGTATTTCAAACGCACTGCTGTTAAGTGAAATAATCAGGCACCCGGCGAATGCTAGAACGGCAATTTTATTCATCTGTTAATCCTCGATACATGTGATTAGTTTTCATCCTGAAACCTGGGTTTCCGGACGAACATTGTCTTTCTGTTGGCTCGTCAACAAACTTGCCGAGCCATTTGTTATACTTGCATTCTGCAAGTATGGATCACAAAAAAATGCGTATTCGCGATTTAAGTGAATTGGCTTGGCTTAAACATCAATAAATTTTTGCGTCCCCTCTATGTGCTCAAGTCCCCAATCCGCTACTGCCATGAGCACCGGGTACAAGGATTTTCCTTTCTCGGTCAGTTGATAGGCATTTTTTCCTGGAATCTGAGTGGAAGGAACCTTGTCAACCAGCTCTTCGGCAACAAGTTTTTTGAGCCTGGCAGTAAGAATGTTTGTCGCGATTTTTTCCGGCGAAGACATAAACTCTTTAAAATGCCGCTTACCTGCAAATAAGTCTCTGACGATTAGCAATGCCCACTTGTCTCCGATGAGATCGAGCGTACAGGCAACCGGGCAAGGAGATCGAAGCTTTTTCATATCCATAGTTTCACCCTTTTCACTTGCATAACGCAAGTAATATTTATCGACGTTTGCTTGGGGGCCTAATACCGTCGATGCCGGAGATAGGCGGCTCTATGAAAGGGATTGAGAGTAAGAGGCTAGCTAATACCTGGAGGAGGCATCCCTAGTGTGGTGTCCCACTACCCTAGAACCTCAACACGCCGATACTCGGAGGGATTCGAACCGACAAAACGTTTAAACAATGTTCGAAAATACTGCACGTCTTGATATCCCACTTTATCTGCCACCACTTCCACGGCAATGGAAGCGTCTTTCAATAAATGTTTGGCCAGTTCAATACGCAAGCGTTGCAAATAGTTCGACGGTGGTTCTCCGACGGCGGCTTTGAAGCGGCGAACAAAGTGGCGGCTGCTCATATGAAAATTATTGGCGATCTGGTCCATGCTCGCTATATCCAAGACGTGTATTTCCATCCAATGTTGGATCTTGAGAATTTTTGTGTCCTGGTGCAACTTCAATCCTTGGATACCGGCAAAAACCGATTGTTGCCTCGGCTTTGCATCAATAAGGAGTAGGCGGGAACACTGATCCGCAACTTTTTCCCCGAACAGGTCGTAAAGCAAGCACATGCAAAGATCCTGATAGGCATAAGCACCACCCGAGCAATAAAACGGTCCATCCTGGGTAACCATGCGGTCTATCTGTAAATCGACCGAAGGATAGGCTGTTCTAAACCGTTCTGCCGCTATCCAGTGCGTAGTTGCCAGCCGCCGGTTAAGCAGGCCTGTTGCCGCCAGTAAAAATGCTCCCGTGCATATGGACGCTAGCTTCGCACCGTTCTCCGCCTGTTTTTTGAGCCAACTCACCGTGTTCGGATTCAGAACCGTCGGGCTTTGGGTCACATTGCCGAGCGCGCAAATCACGACCAAGTCGTAATAGATACCATCATCATACATCGCATTCGGGTTCATCAGCAGTGGGGCCAGGCGTGGTGCCTCAGATTGGTCGCTCAGCAGGTCAAGAGTCCATCGGGCGGTAGTGCTTTTAGAATCGCTTCCATGGCTTTGTTTAGAGGGTGCGTTAGTCTCAACATCAACTAGGCTTGCAGCCAAGCGGAATATATCCCAAGGCCCGGCGACAGAGGAAACGGGCGTGTGTTCAGAGGTAACAAATCCTATACGCATGCAAACCCATAGCAACAAAGATGTCTGATTTACCCATTATAATAGTCTTTTCAGACATTATCTAATGAACTCTCATCTGCTTTAAGATTAATTCTCGATCAACACACACTTTGTAGATGAGAAGTTCCATGAATCCAAATAGCCAGCTATTACATCGTTTTTACACCGCCTTTCAACAGTTAGATTGGCGTACCATGGCAGATTGCTACCACCCCGATGCTCGTTTCAGCGACCCGGCCTTCACTCTGGCGGGAACCGAGATCGGGATGATGTGGCGCATGTTGTGCGAGCGAGCGCAAAACTTCGAACTCGAGTTTCAACTGGGAGATGCTGATGAGCAACATGGGACGGTTTCATGGCAAGCTACCTACCTATTTTCAACAACAGGTCGCAAGGTGGAAAACCGAATCGAAGCCTCGATCACTTTTAAGGACGGCTTAATCTACGAACATCGGGACAGGTTTAATTTCTGGCGATGGTCTAGGCAAGCGCTAGGCGTACCTGGATTGCTGCTTGGATGGATGCCGCTCATGCGGCATAAGGTTTCTCAGCAGGCACATAGTCAACTTAACAAATTTATAGCCAGAAACAGTGCACCCACAAAACCGGCCTAGGCCTATAAATAGTCGATTATACCGCACCCTTCTATGGGTCCTTCCTCCTTTAAGCGGTTAAAGGAAGCTTTATTGCCATGTGGTCAATACCCCTAATGGGGTATTTCAAATGAAAATAACTTATGGTTTTATCAATTGGTTCTCCCGAATTTGTCCTTTTCTTAATCCCCATGGTTCGATCGACTGACAAGTCTGGCAACTTTGTTATCTGGTCCCGGTAAGGAGGCGATGCATTGAGCAGCAATCATATTTCTAGTCAATTTAACTCTGACTTGGATAGAGTGATGGACCACTTGATGACCATGGGTGGCATGGCGGAAAACAACATCAAGGATGCTATTGACGCATTGATCGGGAGAAGTTCGAAGCTCTGTAAATCCGTGTTTGCGATGGAAAAGAAAATTGATGCCTTTGAAGTACTGATCGATGAAGAATGCGTGGTCGCCATTGCGCGAAGGCAACCCGCAGCAAATGATCTCAGGTTCTTGATTGCCGCATCCCGCATGGTGAAAGATTTGGAGCGAATAGGAGACGAAACCGAAAAGATAGCGAAGTTTGCTCTCAAGTATTGTAACGATTTAGCTCCTTCCCGGAATTATCCGAACATTTTCCGGCTAGGGCGACTAGTATCTTCCATGCTCAGAAAATCTCTGGATGCGATCTCAAGAATGGACGTTCAAGCTGCACTGGACGTCGTCAGAGAAGATAGGTCGGTAAACGAAGAATATAAAAATGCGTTAAACAGGCTTATCAAGGACCTGAGCACAGGATGCAACGAAGAAGGGGTCGATATTAGCTGTGCATGGATTCTGCGGTCGCTGGAGCGAATTGGCGACCACGCGAAAAATATCGCCGAGCAATTAATTTATATGGAACAGGGTCTCGATCTTCGGCATATGGCTGTATCGGATAAAGAAAGAGCTGTATTGGACAGCACGCACGCGCACTAACTTTTCCTATAGTGCTCTATGTCCGTCAAAGTCAATCGTGCTTGATGAACTCCATTAGTTAGCTAAAAAAACCACCAATCGACGCCAGGCATTCTTTCCGGCTCTTACTTGTACTCTTCGCCCGGTTTTCTTTTGCAGATACTCCCCGATCTCCCGGTCAACCGGGTCGCTTTGGCCTCCTGACACGTCTAACGTCAGAGAGGTTGAACTGGTCGAAAAACCCGTTACTCCGGCGCTATATCGAACCGATAACTCAAGCTGCCCTTCTTCCTTAGCCTTATCAAGTAGCTTTTCGATTTGTTTTTTTGTCATGCCTCGCTGACTATTCGACCCGGGAAAACACTTATCAATAAGTACGAACAGGAACGCCAGCACCATCCAAACGCCAAATAACAACATTGGAACTCGCATCGAAAACAAGGCAATAGCATCCAAAACGGCACTTTCCATCCAATGGTTAACCAACCAGCAAAGTCCGCCCAAAAAGAATACGAACGCCAGAAGCATATGCAGGCGTTCAGAGAATAGAACTTTGAGCAGGAGGCCAAGTAGCGGCAGATCGAATAGTTTATCGAGCCCTTTTCCCACGACGAGATACTCTTGCGCTATTGGTAAAAAACTTGCAGATGTCTATCTATCATTTAACAGCTGAAAAGCCAATGGAATTAAAAACCAGCACCCGCTTTAGGGTAAGGAATCATTCAAAGCTGTAATCCTGGAGACAGAATACTTCCCTAAGAATAGTATGCCGGTTGAACGCATTGCGGTCAGGTTGGAAAATAAAATCAGTCACTCTATTTCGCCATGGACTTGGGATTCGGCCTGGCGCTAGATCAAGCGCTTTCAGGAGAGATTTGATCAGAAGATCCGGCCGTCTCCACATCCAGGTTTTCGCCGAACTGAAAACCGGTTGGAAGGGGCCGGTAACTCAATAAGAGTCTAATTTACGACATCAACAGGGCTAGAAAGACGAGTCTCTCTATCACGCTATGTGAGCTGAAGAGCCTTTGGCTCCTGCAGCCCCAAGGCTAGTAAACTAGCCCCCTGCAGCGGTAGCGTCTCCGCTGTAGAGAATATACTCTGCTTTACTGATTTCACCGTCTTGGTCAGCATCCGCTTCAGCGAATGCAGCGGCTAATTTTGCATCCAAATCAGCTTCTTGTTTTGACAGAGCACCATTTTTGTTGGCATCCAAAGAAACAAACTCTGCTTCTGCGGCCAACATTTCGGGTTCTTTGGTTTCCTCGGCAACTGCCGCACCGGTCATTAAACCGGCCAGCATGCATATAACAATTTTTTTCATCGAACTTCCTCTTTTCACTGAGAGCCCGCAACAAACTTGCTGTCGTCTGCTCCCTTTCATTGGCGGTAAGGAATCATCACAGGTTGTTGTTCTAATGGCGTTTGGCGTGTTTCCTTGCTGAATAGTTATCAAACACTGTGCCAGAAAATTTTTTCTTTTTTAAAACAAATAGTTAGGATCCACCAGTGAGAATACCGGAAGACCAAGGGGTAATTTTTCGGAGTTTACAGCCTGTTTCAGTTGCAAACTTGCAACGAGAGGGGGTGTCGCCTTTTTACTTTCCTTTAAAAATCAGAGAGATAGACTGTAGCAAAAAAGCGACTACAACTTATATCTGACTTATTTGGGAGTAATTCGCCATAACTGGCCTAGTCCGCTATCCGTTATGACATAGAGTGCATTATCAGGACCCTGCTTGATATCCCGAATACGATGACCGAGTTGCAAAAAGCGGTTTTCACCCACAGCTTTTGTGCCATCCATTTCAACACGGGTAACAAGTTGAAACTTGAGGGCGCCGACTAATATGTCACCCTGCCAGTCAGGAAACAACGGGCTATCGACCATCATGATTCCGGAAGGTGCAATGGAAGGCGTCCATTGGAAAGCAGGGGATACGACTCCTTCCATTTCGGTTTGGTCCGTGATTTTTAAGCCGCTATACTCCCGGCCAAAAGTAACAAGTGGCCATCCATAGTTCGCGCCTCTTTCTACGAGGTTTAACTCATCGCCGCCTTTGGGTCCATGCTCATGCAGCCATAGGCGTTTGCTTTGCATGTCATACAGCATGCCCTGGGGATTGCGATGCCCGTAGCTATAAATCTCAGGTAAAGCGCCAGGCTGGTTAAGAAAAGGATTATCCTTGGGAACACGGCCATCGGCATGCAATCTGACGATTTTTCCATGATGATGATTTAATTCCTGCGACTTATCCCTGTCGCCGCGATCGCCGATGCTCATATACAAATAACCTTCATGGTCGAACGCCAGCCGCGAGCCAAAGTGCCGGCCGCCAAATCCTTCGGCTTTTGCCGTGAATAATATTTCGACTTGCTCAAGAGTGTTCCCTTGGAGTTTTGCCCGTGCCAGTTCAGTGGTATATCCCCACCCCTTGGCGACACTGTAAGTCAAGTAAATCCAGGAAGATTTTTCGAAATCGGGTGCGAGTTCCACATCCAGCAGGCCACCCTGTCCCCGCACGGTCGATTCCGGCAAACCGGTTATTTCAGTCTGTTTACCGGTGTTAAGGTCGACTTTTACCAATCGGCCTTTCTTTAACGTGATCAGTGCCTCGCCTGAAGGCAGGAATGCCAACCCCCAGGGAAACTCCAGTTCTTCCACAACCGTTTCGACATGCAAGTCTACAGCGGTGGCAACCTGTACTTGCGTCCCCATAAAACACACAAAAATACTAAGCAGAATAGGTTTCCAAACCATCTTTTTTTCTCCCGTTTGCTGTCCGGTATTGGTGGTCAAAAAACTTTAGCCTGTAGGAATACGCAGCTAATTGCTTTCAAGCTTAGTATCGAGAGTCTGAGAAATCCTGCGGGCGGGATACCTTTTTTATTCCTTCGAACCTGGCGAGTTTAAAGCCTCAGGGATTTAAATACGCGCTCACCATTCGTCAGCGTAACCGGTAGCTCGCGATATGCTCCGAATTCGCCGAGCGACACACGCAGTTGATGGGAGCCGGCAGGCAAGGACAGCCGGTATAGATGAAATCCTCTCGGCAATGTCTGCCAGGATCTAACATCCGCATGTTCGGTGGCAAACAAGGCAACGCGAACCAGGAACTCGGCTAACCGATCGTTACGGAACGAATCCGCAATGGCTTCCTTACCTGCAACCCTGACGGTTTGCCGTGAGATAATTTCGGCCATGCGTTGGCTTAAGGATTTATCCGAAACTTCAAAAGTATCGGTCGAGAAATGCAAAAGGATGTCTTTCTTATCGGCGTCCTGAATTCTTGGGACATGGAAAGGTGATGCTGAACGGTAATGTGGAATGGAAATTTTTGTAGTGGGAGGCACCACGATTTCGATTGGCACCTTTACCGGTCCTCTGCCTGTTCCGATCATCAGCACCAGCTCCCCCGAATCAGCAGGTAACGTCCCGGGCCTGGAAACCTGACTTCCGCTGTTCTTTTCAACAATGTCGTATTCAATCCGTGCACTGTCGAACTGCCCGAACAGTTCAAAGCAAAGTGCAATTAGTCCACGGGTATAGTAGTCGTCCTCAAGGGCTTCCGGATGGCGTTCAAAAACTTCCAGCGCCCGTTTTGCCTCGACCCGTGCGCTTATATAATCACCTAGCTGAAGAAAGTTCATCATCAAGTAACTATGAATCCATAGCTGTTCGGAATATTCACCGACATACACAATCGCATAATCATTGATGATGGAAGCGGTGGTTTGTTGAGAAATGCTGATGTAATCACGATCCTGGATAAAACGATGCGCTTCCAAAAAGAACCGGTTGCTCTCGCGGAACTCCCCAGCGTCATGGAGAACCGTTCCTTTCTCCACCAGACATAGGAACTTCTCTTTTTCAGCGAAGTCGTCACAGGTGGTCAGCGCATCGGAAGCGGCGATATAGTTGCCCTGGTAATAGAGCGTTCGCGCGTCTGTCAAGGCATGATTCACGCACCCGGACAAGACGCTTAAACATAACATTATCAAGAACAACTGCTTTTGCATTTGACCAGCCATAAAAGTTCGTGAGTCCGTTTTTTGCCGTTGATCGACTTACCATCCGATAATCGGTTGCGAAGCTTCTCTGGCGATTTCCGCCTGATCCGCGTAGACCAGTTCACCGGAAGTTAAATCCGTAACCGTCAGGTCCAAGCTATAGTAGACTCGCTGGCTTTTGGTCAGGCGCCATTGCTTTGGCTCTTTCTTTTTGATCGAACGCAACGTTCCGCTCACGATATACTCTGCTCCTAACTGCTTACCCATGGCAATGCGCATGGCCGGATCAACGTAGCCTTGTTGCTGATAGGCATCTTCCTTAAGGATATTGTTGCGCTGTTCTTCGCTGATAAAGCGGTATTTTCCGGAACGCAACAGTTCCCGGCGGATGTCATCGGTAATCCCACCGGTGCTGATGTGTTCTGAGGTCTCGTTAACCACCGGGTAGACAATCAGAATGGGCTTTTGGGTGCGGCGGGGAATAAATTCTTCGTGAATCAGGGGCGAGACGAGCTTATCAACGATTTTCTTTTTATCGGAAAAATCATAGCTGGCATCGTAGTAAACTTCCGATTCGGGATCCAGAGTCTTGGTTGTCGAAACACAACCCAGCAGGCCGGGCAGTATCAATAGGGATAACACAATATTTTTCAGGACTGTCGGTTTCATTTTTCTCTCCACTGAGCAAACCAGCTTTACCAACGCTATCGATGAGTACTTGATAGCCTGGCATTTCCACCAATTGCCGAAAAACCCAGGCTAACAAGAATAATGTTTCAACTATACAACAACTAACTGAACTGAATATGAAGAGCCCAGGTGACGGGCTACTTCGGGCAGTCAAGGGCTTCATACCTCGTGCAAATCTGTACGGATGGAATAGAAGACATGGATGAGGAAGATGCCACCGTTAAGAAATTAGGGACGGTTTCTACAGTGCTGTGGAATTTTCGAAAGGTGATGTTAACAAAGCCTTAGCTTTTCCAAGGAAGCAAATGCTTTTTTATCGCTAATATCCGGAATGATACTCAACTCAAGACTAGTGACATCCGGAAGATGAGTTTGATGCTCCTCAATCTCAACAGTTGCACCTTCAGGGCTGAAATTCCATTGCTGGCGAATAATCTCGTGGTAGGTCCGTCCGTCGTCCGGAGACCAACGCAATACATATTCTTGGGTTCGCTCATTTTCCGACTCCTGAAAGCTAAGTTTAATATGCTGAACTTTCTGCGGGGTATCGAATAACAGCCTGATGGTTTGTTTTCCAGGCGTGGAAGCCCGCCAGCCACCCTCTCCACCAGGCAATAGAGCCGACTCGATGGGATGAGAATATTCTTCTGATGTGACTTCGACCACTGCAAGTTTGTCCAAATCGAGCCATTCTTTTTTTGAATCTATGAACGCATCTTGGCGCTCAGTCGAACTGATAATTTTCTTGCGCATCAAGGTGCCTTCCCTATTGATATCAGTTTGCACGGTTTTGCTTGTGGAATAGCGTAACTATCCCATGGGGTCCAGGCGTAAGCAAGGCGTTTAGCTTGCTAGTCAAAAGACTTCATTGCTGTTAGCGTTTTCTTGGCAAAATAAAATTTTTCCAGTCGACGCCGAATGATACCTTCCAGTTGTCCGCTGCTCTTCAGCGATTTTAATAATCGGGGAGCCAGGGCATCGGTTTCGGCCAGAATCCGCTCGCGGGTAATCATCAAGTCATCCAGTAACAGCCCTATGGGCTCTTTGCCGTATTGCCGAAAAAAATCCTCCACGATCAGCGCAACACACTGCTCGAAGTACTCCGTTTTGCGAAAGGCCAGCCAGAACTCGTATCCGAGTGAAATAAGCTCGGACAAGTCAAGGCTGTCCATACCCTGCTGGAAATCCGCCATCGTGACCGTTTCGGCGGCATCCCACAAATCCATTGCAGAGGACTTTATCTGTGCGTCGGTCAGATGTTTTTCCATGTAGTTTTTACTTTCACGAATCAGAAAGTCCAGATTGCCGGCGATAAAGGCTTTTATATTGGACCCGACGGCATCTTCCAGGTTGGGTGCCGCCTTGTTAACCATGCTTTTGCCAAACTTGAGCATGGAGGAAACCCCCGGAATATTCTTCGTGAGCAGATTGCTTTCTTGAAAATAACGAAGGATGGCTTTATGCAGGACACCGGAAATAAGATCTCGATATATGGGCAAATCAATTATCTGATTGACACCTTTTTGCCGCTGTTCGCGAAGTTCCAGCAACTTGTCGACAAATTCTTCATACTGCTTAACCGTGAGGATCTCCTTTAGGGCTGTCTTCTGGTGTATTTCCGAAGCAAACAGTTGATTTGCAGACTCTCCGGCAATTTCCGCCACCACGCCTGGCACTTCATTTTCGATAACGTTTCTTTGAATAACGGCATGAACACGGTCAGCCGTGACTAACGCCTCCAACGGCACAGTTTGCAGCCAATCAAATAAGACCTTTAGTTCCCCATCCAACCATTTTTGAAATGCTTTAACATTCCATGCGGCCAATTCATGCTGCACATGCAGATCCAATAGGTGTTGGGCGATCTTTCTTGCAGCGGCTGGGCTTCGTGGCATAAGGAGGCTCCTAGCGTCGAGGATAGGACAGGCCGACCTCGGTTCGGTTGGCGTAGAAAAACATTCAACAGGCTACTCAATTACAGGTGGCCTATACTCTGGAAGAAACCTAAAGATTTTCCGGCCAGCAAAACTGCGTATTTTTTCACCAGCCATCCGCCATCGCGAATCTGCAGGTGGCAATGAGTAACGTGCAACACGCGCCAATACCGTCAGGTACTGTTTGCCAAACCTGTCCGTATTGTACGGTATTTCATACTTCTGACATATTACCTTGACCTGTTCAGAGATTTCCGGATAGCGATGCGCCGGTATGTCGGGAAACATGTGGTGTTCAATCTGGTAACTAAGATGACCACTCATGATATGCAGCCATTTGTTGCCGGTGAAATTACTTGAGCCTAACAATTGACGGTAATACCACATTCCCCTTGTTTCATTTTCGCATTCCTCTTCGCTAAATGTTTCTGCGCCTGCCGTAAAGTGGCCGCAGAAAATAATGGTCGAAGTCCATAGATTGCGCACCAGGTTGGCAATGCCGTTACCTAGCAAGACCTTTGGCGCCATGGGTCCTGCCAGCAGAGGAAACAGCAGATAGTCCTTAGACAGTTGTCGGCCTGATTTGCGCAGGAAACGTTTCAGGAATGGAATCTTCTCTTTAAGAGAAACTTTTCCCTGTTTTAGTTTTTCAAACTCCAACTCATGGAGTCCGACACCCCACTCAAATAACGCGCTTAACAGGATGTAATTAATGAATTGGACAAAATGATAGGGTTTCCAGGGGACATCGTCTGTCAGACGCAATACGGCATAGCCATAGTCTCTATCCTTGCCGAGGATATTGGTGTAGGTATGGTGTTCAAAATTGTGTGTCTTACGCCAGGACTCCGCGTCGCAGACGGTATCCCACTCGTAGCTTTGCGATTCCAGGGTGGGATCATTCATCCAGTCATACTGTCCGTGCATTACATTGTGTCCAACTTCCATATTTTCCAAAATTTTCGCACAGGACAAGGCAGCTATCCCGCCAGCGAACAGCAGTGGATTAAGACTGAAATGGATTAACGTACGCCCGACGATTTCGCACATTTTTTGTTGCTGCACGATGTCTCGGATATAGTCTGCATCGCGTTGTCCGAGGTCCGCCAAAACCTGTTCACGCAGCTGATCCAGCTCACTACCGAACGCATTAAGTTCGTTTGGCGAGAGCAGACCCAAAGGCCTTGTTTTCATATCCATACATTTTCTCCTTTTACCTAGTTAGTCTTCATCATGAAACGGCATCCATGCCGTTTCAGGAAAAAACGAAATCGAGAATTACCAATCACTGACAACGAGATCGCCAACCGGCACCGAAATACAGGCTTGAATGCGATTTTGTTCCTTGGGAACCAAGGCTCCCGTCAGGGTATTGAAAATATCCCCCCCCTCACGTTGACAGGTGCACTCGTGACAGATTCCCCGGCGACAGCCGTATTTCGGATGCAGTCCGGATTGCTCAGCCAATTCCAGCAGGGTTTTACCGCCGGGAGATTTTATTTTCTTGCCCGTCTTGGTGAACAGTACTTCAGCCTCTACCAGCATTAGATTGATTCCGGCCGCATCGACCAGGGCTGACGGCCGGGAAACATTACCGAAATTTTCCTGTCGAATGGTGTCCGAAGGGACGTCAAGTTCCCGGGCAAACCTGATGGTTTTATCCATAAAACCAACGGGACCGCATAGATACACAGCGCGTTGCGCCATATCTGGGCAATCCGACCTCAGGGAGTCGAGGCTAATCTGCTCACCGCAATGGGTTATCAATCTGAAGTTGCTCCACTGTTCGGAGAGCTGACTTAGCCAGATATTGAAGATCAGTTCATCGGCACGATTGGCATACAAAATCAATGTCACTTTCCGCTCAGGCTTTTCCGAGTAAAGTGTTTCCAGCATGGATTTAAAAGGGGTCACACCGCTGCCGGCAGCAATAAAGAGGACTTCTTTGGAGTTCTCCGCTATCGGCACTGATTCTTCACGACAGCTTTTTGTATACAACTGTTCACTATCAAGCTGGTCACAGATAAATCTGCCAACCGCCTTACCAATGGCCAAAATATCTCCAACACGAAGGGTTTTATGCAAGTGATTGGAAATTCGACCTCCCGGAATCTTCTTGACGGTAATGGATATCAGCCCCCGTTCTGCAAATAAGGTTGGCGCCGATGAGATAGAGTAAAACCGGCGGTACCGCACCCCGTTGATTTCCGTTTCAAGCTGAATATGCTGACCGGCCAGAAACCCTTTCCAGAGGAAAGATGGCCTTAATATAAAGGTTTTCGCCTGGCGGGTTTCTTCTCCGATACTCACGACTTGAGCGTAATCTCTTTGCAGGCTGAGCAACGGATCGATCCTACATAACACATAGTCCATAAAGCATTGCACGCCGCCAAGCTGTTGCCGGAAGACCTGCCTTACGCCGTTTAACGAGCCGTTTACTTGAATGAAAAGAACATTCATACACCTTAGTATTGGAGAAAATTGCATGAGTCTGCTGGTGTCTTCGCTTGTCATTAGCCTTCCTCACCCTTCTTTTTAGTGTACAACTGTTCACAAATGTAAAACCAACTGAAATTTAAGTCAACACTTGTACACTGAGTTTTGATTCGCAATAATTCTTTCCACGCTATTTTGTGATGAGGAGCAAACTTTTAGGTTTGATTCTCAACATTTCAGAAATGACTGTTTCGTATAAATAAGCAGCATGAGTAAAACCGAATGATGAGCCGGGAGGCGAAAAAGAACCTCACCAGAAGAGCCTTGATGGACGCAGCCTTAAATCTGGTAGGGGAAGGTGAAAACTTTGCACGTATCAGTTTACGGGAGGTGGCAAAAAACGCCGGTGTTGTACCAACTTCCTTTTATCGGCATTTTCGGGACATGGAAGAACTAGGCCTGAATATTGTGGATGATCTGGGCATGCTACTACGCAAATTGATGCGTTCCGCTCGTCAAGCGGATAACTATCTGGAGGATCTAACGCAAAAATCCATCGACACTTATGCTGACTTTGTTGTCCGACACCAGAATCATTTTTACTTCATGTGCCAATGCCGTACTGGGGGAACGCCTGCTTTACGCAATGCGATTCGCCAGGAACTGAGATTCTTTGCCAATGAACTGGCTGCCGATATCTGCCAACAACCATCTTTAGCAAAGGTAAGCCAGGAGGATCTTGAACTGATCGCACAGCATATTGTGGCTACAGTTGCGGAAACGACGATCGACCTCCTGGACCTTGCGGGAACTCAACGCAACTTTCGCCATGATTACACTAAACAACTACAAAAGAAACTGAGGCTTATTTGGTTAGGGGCCCGCGTGTGGCGTTCGCACAGACAAGAAAACGTTTGACATAAGTCTAAGTAACCTATACCGTGCCAGCAGCTTGAAAGTAAGTCTATTTTTTAAAATCTTCATTTCGTCACATTTCAAGTACGTCCTGTAGCTTCTAAATTCCAGTTTATTTTTCCCGCTATTCATGCCTTATGAAGGCCATAACCTAGTACCTCGACACATTAATTATGCACATTTGAGCTGACTATAAGCCCGAGTAAATTTCTCTCTGGCTTTTTCAACATTAAACATCCATTTGATTGT
>JANQMN010000135.1 GCA_028280065.1 Hahella sp.
CACCTTGCCAGTAGAGCGCCTTGTCAAACTGCCCGATGACAGCCAAATTACCGGGAACGGGGGCTGCAGCTTGATACAACGGTGCTTGTTCAACACTCAGTCGAGCTTCAAAACCATCAGGAGATTCTGCCTGTACAAGGCTTGCAATGATTGTCAGAAACGTCAGAATGCTAACTTTCGTCGCGGTTAGCTTAGACAATAAACAGCGCTTAATAGTCATTTTTCCTCCGGAAAAATCAATTCTTGGGTACCTTCAAAGTGAGATAAATGCTTTGAAGTGTCTATACAAAGAAATAAGACGAGAACTTTTTTAGAAATTGAGAAAGTTTTTTCTCCATAATAGAAGACTCCCTGGAATAATTCGATTTTTCTCCAAAGTGCCTTCTCTTTACCTCGGCTCTGGAAATATTTCATTCAAGGTCGAGGTCGGCGGAATGAACCTGCGGCAAAGGCATCACAGTGCGTACAACCCGAATAGCCAGCTTGGAGTATTATGGATCAACGCCTAGCTGACGAGGCAGGTAGTGATGGAGCGCTCGCCAACAATTGCCCAATCCGCTAGTACTGGTGATTGGCATTAGGCACTGCCAGGATGCTCCGCAGTCAAATGCTGTCAACGATCCCTATAATCTGAAATAGGGTCTGCTTGAAGTGTGACCCGGTACATATCAAAATTCACCCGCCTGCAGCGGGGCACCCGGGCAAGCCGGGTGTGGAAAAGGGAGAAAGCAAAAAGCGAAAAGGGAATTGCAAACGCTGCGCTATTGCAGATCCTGGACAAGACGAAAGCCGTAAAGGCCGTTGCGGTGGCTGGTGGCGGACCTGGAACGGTACGCCGAACGCAGCTTCACCGGTTTGGTGCCCCAAGACCCACCGCGCAACACACGGCGACTGCCTTCGGTCAGCGCCCGCGTTTACCTTAATCACTTCTAGACGAAAAAGACACCTCCCGAAAAATGGCCTTACGCAGCCCATGGGTTTCCCCGTGCTGGGCGTGGCCAATCCAGCTCATTACTGATGCGTGGAAGTCCTCTCCGTACATGTTAGCATTTTGCATGTTGTTCAACGCCCTGTGAAACTTGCGGCGAAATCGGTAACCATTGTCATTGCGTAACCAGCGGCGACTGCGGCTGACTTTATAGCCAAACACATCCACCCGTTCTCGAGTTGGCATGACTTGCTGTTTTTTTGGATGCAAACACAAACCTAGTTCTTCGAGTTGTTTCTGTAATTGATCTCTTAAGTACCAAAGCTCCGCCTTATCATCCCCAAGAATCAGCAAATCATCGACATAGCGCAGATAAGCACTACAGGATGGCTGAAGGGCCAGCCAGTGATCGATTGAATTCAAATACAGATTGGCAAAATATTGGCTTGTGAGATTTCCAATTGGCAGCCCCACACCATGCTGCTCTGTTGGACTGCCGTCAATCACTCGATCCAGTAACGCCAAAAAATAGCTATCTTTGATTAACGAACACAACTGGATTTTCAAGCGCTCGTGCTGGATGGAGGGAAAGTAACGGGCAATATCCAATTTCATCACATACGTCCAGCGATTCGCCCAGCGTTGGTATTGATCTACCGCTCTATGCGTTCCCTTGCCCTGGCGACAGGCATAACTATGGGGATAAAAGCGTTTTTCCAAGATTGGCTCTAATAGGTTCATGATGGCGTGATGCACAACCCGATCACGAAATGGCGCGGCACTAATCAGCCGAGGCTTCCGCTCGCGAATGATGAACTGGCGATAGGTGCCAGGAAAGTAGGTGAATTCACAAAGCTCATGTTGCAACTGGAATAGCTGGCTTTCCAGATCCAGGCAAAACGTGGTAACCGCAGGCCGATTCGCTTTTCCGAGGCACGCTTTGTGAAACGCCAGCCAGAGGTTTTCAAAGCTAACCAGCTGGGGCCACAGATTACCCTGGCGTTTCAACTTGCTTACTCCAACCCCCAATTTGCCGCCCTAAATTTACCAATAACATACTACCATGCTCATATCTCTTGCCAGATACTACGCCTAACTCAAATGCCAAACGCCAGAGATGCCGGCTGACGGCAACCTGATTATTCGCTTTCTTCAACAACGTTTTGTTGCTTTTTTGATAGGTCGCTTCCGTTAGCAGTTCTAGCAACAGCAGCAAGCGGGATTCCAGTTTTTCTCCCAAGGTAAAGCGTCGCTGGCGGGGAAATTTGTCGATCGTTGGAATCATCCAGAGTAGACAGCGGTGGCAGTCCTGCACTGCTTGCGGACCGGTGGGATTCGGCATCATGGTTACCTGACAGTAGATTAAAAACTAGGCAAGAAAATGAAGCACCAGCGTTCATAGGCAACTACTAACCGGTACTTCTGACTTCCCTGGCAAGACTATTTGGCCTCTCCACCCTGACAGACCGGGACAGCACCTCATGGGCACTCCCACACACGCTGCTGGCATCCGTAAATGCCAGCATTCTGGCGGAAGGAGCGTACTGGACGAGCCGAAAGCCGTTGTTGTTGTTTCGATTAGCAGTGCCATTCCTATTGCGGTTGGCAGAACGCAACCTGTTCGGTTTATTGTTCCAAGAACCCCCGCGCAACACACGGCGACCTCTCGGGTACTGCCCGCTACTGTAGCGTAGACCCAAGTCGAGAACCCCGCAAAAAAAATGTCAGGCAGCCTATGGCTGCCCCATCCCTTCAGGACGGCAAGGCCCGCGGGCTCCCACCCGCTCTAAAAGGGTAAACGGAACGTAGCACGATGTGCTACTGGCCCTGGACGAGCCGAAAGCCGTAGTTGAGGCTCCGAGTAGCAGTGCCAAGCCAAGTGCGGTTGGCAGAACGCAACCAGTTCGGTTTACCGCCCCAAGAACCCCCGCGCAACACACGGCGACCACAGTCGCCGGTCGTCCAGACACTGCCATTGCCTGGCGATCCCTGATAGGAGTCATTCCAGCAATCCTGCGTCCACTCCCAAACGTTACCATGCATATCATAGAGGCCAAAACTGTTTGCCTGGAAACTGCCTACCGGGGCGGTATACACGTACCCATCCTCACAGTTATTGGTTGTCCAAGCTGTATATTGTGTCTTCGCCGTCTGGTCGGCACCATTCCCATGGCGGCATAGTGCCTCTTTGCGACTGCCAAAACTATAATCGCTTTGACTTCCCGCCCGCGCGGCATATTCCCATTCGGACTCACTAGGTAAGCGGAATTTTTGCCCGGTTTCCCGAGCGAGCCAGTCCGCAAAGGCTTTGGCATCGTTATAGCTGATACAGGCTACCGGGTGGTTATCCGCTTGCGAATACCCGACATTTTTCCAGTTCGCCCAATCGCGCCAATCCCATTTGTTTGAACCGGTACTGGATTCGGCATAACAACCTTCCTTACCTCCAGCATTTTTCTCTGCGTCGGTCCTGTAGCCGGTCGCCTCCGCAAATTGTCGGAATTGCCCTCGAGTAACCTCATGCCGCATCATCTTAAACCCATTCCGTAGGGTGACCCGATGAACCGGTTTCTCGTCATCGTCCCCGGTATCCGAGCCCATCTGAAAACTTCCGGCAGGGATGGTAACCAATTCAATCCCTAGTTCAGAAAGTAGCGAACTACCTTCCTGCTGCAACACCACGCTTTCTACCTGTTGTCCGGCGAACACCTGTATCCACTTCTGGACCGGTGCATAACCGGATTTGCTGACTTTCAGGTGGTAGCGGCCTGGTGGTAATGCCATGCCCGGTTGATAGGTTGGGCCAATATTTAGAATTTGGATGCGGGCATCGATAGGCGTGGCTTGTACCGTCAGATATCCCTGTTGACTGGTCAAGATCAATTTCACTTGATGGCGTTTTCCGGACTCGATACGCACGGTTTCGGTGGCATTTTCCAAGCCCTGTTGCCGGGCTTCGATCCGGTAACTTTTTCCCGCTGGGAGATTCAGGGTCTGGGGCGAGGGACCGAGATACCCACCATCGACTAAAATGGTTGCTCCCGCCGGTTCCGTGGAGATACTGAGTTCGCCTTGTGAGCTTGCGGTGATGGTTGGGGTTACCGTTTGAATACTACCCCCGGCCAGATAGATCTCGGGCAAGGGCGTCGAGGACGTCCAGGGAACTTGCTTGTCGCGGGTTTGCCGTTTCACTTCCCAGCCCACCTTATTGAACAACGATGTGATGGTAAGGTCCGGATTGGGCAGGTGGTCGAGCAATGCTTGGGTAAAAGGGCTGTGTTGATGTTCACCATCGGCAGCGGTTTGTCCAGGGGAGGTCGAATAGACAATCAAGGTGCCATCTCCGGCGCTATCGGCGCGGGCAAGGCCTCTTGCCGCGGAACGCGACCACCCCCTACTTAAGGGACTGTCCCGGCAGGCATCGAGAATCGCGATATTAATGCCATTGCCGGCATAGTCCATTTCCCGGAGTACTTTCTTAAAATCGACCGCTTCAAACTCCAGATCCGTTTCTCGATCCAAATTGGCTTTTAGGGGGATTAGATAATTGCGTCCGTTGGATTGCATGCCATGGCCGGCATAGTAGAAAAGACCCACGCCTTTTTTCCGTTCTAACTTACGCCCAAAGTCGTTAATCGCCTTACGCATCCCTCGAAGATCCGCATCAATCGTCGTGATGACTTCAAAATTCAGTTTCCTGAGCTGGTTGGCAATCGCCCGGGCGTCGTTTTTGGGGTTCTTTAGATAGGCATTGGCATAGTTACTATTGCCAATGACCAGCGCGGTGCGGGGCTCGGCCGCATGCGCGGGAGACCAGGCGAGTAGTGCCAGGCTAAAGACTAGCCAGCAGAAAATTACTCTTGGCCAAGTAAATAGTTTTTCTATCGATGCCATTCTTATCTCTGTTTTAACCATACGGCACTCTCTGCCATTCTAGACTGCCTGCATTTTCACCAAATGATATAAAGGCGACACCATCGCAAAAGTCAACATTTTGATAATGCGTCGGGTCAATTACACGAGACGAATAGATCGCTCTATTTTGAGAAGTTATGTCGATAGTTGACATAGGTGTGTCTCGAATCGGAAAAGCTTTATGAAACTAAAAATCCCACGCTTGCTTACAGGTAAACAAATGGTAGGTGTTTAAACTTGGTAGGTCTAACAAAATCAGTACTTGAAAATAAACGTGAAGCGACTACATCAGATTTCCTAGCCATAAAAGGTTAAGCTTAGGAATAGAGCGTGGTCGTTTACGAATGCGGCAGCTTATCCCACAAGATCATCTAAAATGGCGATCTCAACTCCCTCGTTGGAATTTTTACCGGCAAGCAAACGATTAATCAGTTTTTTACACGCATCCTCCGTTCGCTCCGCCGGAGAATCCGCCTCTTTACCAAAAGTGTACAGTCGCATTACATGTGATCCAGAATTTCAAATTTTCGTTGGCTTTGACCCGAAGTCAGGCAACCAGCAGTGGCTTCATCATTTTGAACTCTGTGGAGGGTCACGCTTACCCCAAGCGGCGTCAACTCAATTGCCCCCTGTCAAAAATATTAACCATTTCAAGAAATTGAGTCTAAAGGGCAAATCGAATGGAAATTTTTACTCACATTTGCATGATCAAGCGTCTATTGTTATAAAAAATTTGACAGCTCAACCTGGAGACTTCAAATGTCACTTTACGGAAGTTATTTGACCCGCGCCACAATGGAACAAACGCATGAAAAACTCTATGCCATTGCAGATGGCGAAGCCAAGAAGGGGTTAAAGAGTATAACGATGCGGCGTTAAATCAAATCCGTCAAGCTTGGTCACAAAAAAATACGAAGGTTCCCTTTACGCCACCAAACCCCCAAAAAGCACCATGGCCAAAAGCACTAGGTGTATTGAACCTGGTAAGCATGGGAGACGAGTTATATCTGCCGCCAATTGGAGAGACAAATCCTGGCGAATTGTATACAACTGAAGGACCTCATAAAAAGCTGAGCAATCCTAAAATTATGGAGTATGGTGATACTGTCGGAGGAGGTATTCGAAATTGGGAAGCTGGATACAAAGGAGATGAAATACCTTGGTGTTCTGCCTTCATAAATTGGTGTGTCAAGCAATGTGGCTTCAAAGGTACCGGCTCAGCGGCAGCAAAAT
Source organism: Hahella sp. (assembly GCA_028280065.1). Lineage (GTDB taxonomy): Bacteria > Pseudomonadota > Gammaproteobacteria > Pseudomonadales > Oleiphilaceae > Hahella. Next base: position 6,077 of record JANQMN010000135.1, read on the forward strand.
CCTGGTTGGAATGGGGCCAAATTATCCCTAAAAATCAGGTATTCAAGGGCTGTATAGTAGTCACACAAAGACCAGGCGGTCATCATGTCGGTTTGTACGCGGGTATTGATGGTAAATATGTCAAGCTATTGGGTGGGAACCAAAGTAATCAAGTAAAAGTAAGCACCTATGCATTGTCATCGGTGCTTGGTTACAGAGCCGTTGGGAGTGGCATGATCATTGAGACGCCTGTGAGGCCTATTCATCTCCACTATGCTTAAATAGCCTCATAAACAGACAAGTTACATCCATTGAAGAGATTCCATTTATCAATTTATTGGGTACTAGCCCCAATTTCTCACCACTAGAATGGAAAAAGGCCTTGCTTTATGGCATAACTGTTTTGCGATCAACAAGTTACTATCCATAAGAGGCAAGGCCTTATG
>JANQMN010000136.1 GCA_028280065.1 Hahella sp.
GGACAGCAACTCGAAATGAATGTCCGGTGAAAAGCGGTACCAAAGTAACTGCTCTGCCGTCGCTGACTCCAGGATTTTGTGGTCGTAGGTTTTTTTTAAATACTTTTGGTACGCTCTAACCGCATCGCCATAACGCCGTCGGCTAATATCGACGCCTGGCATCAGCAATGGGCTAAGCAGGCAGTCGTGCTGGCGAGATTCGATAAGAACCGGAAACTCAAGAGAAATGATAGTCATCGCTGCCTCCTTGCCGCACCCCATAGCGTTCTAGAATACGTTCGAGCGCCTTTTCCCGCAGCAGGGCGGGATGATCTTCTAGTGGGTGGTATTCCTTGTCTGCAAAGAGCCGCGGGTCCTGGTACCCCTTAGGTTCTATCCGCCGTTGTATCTTGTGTTCCTTGACGGTTTTTAGTCGATGAATTTCTGGCGGCGGTTCGTATAGGGCGAGGTCTTCCTGACTTAGATCTACCATGACTGCTTCTTTGGCGTCGTCGATGGTAATCTCAGTGCGGCCGGCTTCCTTCAACCAAAAATCATGGACACATTCTTCATGGATTTCCCAGCCAATCCCGACAAGTTGGTTCTTGGCATGTGGTAGCGGCCGGCTGGTCAAATAGTATTCGCCAAAGTACGACGTCTGGCGGGTAATGACATAGAGGAGATCGGCATCGTCTGGCGGTGAGATATACATCCAAAACTTTTTGGATTCGTGACCCAGATCTGCAAACCACCGTTTGTACCAGCCTGCTAGCTGGTCAGTGGATGTGGGTTTGCCAAAAAGGCATAGCAGGGTGCGGTTGTTGTCCGGGGCGAGGATGCTTTCTAAGGCTAACATCACCTGGATAAAAAGCGTTTCCAGGTCCTCAAGGGTTGCTGTAAACAGGCTCGCATCGCGGTCTTCTGCCTGTTCAACAAATTGTAGATAGGCTTCTGTTTCCAGATTCTTCGTTTGGTCTAATAATTTTTGCAATCGTTCTTTAAAATCATTGAGCGTGTGATAACGCGATACCCATTTTGGTTGCTTCCAGAAATTTTCTTTTTTTCGTCGTTTCAGTGCTTCGAGTCGATCGAGTTCGCTAAGCAGCGACAGCCAGCGGGGGCTGCCATGCACTGTCTGTAGCCGATGCCGTAATGTGGCAATGTTGTCTGCGACATCAATAAAATGTGCTTGCTGGCGTCGGTCTCCATGGGTGTCCTGAACATCGAAGGACAATGTGTTGTCACCCAGCTTTCCGGTAATCTGAAAGCTCGCAGAATGGGGTTTTGCGGAGAGTATTTCAGCGAGAGGCGATAGTACTTCCCGTTGCATGAGCCGTTGGTATTCGCGAGCCCCATAGCGGCTATCGTGAGGCCGCTGGCTTAGGAAACCTGCAATATTCTCAGAATAGGCCAATTGCATAGTACGATTGCTAATGCCGAGTAGTTGTTGGGTTTGGACGAGCTCCTTGTTAAAAACCTGCTGTCTTTCCACATCAGATAATGGATAAAAAGGAATAATTTGATCGATACGATTAAACAGTTCCGGCCGAAAGTATTGCTCAACCACCTGCCGAAAATGCTGCCCGGCGGATTCTGGGTGTTCTTGGCTGGAGGTTTCGAATCCGAGCGGTGCAGCCATGAACTTGCTGGCCCCGACATTGGAGGTCATGATGATCATGGCGCTACAAAAATTCGCGAGATTCCCGCTATCGTCTGTTAGACGCCCTTCCCCTAATACTTGGAGCAGAAGATCAAAGAAGATGGCATCCGCTTTCTCGATTTCATCGAACAGTAATACTGTAAAAGGTTGTTGACGAATTCGATTGACCAGGCTGGCTTGATGACTCGCGGTTAGCCGTGACACCGCTATAGGGTCGCTATATTCTGACATATCAAAGCGAACCAACCGTTTTTCATCACCAAACATGAACGCAGCGAGGGTCTTTGCCAGTTCGGTTTTCCCCACGCCAGTGGGACCAATAAATAACAACGAGGAGATCGGCTTTCCAGAAGAAGCAAGGCCGGCTTTGACGGTAACCAAGGTATCTAGGAGAGCGTCGATAGCCTCACGCTGACCAATGAGGCGTTGTTCGAAACGATGCCTAACCTGATCGATATCCATGGGCACGTTGTGATCAACCATAAACCGCGGCATGCCGGTTTGTTCGCAAAACTCCGCAACGGCATCCTCTTCGGTGACGAGCTCTCCTGACTTGCCCGCAATCAGAATAAGATTTTCGAAAAACCGAATGAGCTTGCCAGGGTACCCTGAATAGGGTGAATAACGGCGTTGTAATTTGGTGAGTCGTGAGATGGCCTGTGGGTGCACCGTAACTTCATGTTGAGCTGCGACAGCGTCAATGGCCTGCCGGGCAAGCAGATCTTCTTCTTCGGCGGGGCGATCCGCAATCCGGACAATTTGAAATAGTTGCGAGTACCCAGAGGAGCGGCGCTCGATATCTGCCAGTTGTTCTTCAGTGACCTCGCCAATGAGCAGCACCTCATTACGGCTTAACGGATCGCGTAGCGCATCTGCGAGGCTTGAATTATTGCCACTATATTGGCCCACCTCAAATAGCTCTCGCAGATTGCCGACATAGACTGTTTCCGCTTTTTCGCGTAACTCTTTGACCCAGAGACCCAGCAAAAACTGCCAACCACCCGATTCCGTCAGGGCTTGAATCAGTTGGGTCGCACTAGTCTGCCAAGGGCGTTGTTCATAGCGTGGACAATAGCGTGATACAAACTCCTGAATAAGTGCTGTCTTGCCGCAACCGGAGGGCCCAACTACCAGGATACTTTGTTTGAATTCGCCAAGCAGACATCGCTGTAGGTCCTCTAAATATCGGTCCATGCCGAACGTTTTGGGATAGGAGCTACCCATGCGACGTGCCGTTTTTGGAACAACCGCCTCCTCGCTTTGGCGCTGCAGCTCGGCAATTTCATTTGGCGTGTAAACTTCGAGCCTCAACGTATCTTCTGAGACACCGAGCTTATCAAACCATTGCAACGGTATAAGCGATCGGCAGGTTTTTAGCCGCTTATCCCGCTGTAATTTCAATTTGGCGCAATCGGCAAGGAAACTAAGAGCCCCTTCTTGTGACTCATCCTTACATCCGACACCCAAGGCGGGAATGGCTGCATACCAGACCTCGGAGTTTTCCCAAACCACACCTTGAAAAGCTATCGTATGGGCCGCCGCACTTTTATCTTTCATGGCCGGAATTGGGACGTTGATTATCTCGATGGTTGCTTTGCCACTGGTAAGGTAGCGGAAACACTCGAGATACTTTCCTTGCTGCAGCAACTTGTCTTGGGCTTCCCGTTCAAATTTCTGACAGAGTTCCCACGGAGTCATCAACCAGTCCGAATCCAGTAGTTGAGGCAGGGTACTCAGAGTTAATCCGCTCACATGCTCATGATGGACGATCTGCACCGGAAATTGAAAAATCTTACTCATATCAAAAGTGGACCCTGGAATGATTGCAGATATGCTCGTAAAACATCGAGTCTTTATACATTCATCTGGCCCCAATTTCTCACCACTAGAATGGAAAAAGGCCTTGCTTTATGGCATAACTGTTTTGCGATCAACAAGTTACTATCCATAAGAGGCAAGGCCTTATG
>JANQMN010000140.1 GCA_028280065.1 Hahella sp.
AATCATACAATCCCCTAATAACAAACACCGTGCCAGCTTGACCGTCCAACAGGCGTTTATCTGCCATGCTGCGCACAGCAGATAAACGCTAAGCTGTTACATCCGATTCGGGTTAATTTATGCTTAAAGTTTGACCGAAAACTTAATGGCAGTTAGTAAAGCAGTTAATATTATCCAATCTCTATAACTTGCTGAATTTAATTAAATAGTGGCGGTGAGGGAGGGATTCGAACCCTCGATACGCGTTAACGTATACACGCTTTCCAGGCGTGCTCCTTCAACCACTCGGACACCTCACCGTTGGACTTTGCAGGCTGCAAAAATGGAATACTGTTGAACTTTAACCGTTCCGAGCTAAGGGATTAGCTCCGATTCCGAGGGCGCACACTTTAAACGATGCGACTTTCGATAGCAATTATTTCTTTGGGCTAAGTGGATTTATTTGGCTCGGTAGATAATGCCTGGCCGGCAATGCACCATTTCGTACTTGTCCGGCAGGCCGCTCAAGGATTCGGAAGCTCCGAGGATCAGATATCCACCGGGTTTAAGTGCGCTGTGCATCCTGGAAAGAATGTCTTTTTTTGATTCCGGGCTGAAGTAGATTAAAACGTTGCGGCAGAAGATCAAATCGAACTTTCCCAGCAAGGCAAACGAATCGAGCAAATTAAGCGAACGAAACTCTACGCATCGGGCAATTTCCGTCTTTACTTTCCAACTGCCGTTGGGGGTCTTGGTAAAGTATTTATTCATGCGCTCTTTCGACAATCCCCTGCCGATGGCCAGCATTTCGTATTCGGCTTTCTTCGCAGTCGCTAAGACGCTGGGGGAAATATCAGTCGCCGTGACGCCCAAGGACAGCCTGGTACCCAGTTTCTTGCGCTTGAACTCGTCAAACACCATGGAAATGGAGTAAGGCTCCTGACCTGTGGAACAGGCGGCGGACCATAGCTTAACCTGGCTCATGCTGCGGTTTTCAGCCAACTCGGGCAGCAATCGTTCTTCCAGTATTCGAAAAGGATGGATGTCTCTGAACCAGAGAGTTTCGTTGGTGGTCATGGCGTCGACCACGGCCTCCCGCAAGGGGCTGCGGGGGGCTCTAGCCATTTTGTCGACAAGTTCACCGACGGTTTTTATATCCTGGTCCGCCATGATGCGGCGCAAACGGCTCTGCACAAGGTATTGCTTATTGTCACCTAGAACAATGCCGCTGGCTTTACTTAGAAAAGCCCGAAACTTGTCGTAGTCGTCTTTACTGACCAGAGCGAATCCGCCTTTGATTAACGTCTATCTTCTTGAATTTTTGCCAACACTTCGGTGATGCGCTGTGCGAGTTCATCGGGGCTGAATTTTGCCATGAAATCATCCGCGCCGACTTTGGCCACCATCGCCTTGTTGAACACCCCGCTAAGCGAAGTATGCAGCATGATATACAGGTTCGAAAGACGGGGGTCGTTCTTGCATAGCGTGGTTAAGGTATAGCCGTCCATTTCCGGCATTTCGACATCGGAAATCATCAAACTGATATGATTGGTAATGTCGCCACCGTCTTCGACAAGGGACTTGAGATAGTCGTATGCCTGTTTGCCGTCGTTTTTCGTTTCGATATCGACACCGACTGTCTCCATGCAATGGACGATCTGACGCCGCGCCACGGCGGAATCATCCACTACCAGAATCTTATGCTGTTGGGCGGTTTCCTTCACTTCTTCGGTGATCAGATCTTCGCTGACCGTATCCCTGCTCGGTGCGACTTCGGCGAGAATTTTCTCAACATCGATCACTTCGACCATACGGTTGTCCATCCGCGTGACCGCAGTCAGATAATTATCCCTGCCGGCGCCTTTGGGCGGCGGATGCATTTCTTCCCAGTTCAGGTTAACGATGCGCTCGACGCCTCTCACGAGGAAGCCCTGGGTTTTCCGGTTGTATTCCGTGATGATCACGAAACAGCCGTCGATATTCTCTTCCGGTACTGCCGCCTGCCCGGTCGCCATGGACATATCCATGATGGGAATCGTTTCCCCTCTGATATGGGCAACGCCTCTCACCACCGGGTGTCGCTGCGGCATCTGGGTGAGCTTTGGACACTGCAAAACCTCTTTCACCTTGAAAACGTTGATACCGTATACCTGTTCGCCCTGCAGTTTGAATAGCAACAACTCTAGCCGATTCTGACCGACAAGTTGGGTACGCTGGTTAACGCTATCTAAAACCCCAGACATTTGGGTGCTCCACTCGTTGTATCTTAATTAAACCATGCTTATGAACGGCATGTGGCTTGCATTACCCACATAGTGATATTTAGTCAACATGGTGCTGTCTAGCATAGAAGCTTCCTTGGATAACGCCAGCCGACCAGGCCGGGCGCCATACTGGAACGAATTTGAGGAAACTCCTGCAACTCCTAGAAAGAATAGGACAAAAAATGCAACTTCGCATAGCGATGAAAATAATTAGTTGGGTATGTTTATCGGTAACAGCCATGTCCGCCTGGAGCGGCACATCTGAGCCGCCGGTTCCGGTTTGGCGGCAACAACTTACCGTTGCCATCGACGAATACATGTTGAGTTGGGTTGCAAGCGCGAAGCTGACAGAAGAGACGCAAATAAGTTACCAAGTAAACAGCGTCGATCCCCGGTTAAAGCTGCATGCCTGTGAGCAAACGCCCTACATTGCACCGAACAGCAAAATGCGTGGGGGGAAAATAACCCTGAAAGCCGAATGCAGATTGCCGCATCCCTGGAAAATCTATCTCACCGTAGAGGTTGATAGGATGCATCCCGTTGTTTTTACTACGGCATCCATTGCAAGAAACCGAATGCTTACGGTTGCCGATCTTGAGCTGAAGCTTACCAATATCGATAAACTGAATTTTGGCTATTTTACTTCTGTCGACGAGGCCGAAGGCATGATTGCCAGGCGCTTGCTAACACCGGGAAAAGCGCTTTCCCCGAACCAGGTCCTGCCGCCTAAACTTATCAATAAAGGGGACAGTGTGCTGATAGAAGCCAGTAATCCGCAAATCAACGTAAAGATGCCGGGGCTTGCCATGTCAGATGGCCGCCGGGGCCAGCAGATTAGCGTGAAAAACCGGCAATCCAACCGCATTGTCCGGGCAGAAGTGGTTGCCAATGGCATTGTTCGGGTCCCTTTATAGCCAAGAAGGTTCCGCTATAATTGAAGAAATATTTTGAAAAATCTCTAAAGTTTGGCTATATGCAGCCGATGCAAATAATAACGCGTGGTGGATAAGTTCAGGTAGAGCAGTGCCACATGTCCAGTTCAGAGAGATAAGACTATGAATATCAAAGGAGTAGGTTCACCGCAGGTCACTGACCTGAAAGCCAGGGAGAATCAGAAAAATGCTGAAGCTCCACCGAAGTCCGATGTCAGGGAAAATACCCCGAACACAGCGAAGCCCGGTGAATCCGTGCAACTGAGTGCGCAAGCCAAGGATATTCAGGCATTGGAAAAAAGTCTTGCACAACAACCTGTGGTCGATCAGGAGCGGGTTGAAAAATTAAAGCAAGCCATTGCCGATGGCAGCTATCAAGTTAACTCTCGCAGTGTGGCAGAAAAATTGCTTGGATTGGAGCAAGATTTCTAAAACAACTGCGAGGACACAATGGCCTCAGACCTGACTAAGCTGATTAAACTGTTAAAAGAAGATTCCAAAACCCTCTCTGAACTGGAACAACTTTTACAAACTGAACGCCAATGCCTGGAAGAAAACGCTCTCGACAGGCTCGACACCATAAATCATCAAAAACACCCTCTCCTTGTTCACATGGAAGCCAATGGCAGAGCCCGCCGGGAATGGCTTCACGAATCGAAACTGCCGCTTCCCCGGTTTCTCGATTTGCTGGCCGCAAAAGCTCCTCCGGTCATGGATCTCTACCGCCAGTGTGAAAGCAAATTACAGCAGGTGCACAAGCTTAATGAGGTGAATGGAAGAATCCTCGCCACATCTCAACTGCGGGTGACTAAACTGCTGAGCATTATCCGGGGCCAGCACAAGCATAACCATATCTACGGAAAAAACGGTTCAGAGAAGGCCGTGGGCTATTCCCATGTGCTAGCCCAAGCATAAGAAAGATATCTGAACCGGATAAGGGTTCAGATATCACCTGAGGCATAAACTTTAACTATTTGTTTTTATTCTATTATCAATCAAATCGTCGACAACCGACGGGTCTGCGAGAGTTGAGGTATCGCCCAGCGTTTCCAAGTCATCCGCAGCAATTTTACGCAGTATCCGGCGCATGATTTTCCCGGACCGGGTTTTTGGCAACCCAGGCGAAAACTGGACAATCTCCGGCACTGCAATCGCGCCGATTTCCTGCCGCACCAACTGCTTTAGTTCGTCAGAAAGCGCATCGCTACCGATTTCTCCGGCACTCAAAGTAACATAGGCATAAATCCCCTGCCCTTTGATATCGTGGGGAAAACCGACCACAGCGGCTTCGGCGACCTTGTCATGTTCGACCAAGGCGCTTTCCACCTCAGCGGTTCCCAGACGGTGTCCGGATACGTTTAACACATCGTCCACGCGGCCGGTGATCCAATAGTAGCCGTCCGCATCCCGGCGGGCGCCGTCACCGGAGAAATACTTTCCAGGGAAGGAGGCAAAATAGGTTTGGGCAAAACGTGTGTGATCGCCGTAAACGGTGCGCATTTGCCCTGGCCAGCTGTCCAACATAACCAGGTTGCCGGCGGCTTCGCCTTCCAGAATATTTCCTTCGTTGTCCACCAAGCCCGGTTTGACACCGAAAAACGGCCGCGTTGCCGAGCCCGGCTTAAGATCTGTCGCTCCCGGTAAAGGCGTGATCAATATCCCGCCGGTTTCGGTCTGCCACCAGGTATCGACGATGGGACAACGGTTATCGCCGACCACTTCGTAATACCAATCCCAAGCTTCCGGGTTAATTGGCTCGCCGACGGTTCCCAAGAGTTTCAAGGAACCCCGGTCGTACTGCTTGACCGGCCCATCACCCATGCGCATTAAGGCGCGCAGGGCGGTGGGCGCTGTATAGAAGATATTTACCTGATGCTTATCCACGACCTGCCAACACCGGGAGGCATCGGGGTAATTAGGCACTCCTTCAAACATCAGGGTAACCGCGCCATTGGCAAGCGGCCCATAAATGATGTAACTATGGCCGGTCACCCAGCCGACATCCGCCGTACACCAGTAGATATCGCCGTCTTTATAATCGAACACATACTGGTGGGTCATGGAAGCGTAGACCATGTAACCGCCGGTGGTGTGCAATACTCCTTTCGGTTTGCCGGTGGAACCGGAGGTATAAAGAATGAACAGCGGATCTTCGGCAGCCATTTCCTCGCAGGCACAGTCCGTTGACGCTTTTTCGGCAGCTTTGTTGTACCAGACATCCCGCTGATCGTCCCAATGGATATCATTGCCTGTGCGGCGAACCACCAGCACTTTTTCCAAGGGACTGCCTTTTTCTTTGACAATATCGGCAGCGTCATCGACATTACGCTTGAGAGGAATGGTTCTGCCTCCACGTATCCCTTCATCCGCGGTGATCACAAATTTAGAGTCACAATCGTCAATCCGCCCGGCCAGTGCTTCCGGCGAGAAACCACCGAACACAACGGAATGGGGCGCTCCTATTCGCGCACAGGCCAACATCGCAAATGCCGCTTCCGGAATCATCGGCATGTAAAGCGTAACCACATCGCCTTTTTTCACTCCCATCGATTTGAGAACGTTGGCGAATTTACAGACCTGGTTATAAAGCTGCTGATAGGTGAGTTTGGAATCGTCTGCCGGATCGTCGCCTTCCCAGATAATTGCCGTCTGATCGGCCCGTTCGGGTAGATGCCGGTCAACGCAGTTGTAACAGGCGTTCAACGTACCGTCATAAAACCATCGGATATGCAGGTTGTCATAGCTGTAATCGACACCCTTGATCTTGCTGTAGGGTTTAATCCAATCAATTCGTTTGCCATGCTCTTGCCAGAAGGCTTCCGGATCTTCAATCGATGCCTGATACATGGTTTGGTATTTGTCCTGGTCTGCCCAAGCCTGTTGGGCAATTTCGGCAGGAACGGGATGTAGTGGATGTGTACTCATAGTGCCCTCACTGGTTTGTTATTATCGACAGTCACAAGGCTCCAATGACATTAGGTTGCTGCCTCTGCTCTTAGTCCTCCGGGTTGAGGCAGCAATCAAATGTCAAAAAAGCCTAGAATGGCTGGTGGAGAAATGGCATTAAAGAATTTAGTTTAACACCATAAATGAATAACCACATCCTGAGTTGACATGGAGACAGTTAGATATCATTGAGAAAAAAATTATCCTTGGCAAAAGCCCGCCTGGTACCGCATAATCGTTCTCCCCAATATTAGAAGTTACTTTGGATAACAATCATAACATGTTGTTTAAAAACATATTTTTGTACCGATTCACCAAACCAATTCCGTGGAATGCAGAACAGCTGGCAGCTGCCCTCGAAGAGAACGGCTTTGTTCCATGCCGGGCATCCGAAAGCTTTCGTCAAGGCTGGATTCCTGCTGCGCCCATGCTTGGCGAAGAGTTCATTTATCAAAGCGGGCGATTTTGCATGCTCCGCCTGAACAAGGAAGAAAGACTCCTACCCGCCAGCGTGATTAATGACGAACTGGCTAAGCGCGTTGCCATTGTTGAAGAAAAAGAGCAACGTAAGCTACGAAAAAAAGAAAAACAAGCGTTGAAAGACGAAGTAATCGCAAGTCTGCTACCTAAGGCTTTTACCCGCCAAAAAAGCACGGCCGGATATATTGATTTCGAGAATGGCCTATTGATCCTGGATATTGCTTCGCCGACGAAAGCGGATGAATTCACCTCCTTTCTACGGGAGTCAGTCGGCTCGTTACCAATTCGCTTTGTCGCGATGAAAAGCGCACCTGCCGCCGCGTTTACCGACTGGATCAAGCGTGATCATTGTCCTACCCCCTTCCTTGCGGGCGACCAATGTGAACTACGGGCGGATGATGGCTCAGACACGGTTATTCGCTGCAAGGGCACCGAATCGCTCAATGAAGTGATCGCCAATCATCTGGATGCCGGTTTGCAGGTCACCCAACTCGCCTTGTCCTGGGACGATAAGATCAGTTTTGTGGTCTCAGACGACATGACGCTTAAGCGTATCCGTTATCTGGATACTTTCGACGATCAACTAAGCGAACATGACGACGATGCCGCCAGCCAGTTTACCGCTAATTTCAGCTTAATGACGCTGGAATTCGGCCAGCTGCTGGGTGACTTGCTCGATGCCCTGGGCGGAGAAGATACCAGTGCGATCATGGATGGCTAGCCTTATGCTACCTTGTCAAGCAAGAAGCGCTCAAGCCTTTAAAAAGCCACACTATAAGCGCGCAGTGAGACTAATAAGTGGGTAACTGGATACCTTCGAAAATTTCATCGACTTCCGCTTTTGTGGTTTTTTCAACAACCTGCTCCACGACGGCACGGGTCAGGTGCGGGGCAAATCGCTGGATGAACTCAAACATGTAGCCCCGCAAAAACGTTCCTCTGCGAAAGCCTATCTTTGTGGTGCTCGGCCTGAACATGCGGCTGGCATCCAAAGCGACCAGGTCTGCATCTGTTTCCGGGTCATAAGCCATACGGGCGATAATGCCAACCCCCAAACCGAGCCTTACATAGGTTTTGATGACATCCGAATCAGCCGCGGTAAACACGACCTTGGGCGTCAGTCCTTTTTCATTAAAGGCTTCGTCCAACTTCGATCTTCCGGTAAACCCAAACACATAGGTCACTATGGGCAACGGCGCAATGTCCTCCAACTCCAGTTTCCGCTTTTCGGCTAGTGGATGGTCCTTGGGCACGACGACACAGCGGTTCCACCGGTAACAGGGCATCATGACCAAATCGGAAAAGTGTTCCAGGGCTTCGGTGGCAATGGCAAAATCCACGCCTCCATCCGACGCCATTTCCGCGATCTGCATGGGCGTGCCCTGGTGCATATGCAGGGAAACTTCCGGATACTCCCGCATAAAACTACGTATAATCGATGGCAACGCATAGCGGGCCTGCGTGTGTGTCGTCGCAATACTCAAATCGCCTTTCTTTTGATTGCTGAATTCCTGGGCGATTTGCTTTATTCCTTCTACTTTTTTGAGAACTTCACCGGCAACCTTGATTATCGTTTCGCCGGCCGGCGTCACCCGTGTGAGATGTTTGCCGCTTCGCGAAAAAATTTCTACACCCAACTCATCTTCAAGCAATCGAATTTGTTTGCTGATACCCGGCTGGGAGGTATACAAGCTTTGCGCTGTCGCAGACACATTCAAATCATGATGGGCGACTTCCCAGATGTAGCGAAGTTGCTGAAGTTTCATTCAAAACTCCCAAGCGGTCGTTGTTTTTTATATACAAATAACGACTAAAAATATAGCCAAATATTCTTTTTAAGAATAGATAATTGCCGTTAGATTAGCCTCTCTGGAATTTCTTATTCCATTAGACTCAGTCTAGACCATTTTTATAGAAGTTCTGTTTTAAAAGAACGATTGCGATTTTTAATTGCACACCAGCGGATTAATTCTTTTCGTCCCGTGCTGTTGTTTGCAAATCATGTACTAAGTGCCTATGGACTTGTTGTTATACATTCTGACCGGTGCAAGTGTCGGCTTTCTGGTCGGCCTGACAGGCGTTGGCGGCGGCTCTTTGATGACGCCTTTATTGATCCTGTTCGGCTTTCCGCCACACATTGCCATCGGTACCGATCTGATGTACGCCGCTGTCACCAAAGCCGGCGGCGTGGTCGCCCATGCCCGTAACCATACCATTAACTGGCGCCTGGTCGGACTCATGGGGATCGGCAGTATTCCGGCATCTGTTTTTACCACCTGGATTCTATCCACTTATTTTACCGAGCCGGAGACATACAGCCATTTGTTGACCACTAGCCTGGGCATTATGTTGATCCTGACATCGGCGGTATTGTTGTTTAAAAACAAGTTGGTACTCTCGACACAAAAAAGCGGGGAGCAGGGTTTTGTGAATCGCTACCGCAGCCAGGTAACCGTTTTAATGGGGGTGATTTTAGGCGTTTTCGTGACACTTTCTTCAGTGGGTGCCGGGGCCATCGGTACTGCGGTGTTAATGGTACTGTACCCTGCATTACTGGCCTCCAGGGTGGTGGGAACCGATCTCGCACATGCCGTTCCCTTGACCTTCATTGCCGGCCTGGGCCATATGCAATTAGGCAATGTCGACTATGCCTTGTTGGGAAGCCTGTTACTGGGATCCCTGCCGGCCATCCACTTTGGCTCCAAGCTAAGCAAACACATGCCTGCCAATGTATTACGCCCGGTCTTGGCCAGCATGCTACTCCTCATTGGGGTTAAATACGCGTTTTTTTAAGGTAGCTTGGCCGACCTTACAGATTCAGAATACTGATCGGCTCGGGCTCATTGTCTTCCCGCGTGTAGCGCTCCAACCTGTTAAAGTCATAAAGCTGGGTATCTGCCAGGTGTGAGGGCAACACATTCTGAAGTGCGCGGAACATATTTTCCAGCCGGCCGGGAAACTTCTTATCCCAATCCTGCAACATCGATTTAATATTTTGCCGCTGCAAATCTTCTTGAGAACCGCATAAGTTACAGGGAATGATGGGAAAAGCTTTTACCCTGGCATAGCGTTCGATGTCCTTTTCGCGGCAGTATGCCATTGGGCGGATAACGATATTGCGGCCGTCGTCACTTTTCAGTTTCGGCGGCATGGCTTTCATTTTACCGCCATGAAACATATTCAAAAACAAGGTTTCCATGATGTCATCCCGGTGATGTCCGAGAGCAATTTTGTTGCAGCCCTGATCAACGGCAAAATCGTAGAGTATGCCTCTCCGCAAACGGGAGCAAAGTCCGCAGGTGGTTTTCCCTTCCGGTATCTTATCCTTTACGATGCTGTAGGTATCGCGTTCGACCACATAGAATTCGACGCCGATGGATTTCAGGTAATTCGGCAGGACGTCTTCGGGAAAGCCCGGCTGTTTTTGATCCAGGTTGACGGCGATAATCTCAAAATCAATGGGGGCATGTTTTTGCAGATTCAACAGAATATCGAGCATTGCATAGGAATCCTTACCACCCGACAGGCAACACATGATCTTGTCACCCTGCTCGATCATATTGAAATCGGCGATCGCTCGACCAACGTTGCGGCGCAACAGTTTCTGCAGTTTATTGAGTTCCAGACGATCCTTCTGCAACATCGGGGTTTCGGCGACTGCACTCATTCAGGTACCTTCTCTAACGTCTATTACACCGGTGAACCTGAAAGCCCAGGTTTTCGGGGCGGCATTATAAACGAAGTTACCGCTTTGCAGAAGCGGACCCTAATCAGCTAGTTCGCGTCGTTCAAGTCCCAATCGTACTCGTAGTCAATATCGCCGTCGTAGTCTTGCAATCGTGCTTTGTCGGATGTTTTCAGATATTCCAGCAGGTGCGTACGAAGGTCCGGCCAGGATCCGAAATCCTCTCCATACCAATCATAGATACTCGAAAGCACCAACTGCCTACCGTCGAACTGAACGGCTTTCTTTTGGTTAATAAAGGTGCGGGTAGCCAATTCCAGTTGGCTTTCTAAGTTGGCAGCGGTAAATGCTTGCGTTAACAAGTTAGGGCAGCCGATGCTTGCACAGTTGACTCCATAATGGATACGTTTGTCTTGCCAGATCGGCCGTAGAATTCGGTGTTCGATGTCGTTAAGCGTGAGTTCTTGGCCGGCAATAGTGACGATTTCGTCATTCCACGGACCGAAACTAAAGAATCCCTTACCGATTTTCCTGATGGATTTGACCGGGTAATTTTCCAAAATGAGGTTAACTGTCAGCGCATTGTATAGGTTGAACCAGTACGCCATCTGTTCAGGGCGGGAATACCGGCGCGGATCGATGTTCGACAAAGATGCAATATAGGCTTCGAGATCAGCCTTGTCTTCACCGGTTACTTCCGCATAACGCACGAGGGCCGTGCCTTGAGCATCCTCAGTAAGATAATTTGCCAGGAATTCATCCCAGGCACTATGCTTGATAGATGCGTCGTTTGCCGCATTATGCCGGTCCCACATCTCCCAGTACTCGGATTTCGGCGCCGCGACGGCTAGCATCGACAACGACCAGACAAGAAGGCTAAAAATAATGGATAGTTTCATTCCTGTTGTTCACCTATTGAGATTCGGACATCCCTTCTTATGACAGCGGAATCTTTGGAAGGTTCCGAGCATATCGCCTGGCAGGTAATGATAGACCGCTTACAGGTTGCGCTTGACGATACATTGCGATGCCGGAAACTAGCACTCTCGGAGTATGATTTGATCAAGAGGCTCAGCAAATCTCCTTATGCCATTTTCGCGGAAGATGCGCTGAAGGAAAAACTCGACCTCTTTCAAACCCATTTCATCCTATTTCATGCCCTATACGGCTTGCGGGAGGAATGGCGCAGGGTACACGGAGAATGGCTTGAAATCTCGCCACTGAAAATTGCCTTGGGGCAGAATAACGTACCGGAGAATCGTACGCCCGGTCCGAAATCTGCTGCAAACCTGCCTTTGCCGGTAGATCCAATCGCCGATTACTATGGCGATCTTGGCAATCTATTTAACACAGGCGAAAAACAGGTGGAGCAACTACTCAATCAGTTTTGGCAGCAATACCTGCACCCTCAGCAGAAACTTTCCGCATTAAAAACGCTAGAATGCGCCTCAAACGATCAAGCTTCTAAGATTAAGGCCCAGTATCGCAAACTGGTGATGCAACACCACCCCGACCGACAAGGCGATAAAGATTCGTTTTTGGATATTCAGGAGGCCTACGAGGTTTTAAAGCTCTACTATTCCCTGTAGACCTGGAGCTTTCAAACTTAAGTAAGCTTCTCTACTCACCTTTTTGTCTAAGTAAGCGATGTTCACAACAGACAACGTTCAATTAGTCTTTTAGATTGTTTGCGAGGTTCAGAATTCCTTCCTGCTGATGGTCAAGTACAACGGTTTTCGCTCCTGGGGATTCGATGACTGTTCGCTTGCGTTTATCGTCATAGCTGGAAAAGAGAATGAGGTATTTTTCGTGTTCTGGTTGGACCGTGAAGAAACCTTCCATGTATGCATGCCGAAACCAGTTGGCCGGTTCGTAAATATAGAGAATATCCTGAATCAGCCGCACAGGCTGGAAGTCTTTATCAAGGGTAATGATGCTGGGATAGAAAATCCCCGGCACCGCAAAAGAACGTAGCCGATATAGAGGCGATTCCATTTCCTCCGGCAAACTGATGACGCGCAGCAGACTGCGGCCGACGCCGAACTGATGAAAATAATCCCTGTCATCAATTTCTATCACCCGATCGTCTTCATCATCCAGTTCGGTTCGATCAAAGGTAAGCAGCTCTTCGCAGCAATTTGCCGCCACAATATCGATGTCCCGCCTATCCGATTGATCAATCCCCAACAGCTGTAAAGCTAGGGGATCGGCTTTTCCGGGTGACGCGGTTTCCTTCAGACTCTGCTCTCGGGCAACGATTTGATAATTTTGTGGCGCTTGGTCAGCGGTCGCCGTTGGTAACTGACCTTGCTTGGGTACATTGATATAATTCCCTTCTGCATCGACAATGGTGTAAAAACCACCGGTGTTTTGGTCAAAACCACGCTTTTCCAAGACCTCTGCATCGGTGTACTCCTCCCCTTCCAATACATAAGTCTCCTTATTGAGAGCGGTCTTAGCTTCTGACGCCGTATTTTGGCGGTTATCGACCGTTGAGCCAAGTTCGGGATACAATCGGGATTCGGCAGATTTATTGTCCGTGGAAATCCCGTTAGGATCAACGGCGAGGGTGGATTCGTCACTAGTTCTGTCTTGGTCCTGCTTATCTTCCGGCTCTTTAATTACCGTGTTATGAACCTGACCGTTGGCGTCTACCCAAGTGAAGTAGCGATCGGCATTGGCTTGTAGAGCAAGCGCCAGCAACCAGCTAACAAGGGCTATTCTGCCCCCTTTTTTTACAACATAGGCAGCGGAAATCATTTCTCTGTCACAAAAGAAGAACCGGAGTTAAAACTGTGTATCGAACGTAAATCCAAGGGTAATAATTCTGAGTTTAGTTCGCACATCCAATCCGGCATAGGGGTTATAGGCAATATTTAATACACTCTCGGAGTTTAGATTCAAACTCGTATCCGCAGGAATAAACTCGGAACTTCTCATGTAGCTAAGATTGAAGGTTAGCCGTGTTTCACGGTCCCAGAGATAACTCAGGCCCATGGTATAAAGTTTGGCATCATTCAGCGGCGCCATGGATTCACGCCGATTATCCGGTATTGGCGAGTCGCGGAACTCCATTCCCATATGTAAATCGAGCCGGTTGGTGATGTGCTGTTTTATGCCGAAACCGACATTCCAGACATCTTCGTATTCCAGAGGAATTTTTAGGGTCGTGGGGGTTGCATTGGGTGACAGTATCCTGGCGGCATTCAGGAACTCCAACTCGCGATCAAACTTAAGCAGGAAGGCATCCCAAGCGCTATAGTCGGTCCAACCGACATCGAAGTTAACTGTTAACAAATGACTGAGGCGAACGCTGATTCCCGTCTGGAAGTGCTGAGGATGGGTAAGGTCTATGGATAGATTTCCGGCTTCACGGGGTAACCCGGAGGGAAGGCTAAATATACCGGAAGTGACCGCTCCTATAATCGAACCGTTGAAGGATTGCCAAAAACCCGCCCAGTCATCGGTGTACCGCAGATCGTATGTCCCCTTCAGTTTCATATCCGCTTCGCTCTGATAGGCAGCGCCCCAGGTAAACCAATCGGTCGGCTCCCACAAAACTCCAAGATGGTACTTGGGTGAAACGGTTTCCTGCACCTGGATACTCATGCCGCCAATATCGTCCCAGGGTCCGATGTCGCCCCCGCAAAGCCCGAGAAACGGCGCCAAGGGTTCTTGACCGGTTTCGCAGCTGAAGGCATCTTGCAAAGTTTCGGCAAAACCAACCAGTAAGTTGGGCGCGCGCAAAAACGTATCAAGGGCCAATGCCTGCTGCGAAAGGGTTATCCCCATCCCGACTTTCCAGTCATCGTTTATCTCATACCCAAATGAAGGCGACAGGTAGGTGAACCGTTGCAACGCTAATGCCTTGCCCAAATACCGTGCAGGGTCCTTGTCGGTCCGATAAAAACCGAGAATTTCCGGACCGTAAGTGAGGTTACCGAAGGTAAACTTCGAGCCGGGCGGATTTATAGAGAAACCGAGCGATGGCGCTAATGCAGGCCCTTTTGGCAGACGTTGCAGACCGAATCCCGGCATATAAATCGCAATATTTTTAGTCTTGCTCTTAGCGCGGTTATTGCCACGAAGTATTGGGTCATTTTCCACACCGTCAATTCCAAAAACATTGTAGCCTTCAGGTGCGTAATACTCTGCTTGAATTTTTGCGATAACGTTGAGCAAGGTGACGGACAAATGACGCCCTTTTAAATCGGCCAGACCCGCAGGATTGTAATGAATGGATGCAAGGCCTGGCGGGTCTGCCGTGACGGCATTTCCTAGTGACAAGGCTTTAGGATCAACCGCAAGGTTTTGGGCCATCTGCGCATGAGCAAAATTGCCCAACAGCAATAGCATGGTGGCGAATGGAACCCAGTGGAGCAGTAGCGTTTTGCGCAACATCATCGGTAGATCTGTCCCTGAGTGATTATTCTTCTTTAAGACCGGAAATATTAATAGGCAGAGAAACACCAAAGCTTACATCCGGTGAATCCTCCGTCAGGCCGAACCCCATGGATGTATTGATAATTTTTGTTTCGCTCACCCGCAGGCCAAGAGTAAAATTCATTAAGCTGCTCAATTGATCCTGAACCTTGGTATCGGGACCGGACTGAAAATAAATCGTGGATTCCGAGGTGTAACCGAGTTGCGTCGAAATACTTAACGAGACATCGTAAGATAACGAATAAGAAAACCCCGCAGAGAAAGAAATCGAGGGACCGGAGTCTACTCCGGTAAGCACTGCGCCACCCCTCACCTGATTCAGTCCGGTTTCTTTTAGAGGATGAGTATAGGAAAGTGAGCTAAAAACCACGACCGGGTCCAAGACCTTGGAAAAGCTTCCACCTAAACTAAATGAGTAGTAACCACTACCCGTGGACAATTGACGGCCGACATCGATTTCATAGGGACTCACGCCCGTCTTCGATTTAAAAGTCGTGAAGATGGTGTATGAAGGCTTGCCAGGGACATAGGAGAAGGGTTGCCAGCGGCCGGTAAAAGATATATCGCCAAATTCAGTAGCTGACAGTTCGTCCTGGCTATCATATTTCGCCACCAGGGGTACTCGTGAAGACACCGTTAAATTATCGAGCAGACCATAATCGAAGGTGAAACTATTGGTAAATGTATGCTGAGCGGAAGGGGTGACGTCAAAATTTCTCGGGCTGCCATTCTGGATTTCGATGACCAAACGCTGATCCCCGAAATAGGAGTAATCGAAGCTGTAGTTGAGCGACATTTTGCCTTGCTTCAATAGCGAATAGCTTTTCTCCGCTGCCTGAAACACTTCTTCCAACTGTTTCGCGGAATCAGCATCTTCATCTTGTTTGGTCAAGGCTTCACGGGCTTTTTCAACGCTACTCTGTTCTTGAGCATTGCAACAAAACGCTATAAAAAACCCAACTCCCAACAAACCGGTTTTAACTGCCCAACGAGACATCAATTTTCCTTCTTGTTTCTTGTTTACTGCTCTAGTTGCGTTTGTAGTGCAACCGTTTGGTGGTATTGTCAACGGTACCATCTGCATTGTTTTTCAGTTGTTCTAAGGTATTTCTCAGACGGAACTCCATTGCCTCATGAAACTGCGGAAACTCACGGAAAGCATTGAGGCGCATGGTTTGTTCGTCAATAAAGCGCATGTCTTCTTCCCGTAGCTCAAGTCCGTCAACGGGTTTCGCATTACCGGGAAACACGATAAACAGCACATTTTGGTCCCAGTGATCTTCAAATAGGGTTTCGGTAAAGGTCATGTTGCCGAGAGAAGGATCGGCAATGAAAACGCGGCCATCTCGCACTGCCCGCACCACGACAAAATGCTTAAACCCCCCATAGCGAATGGGTACGATCGCCGGGTGGTCAAGCTCCCTTAAATCGTCTATTTCCGCCCGGAATCCTCCGGATGGAAATCCCAATGCTGTCACCAAACGCTTAAAATCAAGCATAGAAAAGCCGCGTCGCTCGACAATACGTTCAGCGTCGCCGTAATGCAGCAGGCCCTCCATAATCTGCCGCTCTTCAAAACTGCGCCCAAGATAGTGTTCCAATACTGTCGTTAGCGCGGCAGAACCACAGCTATAGTCATAAGCCTGCTTAGTGATATTTCGAAATTTCTGCTCTTTAGCCGGCTCTACCAGTGCCTGGTACTGGGCAAAAGTGACCTTATCAGTCTTATGATAAATAGCCTGATCTATTACCAATACCCCATCTTGATGCGGCTCCACGACGGTGGCCTCATTGGCGATATGAAAGGTCAAAAGTGAACCCGCCAGTATTAATAGCATGCAGACATATCTCTTTCGGGTGAAGTAGCAAACTCACGTAACGAACGGTTACGCAAAGATACAGTATTTAGCTTCCGGGTAAAGATAACCAGTACACAGAATCACTGAGCTTTCGGGCATTAAGCTTTGAAAATAAGCAAGTTATGTGAGTCAATGCACTAACGATTTAGACCGGCATAAAAAAAGCCTGTTAGTTAACAGGCTTTTTTAAGTCTAGTGGATAGTTAGGCTAGATGCGTTCTATTTCCGCTAATTTCTGCAATTTGCTATTAAAATTATTGAACTCTCTAGCGCCCACCTGATTCGACAGGAAGGAGCGGAAGGTCTGTTGTTCGGCATCGGAAAATTCTTGTTGTTCTTCTACTAATTCAGTCAATGCGATTATCAGATAGCCATCCGAAGTCTCGAACTTATTCGCAATTATACCCTCTCCGGGATCACCCATTCTAAAGGCAAATTGCACAGCGTCCCCGTGCTCGGGCTGATTCCTTGAGACATTTTCCGCAACTGCCCAGGCTTGCCCTTCAAAATCTTCGAAATTCGCTTGCTCGGCCTGGGCAATCAAGGTTTCGGCGTTTTCAATCAACTGTTTCTTTGCTTCAGCAAGCGCCAGCTTCTGCCGAATCTGACCCTCGACGTCTTCCAAGGGCTGTACCTGACTGGGTAGGAATTCGTTCTTCCGCACAACCACCAGGGTATCGCGGCCAATTTCGACGACATCACTGTTATGACCATCTTCTAACACTTCCACGGAAAACGCCTGGTTTAGAATCGCGGGATTATTAAAGATTCCGGAGCCGCCTGAGCGCGGAATGGCACTGCTGGTTTTCACACTGATTTCCAACTCAATAGCTGCTTCCGACAAATCCGGCGCACTATAGGTTAAGTCGGCTAACTTTGAAGAGTATCCGATAAAAAGATCCTCGGCTTTGGCGAGCCTAATTTCTGCACGAATACGCTCACTGGATTCTTCAAAACTTGGAGGTTCTATCTTTGAAATTTCATCCAGTTTGATGATGTGAAAACCAAACTCCGTTTTCACCGGATCGGATATTTGCCCTTCGGTCATGCTGAATAGTTTATCTTCAAACGGGCCGACAAATGTCCCCTTATTGGCCAACCCTAAGTCGCCCCCTCGATTCGCCGAACCGATATCAGACGATTCGGTTTTCGCCAGTTCGGCAAAATCCTCACCGGCATCAATACGCTCTTTAAGAGACTGGGCTTTTTGCAGAGCTTCTTCTTCCGGAAGCTCGTCTGTAATCTCTACCAATATGTGAGACGCGCGACGCTGCTCTTCCGCCGTAAAGTCTGCAATTTCCTCTTCGTGTCGAGCACGTACTTCATCTTCGTCGACTGTTACCTTATCAACCAAATCCGCCTTGCTAACTTCGATGTAATCCAGTCTGACGCGATCCGGCAGCTCAAACTCTGCCTGGTTGTCGCTGTAATAAGTCCCAACCGAACCTGGGTCGATATCTATGTTTTCCACCAGGCTTTCGGCATCGAGCCGCATATATCTAAAGCTTCGTTGTTGGCGCTCGATACGCAGCAAATCGGCAACTTCTTCATCGAGAACGATGGAAGTCTGCGTAATCGCATTTCTTATCTGACCAACCATCAACTCTTTACGCAGCTCATTGCGAAATGCCAATGGTGACAGCCCGATGTTTCGCAACACCTGTTGAAACCGCTCCCGGTTAAACTGGCCGTCGATCTGTGCCGGTGGCCAGTTCAGAATAAACTGATCAATGGTGGCTTCCGCGACAGCCAATCCTTTCGATTCTGCCGCCTGCCGTTGGACTTCGCCCGCAATTGCCTGGTCCAGCGTTGTCTGCCGCAAACGGTTTTCGTCAATCAAACTTGGGTCATAATTCTCACCCATTTGACTGATAAGTTGCCGCCGGTTTCTTTCCAGCTGTTGTTGGAACTCAAGTTCCGTTATCCCTTCACCGTTGACACTGGCGACTTCCGGCTCGCCGCTCAGACTGCCGACAATCGACTCCACGCCAAACAAAGCAAAGGTCACGACGATTAGTCCTACGATAATTTTTGCGATGGTTCCCTGAGCATTATCGCGAATATTCTGAAGCATGCGCCCCTCATTACTAGTATGCGGGTCATGGTGCCGTACCTATTGGTTTAACACCGAAGACCAAAAATCTATTTAATCATCATTGCTAACCTGCCTACCCGCTAAGCCAACAGACTGCCAGGCATTGCAAGTTTTATATATGTCACACGCTATCCAGGAATAGCGGTAAACCCGGAAAGCAATTCCCCCAACCGACAATCATTTACAACGTTATCTAGAGGCGTGACGACGAGACCGGGTATTCTAACGGCTGCAGACCCAATCTACAAAACAAAAACGATTTAATAAGGATTAAATGCAAAAAGGCGCCGAAGCGCCTTGCAAGATTGGTCAGACATAGCCCTGAAATCCATCTTTCGATTCAGAATGAATCCGGTAAAGAAACAATTTAAGGAGTATCTGCCATCCGAGAGAGGATACTGATTAGTTCACTGCGTCTTTCAGGGCTTTACCGGCCTTAAAACTTGGAACTTTTGCTGCAGCGATGTCGATGGTTGCTCCAGTCTGCGGGTTTCGACCGGTACGTGCTGACCGTTCCTTCACCGAAAACGTACCAAACCCAATTAAAGTAACCTGTTCACCCTTTTTTAATGCATCAGTAACTGATTCAACGACAGCATCAATAGCGCGCCCGGCAGCGGCTTTAGAGATATCTGCAGATGCAGCAACAGCATCAATCAATTCCGATTTATTCACACTAAACCCCTTAAGACTGTTTTGAATTGATTAATTGACTGGTGATGAAAGAATTGAGGGTATTACACACTACTCTTTTGTTGTTGAAGGGCACCTACCTACCAGTAGCAGATACCCACAATTAGAGCCAGAGTACAACAAGCGTGTAACGTCCTTTTGTTCTTCTTCTAAACGTATTAGGGCCCGCAGCCCGCAAGGGGCGCCGCCAAATACTGCGAACATTTATACCAACTGCGGCAAAAGCCTGTCAAGGAAGTATTGGCGCTAATGCGTATTAATATGTTTCGGATTTTTGGGCCTTTCACCAGACTCGTTTACAGCGCCTTCTCCCTCTACGGATAACTGCTTTTCATCACCGGCGGATTTTTGATCAAACTCCCCCGCCAACGCAATGTTCCAGACCTGTTCGATCCATTTAACCGGTAAAATCTCCAGGTCATTCTTGATATTGTCGGGAATTTCCTTCAAATCCCGGACATTCTCTTCCGGTATAATCACCTGCTTTATTCCACCACGATGGGCAGCCAAGAGCTTTTCCTTTAACCCGCCAATTGCCAACACCTCACCCCGCAGGGTAATTTCTCCGGTCATCGCGACATCGGCTTTAACCGGCGAATTTGTCAAACTGGACACCAGCGCCGTACACATCCCTATCCCCGCGCTCGGTCCATCCTTCGGCGTCGCACCTTCGGGTACGTGCACATGAATGTCATGCTTCTCGTAGAACTCCTGATCAATGCCTAGTTTCTCGGCATGGCCGCGCACCACTGTCAAAGCGGCTTGAATCGATTCCTGCATTACATCGCCAAGCGAACCGGTTTTGATCACCTTGCCTTTACCGGACACAGAAATACACTCGATCGTGAGTAGCTCACCCCCGACTTGAGTCCAGGCCATACCGGTGACAAGGCCGACTCGATCCTGGTCAGACGCTTTTCCGTAACTGAACTTCCGAACTCCCAAATAATCCTCCAAGAGTTCGGGCGATATTTGCTCTGTTTGCGGCTCCTTGCTCTTATTTAACGCCGCCTTCTTAACAACCTTGCGGCATATCTTTGCGATCTCTCGCTCCAATCCGCGAACCCCGGCTTCCTTGGTATAGTAGCGAATGATAGTGCGAAGCGTGTCTTCACTAATTTCCATTTCCGCCGTTTTCAAGCCGTTATTTTTCATTTGCTTCGGCACAAGATAGCGCTCCGCTATGCTGACCTTTTCGTCCTCCGTATAGCCAGGAATGCGAATGATCTCCATTCGATCCAACAATGCCGGCGGGATATTCATCGAGTTAGAGGTACAGACAAACATTACTTCCGAAAGATCGTAATCCACTTCCAGGTAGTGATCGTTAAAAAGATGGTTTTGCTCGGGATCGAGTACTTCAAGCAGGGCGGAAGCCGGATCACCCCGATGATCCATCCCCATTTTATCGATTTCGTCAAACAAAAAGAGGGGGTTTTTAACTTCAACTTTTGCGAGTTTTTGAATTAATTTACCTGGCAATGAGCCAATGTAGGTGCGGCGATGCCCTCTTATTTCAGCCTCGTCCCTCACCCCGCCTAGCGCCATGCGCACGTATTTGCGATTGGTGGCCTTAGCGATGGATTGGCCAAGAGAGGTTTTACCGACGCCGGGAGGACCAACCAGACACAATACCGGACCCTTCATTTTCTTCACCCGGCTTTGCACTGCCAGATATTCCAAAATGCGGTCTTTAACCTCTTCCAAACCATAATGGTCCTCATTGAGGATCTTTCGCGCCTTTGCCAGATCATGCTTAATCCGGCTGCGTTTTTTCCAAGGGACATTTACCATCCAATCGACATAACTGCGCACCACGGTCGCTTCTGCGGACATTGGCGACATCATACGTAGTTTGGCCAATTCAGTTTCCGCTTTCTTACGCGCTTCTTCCGGCATTCCGGAATCTTTAATTTTTTGCTCCAGCTGTTCAACTTCATTCGCGCCGTCGCCCAAATCACCCATTTCCTTTTGAATGGCTTTCATTTGCTCGTTGAGGTAGTACTCGCGCTGGCTTTTTTCCATTTGCTTTTTGACACGCCCTCGAATGCGCTGCTCGATCTGCAGAATATCAATTTCGTTTTCAAGCTTATGCATGAGCGCTTCAACGCGTTCCTTCACGGGTATGACTTCGAGCAGTTCCTGCTTGGTTTCCAGCTTCAGCTCCAAATGCGCTGCAATAGTGTCGGCCAAACGGGCAGGAGAACTGATATTCGAAAGGGACTCAGAAAGTTCGCTGGGCACTTTTTTGCTAAGCTTCACATACTGTTCAAACTGAGACAGCAACGACCGGCTCAATACATCCGCAGCCTTGGTTGACAGCTCCGCCTCATTCAAGGGTGTAATCATGGCGCGGTGAGAGCCTTCAGTACGCAAATGTTCGATATTTGCACGATAGTTGCCTTCTACCAAGACTTTCACTGTACCGTCCGGCAACTTCAGCATCTGCAAAATTGTCGATACCGTTCCTACCGAATAGATTCCGTCCTGGCCAGGATCTTCATCGGCCGGGTCCCGCTGAGCAACTAACAGAATTTCTTTATTTGATTCGGTTGCCTGCTCTAATGCCTCAATAGATTTCGCGCGACCGACAAAGAGTGGAATAACCATATGCGGAAATACCACTACGTCACGTAAAGGCAACAAAGGGATCTCAGCAGGAAAGGAATCACTAGACATACAACACCTCAGAATTGGCCCTCATCAACAGGGGCTTGCAATAAGATTCTATTTTACTGTTTGAGTAGATGGGGACAACGACTTTAAATTACAAACAGTAAGGCAGGATTGGCAACAAATAAAGGGGCAAATTGCCCCTTTTATTCAGTTCTATATTCGCTTAATCCTCCGCAGCGGCTTTTGCCTGCTCCGAATTCTTATAGATCTTGATCGGCTCCGATTCACCGGTGATAACACCTTCGTCAATGACAACCTTGCAGATATCCTTTTCGGAAGGAACATCGTACATGGTCTGCAAAAGCACATTCTCAAGAATAGACCGCAAGCCGCGTGCGCCGGTTTTACGTTCCATTGCTTTCTTGGCAATTGCCAGTAATGCATCGTCACGGAAATCCAGGTCGACATTTTCCATATCGAATAGCTTGTTGTATTGCTTGGTCAGGGCATTTTTCGGCTGCGTCAGTATCTGAATCAAGGCTTCTTCATCCAGTTCATCAAGCGTGGCAATCACCGGCAGCCGGCCTACAAATTCTGGAATCAAACCGTACTTCACCAGGTCTTCGGTTTCTACTTCCTTCAAGGTTTCGCCGACGGATTTCGCATTGTCCTGGCTTTTCACCACGGCGGCGAAGCCTATGCTGCTCTTTTCCGAACGATCCCGGATGACCTTTTCCAGCCCGGAAAACGCACCGCCACATATAAACAGAATATTGGATGTATCCACCTGCAGAAATTCCTGTTGCGGGTGTTTTCTTCCGCCCTGCGGGGGCACCGATGCGACAGTTCCTTCAATCAGTTTCAAAAGCGCTTGCTGAACGCCCTCGCCGGAAACATCGCGAGTAATGGACGGATTGTCAGATTTGCGCGATATTTTGTCGATTTCATCAATATAAACGATACCACGCTGCGCTTTTTCAACGTCGTAATCGCACTTTTGTAACAGCTTCTGAATGATATTTTCGACATCTTCGCCCACATAGCCCGCTTCGGTTAAGGTGGTGGCGTCAGCGATGGTAAATGGAACATTCAAAAGCCGGGCAAGGGTTTCCGCCAATAAAGTCTTACCGCTTCCGGTGGGTCCTATCAACAGAATATTGCTCTTGCCGAGTTCAACCTCGCCCTTTTTGTCGCCTGAGCGCAAGCGTTTATAGTGGTTATAAACCGCGACTGACAAAGCGAGTTTGGCGCGCGCCTGGCCGATGACGTAATCGTCCAGAGTTTGCTTGATTTCGTGTGGTACTGGCAGCCGGTCGCTGCTATCCGTGGTGCTGGATTCCTGTATTTCCTCGCGAATGATGTCATTACACAAATCAACGCATTCATCGCAAATAAACACGGAAGGACCGGCAATTAATTTCCTAACTTCATGTTGGCTTTTTCCGCAAAAGGAACAGTACAACAGCTTCCCGTTGTCGTCGCCTTTTCCGTTTCTATCATCAGCCATTCAACTACCCCTATCGTTATTCGGCTCCAAACCCGAAAATACAACCTATTCTATACCACAAGTTTGGAGTTCTAACCAGCGCTTCGTTTGTCAATTACCGAATCGATCAAACCATATTCCTTGGCTGTTTCGGCATCCATAAACTTGTCGCGGTCAGTATCTTTCGCAATAGTGTCAAGAGTTTGCCCGGTATGATTGGACAAAATTTTATTCAACTTTTCCCGTAAAGTGAGAATTTCCTTGGCGTGAATTTCTATATCGGAAGCTTGCCCCTGCAGACCGCCCAACAATGGCTGGTGAATCATCACCCTGGAATGCGGCAGGCAATAGCGCTTTTCCGCAGCTCCACCCGCCAACAGCAACGCACCCATGCTGGCAGCCTGACCGATACACATGGTGGAAACATCCGGCTTAACAAACTGCATGGTGTCATAAATGGAAAGACCCGCAGTCACAGAGCCGCCGGGAGAGTTGATGTATAAATGAATATCCTTGTCCGGATTCTCGGATTCCAGGAACAACAATTGTGCAACAACCAAGTTGGCCATATGGTCTTCAACCTGGCCAACAAGAAAAATGATCCGTTCTTTTAACAGGCGCGAGTATATATCATAGGAACGCTCACCCCGCGCAGTCTGCTCTACGACCACTGGTACAAGCGCATTTTGTATATCCATTTCGTTTGTGATTATTGTCCCGACTTCAAGACCCATATTAAAGGTGGCTCCTTAATGGTATAGAAAAACAAACAGCCGGGAGTCCGGCTGTATATCAGTCTAGCTTAGAATCTGTCGCTTCTCAGCAAAATTTTAGCGATTAGGCTTCGTCCGCCGGAAGTTTCGCCGGAGCTGGTTTGATGGCGTCGTCGTAGCTTACAGCTTTCGTCTCCACAGACGCAACAGACAGCACATGTTCTACTACGACGTCTTCCAGGACAACGGATTCCATCTGTGCCTTTTGCTCAGGATTACTCATATACCAGTTTACGACCTGATCCGGCTCCTGATAGCTGGCCGCCATTTCGCGAACTTTTGTTTCTACTTGCTCATCAGAGGCTTTCAGCTCATTTTCCTTAATGATCTGCGCGAACAGTAAACCGGTCTTCACACGCTTCTCTGCTTGAGGCGCGAAAAGCTCGTCAGGTAACTGAGACGGGTCCGTGTTCTGGCCGAATCTTTGCGCTGCATCCTGCTTGATCTTGTCTACTTCCTGCTTGATTAACGCACCCGGCACTTCCAGTTTATTGGCCTCGACCAATTGGTCGACAACCTGCTGCTTAACTTTATTGGCGATAGCGGCAGTCGCCTCACGCTCCATATTTTTCCGAAGCTCAATCCGGAACTTGTCCATACCGCCTTCTTCGACGCCGTATTGCTTGAAAAATTCTTCGTCCACTTCCGGCAGGACCGGTTTTTCAATCTTGTGGATTTTTACATGAAATTGAGTCGCTTTCCCTTTCAGGTTGTCAGCGTGATATTCTTCGGGGAAGGTCAGGTCGAGAGTTTTTTCGTCGCCAATATTCAGCCCGACCAGACCCTCTTCAAAACCTGGAATCATGCGGTTAGAGCCGATTTCGATATCTGCATCTTCGGCGGTACCGCCTTCGAAAGCCTCACCGTCCAATTCACCGCGATAGTCCAAAGTGACTTTGTCACCCTGTTCCGCAGCCGCATCGTCAACCTCGTTCCAGGTAACTGACTGCTTACGCAGCATTTCTACCATTTTGTCGAGGTCTTCGTCCTGGACTTCCGTTTCTTCCTTCAAGATCTTCAACTCGTTCAGCGTATTAACGGAAAACTCCGGATAAACTTCAAATACCGCAACGAACTCAACATCTTTGCCCGCTTCCATTTGCTTGGGCTCAAACTGCGGATAGCCGGCCGGATTCAAATTTTCCTTTTCCAGCGCTTCAATGTAGCTATCACGCATCAGTTCTCCGACAACTTCTTGGCGCACACCCTCGCCATAACGCTTGCGGACGACACTCATCGGCACTTTACCGGGACGAAAACCGTTAATCCTTACGGTTTTGGCGGCTTTCTGTAAACGCTTCTCAACTTCGCTATCTACTTGAGAAGCCGGCACACCAATAGTCATCCGACGTTCGATGGCGGTAGTGTTTTCTACAGAAACTTGCATGATATTCCTCAGTACTTGAAACGCAACTAAAAATAAAGGACGCAAATATTAAGGAGCTATGCGGCAATGCGCAAGCAAAGAATGCATATAAGCTCAGACAACTTATCTATAAGTGGTGCAGCTTGTCTATATAAGTCGACAGGAACGGCTTTTCTGGCCTATTATGGCTTTTATTTACTAAAAAAAAGAAAGATCTAAAGTCACTTAGAAGATTTTAAATCACTTTGAAGATGGTGCCGCCCCCGAGACTCGAACTCGGACACCTTTCGGCACTGGAACCTAAATCCAGCGTGTCTACCAATTCCACCAGAGCGGCACTTTAAGAAATGGGGTGGACGAAGGGGATCGAACCCTCGACCGCAGGAATCACAATCCTGAGCTCTACCAACTGAGCTACGCCCAC
This sequence comes from Hahella sp., assembly GCA_028280065.1. Classification (GTDB taxonomy): domain Bacteria; phylum Pseudomonadota; class Gammaproteobacteria; order Pseudomonadales; family Oleiphilaceae; genus Hahella. Next base: position 26,042 of record JANQMN010000140.1, read on the forward strand.
CACAACAGCTTCTACCAAATCTCCACAACTTCCTGGCAAACATGACAAGATATGCAATCGCACAAAGTGGCACGCCTGGCAGGACTCGAACCTGCAACCCTCGGCTTAGAAGGCCGATGCTCTATCCGGTTGAGCTACGGGCGCAAAATTTCGTCAACGAAGAGATAAAAATAGGGTAGCTGATGGGGCTCGAACCTACGACAACCGAAGCCAGGATGAGTGACTAACTCGTTGTTTTTCTCCAGCTTGCCCCAAATCTGCCGTACATAGCCCCCAAATTAACCCATTCAAGATCAG
>JANQMN010000006.1 GCA_028280065.1 Hahella sp.
GAAACTGGGTGAATCTGCTCTGTCATTAGCACGTGAAAACCAAGGCGCACTTGAAAAACTCTTGGCTGTGGTTAGACCGTTACTGGGGTCCTGATATCAACCTTCCACTCTAAGCCGATAACTTATGAGTGGCTAGGAGCCTGCTCGTATCCTTTTAACAATGAGCGCCAGTTGTTGTCGTCAAAATAGAATGCAGCGTGTTTCAATTTGAGCTTATTTAGCGAGCGCAGCAATCGATTTAAGTTTGCTACGCGCCAGTTTCCAGAAGAATTCCTTTTAATATGGGATTTATCGAAATCGAGTAGAAATATATCTCCTGTCTTATTCATCATAATGTTATTGGCATTGAGGTCCGCATGGTAAACACCCTTTCTATGAAACTGACTTACCGTCTGACCAACAGCACGCCAAAGCGCTTCATCCATACCCGAGTTCTGCAGCAGCTGGCCAAGAGTTTGGGTTACCGGGAGCTTCAGGGTAATCAAGTCGCCTTTATAAAACGGCCCGCGGCGGACGACTTTCGCGGCAATAGGGACAGGCACGGGGAGCTGATTTTCAAGCATGAATTTTAACAGGAAGAACTCAGCTACCATGCGGGCACGGTGCAAGCCGTTATACACATAGGTATCCCTAATCAGCTTGCCAAGAAGTCCACCCCGTTGATAATGCTTAAGCACTACGCTCAAGTCGCCAATAGAAAAACTAGCGACGCTGCCGCGACCCAACAGGCTGATTTCGCCGGAGCAATTATGAGCGTCCAGGTTGAACAAATCACTGGGAGGCTGTTCGATATAGCTGGCATTATAAAAAATGGTTCCTTCCGGGGTTTTGATCTTTTCAATTTCCATATTGGCTTACTGACTCACTGTGCTGACAATCGAATGAGGTTGGATTATGTTCCGGTATTGCACAGTTGCGCGCAATAAGCCGATGAGTGTGCCTAAAATAATTACTGAGAATTGCATACGAAACTCGATAAAGTCATTATGATTGACCACTTTAGCACGGATATACGTCTTGAGCTTTTATGTAGACCGTAGGCTCTGTAGACATTTGGTTGCAGAGGTACCAACCAAATGTCTACAGAGCCTAAAATGGAGCTTTCATTCTTTAGAAAAAAGAAAACATGTTTGACATAAAGGTAAATCTCATTTTGGGTGCAATCAAGTTAGCTGGCAAACTAACTTTATCGCAAGCGCACTCAGTCGGTTCGGTAGTGGGTACAATGATCTGGCTACTCAATACCAGGATGTGCCGTATAACACGAGCAAACCTATCGGCTTGTTATCCCCGGTTGACGACTCAAGAAAGAAATCAGCTTGCAAAGAGGAGCTTACAGGAGACTTCCAAAACACTTCTTGAAGTGGCAATTTTCTGGGAATGGCCCGTTGAACGTTGCCTTTCGAGCGTTAAAGAGATAGAAGGAAGTGAGTTGATAGACAACGCTCTGCAACTCCGCCAAGGGCTTATTTTGCTTGCTCCTCATATAGGTAACTGGGAGTTGGCAGGGCTCTACATGGCGACGAAATTCGATATGGCAGCCTTGTTTAAACCGCCAAAAATGAAGGGGCTCGAACCCTACATGACGAAGGTCAGGCAAAAGACCGGCTCGGAGTTGGTTCCCACCAACAAGAAAGGCGTAATACGACTCTTTAAAATTTTAAAAGAAGGTGGCGTCGTTGGCATTCTACCCGATCAAGATCCAACCGCTGCCGGTGGTGTATATGCACCTTTTTTCGGCATTCAAACCAATACCATGAAACTGGTTTCGAAGTTGATTGAAAAAACCCACGCGAAAGTGCTTATCACCTGTGCAGTTCGGTTGGATAAAGGAGCGGGATTCAGACTGGTTGTAAAACAAATCGATCCTGATATCTATTCAGACGATTTGCTCACCTCGGTTACCGGCATGAACAGAAGCGTACAAGCCGCAGTCATGGAAATACCGGAGCAATATCAGTGGGAATACAAAAGATTCAAGAGGCGGCCCGATGGTCTCCCGTACTTGTATTACAAAGGCAAGATAGGTAAGCGAAGTAACGGACCTGATCTTACAGTTGGCAAAATGGCATCATGAGAATAAGCAAGTTATACCCCCAGCGTTGGTACGACAAACTTCTTGGTTACTTTTTTAGACTTGCAGCGAGCGGTTATCTACCCGCCAGCTGGTTTCGAGACAGATTGCCGAATGAGACCGAACGGCAGGCAAAGACGGGTTTTTTGAAACTGGAAATCGTAAGTCATTGTTGGGGATATTCGAATATGCTCGCGTATCAATTGAGTTCTTTTATCAATTACCCTCCGACCAAACTAAACCTAATGGTTACGGTTTTTTACGCCAAGGAAGATAAGGAGACCTCTGAACTGCTTGATTTTATTGGCCAACACTCGCCGAAGAATGTCACCTGGAACTGGCAGCAATTGCCTACGGGTGAGCTTTTCCGGCGCGGTATCGGGCGCAATAGAGCAGCGAGAAATAGCGCTGCGGATTGGTTGTGGTTTACCGACTGCGACATTATTTTTCATGAAAACTGTTTGGATTCCCTGGCGGAACAGCTGCAAGGTAAGCAAGGAAGCCTGTATTTCCCGCGGCAGGAAAGAACTACGCAAATGCTGGCCAGTGAGGATCCTATGTTGCAAAAGGGCCGCGTTCCCCAAGTTGTCGATATTGAGGCAGGCGACTTCACTTTGTTTTCTCGTGATCGGGCCAAGGGTGCTTTCCAAGTCGTGCATGGGGATGTGGCGAGAGCCATCGGCTATTGTGAAGGAATATCCTTATACCAGACCCCAGCGGACCATTGGTGTAAATGCTACGAGGATAGGGCTTTTAGATGGTTGATTGGGTCACATGGCATTCCGATTGATGTCGATGGCGTCTTTCAGATTCGCCATGTCCACAAAGGTCGCTACAAAGAAAACTCTAATTGGTCAAAAGTGCGCAGTAAAATTCGGAGGATTCAGGAGTAGAGCAACCACAATTAATATTTTTAGTTAAAGCTTAACCAGGCACCATTCAGATAAGGCCCTATTTTTAGAAACATTAACCGGTTTGACCCACCCGCAGGTCCGGCCAAACAAGTTGTATTATGTGTCTGATTCCAGGATTATTCATTTTTCAAAGACCTCCAATCAGCAAGGATCGAATGACCACTATCAAACTACGGCGAATTAATGCCATGGCAGACTGGCTACGTTCATACCAGATCGTAATCGACGATGAAGTCAGTGGAAAAATCAAGAATGGCCAGGAAGTGGAGTTAGAGGTCCCACCAGGAAAACACCGTCTGCAACTGCGAATCGATTGGTGTGACAGTAACCCAATAGAATTCGAGCTTATTGACGAATCCCTCACATTTGAATGTGGTAGTAATTTCAGAGGTTTGCGTTTATTAAAAGGTGTCGGTAACATCCTTGGTCAAAGTGGTCACTATTTATACTTACGGCGTGACTCTGTATAGACCTGACCCTTTATCCAAATGTAAGAATGTCTTATAGAAAACCAAAGTTTGACAGTCTCGAACAAGGATTGATAGCCATAAACCAGTATTGGTAGTCTCAAATAGTTATAAAACCTAAACACAAAAAGAAAAACAAATTAAGAGCTAAAAAAGAACAGCCTGCAGGTACAAAACCTCAACCAGACCTTCGAAGGAGTTACGATGTCAGGGAACGTCAGTTTAACCGTCACCCGTGCTTGGCAAGAATATGAACACCAATATCAACCAGTAAGAAATGCCTCTTTAACCTTTGTTGCAACCGCAGGACTGGTTGGAGCTCAAATGATTCAGGACGTGCCAACCCGCCTGGAATATATGCGCATGATCCGCGCAGAAGCGGACGATATACTTGCCCAGGCTCGCAGAAATCCTGCCAGAGCAAGGGAACTTTTTGACAAAATTAATGCACGTCGGGATCAGTTGCGGCTGATTGCACAAGATCGTGCTAAAGCTGCCACCGCAGTGCTTTCAAAACTGCTAACAAAAGACCGGACAAAATATCAAATACTGGTGAGTGCAGCGAATGCGCTTGCGAGAGAGGACAAGATCCCCAGTGTTATGCAAAACGGTCAAAAGGTCGCTAAACGACTTGAAGACCTTACCCCTGAGCAACTCGAAGATGTCTTTCTGAAGGCTATTGAAAAAGCCGGTGGTAGTCGCAAGACCATAGGACAGGAATTTAAAAACCTACTCTACACCATACTCGATGATGGCTGGACTTCAGGTAGCGAATACAAGCAAATGGAGTGGTTAAGTAAGATCGCTCCGGCAGCTTAATCTAAAGACTCTGCAGACATGTATATAGAAAGCCATTTACATAAATGGTTTTCAGGCGCCTTACATCGGGTCCCACTCCCTTCATGTTCCTAGTTAATGAGCTCTTTTATAAAGTTTGAGTTTTGCAGTAGCGAACAGCCGCTTACCGGTAAAGTCGGGTTTAAAAATCATCTATAGTGAAGCACCGCAGATATCCTAAACTGATGTTTTTTGAGTCTAAATAACAGCCAACATTGTAACGCGCCGGATCAGATTTAATTTTCTGCAAATAAAGATCCTACAAATAAAGACCACTGGCTAGGTCACTTTAATTTCTTGTCCTTTGATGAGGTTAATGCCGAATTCCGTGGTGACAACTTTGTTTTTGGCATTGTAGATACGTAGTTCTTTATTTTTACGAATGTTTTCGGGGTCGCTATAACCCCGGGCATGGTCAAGGTGAATGATATGAGCGTTATAGCGTACGTGTTTTGCTTTTAAACCTAGGTTTTTTAATCTTACGCCGAATTCCCGATCCAAACCGCCGTGTGACATTCGTTGATCGAAGCCATTGACGGCGATGACGTCTTTCGTCCAGGCGGAGGCGTTACAGCCAGTAAAGTTTGTTCTTGCGGGTGTTAAATGATTGAGCACGGTCGCGGCATATTTCTTCGCTCTTAACTTGACGTTTTTCCGAGTAACCGGTAAGCCGTTTTTCACCAACCAGTCCCAATCAAAGCAAATACCGGATTCAATGTCTTCTTTAGTAATCAATTCACTGGTTACCATTGGCAATCGGATTACCGAGCCCGTCAGGAAACGGTCCGGTTGGGCATATTTAACATGTTCAGCAACGAAGTCATTTCGAGGAATACAATCACCGTCGGAAAAAATAATGTACTCGGTTTTTACCTGCAAAATCGCCTTGTTCAAGATTTCACATTTTTGAAAACCATGATCTTCATGCCAAACGTGGGTGATTTCTAAACCCGTCTCCTTACGCATACGGTCGATTAGGGTACGTGTTTCATCAGCGGAGCCATCGTCTGCGATTATGATGTCAAAATTCTTATAGCATTGTGCGTTGTATCCCCACAGCACTTTTTCAAGCCATATCGGAGAGTTATAGGTAGTAAACAATATGGTTACTTTCATAATAAAACGCTATCGGGTGTATTCCAGGCGGAATCAGCTTAACGCAGTTTTGTTTTGAACCGCTTGGGTAAATATTTAATGCGATATTTTAGTGGAATGGAAAAATCAAAGTCATCCATCACGGAATATGGCAGGTTATGCTTCATAATGAGTTGACTAATGCGGCGGTGCAATTTTTTGATGTATTGCTTCCCTGGTCCGTAGTTCGCGTAGTTTTTCTCAAAATGGGCATTAACCTTTAACAAAGCCACCGCATTCACCGTGCTTTTTTTCTTTGTCATGATCGAGTCAGCCCGATATCGGCGCTTATAGTATTTATCTTTGATTGCCCTTACGTTCTTTGCATGAAAGAACAAATCAAAGGTAAAGGTTTCGTCCTGATGCGGAATGCGATCAATAAATTTAATACCATTTTCGTCGACAATACTTTTTTTGGCGATGTAATGACAGACAGAAACCATATATGTTTTAGTTAAAAGATACTTTTCGATGAACTCTTTTCCGCTCAATAGCGGCGTGTCTTCGCGTTGATAGCGATCCACCTTGAATTTGAAGTCAATGTCTTCGTCACAGAAAGATTCCGAAGAAAAACCCAGGATATCCAAATCATCTTGCTCCATCATTCTGATGCAATCTTCGATAGCGTTTTTTTCTAAAATGTCGTCGGAGTCGAACAAGTAAAAGTATTTGCCGGTTGCGATTTCGAATCCTTTATGCAGGGCGGCGGACTTGCCTTTATTTTCCTGCGTATACAACTGCACGCGGTTGTCCAATTGAAATTCTTTCGCTATTTCAAAGCTACCGTCTGTAGAACCGTCATTGATCATGATGATTTCTAAATGTTGATAGCTCTGCTTAAGGATACTTTCAACCGCTTCCCGAAGATAAGGTGCGACGTTATAGATTGGAATAAGCACGGATACTAATGGTGGCATGTGTGACTCTTCTTAGATCAAGCTGAAATGGTCAACTTCAGTTGTATAACTCTGCGATAGCAATATGACGTAACCTAACTATTCTAAATGAATAATTCAGGACCGCTAAGTCTTTACAAGATTTTAGTTAGATAACTTATCAATTCTATCATTGGGACTTTCATGTAGGTGGGGATATAATTTCAGAAAATCCTTAAAATTTTTCGAATATGTATTTCTGCATTTTTTCTTATAATCGCGGTCAATTTTTAGCCAATTGCATCCAGTCTATCGAACAGTGCGTTGATTCTCCAAGGATTTTAATTTTCGATGATAACAGTAACGATGCCGAGACAGTTAATTTGCTGGATAGATTGCAAGACAAATATCGGGTAATTCAACCGGAATCCTCTGCCAAGCTAACCTACAAATGCGGTGGCCTGTATCAGAATATGCAGTCGTCTCTAGACTATATTCCCGAAGGAGAGCTAGCGTATTTCGTGCAAGACGATACTCAGCTCGTGCGCAAGATTAACCAGCAGGACATCGAGGCCATTCATCTTTTTTTCAAGAAACACCAAAATGCAGCTTTTTTACACCATGCATTTGTGCGGGAAAAAAATCGTGAACACAATCAAAAAGTGACGGTATTTGATGACGATTCAGGTACCTATTTTCGTGAGGATTCCCATCGAAGCTCAGGCACCTACTTTTCCGCAATCGCTATTGTCCATGCTGATCGGCTGAAAGCCAGGCATTGGGTATTTGAACCAACAGAAAAAGAAAACGATAAGCAAGCGCGTGAACACTTTTCGAAAATGGGCTTGATGAAAAACCCCTTTGTCATGTGGCTGCCCAGCGTACCTTGCTATCGAGGGAAGGTAAAAACCTTTGCGCTTGCCCAAGCAGAAAAGATTCAAAAATGCGGATTCTATCCCTTTACCATTCTCTCAGGTAAAGAAAACCAAGCCTTTGTCGAAAGAAGTGCGGACATTTTGCCAATTGCTGAAGACTTTTTAACGGTATCAAATACCGAATTGAAGAAACCCTGGATAACTCACCCCTTGCAAGGTCTCGCTTTTTGGAAGCAACTGAACAAGTTTGAGTTGAAGCTGCGGAAGCTTTTGCGGTGAAAACGAACAGATTGCTCTTGTTGGTGGTCGGGCTGCTGGCAGTACTGAGCGGTACGGCGCATCCGAAAGAGTACCAAGTGACCTTGGTCGAAGCCAACCCGGAAGCGGGTTTCAATTTCCCGTATTACTTGCGGGTTCCGTCGCCAGCGGTGGCTGCAGACCCTCAGGTGCTAATCGTCGAATCGAACAACTCTGGCGTCCACGATGAATTCCAGCGGCACATCAAAACTGTCGCGGAACATGTCTCGGGCCGGGGCATCGGTCCTGGGGTTGCAACGGTACTGAACCAACCGTTACTCATCCCGGTATTCCCGAGAACCAAAGAGCGTTGGAAGCTCTATACACACGCTCTCGATCGTGACTCGATGATTCTCGACGGCGATCCCGCCGAGCGTATTGATCTTCAGCTGTTAAGCATGGTCAGCGATGCGCAGGCGCGGCTGCGGCGGAACGAGATTGAACTAATGGAAAAATTTGTGCTGGTCGGCTTTTCTGCATCCGGTACCTTTTCAAACCGGTTTGCATTCTTGCACCCGGAACAGCTTCTGGCTGTTGTCTCCGGTGCAGTCAATGCGTTCCCGATGCTGCCTGTTGCCGAGTTGAACGGGTCCAAGTTAGCGTTTCCATTGGGGACTGCAGATATCCAATCGCTCACTAGTCGACCATTCAACGCCCCGGCATGGCGGAAGCTGCCACAGTTCATCTTCATGGGAGCGCTGGATGATAACGATGCGCTGCAATTCGATGATGCGTACTCGGAAGCTGAGCGCAACACGGTTTACAGCGTCCTCGCCCCGGCGATGGCTGCGCGGTGGTCGTTGGCTCAGACCGTTTATCTAGAGCAAAAACCGAATGCCACGTTCGTCACTTATGGTCAAGTAGGGCACTGGACTGATCGGCGTATAAACCGAGACATTGGTAACTTCGTCGGAACGGAAATAGAGCGTGCGAATGCGGATGACGAAATCTAACAAGTGCCGAATTCTGCTTTTTTTTCTCGAAATATGGATGGATTAGAGTTCATTACCCTAACGGGTTAGGTAGATGAACTACACTTTCCAGACTCGACTGGTTGTGTAGGCAAGCACGGCCATATGATACAAATCGGTATTCGGAGTTTCATAGCAACAGACGTTGGAATGGCACTTTTTAATATAGGGGTAGCCTGATGGGTTGGCTGGTTCTGGCGGCAGGACAGGCGCGTCGCTTTGGCGCGGATAAATTGCTGACGCAAGTCGATGAACAACGAACCGTTGTTCAACAGGTATTGGCTAACTTGCAAGTTAGCGGTATACCAACCCTTGTAATAACCCGACCTGGGCATACGCAGCTCCAGGCGCTATTGGACTCGCATAATGTCCCTTGGAGTTGTTGTGATAACGCCTCGTTGGGCATGGGACATACCCTTGCATGGGGCGTTACTGAAATAGAGTGCCGGTGGAGTTGGTGTGGCGTTGTGTTGGGCGACATGCCCTTTATTTCGCCGGAAACCTACGAGATCCTATCCCGCCACGCGCACTCGGACAAAATCATAGTTCCCAGGCTTTTTGGTAACTCTGAAGTTGGAGAGAGTAGACGTGGCCATCCGGTGCTGTTTGGCGCGGCTTTTTTCCCGGAGTTACGCGAGTTATCCGATGACACTGGTGCGCGTAGCCTCATTCGGCAATACGCGGAGAAGGTTGAAGAAGTTCCCGTAGGAGATGAGGGTATTCTGCTGGATATCGACACCCCGCGGGATCTAATTGTGAATCGGAAACGAATTAAGAGTTAGGAGAGTTGATGCAGGTAAAACAACTGAGTTCAGAAGATGAAGTCGTAAAAATCAGCCAAGTAATGGTGGAGCTACGCCCTCAATATTCCTTGAAGGAGCTTGAAAAAGCCATTAAGGAGCAGCGCCAACAAGGCTATCAAGTTGCCTATGTGATTCTAAAGAGTGAAATACTGGCAGTTGCCGGTTTTTGGCTGGGCAACAAACTGGCCTGGGGTAAGCATATTTATGTTGACGATCTGGTCACCACCGATAAGAGCCGTTCCATTGGCGCGGGTAAGCTATTGATCGATTGGCTGAAGGATTTTGGAAGAAGGCATGAATGCCAGGAACTGCATTTGGATTCAGGTGTGCAGCGGTTCGGTGCGCACAGGTTCTACCTGCGCGAAGGCTTTATTATTAACAGCCACCATTTTATGTACCCATTTCTCCCTGGAAATGAATGATAGATATTCAAATCGTCTACGATTTGCAACATCTGTAGTTCAAATTCTTCCTCTTTGAAGAAAAATGATGGATTAAAATAACCGGATCAAGAACTTCCATGTCCATTGTCTCGGGTCAATTAGTCGAACGTGAAAAATCTGGTCAAGGGTGGAACTCGACATCATAGCCTGTCCACCCTAACACAGAATATTTGCATTTGAGTATGCTGATCGGAATAGACCCTTCCAGTACGAGATAATCACCCCTAAAAATGGAGCAGAATAAAGCAGCCTGAACCACTTCAATAGCAATCGGAAGTTGTATCCTGCTGCCGTTAGTAAGGCGTTTTGCTTGTCTCCAATTTTGTCCCTTCAAGTGGTTTCTTCCCATGTGACCATCCGATTTTAAGTGACCGATAATTGGTTCCACCAAGCTCCGTTTCCTTAACTCCCTTTTTATCGTGCCACTGACGCCTCGTTTTTGCCCTGATCGAAAGACACGATGCTTGTTTGGATAATCATGGCCACGATACCCTCGATCCACATAAATTCTTTCTGCTGTTGCCCCTGTGACTCGCTTCATGCCTTTCATGACGGTGTTCAAGGTGTGTCCGTCATAAGGGCGGTCATGCAGGGCTTGCGCATGTAGTACAAAGTGTCCGCCAGGTGCTCGGTTGATATTCGTTGTTACTGACACCTTGCAGCCAAATTCATAAGGTTTGTCGGCTTTACCTTTACCGATGCACTCTACTTCTGGCGCGTGCCAACTGTAGAGCTTCTCCGATGAACTCCGTGCCTGATAGTAGGCGATCCAGGCTTTGCGAATGGTTTCGGAAAATTCTGAGCGTTTCTCTTCAAAGGCCGGTTTATCTAACTGCCGAAGAACATCTCTTAACACTCTTCGCAATCTCACTTTGATGAACTTTTCTTGTTTCTTTGCTCGTTTCAGTTGCTTCGCATGTCGGTAGCGCCCCGACATCATGAGTGCATGTTTAGCAACCCGAACGTAGGTCTGACGAAGTGCCATGCCATGGCGCTTGGCTAACTGAACTAAGGCCATTAACGCGCGATATCTCAGCTTTACATCCGTTGGAAAGGTGGTCGCCTTGGGCTGAACCGTCGTGTCCACAACCACACGTTTCAGATGTTGTTTCTTTAACGCCTTACTTTCGTAGGCCACACGCAGACTCTCTGAAATGAGCTGCTCAAAAAAGTCCTCACCTACCCGCTGACGCCATTTGGTCATGGAGGTGCGGTCTATCGGCAGGCGATGTTGAAAAAACTCCTCTCCACAGAAATATTGAAAATAGGGTGACTCCACCCAACGTTCGCAGACGACCTCATCAGACAATTGATAAATCTGTTTCAGTAGATGCAATCCAATCATCAATCGATGGGGAATAGCGGGTCGACCCGCCTTGGCATAAAACGGATCTAGTTGGCTA
>JANQMN010000020.1 GCA_028280065.1 Hahella sp.
TTGGCATAGTGGTGAAGGGAAACATATTCTTCGAAGGTGGTTTGGAACCCGTCGCTGCCGGCCATGATGCGCGCCAGCTCATCCGAGCCTTCACTCACAGACTCGGCAATAACTTCCCTCAAGCTGTCGGGCTTCGCTAAATCCCGCAGCAAATCGACAACCTGTTTCTGGGATTGCTCGATATTGGCGACCAATTGCCAGCTTTGGTCCGAATGTGGAGCCAGACTAACCGCAAAAACAACGAAATAAGCACCTCGTATTCCACGCTTATGTGGTTCCTGGCGAGGGTTGTTTCCGGCACGAAATTGCTCTAACTGCCGGCTGGACAGCAGCACTTGCTTGGACTCAAGGCCTAAGCAGAAGGCCGTATTTGCCCGTAGCGATTCGCAAGGTTCGGCCCGATCCGTGATTCCTGAATACAACGTATAAAGCGCGAGTCCCGTGGACTCTTCCAGTTCGGTCCACTTGTAGGCATCCACAAGGTTGCTTGAATTGGTCTGCGCAAAGCGTTGCGCGCCTGCCGGTAGAATGTTCTGCAAACCATCTATGACCGATATGGAAACCTCTTTATCCGATAGATTCTTAAGCTCGGAAAGCCTTACAAAGCCATACTGGTCACTGGTCGACCATGTATATCGAAATTGCAACTGTAAATCGTGATTCACTTCCTCAAAACACAGCTTATTGCCAAGGAAGTTTTTGTACAAATTGCGACTAACGGAATACAGCCCGTCATGTTCCAGGTTAAATGGCTCCCACAGCCTTTCACCATCGGCATCCGAAGCCCGAATGATAGTCTTGCAACCGGTGTGCGGAGCACTCTCATGTATTTTATCGACCGTCACATAAGGAAACAGCGCTGTATCGGGGGATACACGGCCGGCTGACAGCCCGCCGCTGGAAGACACGAACAACCAGTGGTCGGAGTTCGATATCACTGATATGAAAAAAGGAGCTAGATTATCGACATTGCGAATCGCATAATAACGTTCTCCGGAAAAATCAATACATTCGCCGGATACAACTTGCTCTTCTTTATTGTTCATATTCAACACAACTCCCTGCCGAGGTCTTAGTCGTGTGGTTATCAGTTGAATCTTGGGTTCATAGCAGCCTGTCGCGTTTGCTACAGGCTGGCCATCTTAATTAAATCAGAAATTGCGTGTTACTACGCCCGAATCAACATCATAGTTGTAACCCCAGGAACCCATGGCATCAAGGGCCTGCAACTTGTTGTTATAGAGCGGTGTCAGATTAAGTTCTAGCGGATCGTAGAGGCTTTCTCCCGTCAGTTCACTTAGAACGAGAGAGATAAAGACCTCGCCCTCAGCCAGTTCTACCTTGAAATAGGTAAAGGAATCGAAGAAGTTATCCAGCACTGAGCGATAAGCCCTTATAGCCTGAGTGCGCGCCACTTCGCTCCCGCCTTCAGTATACATCTGGTGCAATGCACGAGCCGTGTAGTATTGGTTTTCACCTTGCGCACTTCTGGCCAGTGCTGTACCCCATAAATAGAAACTCGCTTTTGCGGATGGTGTATCCTCTGCCAGTTCGAACTTCGTGGAATCGCTAACATCTGCCCTGGCATAGGGATTTTCGGGATCGTCCAAAATACAGGCTTCTGTGTTTATGCCCACATCCGGGCACTGCAGATTAAGCGTCAAGTCCGTGGGTACCGGTAAAGTATTGACAATGTCTCCATCGTTCCCATCAACACCGCAACCTACCAGCAGGCCTGAAACCACCAGGCAAACTAAAATTCTTGCTAACCTGGCACTCGAAAACTGAGCATGGTTAATTTTTTTTCCAATCATGATTTTCACCTCACTATGCTCAATCGTTAGAAGCTGTATTTGAAATAAGTCGATATTTCAAACTGGTAATCACCATCTTCATACAGCCCTTCCGGTGAGTCTTCATCAAATGTGCGATACAGCAATTTGACACCAACCTTGCTGGATTTCTTTTCATCCTTGAACGAATCCAGCAACATGGCATATTCAGCTTTCACTTGCAGCGGGAAAGTAACATTGAAATCTTCCTGGAAGTCGTATTGGCCAAAACCATCGACTTCGACATAACCGGAAATGATATGGGTTTGGTCGAGAATCAATTTACCTTGTACCCGGTAAAACTCAGCGGCATCGCCAACCGGCGTTTTTGCCGCTTGCTGTTTTCCAGCCTCAAAGTCGGCGATAAAGCGGGTTTGCGCGCTCGGATTGAAAATCATTTTACTCTTCAGCAACCAGACATCTTCTTCCGGAAGACCCTCGCCAAAAGCCGCATTGGTTTCAAACTCTTCCAAGTAGAAGGTGTAAGCATCGGTGGCCGTCTTATATTTGGTTGCCGTTAATCCCAGATTGAAGGCAAACTCGGCATCCTCAAGCATATCGACATTCCAGTGATAGAAAGAAGATGCGGGGGTCGGATCATAGGTAAAATAGATCTCAGCGGACTGCGCTTCCCGGTTGTCCAATACCGCAAACGGATCTTCATCGATGTTACGAGGACCAATTCCCGGACTAAAGTTTGTCCCGTCAGTCGAAGGCGCAATATAGGGATTGGCATTTACGATATTTTCCCGGTAAAGCACCCGTGGGAATATCATAAGGTCGCCGGTAGTGACCATGATCCCCCCTTCAACCTGCTTTTTGTTACCGAGGCTCGAGTAAGGCAATTGGGTACCGAACTCTTCCAGCGGATCTCCCCCATCAGCCACCAGGCCAGCATATTCAATGGCAACATAGGCTTGGGAACCGGCGAACGGACTGAAGGATAGCTTGCCTTTAGCGCCTAACGTATCTTCGAACTCAATTTCATCAACGACTACATTGCCATTCTCGATCCGATCATATTTATCCCCTTCCTTTTCGCCGGCGGACATGATGCCGCCAAGCTCAAGTTTCATGCCGGCAAACTCTGTCTTGGCGTAAATGGTGGTCTGACGAGACTGGTCCTCGGTCGCTTCCGCCGCACCTGACCCGCTATCTTTTTCCGCAATATCTTCCGAATGCATGAAAGCCATTTCAGCGCCGGCGATATCAAACTCGTATTTCAGCAGGGCTTTTGGGTTTGCCCCCCAATAGATTTCCGGTCCGAAAACCACCTTCAAGCCGTCTATATCCTCTTTGCCGACAATTTCCGCGCCATAAGGCGCTTTGTCGTTCCAGATATCCTGCCCGTCCATATCCGTGGTTTCACGCAACAAACCGTAGAAGTCACCCTCATATTTCCAATGATATCGCGGAACGTGATAGAACAGATTCAGGTCAAAACTGTCACCGGCATAAGTTCCCTGAAAGTCATAGATCTCGACCCGCTCGGAGCCTTCTACCGAAAGATTTCTTTCCCGAGGAAAGGGGTCCTGGAATCCTCGGACGGTGACTGTTCTACCGCGATCTCCATAAACGAACTCCATATCTGACTCGGCAACATTGCCCAGTATATTGATGGAAAAATCACCGCTAATTCGCTTCGTCGGCTGAAATGCGAAATCAAGGAATAGCATTTGCCCATCGGAGAACTCCAGGCCGTCTTCCCCATCTTCATCAATATCGGATTCGATCCCTTTCACTAAATACTTGGCCTCGAAACTCCCACCTTCGAGAGAGAACATATCACTTTCCTGCTTGGCAAATTTCAACGCCTCGACTTCGCCTTTGGTGGCAAGAAATTCCATGTCAAGATCGCGAACCCGTCGGTTAATGGCATCTTTAGGATCGTTGTAGGGATCGACCTTAAACAACTCCGCAAGCACGTAATATGCGGTACGGGGTTCGGCGACATAGACGCCATCGGCATTGATATTGCCCAGGCGGGTGATACCGAACCATTCTTCGTTCATATTGTTTTGGCCTTCCACATAATCGAATGAGTAGCCGCCGTTAGCCCAGGATGCGGTTCGGTCCTGCTTATCCAGATTCTCTGTCTGCAGGTATTTCCACCATTCATCGCGCCATTCGAAGACGAAGCCACCAAGGGCATTTCCTTCTTCGCCCTTGCCATAGCTTTTGTTAAAGATTTCCTGCCACTGAGCCTTTAGCCAGATGGCTTGGGCGGCTTGGTCTTCTACAAAGTTCTTGGCATTGAATGCATCGCTGCCAAACTCGAAAAATACGACTGGCAAATCCAGGCGACCTTTGACGTTTTTCCATAGATCGGTGAAGCTCATCCCTCGATAGGAGTTGGTGCCCAGCAAATCCCAGTTATCCGCATGCCTGGCAATAATATCGAGGTACTGTATATCGCCATTGACGATGGTGAATGGGTGATTAGGCGCTATTGCCTTGCCTTCGGTAATAACCTCATCAAACAGGCTATATAGGTACTTCGCCTTTTCTCGCTGTTGCTCGCCCACGGGTAGATTTTCAATCTCGAAGCTGGACCAGGAAAGGCCGTAGTTACTTTCGTTACCAAAAGCAAACATCAAGACGCCTGGCACGTCCTTAAATAGCTTAACGACTTCCAGAGATTCTCGTTTTAACGTTTCCCTGGTCAGTGGGTCCGAATAGTCGGTAAAGGGTCGCCAAACCCCGCCCACATTCGCCCCATAGCGGCCCATCAAGGGATTTACCACCGTCATAATGCCATGTTGCTTGTAGATGTAGGTCACCCACTTCGGCGGAATGATGGTGAAGGTACGAATGGCATTAATGCCCGCTTTCGCCATCAAACCAAAATCATGGTCCAGCATTTTCTTGATAAAGGCTTCTGGCTTTGCCCACAGGTTATAGGTGTAGGTCTCGCCTCGCGGCGTGTAACCCCATACAACACCCTTGATATAGAAATCATTACCGTCGACTTTCAGCTTCCAGCCATTTTCATCCTTATAGGTGGTGACCTTGTTCGGTCCCTGCGCATAAAGATGCCCGGCGACGAACAGTGACAAGATCACCAGTAACGCTCTACTCTTGATCATTCTCTTGAGGACATAAGTTAATGTTGCCATAGCTAAACCTCGATTTTTTTTATGGCTGGAAGCAAACTGCAGTCGATCTCGTGATTGCTCTTGGCGGATCGCCTACGTTCTGTGCTTTTATTTGTCGTTACCGAAATCATGTACGTCACAAATCCCGTTAAGAAATAACGCAAAAAATGCGCGGCATTTCTCATTTCAATCTGTCTGCTGTTTTCTAGTCGCTCCACCATCTCTCGCACACCTCTTGGTCATAACTGAACTTGAATGGTTTGAAGACAATTTGCTTGAACCTGAACTTGTGCCCACTGAGCACCTATCTGTAGCTGACAATCCTGTGGTTCTTTCCGGGTATTGAGTATTTGGATGCTTAAAAGGTTATCACTGTTTTTAGAGGCGCAAACATGCAGCGTATTTTGGCCTGCCTCCTTCTTGAACTCATCTACCTGAACAACCTTGTCTCCCGGCCGAATGGTGCGGCTGAACTGGGCAAGCGTGTAAAACACCGGCGTGTAGTGAATCTCGCCGGAATCAAGGTCGATCATAATCGGGGCGCCACAGTAATTCCCCACGTGATTGGGTCCACCCTGCCGGTCTAGCACGATATTCCAGTCAATCCAGCCGGTCACCCAATGATTAAAGCTTTCGATGATATTGCGGGCGTAGCGATGCACGGGAGTATAAATGGGATGATCATCGGCCTTCACGCCTTGCCAGGTTGCTGTGTACGCCCAATCGGTAGCATTGTCGTTCCACCAAAAAACATCATTTTTAAACCAGTTGGTTTCCTTGAAACGCTCAGGGTCTTGAATGCCAGGAGGTGCATCTTTACCTAGATCGTCGATACATCCCTCGGTGTGAATAATGCTGAAGCCAGGGTATTTTTGGTGCACCTTTTCCAGCACGTCTTCGGCAACTTTATATGTGCTCTCATACCAGTGAATTGCCGCGCCGTAGACAAATTCAGCAGTTTCACTATCGGCAAAAATCACATCCGCCCATTCTTCCAGGTGATCGCGATTGTGATCGTAGACCAGTAGCCTGACGTCACTTCTGTTGCTGGCTTTTAACTTCGGCCCCAGATGTCGTTTAACAAAATCATTCTGCTCTTGGGCGGTAAAGTGCATACTCTCCCACTGACCATTATTGCCCGTGGGTTCGTTCACGGGAGTTAATCCCCAAATAGAAACGCCCTCCTGCTGGTAGGCTTCTAGGTAGCGGACAAGATAATCTGCGTAGGTTGCTACATACTCCGGTTTTAACTTGCCACCGGTACCGTTAAATCCGTTTTCTTTTCCACCCGGTTGAAACCACTTCTCTATATCTTTCATCCATGGCGGCGCGGTCCAGGCTGAAGCGACAATACGCAACTCCCGGTCAGGCTGTTCCTGCTTGATCGCCAAGGCGTTTTTTATCATTGGCAGCAGGTCAAAATGCGGATCTTTGATGTCGGGAAAATCCTGGGCTAAAAACCCATCCAGGTCTGTCGTGATGCTGAAATTTTGAAGATCCTCAGCGCCGGGTGCGTCGGCATATGAGTATTTCCCATTGACGGTAAAATCACAGGAACCAATATGGGTGCGCGCCAAAGCAAAGTTTGCCCCTTCTTCACTGAACACCTTGCGCAACAGGCCTTCTCTGACAGCGGGGTCAAGGTGGGCGAGCACAAACGCCGAAGCCTCGGTAAAGGAGGTTCCTATCCCCAGCAGGGTTTGCTTGGTCGCTTCCGGATGAATACGTACGACATTGTGCAAGGCGACCCCATCCTGAAAGGCGACATTGTCTTTATCGGACAGCTTGTCACCCGCTTCGGAGGTCACCACTACTCTTTGTGATGCCGCCAATTGATAATCGATCTCAGTTGCTCGATTATCGGTAACCATATAATTCATTATCCGTACTCAGTACCTTTACCAACTATTCGGAATCAGCCTTGGCAATACCGCGTCTCTGTTCCAGCGCTTCACGCACTTGATGGGCCTTTTCTTCAGTAATCGGAAACTTATAGACCGCCCAAATTGCAATGGCCGAGGTCACTGCAGGTACCACGACGTCAAATAACCGCATCAGGAAAATCGTCTGCTCGGTTTGAGCGCCTTCTAATTCGACATCAAACCCAGTGGCATTCAGCAGGAAGCCTCCGCCGGCTATCGCCAATGCCATGCCGAGCTTGACGACCCACCAGAATATGGACCCAAACATACCTTCCCGGCGTTCCTGGGTTTGCAGCTCATCCAGATCGCAAACATCGGCAATCATCGATCCCATTAGGGTAAACAGCCCGCCAAGACCAAACGCCATCAGCGGAGCCGGTATCAGCAACAGCCAGGGGATTTCGGGGTTGTAGCAGAACCACTTCAGAAGGTATCCGGCAATGGAAATGCCGATAGCGAGAAAAAATGCGCGCCGTTTGCCTATCTTGGTCGCGAGCAAAGTCACCAGGAAAATCACAATAAAGGAAGAAACAGCCCCTACCGTGCCTGACAAGCCGACCCATTCCGCACCGGCTTTGGTGTCGCCTCCGAATACGTAATAAATTATGACGTAAGACTGAAATGACGAAATTAGAATAAAACCGTTGAAGACCAAGAATGTGGCCAGGCAAAGCAATAAAAACGGCTTAACTTTAATTGTGGTAAGAAATCCCTTAAAGAACTCTTGCAGATTTTCCTTAACGACTTGCCATGCGGAAGGTCTTTGCGTCTCATCCAATTCGTGCCCTTCTTTTGGCGGTTGATGAGAAAATCGCTCGCGGAGATAGATTGCCGGCAAAATGCCGATAACAGCGGTGAAAATCCCGATCCCGATGGCGAGAAAGGCAGCGCCTTCCACCATGTCGGTGAACATGTTCGCCTGCATAACCGCCAAAAACCATGGCGCTACAACATAGGCGGAACTTCCTATAAAGTTCTGGACGCCCATCAGACGCGTACGTTCGTGATAGTCCGGGGTCAGTTCATAGCCCAGTGCGACCCAAGGCGTGGCAAAAACGGTATACGCCAGATAAAAGATGATGGAACCGATCAGAAAGAACCAGAAATAGAAGTTTTCTGACATGCCGAGCGGAAGTTGCCACAACAGGGCAAAGATAATACCGGCTGCAATTGCGCCGCCAAATATATAGGGACGGCGCCGACCCCAGCGGGAGCGGGTGTTGTCGGAGATATAGCCCATCAGCGGGTCGGTAATGGCGTCGGTCAGCCGTGGCAATGCTCCTAAAAGTCCTACCAAGGCCGGGTTCATACCCAATCCCAAGTTCAGAACAATGGTCATGCCACCAATGGCGGCCGCAAGCAAATTGTTTACAAAGGCCCCTAGACCGTAGATCAGTTTATGGGCGATGGAGATACGGTCTTCCGGTGCAGTTTCGTAGTGTTGGTTATTTGCACTCATGATTAGAAACCTACAGGTCATGTATCGTTATAGATAGTGTTTGGTAGAACTCTCTCAGATATGCAGAGAGAGTTTTCACTTTTAAGCCTGCAATTGCTCAATCATTGATGTAAACATTGTCAATGCGATAAACCGCACCATTACCAGTATCCCAGGCAGGAAATACCATCACGACATCCACCGCGCTGGTATCCAGACCGGCACCAGTCAGGTCGCTGATATTAAATGTGTAGGTTTGCCAGACTCCTGTTACTGGTGTTGCGCTTTCTAGACTGCTGGTTAGTGGCAACTCAGCAAAGGTGGCAGCGCCAGCACTTTCAATCTTAAACATCCAGGTAGAAGCTGGATCGACAGGCGCTGTTACAACTTTCATTTCAAAGCTGACCGATGTGGCTGCGGAGGCATCATAGGTGATACCGCCACCGCCTACATCGGCTCGGGCATTAAAGCCCATCACGGTGGGTGCTTCACCGATCATGAATTCCACAACAGCCCCATGGTCACCATCATCAGTTGCTACAGTCGGCGTGGAGCCACCGCAACAATCCCATATTGCCCAGTCCGAGTTGGCTTCATCGGCAAAAATGGCCAAACCACTGGATGCCGGTGGGGACGTCGAATCTGCTTCTCCGCCTATCTGCAAGTTATCAATGCGATATACGGCGCCATTTCCGGTTTCCCAAGCAGGAAATACCAGCACCACATCAATTGCACTGACATCCAATCCAGCTGCCGCCAGATCACTCAAATTAAAGGTATAGGTCTGCCAGGTGCCCGTGGTTGGAGCAACGCCTTCAACACTGTTGGTTAAAGGCAGTTCAGCGAAAGTGGCGGCGCCACTACTCTCAACCTTGAATACCCACGTAGATGCTGGATCGTTTGGTGGAGTTACCACTTTCAAATCAAAGCTGATTGTTCCGGTGGCTACTTCTGAGGAGGCATCAAAGGTGACACCGGCACCGCCGACATCTGCCCTGGCACTGAAGCCCATAACCGTTGGTGCTTCACCGATCACAAACTCAACCACGGACCCACGGCCGCCATCATCGGTTTCGACAGTGGGTGTGGAACCTCCACAGCAATCCCATATTATCCAATCCGAGTTAACTTCATCTGCGAAAATGGTCAGGTCACCCGTGCTGCCGCCATCACCGTTGCCGTTGCCATCACCATTGCCGGAATCAGCGACTATAAAATGGATATCATCCACATAGAGCGTACCTGCTGCGATGGTTACTGACCCTACCGAAGAAGACGCATTCCAAAACCCAAGGTAGGTCAGATTCGATGTATTCAGGCCAGGGAAGTCTGCCAAAGGAATTTCATATACCGCCCAGTCACCAGAGAATGTTGGTGTATAGTTCGACAGGAACATATTCGGTGCTACCGCACCGTCTTCTATCTGAATGATCAAATCGGCAAAGCCAGGCATTGCAGAAGAATTAAGCGCAAATGACAGCTTTTCGTAGGCCGATACATCTTGGCCAACCGTTGGATTCGGAGGAAATACTTCCGCGCCAAAATTAAAGATGAAGCCACCATAACCTTGCCCGGCGTCAATGAAACCAGCCTCCAGCACATTCAACCCTTCATATGGCGTGACTGCGGTACTGGTTGTATTAACTGGTGTCGGATTACCGCCGAAATCGACACCGGCATCTATAATTTGCACATAAGGCAGCGTGGTACTGTTATTGATTTCGGAGAATACACCTAAGGTTGAAGAAACCGTTCCGGCGGCAACAATGGAGGCTGCATCGCCCTGCACGCCCTCATTGGCATCGGTGTAGTTGACCGCTAACATATCGCCTTCGCTGATCGCGATTCTGGATAATGCATCACTGGTCGGGCCAAAATCGATCGCCGCATTGCCAACACCCGCCGCATTTAAGTCTAGGCCAACGCCAATTTTGTCTGCCCCGGTTTCAACCGTGACGACGACCAGCGTACTGGCGGCGCAGGGGTCGTTAACAGTAACCGTTGCGCTTGAGGCCGATGCGGCATATTCCAAGGCGTTAAACGTGACGCTGCCCGCCGTTGTGCATTCATTGGCAACGAAGAGGATATCATCTAAAAAGAGCGTACCTGATGTGAGTTGGTTGGAACTGTCCACAGGGTTCCAGAAGCCAAACAGGACAACATTTTGCAGGTCGACACCGGCATAGTGACTTAACGGCACTTCGTAGGTCATCCAATCCCCGGACATTGCCGGTGTGTAATTAGTTATCGGGACCGAAACTCGTGAATCTCCGCTGTCCACCAGTTCTACGGCGATACTTGCAAGATCAGGAAACTGTGTCGTATTGAGACTAAAGGTCAGGGTATCGTATGCCGAGAGGTCCTTATGGTTGAGCGCAAAAGCGGCCCCTGAGAAAAATGCGTTAGCACTGGTGTAATCCGCTTCCATGACGGTATTCCCGGCCAGCGGCGTGACGGCAGTGCTGTTCAGATCGGAAATAACACTATTGCCGCCATAAATCGCGCTATTAATGACCGTTTCCACGCCAAGTGCGCTTGCATCAGCAGACTCGGCCAACACTTCGAGGTGAGTGGGGTCCGGCTTTTGGTAGACACGAACCCAATCCACCAGCATTTGTTGCGGCCATTCGAGATCCGCTGCAGGCGGTCCACCCAGAGTACCGCCCACGGCAACGTTCAGAATCATGAAGTAACTGTTAAGGAACTCATCCATGTATTTAGGCACAAAAGCACCATTAGGGTATTGCTCGACGTCATCCGGCTCGATGGCCTTGGTAAAATATGGGATACCATCGATCTTCCCGACTATCGCGTTTTCCGTCCATTCCACTTCATAGACGTGAAAATCATTGGTCAAAGGTTGATCGAACTTCTTAAACTCGCTTTGGCAATGCTGACTTTCAGTAGCAGTATCGTTGGCAGGAGAAGAACAAACAGGCCGTTCGTTCAGTTCATAGAGAGGTCCTGACCAATGCACTGTGAAATGGGTAGTTTTATCGTCCGAGAAGAACTGATGCATTTCGACTATATCGATTTCACCAACACCCGGCCAAGGCCGTTCTGGGAAATTCGAACCCAACATCCAAAATGCCGGCCACATCCCCTTGCCGGGCGGCATCTTAATCCGGGCTTGGATTTTTCCGTACTTAACCTCGAACTTATCCTTGGAATTGATTCTTGCTGAGGTAATCGACCCGTCACGTACACCGCAAACACCAGAATCGCAGCGAGCGGTGATTACCAAATTGCCATTTTCCACCCGCACATTGTCCGGCGAGTCCGTATAGAGCTGCCATTCGTTGTTCCCCCAGCCGGAGTTATTGACACCGTAGCCGGTTTCAATATTCCAGTTTTCCACAGAGGGTGCTGAACCTTCGTTGAATTCATCAGACCAGACTAGCTCGTACTCCTGCAGAGTGACGGTCGTCGTATCTTGCGAGGAAGCCGGTCCATCTCCCGAACCGCAACTAGCTGCGATTAGAGAAACTAGTACCAAACCGACCAAGTGAAACCAGCGTGAAGCACTTATGCACAGCATCGCTCAACCTCTGCGTGTTAGTGATGGATCATCTTGTTGTTATTTCGCCACCGTTAGATGGCGGATAAAATTCATCCAATTAAGGATATTTTTTCCAAGCCATCCAAAAATCACGAATATTTTTAATGAAAGCGCTTTCATTTAGAATCAATAATTATGGCCAAAAAGGCCACAAATGAATAATACTGAACGCGCTTTCATGAAAACATTTTCATAGACTATCCGAAGGTGTTAACCAAAGCAAATAACTTGAGGTAGGTTGCAGCGCCTAAAACCGGAAAAAATACAGCCAATTTCAGGAAAAACAATCAGTAAGGGATTTTTGTAACAAAGTCTTGCATCCTGAAAGTAAAGGCATAATAGCCAGCCTCCGGAACAGATGCCAGCATAGAACTCACAACTTGTCACCAATAGAAGTCATTTTCTCTAATAATTCAAATCTTTAACAGAGTCTCGCCGGATCAGAACCGGGTCAAACAGGGGCTGCTTCGGCAACCCTGTGTCGCCATGAATAAGTTTTACAGCCAGACCCGCAGCAACTTTTCCCATCTCTTCCACCGGTTGTTTAATGGTCGTCAAACCAGGAGAAAGCAGCTCCGCATATTCGACGTCATCGAACCCGACTATAGAAACGTCTTCGGGAATTTTCTTTCCCGACAATGTTAGCGCTTTCATAGCGCCTGCAGCCATTTGGTCATTTAGTGAGAAAACGGACGTAAACTGGCAACCCCGTGCCAGCAATTTCTGCATTGCCCGCACACCGCCATCTACTGTGAAGTCG
>JANQMN010000003.1 GCA_028280065.1 Hahella sp.
TCGCTGGCACCGTCTTCCTGGATGTACTCGATCTGGCGTCCGAGTACACCGCCCATTTCGTTTATCTGTTTGATAGCCAGTTTCTCTGCCTGCACCGAACCGGTCTCACTGATGGCCATCGTACCGGTCACTGAGTGCAGTATGCCAACTTTGACTGTATCGTCAGTGACAGCCAAGCCTGTTGTATTCACTTCATTGGTCGCGGGTGCCGCCCAACTGAGTTGAGAGGCCAGCATGAGTCCGGCCGGAATTGCCGCCAATGATCTCAGGATAGAGCGGCGGCTTATATTTGCCTTGTCGTTTTTGGTCTTATGGGTTTTGCGAAATCTGTTCATGGAAACCTACTCCTCGGGTTGATTACCAATTCAGTATCCTTGCGAAACCGGAACTAAGACCATGCGCCACTTGCATCATTAGGATACGTCATTTGACGTATAGGGCTTTATTGCCGGCTGGTATAGTTTCTGCTGTAACAGAGTTGGACAGGGTAGAGCTGGAACTGCCGGTGCGGACTAGGTTACCGGTTCGGTTTCAGCCAGTCTGTAACCCACCGGTTAACGCAATTAGTGCTTAATAAAGGTGGAGCTGCAGACCCGTATTTACAGATGATACCGAGAGTTTTTCTGTCATGACCGGACAGCAGAAGGTTATTCGTCTCAGGCGCAACTACAACATTCTGGTCGCGAACGAGACCCTGGAAGACTATGCGTTACGTTTCACCGCCAAGCGCTTTCGGCGCTGGTCGGCAAGTCGGGTGGCGTTAACAGCCCTGGGTGCGATTTCATTCCTGGCGTTGGAGGCTATCGGGGGAGCAATCACTCTGAGCTATGGATTCAGCAATGCGGTGCTTGCCATAGCAGCAGTAAGCCTGATCATTTTTTTGACTGGCATACCGATTAGCTATCATGCCGCAAAAGAGGGCGTGGATATTGATCTGCTCACCCGTGGTGCAGGGTTCGGCTATATCGGATCGACCATTACTTCACTGATCTACGCCAGCTTTACCTTCATCTTCTTTGCCTTGGAAGCGGCCATCATGTCTCTGGCGTTGGAGCTGACGCTGGGTGTTCCGCTGACGATAGGATACGTCATCAGTTCACTGATCGTGATTCCCATCGTTACGCATGGCATTACCTGGATCAGCCGCTTTCAAATCTATACACAACCGGTTTGGCTCCTGCTGCAGCTACTGCCTATCCTTGGCATTGCCCTGCAGTTTGACGATGCCATGCAGTTATGGACAGAGTACCGCCCTCCTGGTAGCGATAGTCCTGATAGATCTTCCGAACCGGGCGGCTTATTATCGGGATTCGACCTAATGGCTTTCGGGGCCGCGTCTGCCGTCTTGTTTTCCTTGATTGCCCAGATCGGCGAGCAGGTTGACTTTCAGCGCTTCATGCCGCTAAGGAAAAATACCGGTAGAGCGTGGCTTCTGTCTGTCATTGCCGCCGGTCCCGGGTGGATTGTACCCGGAGCATTGAAAATCCTGATCGGCTCGTTCCTGGCGGTGTTGGCGGTTCATCATGGCTTGAGCCTGACTGAAGCCGCCGATCCGAATTACATGTACCTTACCGCCTTCAGTTATATCACCAGTTCACCGGAGTTGATGCTCATTCTGGTCGGTACATTTGTCATTCTGTCCCAGCTCAAGATCAATGTTACCAATGCCTATGCAGGTTCCATCGCCTGGTCAAACTTCTTTTCGAGATTGACTCATAATCACCCCGGCCGGGTGATTTGGCTGGTGTTCAATGTCGCCATTGCGCTGATGCTCATGGAACTGGGGATTTACCGTGTCCTGGAAGAAATTCTTACCGCCTATGCAATTGTGGCTTTGGCCTGGGTGGGAACTCTGGTAGCGGACTTGACCATCAACCGAAGCCTGGGTTTGCGCCCAAAACAAATGGAATTCAAACGGGCCCATTTGTTTGACATTAATCCGGTAGGGGTAGGCTCCATGCTGATCGCCACAATGGCCGGATTTGCCTGCTATTTCGGTTTTTTCGGCGAGGTTCTGCAAGCGCTGGCCTCCTACATCGCCTTAGCTATCACGTTCGTCATGGCTCCCCTGCTGGCTTGGTGGACAAAAGGACAGTTTTACCTGGCAAGGCCGGTGGTTTTCTTTCCTCAGAAACATGAGCTTAAGTGTTGTATTTGCGAGCATGACTTTGAAACAGAAGATATGAGCCACTGTCCGGCCTATGCCGGCCCCATCTGCTCGCTTTGCTGTTCGTTGGATACTCGTTGTCATGATCAATGCAAGACCAACTCGCGCATTGCCGATCAAATAACAATTGTGTTGATGAAGCTGTTCCCGGCGACTTGGGTGAGAAAGCTGGACAGCCGCACCGGTCATTTTCTGGGTATCTTCTTTCTGACCACCATGGTGATTGCGGCACTGCTTGCCTTGGTTTACTACCAGATTGTGTTTGATCTGGGAGTAGATCAGGGAATTCTATCCAGCGCCCTAATAAATGTGTTTCTGATTCTGACCATCGTGTGCGGCGTGGTGTCCTGGATGTTCACCCTAGTGCATGAGAGCCGTCAGATGGCATTGGAGGAAAGCAAGCGGCAAACACATTTGCTAGAGGAGGAGATCGCGGCTCACAAGCAAACCGATAAGGAGTTGCAACGCGCCAAGGAAGTGGCAGAGGCTGCCAATCTGGCAAAAAGCCGATACTTAACCGGTATCAGTCATGAGTTGCGTTCTCCCTTGAATGCCATTTTGGGATACGCACAGTTGCTGGATAAAGACGTGAACATCCCCAATAAACTTAAGGATGCGCTTCGAATAATTCGTCGTAGTAGCGAACATCTCGCAGACCTCATTGAGGGATTATTGGATATTTCGAGGATTGAGGCTGGCCGGCTGGAACTCACAACGGAACAAGTTGCTTTGCCTATCTTACTCGATCAAATAATCAATATGTTTCGAATCCAGGCGGAAAACAAAGGGATAACAATTGAGTATCGAGTCCGAGATGCACTACCGGAGTTGGTCAAAGCAGATGAGAAAAGGCTACGGCAAATATTGATAAACCTGATATCCAATGCGGTTAAATATACCCATGAAGGAAAAGTAAGTGTAACGGTCGGCTATCGGAACAATGTTGCGGAGTTTCGAATACAAGATACCGGCATAGGAATAGCCAGCTCCGACATGGAGACCATTTTTAAGCCTTTCGAACGAATTCGTAAAGCAGGCGAACCACACGTTGCCGGTACAGGATTGGGACTCACAATTACTCGGCTTCTAACGGATATCATGGGTGGCGATTTGACTGTCACCAGTAAACAAGGGGTGGGAAGCGAGTTCAAACTAAGTTTAATGCTCAGTCCGCTAACAATTTCAACGAGAAACAGCAATGAACAACGGATTTGCGGGTATGAAGGCCGAGAGATTACAGTATTTTTGGTGGACGATGAGCCTAGTCACCGCCGGTTCCTGGATGATGTGTTAAATCCGCTGGGGTTTAAGTTGATACAGGCTCCCGATGGCGAAACATGTCTGGAAATGCTGGCCATGGTGGATCCGGATATTTTTTTGTTGGACGTATCCATGCCAGGCATGGACGGCTGGCAGTTGGCAAACCTGTTAAGAGTTCGTCTGCCGGACGCCTGCATTATCATGACTTCAGCCAATGCTCATGAAACCTTGCCACCGATCGCGGGTGACGCGCCTCATAACGCCTATCTCACAAAACCAATTCAAATCCAAACACTCCTGGATGCCTTGGCAAGGCATGCGGGTATCAAGTGGAAGAATGTAAATCTAACCGACCAGGGCACATTCGATAAATTAGAGGTTAATGTTGGCGATGCCAGTGCCCGAAAGTTTTCAGATGAGATCAAGATGAATCTTAAACAACTTGCGACCATTGGTTCCGCCAATGCTATTTGCGCGCTACTGGATAGCCTCAGGGAAACGGATCAGTTTGATTCCGGACTGATTAACAGAATGTATGAGCAAGCAAAACGTTTCGAATTTACGAGCCTCTTGCACTTAATAGAGGAACATTGAAATGGCATCCGATCCCATTCACTCGCATGATTCCAACAAAACAGTAGCGCTTATAGTTGACGACTCACCAGAAACGCTAAGCATGCTCAATGAAACACTGGACAATGCAGGCCACACCGTCCTGGTCGCGATGGAAGGCCAGCAAGCACTCATGATCACCCAGAATATTACTCCTGATATCATTTTGCTGGATGCGTTAATGCCTAACATGGATGGTTTTGAAACGTGCCGCAAAATAAAGGAAATACCTAAACTGGCACATGTACCCGTTATTTTCATGACCGGACTTAGTGATTCAGCAAGTATTGTCAAGGGTTTGGAAGCCGGAGGTGTCGACTACGTAACCAAGCCGATTAACAGTGACGAGCTGGTAGCACGTATGCGAGTGCATCTGACTAACGCTCAACTCGCCCAAAGTGCACGGAACGCGCTAGACAACACTGGCAACTTCCTTTTTGCGGTCAATGCTTACTGCGAAATAATTTGGGCAACGCCGCAGGCCAGGGAATTGTTCTCGGGCGGAAAGGAAATCCACTTAGATGATCAGGCTTGTACTCAGATCAAGCAGCTATCTGATCCTCGTTTTAACAAGGAAAAGAGCATATTTATTAATCAAGGAGGCAAACAACTGGAAATCAAGTATGTCGGCGTGACCAACGATGGGGATTTGTTGCTGAGACTTATGGACTTGGAGCGACCTAGCGACACGCAGAGTTTGAGTGACGCTTTTTCGTTAACAGAAAGAGAAGCCGAAGTTCTGCTATGGGTTGCCCGTGGGAAAACCAATCGGGAAATAGGAACCATTCTTACCATGAGCCCCAGAACGGTTAACAAACACCTGGAACCCATTTTTCGAAAACTCGGTGTAGAAAACCGTACTTCAGCAGCGGCAATGGCTCTAAAAATAATGGCTGGGGAGTGATTATTGAACCCATTACCACGCTTCGCAGTTTTTGGTAAACATGAAACTCGTTTTCCGTCGAACTCTATCTTGCGAGATCCGAAAACGGTGAACGCTGTGATCTAATCTTGAACACAACCGGCCTAATATTACAGGCACCCCGGTTAGCAACGCCGTTTTCCACTTCACCGCGCGATTCAATCCACTTCACCGTTTTCGCATTGCCTTATCAGACTGAGTATCTAGAGTTAGCGGTGTTTGTACACGAAACCTTGCTAGCGTCGAATCAGCAAATGTTGCAATTTCGCTTGCCGATTGAAGAACATTTTGTTGAGTCGTTTTTTGTTAGATATCCACCTGGCCCCACCCGCTGTGGCTCAAATACATTTCCTGCTCATAGAATGTTTCGCTAGGGCTGGTGAGGAGGATAATTTTCTCAGCCCTTCCTCTTAAGCATACTTTTCAACGCTCAAAAACACCTTTTGCCCATTGGCTCGGCTCGCTGTGCTAACCGGATTTCACTAGGTATCTGGACTAACCGGCGCCAAGAAATTACAGGAAATCCACTTTGACTGCCCTCCAGTCCACTTCGTCGGTTTTACATTTTCTAACAAAAACGGGAGGGATACAGTCTTGACTCCGAAGACAGTTCCGAAAGTTTCACCCAAACAAATATCAGACTGGTTGTTATTAAAAATAGACTGATACTGGAGAAAATAATGATAATTTCCCGAGCTAACCCCATGAAAAGAGTGGTGTTTGCATCTTTACTTGCAGCCCTATACGGCTGTTCCGATGTCGGCACCGACTCGAATTTCGAATCCTTCGACACGACTGCGCCAGTGGACGACTGGCAGTTAGTATGGAGTGATGACTTTGACAGTGACCAACTTGACACAACCAAATGGAATTACGAATTTGGCTGTGACATTAGTGGAGATAATGTACAAAATTGCTACTCAGACTCTGCTGAAAATACTTATGTTACCGATAGCAATCTCCACCTCATAGCGACAAAACAACCCGAAGACTCCTTCAAACCTTACAACTCCGCCCGTGTAACCACCAAAAATACCGTTGACTGGAAGTACGGCCGTTTCGAAATCCGCGCCAAATTCCCTTACGGCGAGGGCGCTTGGGCTACCATCAGCCTGGTACCTACGGACGAAGAGTATGGAGAAGGCTTAAGTTCAGGCCAAATCAACATTGCCGAAGCATTGAACTTAAAGGTTGACGATGGGGAAGGCAATCTGGAATCACGCATCAACGGCTCTTTGCACTATGGCGGTGAGCTGACCGGTTTTGAAACGTCCGGACAGCAGTTCGCCCCTTCCGATGAGGTCAATCCTGCAGACGATTTCCACACCTATGCCGTCGAATGGCAGGAAGGTGAAATTCGCTGGTACGTCGATGGCTATCTCTTTGCCACTCAACGCGCATCGGAACTGGTGTACGATGCCGAAGGTTCCCCTGTCAAGCTGCTACACCCTGGCTGGTTCGCGGAATATATCGATCCGGAAACCGGCGAACTGGCGACTTTCTACAATAATGCGCCATTTGATCAGTATTTCCATCTAACGATGGATCTATCGGTTGGTGGGCCTGAGGGCGCGAATACTAGTGTCGATGAAACGGCTTTTGCCGAGGGGCAGAGTTTTGTCATTGATTATGTCCGGGTTTACAAGTGCGCTACCGGACCGGGTAACGGGTCGGGGTGCGACACACTTCGCGCCGGCTATGATCAATTACCTACCGACGAATATCCCGCACCTGAATACGCCCTGGTAGAGGGCTTAGCGCCCGACCCGGTCGAATCCACCGGAGCGCCGCGAGAACTCGTCGTTAACGGCACATTCGATGGTGATGTCTCTAGCTGGAACAAAGATGCCGATATAACGGTGGTTACGGAAGACGGCAACAGTTTCTTCTTCGGGGCAGTCGCTGCTGCCGGCAATCCCTGGGATGTCAACTTAAGTGCGCCGATGACACTAATCCCAGAAACCGATTATGTACTGACCTTTGATGCCAAGGCGTCCGAAGCGCGGACAATCGTCGCCGGCCTCGGTTTCTATCATGATCCATGGACCAATGCGACGAAGACAGTAGCGTTAACCACTGAATGGCAAACCTACACACTGCGAATTACCACCGCCGGTTTTGGTGACGATGACAGCCGCGCCTTGTTTGACATGGGTGATCAACTGGGTGATGTCTCGATCGATAATGTCAGCGTGAGACGCGATATCGAGATGGTCGTCAACGGCACATTCGAAGGTGATGTCTCCTCATGGAACAAAGATGCCGACATTACAGTGGTTACTGAAGATGGCAATACCTTCTTCTACGGGGCAGTCGATGCCGCCGGTAATCCTTGGGATGTAAATCTAAGTGCGCCCCTGACATTGGTTCCCGACACCGATTATGTCCTGACCTTTGATGCGAAAGCGACTGAAGCGCGGACGATTGTTGCGGGCCTCGGTTTCTATCACGACCCCTGGACCAATGCGACCGAGACGGTTTCCCTGACGAACGAATGGCAGACATTCACGCTTAGAATCAATACCGCCGGCTTTGGCGATGACGACAGCCGCGCGCTATTCGACATGGGCGATCAACTGGGCGATGTTTCCATCGACGACATCAGTGTGATGGCCCTAGGCGACTAGTAAGCAAGAACGAACCGG
>JANQMN010000066.1 GCA_028280065.1 Hahella sp.
AGGGAATGTCGCCTACCTTGCCAAGAAGTGCAACACCATTGTGGTGAATCTGAGGGCCACCCGGAGGGCGAGCCGCTTAATGTGCTAGCTATATAGGACACTACACTGGTAGACGGAGCTGAGATAACTGGAGATGCTGTGGATTAGGCACAAATTCGAGGCCTATCTCTTCAAGTAGGCAAGTTCCTTCGGCAACAGAATATTATTTCCGTGATTATCTTCCCCATAGCCGGATTCCGCCAGGATTTTCAGATCGTTTAGGGCGCGGATATCGCCGTGAAATATGACTTTCATGTTGTTGGTAATATCTATTCGGCCTAACGCCAGGTAGCGCGCGATTACCTTATTTGCCAGTTCCAGCAGCGTTTCTTCGTTCTCCAACTCGATATCGCTGAAAGAAAAGTGGCTTTCATAAAGGATCAGGTCATTGTTTTCGAGGAGCGTTAAAAATAACTTTTGCAATAGCTTCCGGTTATTCTGTTCGTCGGCATCCAGATAGGCGTCTGTCATCTCCAAATTGCAAACCTTGTGAGCAATACTCTTTCGCTTCAGCGCGTTGATTTTTTCATTGATTCTAAACAGTTCCAGAGGTTTGGAAGCGTCAAAACGCTCGCCGTCAAACTCCATCAAGATTCGCGTACCGTAGTGAATAACAATACGCGAAACCAGAGTCGAGGGACGCACATGAAACCCTCGATAATTGGGTATAGGAAGCTCAACGCTGCCTTCCTCGGAATAGTCCTTAAGAATATCCTGGGACAGGTCGTGAAACGCTGACAGGTATTGTTCCGAAAACCAGAGCGTATAGTCGAACAGAACGCTGAATAATTCCTCCTGAGTGATCGGACTTCTCGATCTTTTATCATCAGCTTGGAGGAGGCCGGCCAGGTGCCTTTCATAGTAGTGGCACAATTCGGTGGCGACTTCCATCAGATGAAAAATCAGCGAGGCATGGCCGCGCAACACCGGCAGGTTGCTGTCGACGGATTCGAGATTCGAGTCCGATATGTTGGTATCATAAAGCGATTGCAGATTATGGAACTTGTTTTCTATCCAGCGTAGCTTTTCTTCGCTGACAATATCGGGCACGCAGGTGGAATAGTCGGCACAATCCAGATTTTTGTAGATATCCAGCTGTTGGATTTCTTCGGATAGATTCAGAAACTTGGTCACCAGATAGGTAATGTGCTTCTCCGGAGCAGTCACCTTTCTTCTTTTTCGATTATTCTTCAGTTTACCCTTGGGCAGATTTTCCAGATAGGAACGCTTTTCAACAAAAGTGATTTCCGGAATCCCGCATCCTTTCGCGCAGCGGAGAAATTCTTCCGCGTTGTTGAGCATGACGTTGTACAAAAGCAGCAATACGTTTTCCGTCGCCTTTGGAAAATCCTGTTCAATCTCCAACAAGCAGTAGGAGTC
Source organism: Hahella sp. (assembly GCA_028280065.1). Lineage (GTDB taxonomy): Bacteria > Pseudomonadota > Gammaproteobacteria > Pseudomonadales > Oleiphilaceae > Hahella. The sequence continues at coordinate 1,420 of JANQMN010000066.1, forward strand.
GATCCCATGTTTGATATGCAGACAGATGTAAATAACGTTGGAAAACAGCTTCATTGCCGCCACGGATTTTCGAAAGGCATGCCATCGCTCATTGTTTTTGGCGTTGTAGGCGTCCAGCACCTCTTCTATCTTGGTCGCGTCTAAATGAATTTGCCCAAAAAAGGGCCTGGTCAAACCAATCTGCTGGTCCCGGTGGGTAATAATGTGCTTAGACATGGTTTGCAGGGTCTGGGTTTTAGTGGCGATAAATTCCAAAAACTCATCATTGGATATTTCGATTTCGCTTGTATTATTGTCAACCTGAGACATCACTATTTCACCAAGAAGCAAACCGCTTCGACAGCCGAACAATCAACAAATGGCTTCTCATATTCATTCCAGCCTCCGCACATCGTAAGCGAACAATATTTACATCGCATCAGATATCAGGATCGGATTCTGGCTATTTTTGCCTTGCCTTTCTTACTCAGCATTGTTGTCAACCGATGGGTCAAGGTGGGAAACAGGTTGCCAACCTTTGCGAGCCAGCCACGGTGACCAGGTAGCAGAACTTCGCGTGGCGCCTTAGGCAGAATAGTACTGAACACACATTTCGCAATATCCTCCACCTGCAACGGGTTTCCACCCGAAAAGGTCAATGCCGCTTCATCCGGATAGTCCAGTTGCAGGTCATACATCGCGGTTTTGATCAGATCGGGACAGAGTACCGTTACTCGAATACCATGCTGACGCAGTTCTTCGGCCAAGATGAGACTGTACGCCCTCACCCCAAACTTACTCACACTGTAATACCCCAATCCCGGAACCGGCGCGACCCCTGCCAAGGAGGCGATGTTGATAATATGACCATGGCCTTGAGCCGCCATTGCCTTGGAAGCCGTTTGGCTGCCGAGTATCACCCCCTTTAAGTTGACGTCCAGATGCAGGTCGATCTCGGCCGGTTCGGTGTCTAACAGAAAGCCCGGTTTTATAACCCCGGCATTGTTGATCAGTACATCCAGCCTCCCCCACTGCGCCATCAGCCTTGCACACCCTTGTTGCCATTGTTCGATCCGCCGTACATCCAATCTTTCCTGAATGACGGTTTGACCGGGCCAGCTGTCCGAGGCGGAGCGAGCCATTAAACCATCTTCGTCCACATCGGTGGCGAATACCCGGAAACCTTCTCGGAGAGCGGCACTGACGAGTTGGGCGCCCACGCCATTTGCCGCACCGGTAATCCAGATCACAGACGCACATTGTTTTTGCTTGGGTGTCGTATTCATGAGGTATCGGTTGTCAGCTGGGTTTAGGACGGATTGTTCACAATTTCTCAAATAATTCCGATTTTGGGGTTGCGCATCTTTTTAGGATCAGGCTATTCTTTATTCATCAACTAACAAAGATAGTTCAAAAAGATTTTTATGAAGCAAATTTCAATTCTAGTCGTCAATCTCATCGTGGTGGTCGTCGTACCGTTGCGGGGATTGTCGTTGCTTGATTGAAAAGCAAAAGACTTCAAAAAACCCCCGCTTCGCAAGAACCGGGGGTTTTTTAATGCCGCCGGAAACTGAACGGAAAGTGGAATTACTGGCAACAGGCTGACAAAAGAGAGAACAATATGACAACCGGAGCGCAAGCAATCACGGCATCCTTGGAAAAACATGGCGTAACCACCCTGTTCGGCTATCCCGGCGGCTGCATCATGCCGCTCTACGATGCCCTGATTGAAGCAAATCTAACGCATATCCTGTGCCGTCATGAACAGGCCGCCGCCTTGGCCGCAGATGGATACGCCAGAGCATCCGGTAAACTGGGGGTCTGTGTCGCCACCTCCGGTCCAGGTGCGACCAACCTGGTGACCGGCGTCGCAAATGCCTATATGGATTCGATTCCGCTGTTGGTCATAAGCGGGCAGGTCCCCAGCGGCCTGATCGGGACTGATGCCTTTCAGGAAACCGACATCCTGGGAATGACCTTCGGTATCGTGAAGCATTCTTACCTGGTGGAAGAGGTCAACGAACTGCCCGCCATTATGGAGGACGCCATCCGGCTGGCAACAAGCGGCCGGCCCGGTCCCGTGTGGCTGGATATTCCGAAAGACGTTTTGTTGCAGCCAATCACCAATAGCCAATCCAGGTCGGACACTATCTCCGAACCCGAACCGAACCCGGTCGATGCAGAAACGCTGGCACAGGCATTTCAACTGATCAACGCTGCCCAGCGACCGTTGATCTACAGCGGTGGCGGGGTTATGGCCGCCAATGCAGAGCAAGCTCTCCGGAATTTAGCCGAAGCCGGGGGGTTCCCACAAGTTCAAACTCTGAAAGGCATCGGCAACGCCGGATCTGACAACGGTCTCGATTTAGGGATGTTAGGCATGCATGGTTCCAGGGCTGCCAATGAAGCGATTTCCGCATGCGACCTGCTGCTGGGCATCGGCGTCCGGTTTGACGACCGCGCCACGGGTAAAATCGCCCAGTTTGCGCCGCAAGCGAAGATTATTCATTTAGATGCCGATACCAGCGAATTCAATAAATTGAAGCAGGTCGATTGCTGTCTACGCGGAGAACTGGGGCATACGTTGGACAGCCTTTCCTGCGGCCTGACAAAGACCCGGGATATCAGCGAATGGCAAGCCCACTGCCGGACATTGAAAGCCACCAAGAGCTTTCATCCGACACCCGACCCGGATGAGCAGGCGGCGATAGACGGACCGGAATTTTTATCGCTGCTTTCCCAGATAAAGCCTGCATCGGCGGTTGTCACTTGCGATGTCGGCCAACACCAGATGTGGGTTGCCCAGTACATGCATTTCGGCCACCCACGGCAACATCTGAGCAGCGGCGGACTGGGAACCATGGGTTTCGGTTTGCCCGCGGCGATCGGCGCTCAGCTGGCAAAACCCGATGCCTGCATTATCAATGTAAGCGGCGACGGCTCCTTCATGATGAACATGCAGGAAATGGCGACCATTCAACGGTACAAACTGCCGGTAAAAATCATCATTCTCGACAATCAACGCCTGGGAATGGTGCGCCAGCAGCAGGAGCTGTTCTACGGCGAACGTTACAGTGAAATAGATCTTTCCGATAATCCCGAATTCAGCACCGTCGCCGCAGCGTTCGGCCTGCATGCCTTGTGCATTGAAGCCCGGCATCAGATGCGGCGGGGAATCGAAACCCTGTTTGCCTATCGCGGCAGCATGCTGCTGCACGTAAAAATCAAAGAAAACACCAACGTCTGGCCGATTGTGAAACCTGGCGCCAGCAACCAAGAAATGATTGACCCCTTTGCCGTTCAATCGACGGCGTCGACAACAATAAAACCGCATCACGCTTAAAGAGGAATAACCATGTCATTCGCTTCAACCTTAGAACACAGATTGTTATGTCAGTTCCAGGCAGAAAAGGGATCGTTGGAAAGACTATTGCGGGTTATCAGAGTGCGCGGGTTTGACGTGCAAAAGATGGAGCTGGCCATCAAGGATGGCATCTACCATCTAGAAATACTGGTCATGGGAGAAAGGTGTATAGACAACTTGCAGGCACATGTCCAAAAGCTGGTGGAGGTAATCGGTATCAGCAAGTTGCCGGAAGTGGAGCCGGTAACGGCACTGGAGCGATGCGCCTAATAATTTTCCGTGAACCGGCAGAAAATAAGATTCTCTGCCGGTTCACTTTAAAATGCGCGCTATTAGTGTCCACGATCCGCGATATAGTCGGTAATGGCCGCATAAAATTCCATTTCGTCAAAGGTATCAGGCCCGATTCCAATCACATCCAAATGATCCTGATTGACTACATAATTCAACGACGTCATCTGAGTAGCATTCGGACGGTTCAAGTCGCTGACCACGCCGGTGGATGAACCACTGGTGCCGTAGACCGAATCAAGATCCCACCAACGTTCGTAGTAACGCAAACGCTCTCCCTGTTGCTGGGAATTGATCCCCACCAAACCGTCATCGTCGCGCTCGTTGGCATTCCCGTCTCCGGAGCCGGCCGCGCCGTCCCCATCGCAGTCATCCACGCAATAGCCGTCGCCATCGATATCGTATAGGCCTTCCGACAGCAGCCATAAGGCGGGGTTAACGCTAAGGCCATTTTGCGCCGTCATGATCGAGGCCGCATGGTCGATAGCGCCCGTGGCTGGATAAAGACGGTTAAAGTCTTTCATGCCCGTTGTCTTGCCATCGGCCTCATAGTCGTCATAGATTAACTGTTTTGCCGCTTCAATGGCGTCGTTACCGGGTGCATAGACGACATTGCCATAGAAGTTGGCCAGTACTTCGACAATCGTGCCGCGAAAATTATCCAGAATAAACTTGGCGACCGGGGAGCCCCGGTGCGGGGAAGAAATACTCACATGGGTTTTCACCACAGTGTAGCCTTTTCGCAGTTGCAAGACTTTCGCCGCTTTGCGGCTATCGATGCCCCCCATCGAGTGTGAGACTAAATTGACATGGCTGACACCGGTTGTCGCCATGTAGCTTTCGATATTATCGGCCAGTTGGGTACCGCGAACCTCCGAGTTATGCAGCGGTTGAACGGCGGACACAAAACTCTTCTGCCGGGTATCGATGTCCCGATTGCAGGTAAATTCGAAGAAGCTGTCACAAGGATCGAGGACATAGGCGCCGTAATCGTCCCCCCAGTAATCGAAACCGAGAATATTATCAAAACCCGCCAAGCCGTGGGCAAACACGATGGGGTAACGGGTTTTATCGGCGTCTCTGGCATCGACCTGGAGCGAAAGTGAAAGTGACGAGCAGATAAGGGTGGCGGCGGACAGCACTTTAAGTTTGTTGTTCATGAGTTGTATCACCTGAATTATTGTGTTTATTGTTCTCGGCCTGCGCCATTGGTTTTGGTCAAATAACGCACATCTATTGTCAGCCTATTCTGCAGTGCGGACAAAGTGCAGAATCGAATAGTGTGAAATCTCCCGCAGAATTATGTATTTCCCATGGCGACTGTGATCCAACCCGCATATGGTTCAAAACATCTATGCAGTTCGATACATCTATAGAGTCAAAACACCGCGATGTGGAAAAAGCTCAAATCCAGACTCAAAAAGATTAGCCAAATCCAGATTATCGGCGCTCTGTTTGCCGCAGCCATGATCACATCTTTGATACTACAGCTATGGCCGAAATCTTCTGGACTTCCGGCGTCATCGGAACCCGCAGCTACCGCTGCCCATCCAAATGCTAAAGAGAACCCAGACACACCAAGCAAACTTGGCTCAACATCGCTGACAAAGAAAACTGCTGCCGAGGAATCCTTGGCTGTTTCGACGCCCGAGGCACAGTTCATCGCGCACTTGCAGGACCGGTTCGGCCCGTATCTGGACCTACCGAAGGCGCGTGTTCACCTGCTGGAAAAGCTACTCGGGTATCTCAAACAACATTCCGCCGACGCTGAACTTAGCGATACTCTCAGTGCCGCAAAAATCCTTTTGGAGGACGCCTTTCCCGGCCTGGCAGACTTGCTGGTGGAAGATCTGCAAAGCCTTTTGGATTACCAGGCATGGCTGAAGGCTGAACGGTACAGCCTGGCAAACCTTTCCGCCGAAGAGCGTCGCCAGCAAATGTGGGCAAAGCGTGAACAGCTGTTCGGCCCCGCCGCATACGATATTTGGCAAAGCCAGTGGCAAGCCGAGCAGTTTGCGACCAGTGTGGCGCAAATAGAAGCCTCCGAGACATCCTTGGAAAGCAAGCTTAGAGACTATGTCAGCGCGCTTAAAGCCCACTTTTCCGATCGCCAGGAGTTGCTTTTTAACGATAAACAGCAGGAACTCAGCAATAGATTTCTCCGCCTGGACAGCATTCAAGCCCAGCTCCGTCAGTTGGAAGGCAGCGCCCAAGTCACAGCACTTGCCGCCATTCGCCGGCAACTGGGGATGGATGAAGCCGCCATTGACCGTTGGCGGCATTTGGATCGGGTAAGACAGGAAAGACGTTTAAACGGTAACGCTTATATGCTACGACGTAAGCAACTCGAACAACAACTTACCGGTCAGCAATTAGAGTCGGCGCTGGAGGGAGTACGCCAAGAGTTCTTCGGTGCAGAAGCGGAGATTATTGCGGCTGAAGAGGCCCAGGGATATTTTCGCTTTTCTGAGGCAGCACTGATCGGGATTAATTAGATTTGATTCAGGCGTGCGCCATTATCGACTCGCAAGCAGGCAAAAAAAACCCTCTGGCCCTATGGGCTAGAGGGGTATTCACCGCCAATGAATTAACTGTTAGAACTGGTTCACCTACCGTCCAAAAAACTTCTAAAAGTGCTCCAAACCGTAGGTGACACGCAGGAAAAACGACTTAGAAAATTATGCATTTTTGAGTCCTACAAACATTATAGCTATAAAATTCAATTTGTTAACAAAAATAATAGTCCTTTTGGCCTATCCCATATCGTGCTTTTGGCCTATTTGAGCGACATAAACTGCCACTTTGTAAAATACATCGACAGTTTAAAAGAGAGTTAGTAAAAGAAAAGGGATGATTTGGACAGAAATTGGGCGGATATTCAGAAAGCGTAGATTCAAATATGTAAAATTTTTCAACAGCTCATACCAGGTATTGCCAATGGCCTTCCAATAGGACAAACCTAAATACCGCTTACCGCCGGAGCGAAGGAATTAGATCTCGCCATTGATGACTCTCAGAAACTCTTTCCCGTATCTTTCAAGTTTAGCCTGCCCTACTCCTGACAGCTCCGAAAATTGGTCCAGGGTTTCCGGGCGCAGAACGGCCATGTTATGCAGGGTACGGTCATGAAAAATTACATAGGGCGGAACACTATGTTCCTCGGCAAGCTTTTTACGGTGCTGCCGCAACAGTTCGAATAGCGCTTCCTGTTCGGCATTGAGGGTTGTTGATGCCTGTTGTTTTACTGGCTTGCTTGGTTTTTCTTCCAGCAAGTCCTGACGGCTTTTCAGAACAATTTCCCCACGTAGCAAGGACCGGCTTTTCGGGAGCAGCTTCAGTGCGTTAAAAGCATTCCCATCGACCATCACATAGCCCTGCACAAGCAATTGCCGCAGAAGCGTTTGCCAGCGCTGTTGCTGCCAGTCCTTGCCTATGCCGAAAGTCGACAGATGCTGGTGGCCATGGGTCAGGGCTTTGTCGGTTTCTTTGCCGAGCAAGACATCCAAAACATGTTTGCTGCCAAACCGCTGACCGGTGCGATAAATACAGGAAAGTAGTTTCTGCGCCGCTTCCGTCGCATCCGTGACCGGCGGTGGGCGCAGGCAATTGTCGCAGTTGCCGCAGGGCTCAGGATAGTCCTCGGCAAAATAAGCCAGAAGCGCCTGCCGTCTGCAATCCGCCACCTCACACCAGGCTAGCAGACTTTCGAGCTTTTGCCGCTCCAAACGCTTTTGTTCTTCCGCCATTACCGAACCCTCAAGCATCTGCCTGAGTCGCACTACATCTTGCATTCCATACAGCAACAGGGCTTCCGATGGTTCGCCGTCCCGACCGGCCCGGCCCGTTTCCTGATAGTAGGCCTCGATACTTTTGGGCAGATCCAGGTGCACTACAAAGCGCACGTCCGGTTTGTCTATCCCCATGCCGAAAGCAATGGTCGCCACCATGATGATGCCATCTTCCCGTAGAAACCGGGACTGATGCCTTGAACGCACATCAGCATCCAATCCAGCGTGATAAGGCAATGCCTGCAGCCCCTTACTCTGCAACCAGGACGCCGTTTGCTCCACCTTGTTACGTGACATACAGTAAATGATTCCCGAAGCGGCGTTTACCGAGATTCCGCTTTCGGAGGTGCCGCTTTCGGAGGTGCCACTGGCGGGTCGGTCGTTTTCGGATTGACCGATAAAACGCTGCAGAAATTTTTCCAACTGGTTTCGCGGATTGATCTTCGGCCTGACCTGGTAGCGAATATTAGGCCGGTCGAAACCACCGATTAGTAGTTCGGGGTCCCGCAATTGCAGCCGCTGTACAATATCCTCACGGGTCCTGGCGTCCGCCGTAGCAGTCAAGGCTAGAACGGGCAGATCGGGATAACGCTGCCGAAGCTGACCGAGCGCCAGATAGTCCTGTCGAAAATCGTGCCCCCATTGGGACACGCAGTGCGCCTCGTCAACAGCGAAAAGGCAGACCTCAAGCGCATCGATCAACGCCAGCGTCTGCGGCAGCAACAAGCGCTCAGGGGCAACATAAAGCAAGTCCAGATGTCCGGCCTCTAATTGGTTGATGACTTGATTTTGTTGAATGGGTGTCAGCGTCGAATTGAGATATGCCGCTCGAAGTCCAAGCTCTCGCAATGCAACGACCTGATCTTCCATTAAGGCTATCAATGGCGAAACGACGATAGCCACGCCGGGCAGCAGCAAGGCCGGTATCTGGTAACAGAGGGATTTTCCACCACCGGTGGGCATAATCACCAACGCATCCCGCTGCTTGAGACAACAGTTTATCGCGGCTTGCTGTTGCCCACGGAAGGCGTCGTAGCCATAGGTATTGCGCAGTATTTCGAGTGCTTGCTCCTGCATCGTTAACTCCAAACGTTCCTTCGTTTTGACAAATTAGTTACCCGAGGAGAACCGGGTAACCGAATGATAAAAGCGCAATAGTACTTCACATTGCATTGCGAATGTAGGCGAGTTCACGGTTTGCCACCCGCCGAAACTGCTTGTCGGAGGCACTCAATGAAACGGCCTTAAGGCACAATTGTTCGGCTTGGGTGAGGTTACCGGCCACTTTTTGCACGCGTGCCATTTCCAAATAGACCTCGGCGCTTTTCGGCGCGACTCGCTGGGCGCGGTCAAGCAACAACAATGCTCGCTGATAGTTTCCGGCGGCTTTTGCTGCCCGTGCCTGGCTAATGAAATTTTTCGCTGCGGGCGGCAGCGCCGGCCGCTGCCTGACCACGGGTGGTTTCGGCTGTGCCGGACCCGGTTTCTCTAACTCCACGGGCGTTGGTTGTTCTATCACTGCAGGGGATGACTTAGGAGTAGACGCCTGTTCCGGTTTGGGGTGCGGTCCGGCACAACCGCCCAGCCAGAAAAACAGTAGTAGAACCGCCGTATATTTCCCTAGAATATTTCTCATTTGACCTTCTCCTTGCAGAGGGTTTACTGCGCTGCAAAACTGCACGCTATGAACTCCACCAACGCCGCAGCCAACGCTGCAAATAATTTCCACGATCCACACAAGCGCTTCGGCTGGTGGGAACACTACCGTCAACAAATGGCAAAGCAATGGCGCCTTCGCAATTCTCTGCCGATAACTCGCCGGTTTTACCGTCTACCCAGGCCCATTCCACAGCTTCCGGCGTGACCGGCGTGTAGGCGACTTTAGGCAAATGCCGATAGAGGCGTATCCAGGCTTCCAGGGCGCCGCTAGCCCCGGTGAGATTAGTCGGTTGATTGTCATCCTTGCCCATCCAAACGGTGGTAAGAATATCGCCGTTAAAGCCGACAAACCAGCTATCCCTGTAGTTGTCCGTGGTCCCTGTCTTGCCGCCGACAAAATAGTCCTCGGAAAAACGCTGATAGAAACGCTTTCCCGTACCGTTACGCATCACATCGTACAGCGCGTACTGGCTGATAAAAGCCACCTCCTGCGACATTACCTGGGCGGTTTCAAATCCATAGCGGGTTAACAGTTCGCCGTCGGAGCGGGTAACCGCGCGTATAGCCCGGACAGGTACTTGAAAACCGCCGGATATCAAGTTTTGATAGAGTGCTGTTACCTCCAGCGGCGTGTAGCTGATCGCTCCCAGCAAGACCGACGGGTATGGCGGCACATCAACAGTTGCGCCGAACCTACGCAGGGTTTTGAAAACGTTCGCAACTTCCAGTTCCAAACCGAGTCTTGCCGTCGCCAGATTGAGTGAATCCGAGAGCGCCCTTTGTAAAATCACTTCGCCGACCGTCTCGCCACTGTAATTCTGCGGCTCCCAATGATCGCCGTTTTCGAATTGGAGGCGAAATGGCTCATCCTGCAAGCTGGTCGCCAGGGTATATTTTTTTGGATCGTTCAACGCTGTCAGATAGACAAAGGGTTTGATCAGCGAGCCTATCTGCCGGTCCGCCTCCAAGGCCCGGTTAAAGCCGGCATAACGCGGATCGTTGCCGCCTACTACCGCCAATACTTCGCCGCTATCCACCGAAGTGCTGATCAAAGCGCCCTGCAGCCCTTTATTGGCTTTTGACTGGGTACGGTCGTTGATCGTGGAAAGCAATGCGGCTTCGGCGGCATTCTGAATACCGGGATCCAAGGTGGTGAAAATCCGCAAGCCCTCGGTCTGTAAATCCGCTTGCCGGTAATCCTGGGCCAGCTGGCGCTTCACCAAATCCAAAAATGCGGGATACCGGCTATCCGAAAAAGTCGGTTTCGGGATTAATCCCAAGGCGCGTGACTGTACCCGATCCGCCTCCGCTGGGGAAATAATGTTGGATTTCGCCAGTTCGGAAATCACCAGATCGCGACGTTGCTTGGCACGAGCGGGATGACGTCTGGGATTGTAATAGGAAGCGCCTTTGACCAGAGCCACCAGCAAGGCGGACTCTTCGGCCTCCAGACTTTCAACGTCTTTACCGAAATAAAACTGGCTGGCCATCCCGATCCCATGAATCGCCCGTTCACCGGCCTGCCCGAGAAAGATCTCATTCAGATAGGTTTCAAGAACTTCCTCTTTGGAATAGTGCCACTCCAGTAGCATTGCCATAATAGCTTCGTTGGCTTTGCGCCAGAGGGTTTGGCGCTGGTCGAGATAGAAATTCTTCACCAATTGCTGGGTGAGAGTGCTGCCGCCTTGCACTACTCTACCGGCTTTCATATTTACCACAAAGGCGCGGGCAATGGCTTTGAGGGAAATGCCGAAATGGGAGTAGAAGTCTTTATCTTCTATGGCGATCAATGCCTCAATCAGCGTTGCCGGCACCTGCTGTAAGTTCACCAGAATCCGGTCTTCCTTGATCGCCGGGTAAATGCCGCCAATTCTAAGCGGCTCCATTCGAACCCAGCTAAGCTCCCCACCGGCAGCGTCGATAATGCGGGTAATCCGGTCAGCGGCAAATTCAATCCGAAACATCTGGCCTTGCTGCAATCCGTCGGCAAAGCGAAATGCCTTGCTATGGATTGCGACCCAATTGCTGCTCTCCTGATAGGTGGCGGCTTTTACCGGACGGCTACTGACCTTGCGGTAGCCCAACTGACGCAACTCCGCGATCAGATCCGTCCGGGATAGCCGCGCCTCGGGAAACATCTCCAGGGTTCTGGCGTAAACCTGGGCAGGCAGCTGCCAGCGTTTGCCCTCAAACTTCGCTCTTACCGTGGCATCCAAATGGATGGTCCAAAGTCCGAGCACAATCGCGCATACGATACTCAGCTTCAGGGTAAATCCCAGCAAGCGCCGGAGTAAACTCGGTTTGCTCTTGGCCGGTTTACGCTTCTTCGGTTTACTCTTCGCAGATTTTTTGGCGGAACTGTCCGACTTGGATGATGCCGTCTTTCCTGCTGATGATGAACGGGGCTTCCCGGTTGGTTTCGACATGTTCGGATCGATGGTTTAAGCTCTTGACCTATTGACGCTGCGTATAATACTCAAAATCGCGTGGCGAAAGGCATAAATTCGACGTAATCCACCCTTAATTGATTCCGCTTCAGGAGTTATCTGTGAGTCAAAACCTCATCCAGGCTTTACAAAATCCGGCTGTTTTCGATCATCCCGTCACGGAGTTCAGGTTGATACAAACCCATATATCTTGGGTGCTGTTAACCGGTGAGTTTGCCTACAAAATCAAAAAGCCCATGAATTTCGGGTTTCTCGATTTTTCGACGCTGGATAAGCGCAAGTTCTATTGCGGGGAGGAATTGCGCCTGAATAGCCGCACGGCACCGGAGCTATATCTTGATGTGGTGGCAATTACCGGAACGGAAACGGCACCGCAGGTAAACGGCGCCGGCGAGGTGTTCGAATACGCCGTGAAGATGCGCCAGTTTGATCCGGAAAACAACTTGGAAAAGCTACTTGGCATTCCGGCTCAACTCGCTTCCCATCTGGACCGGCTGGCGGACCAAATCGCTGAATTTCACCTGCACAAGGCAACCCCGCTCGATCCCGAAGGCGAGCTGGGTTCCGCCGCTGCGGTTATGGCCCCGGTACAACAGAACTTCGAGCAGATCCGTCCGCTTTTGCATGACCGGGATGAACTGGCGCAACTGGATCAACTGGAAGGCTGGGCCAACTGCCATTACAAACGCTTGAACGCCATCCTGACGGCACGGCAGCAGCAGGGCTTTGTTCGGGAATGCCATGGTGACATGCATTTGGGCAATGTGACACTGATCGACAATCAGGTCACTTTATTCGATTGCATCGAGTTTAATGACAGTTTTCGTTGCATCGATACCATCAACGACCTGGCATTCTTACTGATGGACCTGGATGACCGCAATCTTAAGGGGCTGGCGATCCGAGTGCTAAATCGCTATTTGGAACAGTCCGGAGATTACGCCGGACTGGCATTGCTCAATTTCTATAAATCCTACCGCGCCATGGTGCGCTGCAAGATTGCCCTGCTGACGTTAAACTCGCCGGATATCTCGGATGAAATGCGCTCCCAGGAAACCCGCAAATATAAGCGTTATCTGCGGTTAGCCGAGCGCTATACCGAAGTACCAGGACGCTTTCTCATGCTCATGCACGGCGTTTCCGGTACCGGCAAATCCACCATCAGCGGCCATCTATTGGAACACCTCGGCGCCATCCGAGTGCGTTCGGATGTCGAACGCAAACGCCTGTTCGGACTTCGTCCCCTGGACAATAGCCGCTCGGAACTCGCCGGCGGCATCTACTCGGCGGATGCCAGCGAACGTACCTATCAACATTTGGCAACTACCGCAAACCATATATTGGATGCAGGATTGCCGGTTATTCTGGACGCCACTTTTCTAAAACAATCCCAGCGCACCATGATGGAAGACCTTGCCGAAACCCTCGGCGTGCCGTTTATCGTGGTGGATTGCCAGGCGGATCGGGACACGCTCAAACAGCGGATCGAGCAGCGGATGGCGCACGGACAGGATGCCGCGGAGGCAAATCTCAAGGTTCTGGACAAGCAACTGGCAACCCAAGAACCGCTAACCACAGACGAATGCCTGCATGTGGTGGGAATTACCGGACAAAATTTACAGGCGTTGGACAATCTGGCGGACCATCTCGCGGAACGCTTGGGAACAAGCCACTGATTTTCCCTGCGGCCTGCGCTTAAATGTCTATACTTCTCAATAAGTCCGACCACAATTACAGGCAGATGTCAGGTAATGGACAAAGTGAGAATTATTGACGAACCGCTGTATCAGTTGTTGCGAAGCGAGAAGGTCGCCGAATTCAATGCCGAACGCGAAAAAGTGGCCTCGATCCCCAGTTTCAAACTTTGTGATTTTCGCGGTTTGGACCTGCGCGGCTTAAATGCGGCAGGGTTGGATTTTCGCGGTGCATACTTTCGCGGCGCGGACCTGCGCGGCCTGGATTTGCGGAAAGCCCACATGGAAGGCGCCAGCATCGCTTCGACAAAGATTTCAGGCTGCTACTTTCCGGATGCCTTGGAGCCGGATGAAATCGTCATGTCGCTGACCCACGGCACCCGGCTCCGCTACCGGCGTAAACCGCAGGCCGAACCCTCCTAAACTGGCGCTAAAAACCACCCATGTCTCCTCCGCCATCAGCCGCCCCCCTTGGATCCATCGCCCGGGAAAATCTCGACAAACTCAATGAAGGTGAGTGTTTCGGCGTCGCCTTCGATCAGATCGAAGTCTTTGTCGTGCGCCACCGGCAACAGTTATTCGGCTATCTTAACCGTTGTCCTCATCTCAGCATTCCATTGGAGTGGATGCCGCACCAGTTTTTGGACGAAGCCAAACAATATATTCAGTGCACTACCCATCACGCCTTATTTAAAATTGCCACCGGGAAATGCATCGTCGGTCCTTGTGAAGGGCAATCCCTTACCCCGGTAAATCTGCAACAACAGGCTGATCAGTATTTGGTTTTTCCGGCTGCGGCCGGCGAGTCCGCTTGATCGGCTGCCGAATGTACCGGTAGTTTATGGCTTAAATGGATTGCATCACCTGCAAACTCTACCGCATACGCCAACACTTCCACGCCGCCGGCGACGGCTTTGCCGAGCATGGCTGCATAAGCTGGATCGATATGCGCCGCCGCAGCCACGGAATCGATCCCACTGTGACTGACGACAAATAGCAACACCGCCCGGCAGCCCTGCTCACGGAGATGGAGTAATTCCTGTAAGTGCTTAGTGGCACGAGCGCTCACGGCATCCGGGAAATAGCCTTGGCCGGCCTGTAGCAAAGTGACGTTTTTTACTTCGATATAGCAGTCGGCCTTGCCAGACCCGGTTAAAAACCAGTCAATGCGGCTTTTATGGCCAACATTGACCTCCGGTTGATGGGTCGAATATCCCGCAAGCTCTGAAATTGTATTCCGCTTGAGGGCTTCGCCGACCAGCTTGTTCGGAAGCCCGGTATTGATACAAATCCAGTGCTCTTCCACGGTTTTTGCCAGTTCCCAGGTGTGTGGATACTTACGTTTAGGATTCGGCGACTGGCTGTAGTAGACCCAGGTTCCCGGCTCGGCACAGCCGAGCATCGACCCTGTGTTGGGACAATGGATGGTTAAACCATCACCATTCGGCAGTTCGATATCGGCCAAAAAACGTTTGTAGCGTCGGATTAATCGCCCAGGGCGAGAGACTAATGAAAGGCGCATGCTTTACTCTATTCCAGGTTTTTGGTTTATTGACAGGTTGAAGGTTCTATTGAAAAGAGTTGGCGTCCAGGGCGCAATTCTGCTATTTTTCGCACCCTTGACGCAGAGATGGCGATTTAATCACCGATAAATAGAGCTGTCCAGCAGTGTTAGCAACTGCCTTGGATATGGCGCAGCAGAGGAATGCAGAGCCAGACTTCGTGACCTAAGTCATTGTTTGTTAGCCGCCAAAGATCACCATCTATGGAATAACAGCACTGAGTTTTTTGGGGAATATCGCTCGGTGTTAACAAAAGACAGTCAATAGTCAGAGATCGCTTCGGCGACCCTTTACTGATGTTGTTTGAACAGGGGCAGAGGCTATGCCAGAAACCAAAACCAAAAGCGTTGACAGCTTCACCGACTTTTCTCCCTACCAGCCGGCTGCTGGCGAAGAATATATGAGTGCGGAGCAGTTGCAGCACTTCAAAGAAATCCTGCTGGCCTGGAAACAGGAGTTGATGGAAGAGGTTGATCGCACCATGCATCACATGCAGGAAGATGCCGCCAACTATGCCGATCCGAGTGATCGGGCCACCCAGGAGGAAGAGTTCAGCCTCGAGTTGCGAACGCGGGACCGCGAACGCAAACTCATCAAGAAAATCGACAAAACCATAGAGCTGATCGAGAATGAAGACTATGGTTTTTGTGATTCCTGCGGCGTCGAAATTGGTATCCGGCGCTTGGAAGCCCGGCCCACGGCAACCCTTTGCATAGATTGCAAAACCCTGGCTGAAATCAAGGAAAAACAAACCGGCATATAATCCAGCGTCCGCATGGGCACGCCGGTTCAGCAATATCGAGGGCGGTTTGCGCCCTCACCCACCGGACCATTGCACTTCGGCTCTTTGGTCGGCGCCCTAGCCAGCTATCTCGATGCCAGACAAAATCAAGGCCAATGGCTGGTGCGAATTGAGGATATTGATCCCTTGCGGGAGAAACCCGGCGCTGCCAGCCTTATATTGTACGCACTGGAAGCCCATGGTCTCCTTTGGGACGAAGAAGTCACCTATCAATCGTCCCACAATGCTCACTATGAACAGGTTGTCCAACAACTGCTTTCGCAAAACAGCGCCTACCGGTGCCCATGCAGCCGCAAAGATCTGCAGCAGGGCAAGGGGCATCACACCGCAGTTTGTTTATCTCAGCAATTTGCACTAACCGCACCACACGCCATCCGGTTTAAAGTCGACCAGGAACAAGCAACCCTTCCGGACCTTATCCAAGACCGGTATAGCCAACGGCTTCAGTCACCGGAGAACGATTTCGTCATTCGCCGCAAAGAAGGCTTTTACGCTTACCAACTGGCCGTCGTCGTAGATGATCACCGGCAACGGATCAGCCACGTGGTGCGCGGTATCGACTTAATCGAATCCACTCCGCTGCAACGCCAACTATTCCGCAGTCTCGATTGGCAACCGCCGAATTATGCGCATTTTCCGGTAGTCGTCGATGCAACCGGCGGTAAGCTTAGTAAACAACGCTTATCCCCTGCCCTGGATTCGACCGTCGTAATGGCTAACCTGACAAAGGCAGCCCTGGCGTTGCAATTGATCCAGCCTGAGGAAATGCTGGCGGATACTCCGGTCGAACTCGTCAACGCCCTCGTCACTCGCTGGCAACGACAACGTTATTCCGGCATTACCAAACTTGCGGAACCTGGCTTCAACGCACCGTCAAAAGCGGATACAGGACAGGGTTGAATGTGTTTGCTAAGGTAAGAGTTCCGGAACTCGAGCGGTTGTCTTTCAGAGCATGTATATCTACCGTCTGGTATTTTTGCTGATTTTAGGCGTTTATATTTTTTCACCGGTGATTATGGACTGGTGGATCGCACCGGGTAGCGCCTGGTACCGGCCCTACATCATTTGGGCGCTGATCATTGCACTGGCGTACTGGTTGGAGCAGAAAAGGGGACCGCATGAATTTTAGTGCCTGGCAACTTCTGCTCATCGGCGCCAGCTATCTCTTCGTAATTTTTGCACTGGCCTATTCCAGCGAGCGCGGTTGGTTTCCTCTCCGGCTGGTCCGACATCCCATGGTCTACGTGCTCAGCCTCGGTGTCTATGCCAGCGCTTGGGCCTACTATGGAGCCGTTCATCTGGCGTACCACTACGGTTATGGCTATCTGGCCTTTTATCTCGGTGTCTGTGGCGCATTTTTGCTGGCGCCAGTGCTATTGCTGCCTATATTGCGGGTCACCAAATCCCACCAATTATCGACCATCGCCGACCTTTTCGCTTTTCGCTACCGTAGCCAAACGGCGGGGTCCATCAGCACCCTGATCATCGGCGTGGCGACGCTGGTTCTGCTGGCGCTGCAATTTCAGGCGGTATTGGATTCGATTGGTACCATCGCCGGACAACGCAGTGCCTGGGCAGGCGCGGCATTTTGCCTGCTAATAATTATGTGCACCATTTTCTTTGGTGCGAGGGGGCAGGCCCGGATAGAGCGAAACCCAAGCTTGATGCTCTGCATCGCCTTGGAGGGATTGCTCAAACTGGTTATTTTTGCCGCCTTGGCGGTAGTCGTATTCAACCAGATATTCGGCGGCTTTTCCGAGATGCATCAATGGCTCAATACCAGTCAACCGGCGCTTCAGACCTTCCAGCAATCGTTCGATGACGGCGCCTGGCGCGCTTTATTGCTGATTTTCTTTGCCGCGGCCGTGGTCATGCCCCATATGTTTCACATGACCTTTACCGAAAACCTGAACCCTCAGGCCTTATTCAAGGCCAGTTGGGGTTTACCGCTATATCTGTTAATCATCAGCCTGCCTGTACCGCTTTTTCTATGGGCCGGTATCAAGTTACAACTTTCCGGCGAACCCAGCTATTTCATCCTCGGCATCGGCCAGGCCCTTGACATGCCGATTTTTACCCTGATCGCCTTCCTTGGCGGCCTGACTGCAGCCAGCGGCCTGTTAATCGTCAGTTGCCTGGCGCTGGCCTCCATGGCGCTCAATCACTTACTGCTGCCGGTTTATCAGCCGCTGGCCAGGGATGATATCTATCACTGGCTGACCTGGAGCCGGCGCATTCTTATCGCTGTCATTCTGGGAGCGGGCTATCTTCTGGCATTGCTCTTGGATTCCCGGTTATCGTTATCTGAGCTTGGCATACTGGCATTTTCGGCCGGGCTGCAACTATTTCCCGGCGTACTGGCGGTCATCTATTGGCCGGTGGGCAACCGCTATGGATTTATCGCGGGTCTGGTCACCGGCACGCTGACCTGGCTGATCATGCTGGCGATTCCCTTGCTTATGCTGCACGAACCGGCGGATCAAAGCCTATTCAGTTGGATCCCTTTCAACTATGACCACTGGCACTACTACGTGATGGTTTCGCTATCCTTGAACGTGGTGGTATTTGTGGTTGTCTCGCTCTTTACCGAGGCCTCGCCGGAAGAATTACGCTCGGCCCAGGCCTGCTCCGTAGACAACCTGATGCGACCGTCCCGCCGGGAGTTGCAGGCATCAAGTTCAGAAGAGTTTAAACACTTACTGGCAGAATCACTTGGCCGCAAAGCAGCGGAGAGAGAGGTTAACCATGCGATTGCCCAGCTAAATCTCAATGAACTGGAGTACCGCCCATACGCGTTGAGACGTTTGCGCGATCAGATTGAAATCAATCTTTCGGGGCTGCTTGGCCCCGCGATTGCCGGAGATATCGTACGCAGGCATTTACAGTTCAAGCCATCTTCCGCAACCACACCGGCCCAGGATATTCATTTTGTCGAATCGAGCCTGGAGAGCTACCAACACCGTCTCAGCGGTCTAGCCGGAGAACTGGATACGCTCCGCCGTTACCACCGGCAAACCCTGCAAAACCTGCCTATTGCAGCTTGCTCCCTGGGAGCAGATCTGGAAGTGTTGATGTGGAATCAGGCAATGGAAACCCTGACTGATGTCGATGCCGACACGGTCATCGGCTCCCATGTCAGCTCCATCCCTGCCCCTTGGGGCAAATTGCTGTTCGATTTTGCGATCTATGAGCAAAACCACCTGGCGAAGAAACGCATCGAGTGGCAAGGCAAACCCCATTGGCTAAATCTCAACAAAGCTTCCGTGGTGGAAGAGTCTGCTCACCAGATTCTTATGGTTGAAGACTATACCGAAACCCAAACGCTGGAAGACGAGTTAGTGCATAGTGAACGTCTGGCATCCGTTGGCCGCCTTGCCGCGGGGGTCGCCCATGAAATCGGCAATCCGGTGACCGGAATCGCCTGTTTGGCGCAAAATCTGAAATTGTTTACCGACGATAAAGACGTCCTGGAAACCGCGGATCAAATCATCACCCAAACCCAGCGCATCTCGAAAATACTGCAAACCCTAATGAATTTTTCCCGTAGCGGAAACTTCAGCCAATCCACCAAACATGAAGCCGTTAACCTGCATGGCTGTGTGGACGAGGCGATTCACCTGCTGTCGTTGTCGACGGCCGAAACCCAGGTGAGGTTTCACAACCAGGTCACCGACGACATTCAGGTTATGGGGGATGCGCAACGCCTGGTACAGGTGTTCGTTAACCTGTTGAGTAATGCCCAAGATGCCTCGCCCCACCTCGGCAATATCTGGATAAATGCCGAACGCAAGGACTACACCACCAGCATTCAGATCACTGATCAGGGTTCAGGCATTGAACCTGACCAACTGGACCAACTATTCGAACCATTTTTCACCACGAAAGGTCCGGACAAAGGTACCGGTCTCGGCCTGGCACTCGTCTACGGCATTATTGAGGAGCATTACGGTCACATTAAAATTGAAAGCCCTATAGACAACGAAACCCGCACAGGTACACGAGTTGTGATAATATTGCCGGTCGCTGGGGAAAATAGTGCGGCGCCAAAATCTCTGGAGTCAAACAGCCAAGTAACCTGAATGCTGGCTTTTCGGCTCAAAGCTCACCACTTTACAATCAGCATTGCCGGCAAATAGGGCTTGTAAGCATCGGACGGAATCAACATATGGCTGTCATTTTAGTTGTTGAAGATGAAAAAATTATACGCCAGGCATTAAAGCGGCTCCTGGAACACAATGGCTACGAAGTGGACGAAGCCGAAAGCGTCGAACAAGCCCTGGAATGCCTCAGTAGAAGGCGACCGGATTTAATCATCAGCGACTTGCGTTTGCCGGAACGGCCGGGAACTGACCTGCTGGATCAGAAGTCCATTCCGGTTTTGATCATGACAAGTTATGCCAGCCTCCGCTCCGCTGTGGATTCGATGAAGCAGGGCGCGGTGGATTACATCGCCAAACCATTCGATCACGACGAAATGCTGGAGTCCGTCAGCACTATTCTTAAACAGCGCTCCACCGATGTTCAGCCGGAATCGAGTGTCTCCACGGCGGCTGGTAGCGAAGAACAGCACCCTGACATCAGCCGTCTTATGTACGGCAAATGTACCGAGATGCGCAAGCTTTTCGATTTGATTAAAAAGGTGTCGCCGACCGACACCACGGTGCTTATTCAGGGTGAATCCGGCACCGGTAAGGAATTGGCTGCCCGAGCGCTGCATACCCTGAGCCGGCGGCAAGCCGCCCCGATCATCTGTGTCAACTGTGCAGCTATTCCGGAGACCTTGATCGAGTCGGAACTTTTCGGCCACGAGAAAGGCGCGTTCACCGGCGCGGTCGGGGCACGAAACGGCCTGATCGAAGCGGCGGATTCCGGCACCCTTTTTCTGGATGAAATCGGCGAACTGCCCATGGAGGCCCAAGCCCGTCTGCTCCGCGTACTGCAGGAAGGAGAAATTCGCCGGGTCGGGTCTACCCAGTCAAAACAGGTCAACGTCAGACTGATTGCCGCGACCCATCGTAACTTGAAGGCCATGACCCAGACGGGACAGTTCCGGGAAGATCTGTTCTACCGACTGAATGTCATGCAACTGGTGATCCCACCATTACGTGACCGAAAAGAAGACGTGGTCGGCCTGGCTCAACTGCTACTGGACAAACTCAGCAAAAAGATGGGCAAACAAGATCTGCAATTTAGCGAGAATGCCCTGTTTGCGATTCGCCAATACCAATGGCCAGGCAATGTCCGGGAACTTGAGAATGCCGTTGAACGTGCTGTAATACTTGTCGACGGTCACAGCATCTCAGCCGAACTCCTGTCTATCGATACCGACAACCAGTTCAGCAGCATTCCTGACGCTACCGACAAAGAATTCGCAGACAACAAACCTGCGGAGCTGTCGTTGGAAGACTATTTTCAACACTTTGTGCTGGAAAACCAGGACACCATGAGCGAAACCGAACTGGCCAAGAAACTCGGCATCAGCCGCAAGAGCCTTTGGGAGCGCCGTCAGCGCCTGGGAATCCCCCGATCCAAAAAACGCTGATTCGTTTACCCGCGTCACCCCCACCCAGCAAATGACTAATTTTTCATCAATCTTCACTTGCGCATATTGATTATTGTGTAATATTTACCCTATACGTGTATCTTTCAGCCAAAACAGCGCCTGGTAACAATGTTACCAAGCGTTACCTCAGGAAACAGCTCTCCTGCTATAAGGGGAGCATAGGTAACACTTTTGTACGCGTTTTCACTTACAACTTTCGGGTAAATTCTCCAATCTACTGTTTAATAAAGTTTTTTTATAGATGGCATAAGTTATGCCTTATTAGGGACCAAAATAAAAACAAAAACCCTTAAGTCGCATAAACAAAAATAAAAAAGCGGATAAAACAAACCCTGAACAAAAATAAAAATAGGGTGGCGAACTGATTGTTTTGAGTGACAGGCTTTTTAGTGGTAGCCAGTCTTCAAGAGGCTGAACAGATAGCAAAAATAGCAAAAGCAAAATTATCTGTTCGAAAAGGTGTCTTGTGAGAATTACCACTCAATGTATTCAAAGCGTTCCGTTTGCGCTTTCTACTCTTATACGCTCTAAATGTGGAGCAGTCATTTGGGACTGTGACGAAACAAAAACAAAAATCGTCTAACCTTCTTCTTGGTGGGGAAGCATCAGCCTTCCCCTTAGTTTCCCCGAAACAAGCTTATAACTACCCTGCAAAATTGCGTCTTTTCGCTAATTCGCCAAAACTGTATTAAAGGAGTAAACTCCGCTCCTTAATAATAACCAACCATTCCACTTTAAATGCTTAATAAGATTTTCAATTTTATTCGACCTGGTTCCAAGCCATCGAGGCCGGCAAAATTGAATATAATTCCTCGCGACCATCACCCTGTCTCACGCAAGAAAATCAGTCCGAACGCCGTCAAGGTGCTTTACCGGCTAAACAATGCAGGTTTCGATGCGTTTCTTGTCGGCGGCGGCGTCAGGGATATTTATCTAAACGACACGCCGAAAGATTTTGACATTGCCACCAATGCCACTCCGGAAGAAGTGCGTAGTCTGTTCGGAAACTGCCGGCTGATAGGTAGACGGTTTCGTCTGGCCCATGTGCGTTTCGGCAGGGAAATCATCGAAGTGGCGACCTTCCGCGCCGGGCACGACAAGGTCGAGGAAAGCAGTGTCCAGGCGGCAACCAATCAAGAAGGACAGATTCTTCGCGACAATGTTTACGGCAACCAGCAAGAAGATGCCCTGCGCCGGGATTTTACCGTCAATGCGCTGTATTACAGTGTCGCCGATTTTAGTGTTTACGACTATGTGGGCGGGGTGCAGGATCTAGAGGACCGGCTGTTACGCCTGATTGGCGATCCGGCGACACGTTATCGGGAAGATCCGGTTCGGATGCTGCGGGCTGCTCGATTCTCCGCCAAACTGGATTTTGCCATCGAATCCGCCACTGCCGCCCCGATCGAAGAACTGGCCCCTCTGTTGCTGAACATTCCGTCCGCGCGCCTGTTTGAGGAAGTCCTGAAACTGTTCTTATCCGGTCAGGGATTTCGCACTTTTAGTATTTTACGCGAACTGGGCTTATTCAAGTTTTTGTTTCCCGGTGCCGACGACCTGCTGGAAGCCGGTGCGCCCTATGCCGAAAAACTGCTGACAGCCGCGCTGAAGAACACAGACAGCCGGATCAACGCCAACAAACCGGTCACTCCGGCTTTCCTGTACGCTACCATGCTGTGGCCGGAGGTGTTGCAAAACAAAACGGTTTATACCGAGCAAGGCCTTCCGCCGCTGCCGGCAACGCATAAGGCGGCACAAATCGTCATCGAACAGCAGATTAAACATACCGCGCTGCCCCGCCGTTTCAGCCAACCAATGAAGGAAATCTGGGAACTCCAGGAGCGATTGGTTAAGCGCCAAGGGCGCCGGGCCGAAGCATTACTCGAACATCCTAGGTTTCGTGCCGCCTATGATTTTCTTTTGCTCCGGGAACAAAGCGGGGAGCAGCTTGAAGGACTGGGCGACTGGTGGACCGAATTTCAACAAAGCGACCCGAATCACCGCCTGAAGCTCCAGGAAAAAACCAGCGGTAAATCCGGCAAACCGCGACGTCCCCGCCGTCCCAGACACAGACCCCGAAAACGTGATTAACAGCTATATCGGGCTTGGCAGTAACCTCGGCAATCCCATTCAGCAGGTACAGTCGGCACTTCAGCAGTTGGCGGTCATTCCAGACAGCAAACTGATTTCCCATTCCAGGCTTTATGGCTCGGCGCCTTTAGGCGGGCTGGAACAGCCTGACTATGTCAACGCGGTTGCCTGCCTGGCCACCAATCTTGAACCGGTGCAGCTATTACGGGCACTACAGGCCATTGAACTGGCCCAGGGACGCCAACGCGGCAAACAACGGTGGCAATCGCGCACATTGGATCTGGATCTGCTGCTTTATGGCGATAGGACGCTGCAAACCGCAGAACTCACGATACCCCACTACGCCATCGCCGAACGCAGTTTTGTTATCCTTCCTTTGATTGAGATCGCTCCCGACATCCTGATCCCCGGCCATGGTCCCGCGGCTACGCTTGCCGAACGACTCGATGACCCGAGCCTGCGCCCCCTGGAATCTTAAGATCCTGCCAGTTGAACGAAATTTGCGGAACGCTGGTAAAGACTAAACTGCATTCTGCTATACTCCACATCCGTTCTACTAGCCTATGCCAACCATACCAAGGATGCCGCCATGGCCATAACACTCAGCACGTTGAAAGCGTTTAAAACCACCTCTGAAAAGTTCGCGGTACTCACTGCCTACGACGCCACTTTTGCCCATGCGGTCAGCAGCGCCGGGATCGAAGCAATCCTGGTCGGCGACTCCCTCGGGATGGTGTTACAGGGCCACGACAGCACCCTTCCCGTCACGGTTGCGGACATGGCTTACCATACGGCTGCCGTGAAACGCGGCAACCAAGGCGCTTTTATCATCAGCGACATGCCATTCATGTCTTACGGCAATCCGGAAATGGCGATGGAAAGCGCCAAACAATTGATGCAGGCCGGTGCCCATATGGTCAAACTGGAAGGCGGCGCTTGGCTGGAAGAGGCAACCCGTTGCCTGGCAAAGCAAGGGATTCCGGTGTGCGCTCATTTAGGCCTGACCCCGCAATCGGTGAATAAACTGGGCGGGTACAAGGTTCAGGGCAAGCTTGCCGAAGAAGCCGAACAAATGATTGCCGATGCCAAGCTATTGGTAGAGGCCGGCGCAGACATTATTCTTTTGGAGTGCGTCCCGACTTCCGTTGCAAAAACCCTGACTGAATCCATTGCTGCCCCGGTAATAGGCATTGGCGCCGGGCCTTATACGGATGCACAGGTGCTGGTGATGCACGATCTACTCGGACTTGGAGCGGGTAAACGGCCCAAGTTCGTAAAAAACTTTCTTGCCGAAGCGGATTCGATTCAGGAGGCTTTCAAACGCTTTCACGAGGCAGTAAAAAGCGGCGCATTTCCTACTGAGGAGCACAGTTTCAACTTATGAGAACAATCAACCGCATAGCGGATTTGAAAGCCACGATTCGCAATCAACAGCAACAGGGCAAGCGCATCGGCTTTGTCCCCACTATGGGTAACCTGCACGAGGGCCATATCAGCCTTGTCAGGCATGCACTCACCATTTCGGATTATGTGGTCAGTTCCATCTTCGTAAACCCACTGCAGTTCGGCGCGAGTGAGGACCTGGACAACTACCCGCGCACCATGAAAGAGGATATGCGGAAACTCGCCGAAGCCGGAGCCCACTTATTGTTCACACCGACCACCGAACAGGTCTACCCGTTTGGGCTGGAACGCTGCACTAAGGTACTGGTACCGGATTTAACCGACTACCACTGTGGTACCAGCCGGCCGGGACATTTCGATGGCGTCAGCACGGTTGTCAACATCCTGTTCAACATGGTCGAGCCGGATGTTGCCGTTTTTGGCGAAAAAGACTTCCAACAGTTGGCAGTCATTCGGAAAATGACCAAGGATCTCTTCATACGCGTCCAAATAGAGGGATGCCCGACGGTCCGGGAATCCGACGGCCTGGCGATGAGTTCCCGAAATGGCTACCTGTCAGTTGAGCAACGTCAAATTGCCAACAGTCTCTATCGGACATTGTCCGAGACTGCTGATAGAATCCGCAGCGGTGCTCGAGACTACCAAAACCTACAACAACAAGCTGCCAACACGCTAAGCGAAGCGGGCTTTAAGCCTGACTACTATAATATCGTCAACAGCATAACCCTGGAGCCAGCCGACTCGGCGGATACCGAAATTGTGATCTTGGCTGCAGCATACCTTGGCACCACAAGACTCATTGACAATATTTATCTAAGGCTGGAATAACCCTTATTACCCGCCTTGGGAATACCAATTACTTGCGACCAAAAGGAACAGACAAATGGATTCAAATCCTAGTACTCTGAACGAAAACGCACGCAACGCCTGGCAGACACTTGTTGAACACAGTAAAGTGTTTGATGAAACCAGCATCCTCGATTTATTTGAACAGGATGCAAATCGGCTGCAGAATTTTTCTCTGGAAGCCGCCGGATTATATCTCGACTATTCCAAAAACAAAGCCTCCGCAGAAACCATCGGCAAACTTATGGCATTGGCGGAAGCCGCCGGCATGAAACCGGCCATCGAAGCCATGTTTAAAGGCGAAGCCATCAACCACACCGAAGGCCGCCAAGTACTGCATACCGCCCTGCGTTCATACACTGGCGAACCCGTCATCGTAGACGGCAAGAACGTCAAAGAAGATGTCACTGCCGCCCTGGACAAGATGGAGATCTTTGTCAATCAGGTACAACGCGGCGAATGGCTGGGCTTTACCGGCAAGCCCATTACCAATGTGGTGAGTATCGGTATCGGCGGTTCCTACCTCGGGCCAAGAGTCGCCATAGAAGGCTTACGCCCCTTCTGGGCGGAAAACCTGCGCACCCATTTTATTTCCAACGTGGATGGCGCAGATTTAGCCTACACCCTGGAAAGTCTGTATCCGGAAACCACGCTTTTTATCATTCAATCGAAATCCTTCAAAACCCAGGAAACCCTTGCCAACGCGATTTCGGCGCGCAACTGGTTCCTCCAGGAAGGCGGCGATAAGAGCAAGATCTCCCAACACTTTGTCGCTGTTTCCAGCAACGTCGGCCTGGCGACCGACTTTGGCATCGGCGAAGACAATATCTTACCGATGTGGGATTGGGTCGGCGGCCGTTATTCGCTTTGGTCCGCCATCGGTTTACCGATCGCGTTACAGGTCGGCATGCCGGCGTTCCGCGAGTTGCTGGCTGGTGCAGAAGCCTTGGATACACATTTCCGGGAAGCCCCACTAGAGCAAAACATGCCGGTACTACTAGGGATGCTGGGTGTTTGGTATCACAACTTTTTAGGTGCGGAGAGCTATGCCATCCTGCCCTACGATCAGAGCTTGGAAAACCTGACCGGACATCTGCAACAGGTCGATATGGAAAGTAACGGCAAGACTTGTAATCGGGAGGGCGGCACTGTCGATTACGGCACCGGCCCAATCATCTGGGGTGGCGCGGGCACTAATGGTCAGCACGCCTACCACCAGCTTTTGCACCAGGGAACGCGTTGGACTCCCGCCGATTTCATTCTGCCTTTGCGCAGTCACCATTCCATCGGCGAGCACCACGCCATGCTGACATCCAACTGCTTCGCCCAAAGCCAAGCGTTGATGTGCGGCAAGAGCTTGGAAACCGCCAAACAAGAGCTGTTGGACAGCGGCAAGAACGAGGCGGACGCCGATGCCTTGGCGCCTCACAAAGTGATTCCCGGCAACCGCCCTAGCAATACCTTGTTGATGGAATCC
The DNA here is from genome assembly GCA_028280065.1 of Hahella sp. GTDB lineage: Bacteria > Pseudomonadota > Gammaproteobacteria > Pseudomonadales > Oleiphilaceae > Hahella. The sequence continues at coordinate 28,387 of JANQMN010000066.1, forward strand.
ATTACACCTTACTCATTGGGTGCACTGATTGCGTTGTATGAACAGAAAGTCTTTGTCCAAGGGGTGATTTGGAATCTGAATTCTTTCGACCAATGGGGAGTCGAACTCGGCAAGCAGCTCTGTGACAGCATATTACCCATGCTGCGGGACGGCGACGCCAGTACCGCCCATGTGGATGCATCGACGGCGGACCTGGTTGCCAGGTATCGTGAAGCTAACGGTAATTAACATACCAAGGCGCCCATTTCGGCGCCTTTTCTTTGCCTAACCGGTTTTACTCGTTCGTTCACTCTCAAACCACCGCTCGATCAATCATCCAAAATCGATCGGTTTAATACTGCGTTCGCCTGAAAATCTTTGCCAAAGGCTGAGGTAGGATTCACGCTCCACCGGATGCAACCTATCTGGCGCTAAGTCAGCCAGTGGTTTTAAAACGTGCGCATGTTTTAGTATCTCGTCCCGGGGCAGTTCAACGCCATCGATCACGCCGGCAAGATCGTCATAGGTCAAAATATCAATATCCAAGGTTCGCCCCGACCATTTGGTTTCCCTGCCTGTCCGGCCGCTGGCGGCTTCAAGGTTTTTTAAGGAGCGCTGTAACCCGGCGACGGATTGCGAAGTTTCGAAACTGGCGACCAGATTGACGAAATCATCGCCGTTAAAACCGATGGACCGGCATTGGTAGACAGGCGATAGCTGCAGATGTAAGAACTGCTCGCCTAAAGCTGCAAAAGCCAGCCTCAAATGCCGTTGCGGATCTATGTTGCTGCCTAACCCGACAAAAACAAACGCCACTATTCGAAGCTCCTTTCCAAGCTGATACCAACGGACTCGGTATAGGCCAATGCGGAGGGCTTGCGAATATGCAGACGCAGCCAATTTACCTTGAAGGTTTCATGCAATATGCCGGCAAACCGGTCCGCCAGCGTCTCCAATAATTGAAACTGCCGGTTAGCCGCGTACTCCCGCAGATGCCTGCAAACCTCTGCATAATCAAGGGCGTATTGCAGATCGTCCGACTCGGCTGCCCGACGATGATCCCAGGCCAGCTCCAAGTCGAGATACAGGCGTTGCGGGTAGTGCTGTTCGAACGCATATGCCCCGATGACGGTATCGATTTGCAAGGCTTCAATAATTACTCTATCCACGATGAAGGGGTCTTTCGCTAGCAGGTAACGGGTAGGCGCTCATACTGAAGTCGCCTGGATTTTTCACAATTCAGTTGGCAGACTGACAAAGATTACACAACCTCGACTGTATTAGCTAGATGGAACATCCGCTGCCGCTTTTGATCTGCGCCGTTTTGGCTTATGTGTTGGGATCGACGATGGGAGCCTTCTGGATTGCCAAGTTTTTCCATCTGCCTGATCCCGCCGTTACCGGTTCGAAGAACCCCGGCGCGACCAATATCTACCGTTTAGGCGGCTGGCTACCCGCTTTATTAACCCTGGTATGGGACGCGGTCAAAGGCGCTATTCCCACCGCTCTTGCCGTGATTTTGGAACTAAGCGTTTACGAGCAGGGTATTGTTGTGCTGGCAGCACTGATCGGCCACATGCTGCCGATGTTTCATAAGTTTCGCGGTGGAAAAGGAGTCGCGACCGTCTTCGGCTGTGGTTTGGTCATGGCGCCATTGACAATTCTAAGCCTGGCCCTGATTTGGTCAAGCATGTTTTATTGGCGTCGAATATCCTCTGTCTCCTCGCTCACGGCAGCCGTCTGCGCTCCTTGGCTGGCCTGGTGGCTTGATCCGGCTTATGCTTCCCTCTTCATGTTATTGGCACTGTTTATATTGGTCAGACACCGGGAGAATATTGTCAAGCTAGCCCGAGGCGGAGAGCAATCATTATAGCCAATTCATTGGCTTCACAGCTCAGGATATGCCTTTTACCTCAGAAAGTTCTGTCAATGGCCATCGTGGCTTCGAGACTATCGCCAGATCGTTCTGTTCACCGGCGGCCAATCGCTGAAATCCTGCGTAGGCGATCATTGCGCCGTTGTCGGTACAGAATTCGGGTCGGGCATAGTAAACCTGGGCTTTTTCCTTGACTGCCATGGCTTCCAACTTCTCTCGCAAGCGCAGATTGGCACTGACGCCGCCAGCCATGATTAACCGCTTTAAACCGGTTTGCTGAATAGCCCGACGGCACTTAATGACCATGGTATCGACTACCGCGTCTTGAAACCCCGCCGCAATGTCAGCCCGATATTGCGGATCATGCTTGTCTTTCTCGTCTTGCAATAAGTTCAGGGTAAAGGTTTTAAGTCCGCTGAAACTAAAATCCAAGCCTGGCCGGTCGGTCATGGGCCGGGGGAATTTGAAGCGTTGCGCATTCCCTTTTTGTGCCAGCTTCGCTACCTGGGGTCCACCCGGATAATCCAGCTCCAACATTTTGGCAACCTTGTCGAAAGCTTCCCCAGCCGCATCATCCAAGGATTCACCGAGTAACGCGTATTGCCCAACACCCGTTACGCTCACCAACTGGGTATGGCCACCGGATACCAGCAAAGCAATAAAGGGGAACTCCGGCGGGTTTTCTTCCAACATCGGCGCTAACAGGTGCCCTTCCATATGGTGCACGCCAATTGCGGGAATTCCTAAGCCGAATGCCAGGGAAGTGGCAAATGCACCGCCTACCATTAGTGCGCCAATCAAACCGGGGCCTGCGGTATACGCCACTGCGCTTACATCTTTCAACTCCTTTTGGCAGTCTCCCAATAACCCATGAATCAGCGGCATCAGCTTGCGCACATGATCCCGAGACGCGAGTTCCGGCACCACGCCACCATAATCAGCATGAAGCGCTACCTGGCTATAGAGCTCATGTCCCAATAAGCCCTGTTCGCTGTGATACAACGCCACACCCGTTTCGTCACAAGAAGTTTCTATCCCCAACACCAGCATTATCTTTTTACAACACTCTGCTTTGAACTGAAGGTGTCGATTTTCACATGGCAAGAATTCATGGCGCAAATAATTCGCACAAAAGTCGAATGGGGCTTTACAAGTGTTATACATAAAGCTTAGAATTCGCGCCCCTGATTCATTTATAGAATTTTATAGCAATTTTCCGATTTAAAACGAAAGAGAGCGGATTAAATGCCTTCGGTAAAGATTAAAGAGAACGAGCCTTTTGACGTTGCACTACGCAGATTCAAGCGCTCCTGCGAAAAGGCAGGAATCCTTTCAGAAGTACGTCGTCGCGAGTTCTACGAGAAGCCAACTTCTGAACGTAAGCGCAAGTTGGCTGCTGCCGTTAAGCGTCACGCTAAGAAAGTTCAACGCGAACAACGCCGCTTCGAAAGGCTTTACTAAACACTACAGATCTAAATTGACCCGCTGATCGTTTCGCTATAGGTAACCTGTAGATCAGTCCGTCAACCAATAGATCGCTCTTATAGCTCTTGTCAGCCTGCCCTGGACCGTGCGGGATGCCAAGAGCTATTTGCGTTTGTGGACTTTGTAGTCGAGACTCGTTTGCCATTGCATCCGTTAGACCTGGTTCCACCTACCCAACAACCCGTCGATTGTGACAGGAGGCTGAGTTCATGACATTGAAAACAGATATCACAGAAGCAATGAAAAATGCCATGCGGGCCAAGGAAAAACAGCGGCTCGGCGCGATCCGCCTGATTCTGGCTGAAATTAAGAAAATTGAAGTGGATGAACGGATAGAAGTCGACGACCAGCGTGTATTGAGCATTCTGGACAAGATGAATAAACAGCGCAAAGACTCGATCACCCAATATCAAGCGGCTGGCCGGGATGATCTGGTGGCTATTGAACAGGCCGAGATGCAGGTAATCGCAGAGTTTTTGCCTGCCGCGCTAACTGACAGTGAAATCGAATCCATTGTAAAAGACGCTATTGCCGCAAGTGGTGCATCCGGGATGCAGGACATGGGCAAAGTAATGGGCATCGTCAAACCGAAAGTCCAGGGCCGTGCCGACATGGGCGCGATCAGCAATATGGTGAAAGCGGCACTTGCCGGCTGATTCCATCCGCCTAGGCGCTAACTAAACAGATTCCGTCAAAACATCATGGCCTACGGACAAATACCGAACCCCTTTATTGAAGATCTGGTCGCCAGGACTGACCTGGCCAACCTGATTGGGGAGCGCGTCCAACTCAAAAAGGCGGGCGGCAACCACAAAGGTTGCTGCCCCTTTCATGACGAAAAAACGCCCTCTTTTTTCGTCTACAACCAGGCCGACCCGGCGCACTATCATTGCTTCGGCTGTGGCGCCCATGGCGATGCCATCGACTTCTTGCAGAACATCGAGCACTTGAGCTTTGCCGATGCCGTCGAATCGTTGGCCGCCCGCTACGGCCTCGAAGTTCCCCGGGATCAGTCAGCGCAACAAGCTCATGACCAACTTAAACCCTTATTGGAAGCCGCAACCCAGGCACAAGAGAACTTCCGTAGGGCGCTAACAGAGCATCCCGATGCGGATATCGCCGTGCAATACCTGAAAAAACGCGGAATCTCCGACGAGATGACCAGCTTGTTCGGCCTTGGTTTCGCTCCTGCAAACAGGCAATTCCTGACCCGTCCGGCAGCACCTCAACGACTGCGCGCCTATCAGGATCTGCGTTTGGTCATCGATAAAGACGGTAGTAAATTCGACCTCTTTCAGAACCGGCTAATGTTCCCGATTCGGAATACTCGCGGCAGAGTAGTCGCATTTGCCGGACGTACGCTCGGCAATGACCGCAGCAAGTATATTAACAGCCCTGAATCCGCCATTTTTCACAAGAGCCAACATTTATACGGCCTGTGGGAAGCGCGGCAGCGATCTAAAAAACTAGAGCAGCTAATCGTTGTCGAAGGTTACCTTGACGTTATCAGCCTATCCCAGCATGGCATTACCAATGCCGTGGCCGCCATGGGTACCGCCACCAACGAAGAAAATCTCAGTCATCTGCTGGCGACCTGCGGCAACATTGTTTTTTGTTTTGACGGCGATCAGGCAGGTGTTGCTGCGGCAGACAAAGCACTGAGGAACATTCTCAGTCTGGTTCAGGACGGTCAAAAGATCAGTTTTCTGTTGCTACCAGAGGGGGAAGACCCCGACAGTCTGATTCGAAAAGAAGGCACGAATGCTTTCCAAACCCGCATTGAAAATGCGCTGCCGTTATCGGAGTACCTGTTCGAATCAGCCGGCCGTGATTTGAATTTGCAGCTACCGGAGGACAAGGGCGTATTATCGAGTCGCAGTAGAGAGTTGTTTGCGCCGGTTAATGCGAAAATTCTCAAGGAAGGGCTTTACCAACGTTTGCGGGAGCTCACACGCGCTCCGCGTTGGAGCAAAGCGTCACATTTCGGCCAACATAAACCGCTTTCGCAGCCGGTTCCGGTGCCAAATCGGACGGTAGCACGTGTTTGCCTGGGTTTGTACCAGCAACCTGACTGGGCTAAAGAAGTCCAAGACCATCTTAACTTTGAAATTACCGATAAAGACGAGTCGGCGCTGCCCATTTTCCTGCACTGGATCCTCAGTTCAGGTGTGCAAACCAGCCGGGAAATTCTCTACGCCCTAGCCGTCGATAGCGGTTTGCGATCACAGTTCGGCAACTTGTTTCAGGAGCTGCAACATATTTTCGATGAAAAGGACAATTTTCGCGAAGCACAGGCTATGCTTAATGTGCTTCGAAGCAAATACCTTCGTAAAAACTTCGAACAGGTGGAAAAGGAAATGCTCGCAAATCCCAAGGATGCCGGTGTACAGGAAAAATATCGAACCATTACAAAACAGCTCAATGCTATCCAGGAAAAGTCCAGCCAGCAGGATATGGCTTGAAATAATTTTCGTTAACCCCATTTACTGTTTCCTGGCGTGAAATCGCCGGAAACGCTATAATGGCTGTTTGTTTTTTGTATTTTAAAGCCACCGATTTTGTAGGGTGACAATGTCAGGCAATACCCGTAAATCCAGATTAAAAGAGCTTATCGCCCGCGGTAAAGAGCAAGGCTATCTAACCTATTCCGAGGTCAATGATCACCTCCCCGAGGATATTGCCGATCCAGATCAGGTGGAAGATATCATTCGCATGATCAACGACATGGGGATAATCGTTTCGGAAGTCGCCCCAGACGCTGATACCTTGCTGATTACCGATGGTGAGTCCACCACGGATGAAACGGCTGCGGCAGAGGCTGCAGCGGCGTTAGCTTCAGTTGAAAACGATGTAGGCCGCACCACGGATCCCGTGCGGATGTACATGCGCGAAATGGGTACAGTCGAGCTACTTACCCGCGAAGGTGAAATCCAGATCGCCAAGCGAATCGAAGAAGGCCTGAGCGAAGTCATGAGCTCCCTGGTCTACTTCCCAGGCACCGTTAGCCGAATTGTCGCCGCTTATCAAAATACCCTCGAAGAAGATGGTGGCAGACTCAGCGACATCATTACCGGCTTTCTTGATCCCGTGGATGAAGAAGCGCTTTCCGGCGGCCAGAGCACGGACGAGGCGGATTCAGGCTCCGAGGATGACGACAACGATGAAGACGATGAGTCCATAGTATCCTCGAAAAAGCCCAAAGCCGAAGGATCGGAATCGAAAGATGGCGACGACGAGGATGAAGACGAGGACGATTCCGATGACGATGGCGGTCCCGATCCCGAACTGGCGCGCGAACGTTTCACGGCCTTGGCAGAAACCTATGACGACGTATTGACAGCTATCGAACAGCATGGCCGCGCCAGCGCCGAGGCCCAATCAGCCTACATTCGCCTTGGCGAACTGTTTGCGCCATTTAAACTGTCACAAAAACTGTTTGACGGCATCATCATACAGATCCGTGCGACCAACGACAGCGTGCGCAGCTTCGAGCGTGAAATCATGCGGATTTGCACCCGCGAATGTCATATGCCGCGCAAGAACTTCATTAAATCTTTCCCCGGCAATGAAACCAATCTCGAATGGGCGCAATGCCATGAAGGCCAAACAGATACATGGGCCCAGGCGCTGGCGGAGCGGGCGGAAGAAATTTCCCGCCTGCAACGAAGAATTCTCGGCATTCAGAATGAAGTCGGACTGCCCATCTCTGAAATCAAAGAAATCCATCGGCGGATTTCCATTGGTGAGGCAAAAGCCCGCCGGGCAAAAAAAGAAATGGTGGAAGCCAACCTGCGATTGGTTATTTCGATTGCCAAGAAATATACCAATCGCGGCCTGCAGTTCCTGGATTTGATTCAGGAAGGCAACATCGGTCTGATGAAAGCCGTTGATAAGTTCGAATACCGCCGGGGCTACAAGTTTTCCACCTACGCTACCTGGTGGATTCGCCAGGCCATCACCAGGTCCATCGCCGATCAGGCTAGAACCATTCGAATTCCGGTACACATGATCGAGACCATTAACAAGCTGAACCGGATTTCCCGGCAAATGCTACAGGAAATGGGACGCGAACCGACCCCGGAAGAGCTGGCGCGAAAAATGGATATGCCGGAGGATAAAATCCGCAAGGTATTGAAAATCGCCAAAGAGCCAATCTCCATGGAAACTCCGATCGGCGACGACGAAGATTCGCACTTGGGAGATTTCATCGAAGATGGTCACGCCGAATCGCCGATCGATCGTGCCACCTCCGAAGGCTTACGAGAATCGACCCGACGGGTGCTCGCAGGTCTGACTGCCCGAGAAGCCAAAGTGCTACGCATGCGGTTTGGCATTGAGATGAATACCGACCATACTCTTGAAGAAGTCGGCAAGCAGTTTGACGTCACCCGTGAACGGATACGGCAGATCGAGGCTAAAGCATTGCGAAAATTGCGTCATCCAAGCCGCTCGGATCACTTACGTAGCTTTATCGACGAGTAATCACCTCTAAAACCAGTAGCGCCAATTAACCAGGATCAGTATAATTGGCGCCCTTCGAAATTCCTCTAAGGGCCTATAGCTCAGTTGGTTAGAGCAGCGGACTCATAATCCGTTGGTCGTAGGTTCAAGTCCTACTGGGCCCACCACCTTTACCCTTTTCAAACAATACCTTACATATATTAGAAATATCGGAAGTAAGGGTTTCCGAATATTTTTTCCGAATACTTCACCCTAATTTTTCTCTTTTTTTCTACGCTGGCAATTGCCAGCGGACCTATCGAATCCGTCGATGGCAAAGTGCAGATTAACCAAACAATAGTCATTGGCGCCAGCTATGGCTCACTACTAACGCATGACGGCCGATCTGTCTACGGCGGTGACTATTTGACCCTTTCCCAGTCCCTTTCCTATTGGGGTGTGTTTGTAATTGATACAGGTATGGCAGGCAGCACCACATTTGACCGGATTTCCTGTTATCCGGAATGCGACCAAAGAAAATTCTTACCCGGCTACATATCCCAAACCGAGGATTGCAACGCACCACCAAGGGAGACGGCACATTAACCGCTAAGTTTCTCCTAATCACGATGCCCAACGATTGCCTGCATGCTGACAGTCGAGGTGTAGCAATGCAGGAATCTACTCCCTGTAATTATGATGAGTTGGATGCAGTCGTTGAAAGATTGGCCGATGTAGCAAGGATTGCGATTGAGTACGGCATTAAGCCCGTAGTGGCGTACTACCCGGATTGGTGGGACTTAAACCTGGCCGAGTTCCAATGAAACACAGGCGTGCCTTGGGTGATAGGAGGCAAAGAATATACCTACCTCCAAAAACGACACATGCTGACAATGCGTGCCTTGGATGTCATAACCGTCAACGCCTGGTCACATTTCAAAGCACTCCCTGATGGCATCCACCCGGATACCACAACCACATTGCTGGCAGGATTAAAAATCCAAGAAGCGATCTATCAAGACTAACCGCCCAGCAAAAGATTGCCTTTGGTCTACTATCAATAGCAAGCCAAGTTCTCAAACAATATTAAAAAAGGAATTGGGGGTTAGCTCATGACGGAAATAATTCAGCAAGTCGTAGAAAACTACGAAAGAAAAAGCCGTGAACTTACTACCGAAGCAAATGACATATTAAAGCGAATATTCTCACTGATTGGTATAGGAATTGGTATCATAATTCTGCTGCCTTATCTATTGAACTTCTTAGACCGAATACTTATCCCTTCTTCCACAAAAATAGAAGTTAGTGATCGTGTAGATAACGTTGACTTACAGATCCAGAACACAATTACTTCTATTCCGAAAGGAATCATAAAAAATTTGAAAGTGTCCACAATAGCAGACCTTAATCCACCAATATTTACCGATCAGGGAGTCGGAGTGATTACTGGTAATCGAGGAGCGTTGCTAGTTTCGATCGATGGCGGTAGAAATTGGACGCCACAAGATTCAGGCACAAGTAGCTACCTTAATCCACCTGTGTTTACTAATCGGGGGATCGGAGTGATTACTGGTATTTCAGGAGCGCTTTTAGTTTCAATGGATGGCGGTAGAAATTGGACGCAACTAGATTCCGGCAGAAATAGATACCTTAATCCACCTGTGTTTACCGACCAGGGAATCGGAGTGATTACCGGTAATCGAGGAGCGTTGCTAGTTTCGATCGATGGCGGTAAAAACTGGTCTTCATGGAATTCCATCGAAACTAGAGACCTTAATACTCCGATATTTACCGACAAAGGAATCGGTGTAATTACTGGGAGTTCAGGGGTGTTATTAGTTTCTACCGATGGCGGTAAAAGCTGGTCGTCACGGAGTTCCAACGAAACTAGAAACCTTAATACTCCGATATTTACAGATAAAGGAATCGGAGTAATTACTGGTAATCGAGGAGCGTTGCTGGTTATGGAAAATATAGAACATCTATTGTCGGTACAAAAAATTGAAACATTGGTAGGGGATTTAAGGGACTCGACTAGTAGTCAAATAGCCATAAAGCTAGAAGTGCCAAAGGCTTTAGGTGCAGAAAAAACTGTGTAAAGGAGAGCCCTAGGGCAGCCGTTTAAAGTTGCCCCTTTTTTAAGAACTGTTCACACTCCCTACAACCCCGATCTATCCAAACTATCAATCTTGGGAACAGGATTCCTTTGTACGATTTTGGACGGTTACAACAGGAGTAGATTCAATTTCTCTATCGATTTTTTCTAACTGACTTGCAAACCGAGAAAGCTTATCTACGTTGCGAGATACAAAGGTCGACTCATCAGAAATCCTGAGTGAATCATTAGAAACCAACAGTTTATATTTTTTAAATGAATCCATTAGCCCCCCTTTCTATTTGACCATAGCATGATCGAATGTAATGTCAACTCCAGTTCGATACGTCTACAAATTTCCTTCATAAAGGTTTTGACTGCTTCTACTTGCTTTCTTTCGTCTTTTTCGCACAGCTTTTTGCCGTATGTTACGATAGATATAACGTAGTGGTTCATGCCATCAGGCGTATCCACCATAACAGGATAACAATAAATACTTCCAGTAATGTGTCGCCTGTCTCTTTCTGACAAATGGTAACGCCCTTCATCAGCTGCAATATTTTTATCATTAAAATAAACAGGATTACCATCTTCGTAACAATATTTGGCTGCCGACTCCGTGCCGAACAACACAGCGACGTCTGTATTCTTCCCTTTATTAGCACCTTCTAAAGCTAATCGATACCATTCCTTGCCAGGATGTTTACCAAATACAGAAACACTTACTTGTTCGTTTTCCTCTACGAAGTTTCCTTTTAATAAGTTACATGTTTCTTCAGCTATTTTTTCTATTTGAGTAACTGGTTTCGTTATAGCCTGAAATATATCTGCATTAGGATTTAGTTTTTTGGATGTTTTCTTAAATCTCTTCGATTTTGTATGTACGATTTTCGATGTGAATTTAATAAACCCTTCTAAAAAACTCGTATACTCTTGATTCTGCAACTCAACTTGATTATCAATGTAGGCCCTTACAATAAACAAGACCACTTCAAATATTATACAAGTTATATATATGCAAGCATGAATATCCCTATACTCCTTAATGAAAGACCATTCATCTCCCCATATATCAAGCGTCCCAAAATACGCCGCTATTAACAACAATATTGCTGCTTGAACTTTGTGATTTATAAGGAATACGAAGACAGAACTATTAAGGAGCTTTTCCATGCTGGTAACTTTATTATGAGTATTTATCAAGTATTGCTTATGGATTAATTTTTGTCCACTTCTTTGCTGGAACAGGATAGAAATAGGATTGCCTGCAAGTTTGACCACAAGACTACCACCTACACCACCCCTAACCCATTGTATTAAATAATTTTTTATAGACTGGTGGTGGACACCTATAGGTGGCCGAAAATTTGTCAAAAGCCGCGAGTCCGCTTCCCCGTGGGTAAAAGCAAGAGCCAGGGTGAAAATTCTTAAACGTGCGAGTAAAAAAGGGATTGAATCAAGCAAGCTGAAAAAGCGAGAGGAAATATTATTTCCTCTTGGTGGCTGGAAGGTGTTCGGCAAAATCACATTATCAGCCACTGAGAGGCTTTTGCATTATTTTTCAACCTCTTACGGTTCTATTTCCGAAGCATCCCCGGCGATGATGGTGAATGGGAATGCTCTGCGATTAAGATTGTCCGACGCACCATTGAACGGCTTATGGACGAAGGCTACTATCTCAGTGAAGAGGAACTACGCCGGCAGCTTTCCCGTTAGGAGCCATATTTTTGGAGGAAGCGCCTAACGCTTAACTGTCCTTGCGCGACTGTAAAAACGAGCTTATGCAAAGGTAGCTAAATTTTCTGATAAGTGTTGGATACAAAGGATGATTACCTATAGCACAGCACAGTACGCTCAATCCGCCCATTTAGCTTTTAGCTTTTAGCTTTTAAACCAAACCTGACGATTAGAAAGGCAATTGACACAAGAACACCGTTAAATAGCACTAGAAAGAGCACAGGACTTTCCCACTTATCCATATTGGTAGTCTGGCCATAATATGGCGGGCCGCTGCCATAAGCTTCAACGATATTGATGTAATTTACATAGATCCCTGCTATCAGCAAAACGGCCAGGCCGAGAAATAGGACTATGTTCTTCATTGGACTTTTCGATACATCACGGTGGTGGGGACATAGCAATTTTTATTGCCGTTCAGCTCATTTCTCAAGTCTTCAATAAAATTATTGATACGAATGGTCAAATCGATACAGCCGATACTTCCAAAATATTTACCTCCATGGATGAAAAATCCACCACGACCATGGGTTTCGGTATTTGGATATGGGTGGATTGTGACTCTGTAGTCGCCCCAACTCTCGCGTGATGCGCGTTTATACCAGGCGTTTTCCCAGATTTCATCGGGATTAATCCAATAAGTACCCTCCGGTATGGGGCCGATATTTTTTGCCTTTTGGCGTTCCAGAGTATAAGAAAATTTTCCTTGCTCCGGCTTGCCGCTGACGGCGGCATATTGATGCGTTTTCTTTCCACCGGAAAGCGTCAGGATATATCCGTCAAAGAAGATATAGAGATTGGACTTGGTTTTATTGAAATCCTTGGGCGTGCAGTGCCCAATGTTTTTGCTGTTGGGGTGATAGCGTTCGGCAGCGTAGTCTGACACTTTTACGTCCTTTTAAATTGGTTCCTAAAGGCTGGATTCTACCGGACCAACCCTTTAGTTCGTATCAGCCATTTGGCTTATTTTTGTACTACCTGCAGTGATCAATTTGAGTGTTAGCCCGAGCAAGTTTATATAACTGCTGGATGTTGGGCGAAGGCATCTCCATATTTTATAGCCTCACAAGTAGACTGTGAGTTATTCACCTTCTGGACTACTAACCTATTGATTCCTTTACTTTCTTTACAGCATCTTGCTCTAAGTACCAAATCTCAGCACATAACTTATTGGATTTCAACGCTGCCAAGGGTGGCTCCTTTCGGCCAGAAGGAGGCATTTTAGCATCAAAGCGGGCATGCCTTGTTCCAATTCTCTAAAAGAGCCCCGTCCTGGTTCGAAATACCAGCCGAACGGTCCACCACTCATCGATATCTTATTGATTTTAAAAATATTTATGAAAATTAATTCTTATTTTCTGGGGACAAGTTTAATTAAGGTATTGATTTCAATTAATTTTCCGGTTCGATTCTCCTGAGGGGTCAATTACCAACAAAAGGAGAATAGCATGAGCATCAAATCCGATTTAACGTCGGAGAATATCTACCCTGCTTTGATGAGTACACTGACATGAGCCACGAAGAGAAGATCGAAATGATTGAAGCTTTAAGGCATATCATGGGCATCTTTGTAGACATAGCGTGGGGAGAGGATACAACGAACACAATGCTTAGAGAAAAAGTGCTTGAAGAGACTAACTATTCTGAAAGTGACTCTACAAATGGCTCTCAGGAGGCCAGCACGTAGTATGTACCGCGTCCTGTCCCTTCGGCCTTTATAAGATTGAGCTTAACCAGCTTATCAAAGTCCAGCTTTCGTGAAGCCAGGCTACGCGAAGATATTTCGCCATATTCACGCTGAGTAATGCTGCCATGCTTCTCTATATAGGCCAGTATTTCCTTATGGTGAGGTTCCAGACGTGGCCTTATCTCCGCTTGCTCCGGCAAAGTTTTACGCACGCGGCGAAGCTCATCCAGAATGCCGTCGGCGAAGTATTCCAACCAAGCGGAGAAATCGATGTCTTCTTTCAAATCATAGTAATCACCTTCAAGGCCAACAGCCTTAAAATAGCGCGTGATATTGCGGTTGTAATAGTTTTCAAAGCTGAATATTTCAAATAAATCCAGCCCGGCTTTCCCCAATATTGCCGTCGTGAACAGCCTTGTCGTTCTGCCGTTGCCATCAATGAAAGGGTGAATAATCACGCATTGACGGTGGAAAATCCCGGCCAGAATAATCGGATCAATCTTCCCGATATGGCTTTCAATAAATTTGAACAAATCAATGGTGAGTTTTTTAACGTCTTTACTGTCCGGCGGGATAAAAACAATCTCATCGATTTTCCGTGGATTGCGGATAATGACCGGGGCGTTCCGTATCGATCCGCAATGAACGGGATTATCCATCAAGCCGTCAACAACTTGCCCCTGAATTCTCTCCAGAGTCTTTATATTCAGCTTGAACTGACCTGAACGCACATCGGCATACAAGGATTGGAGGGCTTTATTGTAGTTCAGCACTTCTTTCTCGGTATCGCGCACATTCTCTTTATGTGTTTTGAGCAAGCGCTTTACATCCATAAGAGGCAGTGGATTCCCTTCAATACTGGTTGATGCGTAGGCTGACAGCTCTCTTGCTTCAATCTCCAGCTTGGCCAAATCCTGATCCGTTAAGTGAAACGAACGCAACTCTCCGAGCGATTCTCCTATTTCACGGATCGTCGAAAGAAGTTTGTTGCTAATGGCATATTTAGGCGACCAGTTCATAGCCTTAAACTAGCCGGAAATTAGCCGTAATGCAATAAGAAGTCTGAGCCGTAAAGTGGCCATAAATTAGCCGTAATTAAATCTATACTCGCCCGGTGCCTCAAGTAATCACACTCTTCTTCGGTTAAGCCTCTGGAAAACGGTTTGGCCTTACTTTGCTTTGTTCCAACCCTTGAAAAAAGACTCTTCTAGGTCTATGTACAGCCTGATCGGTACACCACTCCTTTTCGTTAGCAATCGCCATTAAACAAACTCACTCAAAATGGTCTATGTTTTATCTTCTATATGAGCATGTTTTGAGGAATAACGCTGATGATAAGAATAATTTCCGTCCTAACACTTTTTACGGTGTTATTTATTGCGACCGGTGCGGCGGCGAAGACTGTAGAAGGCGTCAATTTACCAGATCAATTCGATGTCGAGGGCACAAGCTTAATGTTAAACGGCGCGGGTGTTCGCAGTAAGTTTTTTATGGACTTGTATGTCGGCGCGCTTTATTTGGTGACAAGCTCGACAGATGGCGATGCGGTTACGGCTGCTGACGAGCCGATGAATATCCGCCTGGCGATTATTTCCAGTCTTATCACCAGCGAAAAAATGGTTGAGGCGACTAACGAAGGATTTGAAAATTCTACCGGTGGAAATACGGGGCCGATCAAGCCACATATCGATGCTTTTATGAACGTCTTTAAAGAAGAAATCAAAGAAGGTGACCTGTTTGACATCAGCTATAAGAGCGGCACGATAAGAATTGCAAAAAACGGTGACGAAAAAGCGGCAATTGACGGCGGTTTGGCGTTTAAAAAGGCGGTGTTTGGTATTTGGTTATCGGAAAATCCTGCACAAGAATCGTTAAAGGAAGAAATGCTTGGCGACTAAATTCATGCTGTAAAACCGAAAACCGTGGAGCGGCTCACGATTCATTTATTACGTCCTGAATAGTCATTCATTTTTTGCCTTCGATTTCATAAATTGCGTGTCCGAATTTGAAGGCAATCTTGAGAAGTGGGTGGGGTAAACTATGCTTTCAACAATAGCCTCATACGTTATTCGTTAGCAAGGGTAAAACGGAATGAATATAATCGAGTCACTTAGGAACCAGATTGGCAGCAACCTCCACACCTCTGAATGGTTAACCATTGACCAAGATCGTGTTGACGGTTTTTCCAAGGCCACCGGCGACTTTCAGTGGATCCATAACGATCCTATACGGTCAGCTAAAGAATCCCCCTATGGTGCACCTATCGCCCACGGCTATCTGTTACTTTCGCTATATCCTGTATTACGCGGCATCATCGACGAGGAATGCCCTCCTTATCCAGGCGTGAAAACGGTCATCAATTACGGCGCAAACAAGTGCCGCTTTCCCCAGGCGGTAAGAGTTGGGCAGCGCATCCGAGGGCATGCCGTGCTTATGGCAGTAGAATCTGTGCCACAGGGCTTTCAAACCCTGGAGAAGTATTCTTGGGAAATTGAAGATGAACCCAAGCCTGCATGTGTCGCAGAAATTCTGATGCGGTTTTATCTCTAAACCACCCAATGTTTGATATTAACTGAATCGTTGGCGAATGAGCTTCTCATTCGCCATTTTTATTTGTCCAGCCCCTTTTTCACCTCCTGCTCAAGCGCTTCGAGCTGAACCAACACCTCATGAATCTTTTGCTGGGTTTTCAGGTCTATATCAATTTTCTTATCCATGGAATACACCAGTGGATGCAAGCTGTTTTTTAGCGTATCGGCGATCACACGGAGTATTTTATCCAAGCCTGGAATGGGGGGACTGGTCACGGTGATTTGGGGATCCAAGCGGATTTCAGGCGCAACGGGCTTGAGATTGCTACCAATTCGTTCAAGCAATTTGATCAGTATCTCTTGGTTTGAAGCGGTGGGTTCTTCCACGGGTTGAACATCGCGACTGGCCTCGGAGACGGTATTCGTCAATGATTTCATGCCAGCAACGATATCCGCTAGCTGGGCAACGACCCGATTCCCGGTATCTACATCATCTCCGCCGAGTGCTTTGTTGCGCAGAAAATCTTGTTTTATCTGCGTCCAACGTGCCACCTCTTCTTCGCTCATGTTACCGCGCAACTCAGCCAGCTTCAGTAGGTTTTCTTCTGCTCCCGTGGTGAGTAACTGCGATTCACCGAGATAATGATCGGAGATCAGTTGCGTTAATTCCCGCTCATTCATGACGGAGGATACCTTTTCAGCCATCTTGTTCATGTTTCGATAGCTGCCTTGCAGCTTAAACGAAGGCTCGGTTCGATATTTATCGTCTTGCGCAGCCGAAGTGATATATTGCTGATTGATTTTGAGCACCGTGTCCTGGATGACAAACAGCTTTTGCAACACGGAAGTGATTTCATTGATTTCAGCCCCGCTATACTGGTGCTTCAAATCGGTCGTCGCGATGCTTTCCCCTTGGGCCATTTTCACCAGGTTATATGTATCGGCCATTTCCCTGGTTGCCAAAGGCGCTAATACCGGATTGGAAGTCAAACTATTTTCGATATAGGACAGGGCAAACTGCTCATCCATGCCACCCAGAATATCACCTAGGTTGTAAATATCCGCACGGTTGGCCAGCATATCGGGAATCTTGAAAACCTCTCCGGATTCGGTGTAAGGGTTACCGGCCATGACCACACAGAATTTTTTACCGCGCATATCATAGGTTTTGGTCTTGCCCTTCCAAATTCCTTCAATTCGCCGGGTACCGTCACAAAGGGAGATAAATTTCTGCAGAAATTCCGGATGGGTGTGCTGAATATCATCCAGGTACAGCATCACGTTGTTGCCCATCTCCAAAGAAAGATTTAGCTTCTCCAACTCTTGGCGGGCAGTGGCATTCGACGCTTGTTGCGGATCGAGCGAGAGTACATCATGTCCCAGGGATGGGCAGTTTATTTTCATAAAGGTCAATCCCAAGCGGCTGGCAACATATTCCATCAGTGTGGTTTTGCCATAGCCGGGAGGACTGATCATCATCAACAGCCCCATCAGATCGGTCCGTTTATTCTCGCCGACGGTGCCCATCTGTTTGGCCAGGTTATCGCCAATGATGGGCAGATAAGCCTCGTTAATCAGGCGATTTCTGACAAAGGAGCTCAGCGGTTTCGGTTTGAACTCCTCAAGACGCAGCGCTTCCCGTTCGCCTTCGATGATTTGCTGGCGTAGGGCCAGGTACCGATGATACCCAGGAACCACTTCGGTCTGATGCTGCCTTAGGCGCATAATGAAATCGTCCAGCGAAAACGCCAGTTCCTGTCGTTCCAAAGTGGGATGATCGCCCAAGAGATCGCTCACCCTAAGCTCTAAATCAGTCTGACTGGTGCGGCGCTCGATACGTTCACCGGCATTCAAGATGGCCACCACCTCGGGAACATAGCGTTGCAATTGCGGGAGATTCTTCTTACTGACCAAGGCGCTCAACCAGTCCACACCCAGCTTCCAACGCTGATCCGGCTTGCCTTGCAATTGTTCCAATGCTCCTTGATAAGTACGCCAGGCCTCGGCACTTAAAGAGCGTTTAAATTCGTCCAGCAATTCGGCTGCATATTTACTGGTGATGAACTCCAGCCGTTCGCGCCCTAACTCTGCAGTCAGATACTTGGCGGCCTCTTGAACCTGCAGTTTGTTCACATCGATAGGAAATCGTTCAAAAAACTGCTGCAGGTAGTCAGCAACTTCTCTTTCTAGGGTCTGAATCGCGCTATTTTCATTAAAGACTTCTTTTAGCCGAAAACCCGAAGCAGCTCGTTGCTTCCAACTGACATGGAATGCCTTCTCCGTTTCAGAAGTCAGCAAGTTACGGTTTGCCCAGAAAATCTGTGCAACTGCTCTTGAAGTCGGATTGATGACCAGCAGGTCCGCTGCCGACATGGCGGGCAGCAGTGTTTTGAGAATCAGGCAGGCATCATGGTCGTGGACCCCTTTTTGATAACCTTCTTTATAGCGCGGCGCAGCGAAATTCTTGACAATTTTCTGCAGAATATCGTCGTCAAGCAACGCCTGCTGCAGGTCTTTCGGATTAAAATCAACGCTTCCCGAATCTGCGGCGTCAATAATCTGCATGGCCAGGTATTCTGCGCGGTATACCTGTTCTGTTTCGGATTCCAGGTTCATATTCCAGTAATCACGCAGGTTCAGCAACTCATCGTTGTTGATGATCTCAAAGAAGTTGGTACCGGTAAGATGAAACTGCAAACCGTCGTCACGGGGAAGGATCGTAAGATCCAGGTCCTGGGTGTTGACACTGAATTTATGCCGTCCGAGTTTGATAACGCTGCCGCCGGCCTCATAGATATCTGCCTTATCCCGCAGGGCGCGCAAGGCCTGTTCGCTGGTTGATTTAAGCCGCGCTTCGACATCGTCCGCATTGACGTTACTGTCCAGCTCGCGAAGTTTCTCAACGGATTCACGGACCTTCTGCACCAATGCATCGGATGCAAAAAAGGTATTCAGTTCGTCTGCTTCTGTGAACTTCTGGGTACGTCGCTGAATACTGGCCAAAATGCGATTGGTCCCATCCATAATGGTTTGCGCCCGACGCTGGCGTTCATCCAAAAGCTGTTGTTTATGGCTCTCGAAGGATTCGTAGACCTCTTCCCGTTTATCTATGATGTCTGCGAGAAAGTCTTCAAACTCGCTGAACTGACCTTCCAACTCTTCTAACTGGACCAGTAACCGGGATAACTGCTCATCGCAGCGTTCCGGGGTCGTGGACATACTCAGGGCATTGGTAATGCTCTGGCTGAATAATTTGAACTGCGCTCCGAATTGCGCCTTGGCCTCATCGGCTCCGACATTCTTTCGTTTGTTATTCGCTTTGGCTTTAATCTGATTGAGCTTCGCATAGACATCGGAAATACTGTCGACGATCCGGGTGCGAACATTGGCGTCTTCCACCTTCAGATTCGCCATCAGTTCGGTTAACAGATCCAGACCGGAAGCCATGCCGTCCAGCCCCTGAATCAAAGGCTTCAAGGTGGCAATGGTATCGGCTTTTTGCACTTCATTTTCGACAGCCTTTAGCTTCTCCACATAGGGAGCAAACGCATCCTGGGACGAAAGGAAAGACACGGTTTGATGGCTCAGTTTCTCCTGCGCTGACACTAGCGCCTTATCCAGCTCGGAAATGCGCATCTGATCGATATAACGATAGTCCTTGATGGTCGCCAAATGGCCCCGTTGTTGCCGGATGGCATCCAAAGCCTGCACATAATCTTCCGCGGATGCCCAGTTCTCCGGCCGCAACTCGCGCAGAATAACCTCTTGGCTCTGTTCCGCTTCCTGCATGGACTTCGCCGATTGCTGGCGAATCGATTCCACTTTCTCGAACTCGTCAATAACGAGTTCGGCGGTATTGGCGACGCTCCTTAAAAGGGTCGCTACCTCGGTAACCTGCGCATCTTCAATCCAATAGTGGTTATCGAAGAACTTTGTTGCCAGACTGCTGAGTTCTTCATACAGCCGAGAAGTGACTTCCTGTTTACCTATCAGGCGGCAAATACTGAAGAGATCTGATATTCCCCGCACCAGTTCCGAATTACCTATCCGTCCATAAAACGACTGGGAGGGAGGTAACTGGCTGGCAAACTCCTCGCTGACAAAGGGTGTCGACCAGATCTGCATGGGATGAACCCGGGTCGGTTCGCCTTCCGCGGCAAACAGGACCAGGGTGCCATCTTCCGCCAGGGCATAGCCATTGCCGAAGATCGGATTTTGAATGGTTTTATCGATCAGGTTATAGGCCAGCAGTCCGACGACACCCGCTTCTGTCTCATAAAACACATAAAGGACATCTTCGCCGTTGGGTGAGCGAATCTGCCGTTTGAAGCGCAACTGGTGGCTTTCACCTTCAAAGGTTTTTGACTCGCCGGATTGCAGATAGTAGCCGCCCGGAAAAATGATGCCGTGATCTTCCGGCAACTGGACGCAGGATTGCCCAATCGCGTCCATACGCAGGACGGTTTGGGTCAAGGTATTGAAAATAAAGTAACGTTGTGTGTCTTCGCGATAGGGTTTCACTCTTAACAGAATGAGATCACCGACCTCGGCGTAGCTGATATCGGCATCATCAATGGATTGGGTTTCATCCTCAACATCTTCCCGATAGACCCCCAGTCCATCCTCGGTGTTGTTTTCCACTTTAATGGTCAGATCGCCGCCGATGGTTTCCACGAACACTTTGTCGAGAATATTGATGTGCGGGTTACGTCCGTGCACCACATCTTCACGTTGGGTGGCAGTCCACTCAAAGTCGTAGGGAGAGGGTAGTTGAATATCCCGCTCACCACGATTGTCGATATAGTTGACGTCCTTGCCATCTGCCGAGACTGACCAGCGAAACACCCGGATATCTTCTATCCGTTCGCCAATCTGGAAACCGGCGAGCAGTTTGCCGTCTTTAACGGTTAACTGAATGAGGCGGGTGTGCTTGTAATATCGATAAAGCTCATCAAAATCTTGAACAAAACTGGTCTGGCCAAGAAAAGTCTCTGCCAGACCAACCTGATCCATGGTATAGCTGACATTCTCGCCTTGTGACTCTTCGTTCAGGCGAAAGATGGAAAACACATCCTCAACTTTGGTTTCTTTCTTAAGCCCGATAAAGACGTTGTAACCAAACAGCAGGTAGCCGCCGACCTGGACGATATCCCGGGCGGCACAATTGTTTTCCGTGCGGACCCGAACCCGTGCCGTTACCGCCATTTCAGACGAACCAAATTCTTCGATGCGGGCCTGATTCAATTGCTTCGCCTGGGTCTGGAGTTGCTTGCCCTGATCCATCAAGCGCTTGCGAATGACCTCATAAGCGCCGCCCTCAGCCACAGCTTGCTGAGTCATCGTCTCAGCAACATTACCCTGCTCCTTCGCCATAAACTGCTACTCCATCTCCAAAACATAGGTTAGTGACAAGTTATCACCCCGAAACGGCAACCTTGGCTCAGCCAATCGGCCGTTTCAGAATCAACCAAACCCACTCAATTAATCGTCTTGTCGCCTTTGTCTTTATCGGTAGTGGCGCTCATTGCCAAAACTTTCTGCAAAATAGCGTTGACGGTAGAACTTTTGGACGTAAGACCATCCACGGCCTTACCAATAGATAACGACTTGGCAAAGTTATCGAAGAAGTGCTCTTCGCCACCGACGATATCGATATTGGCAGTCTGCAAGGCTTTAGCGAGAACTTCGGCATTTTCCTTCGCCACTTCTTTGCCCGCTTCAATGGAGGCAATGGCTTCCTTGAATGCTGTTTCCAGGCTCATGCGGAATTCCTCATGATTGCGCGCATCTTCACTCATCGTGCCCATGGCTTCGAATTTCTCGACCAGTCCATCAGCCTCGGCCTTGAATTTCTCCCGGATCACTTCCGCTTCGGCGGTACCGATCTGCTGTTGTGCAGTGGCTTCCGCTTTGCCTTTCTCTTGAATCACTTCCGCCTCGGACAGACCGATATCGCGGTTGGCCTTAGCCTCGGCTTCCCCAGTCGCAGTCGTCACCTCGGCTTTCGCAAGACCCTCTTCCTTGTCGGCTTTGGCACGGGCTTCGCCTTGGGCAACAGTCACCTTCGCTTGCGCCATTCCTTCTTTTTCAAAGGCATCCGCCTTGGCTTCCTGCACCTTGGCTTCCGCCAGACCTGACGCTGCCTCCTCTGCCATGGTACCTTCCGCCAGCTTCTTCTTCGCATCGGCTTCTTTGGCGGACTTTTCCAGATCCGCCTGGGCCATGGTAGTGATTTCCAGTGCTTTAAACTTGGCAGACTGTTCTTCCGCTTCCGCAGCTTTCACCTGCTTGACCTTGTCTTCTTCAGCCTGGGCTTCAGCGGTCAGAATTTGCACCTGTTTCAAACGATCCGCTTCAGAGACTTCACGAACCTCTTTGATTCGCTCTTCTTCAACCGCTACGGTTTTATCCACCGCTACGCGCTCGCGGATAACATTGGCAATTTCTTTCTTCTCGACTTCAACAGCTTTTTCAGCCTCGATCTTTTGCACTTCTACTTCCCGTTCACGGGCAACAACTTCCAAATCGCGGGCGCGCTTCACACGTTCTTCTTCGATGGCCACCGCGCGCAGGCGATTTTGCTCGGCCACTTCAATTTCACGCGATTGATTTTCCTTCTGCACCGCAAGATCCTGATCGACGGTTATCTTCACGGCTTCTGCACGTTTCCGTTCTTCTTCCTGCACCTTGAGCGTTTCCGCTTCTTCCCGGGCTTGGATGGTGGCCACTTCCCGCGCCTGTTTGGCTTCGGCATCGGCCTGCTGGCGTTCCAGCTCCAACATGGCCTCCTTGGTTTCCACGTTCTTTTTCTTGATGGCAAGTTCTTCATCGCGCTCAAGCACGTTGGTACGCACATTCTGCTCGGCGGTCAATTCAGTGATTTTCTTGATACCTTCGGAGTCCAAAATATTATTGGCATCTAACGCCGACTTTGGTGTTTGCTCCAGATAGTCGATCGCGACATCCTCCAACACATAGCCACTTAAATCGTCGCCAATCACCTGGATTATTTTTTCGCGGAATTCTATACGGTCTTCAAACAGCTTGACGAAATCGATTTGCTTGCCGACAGTTTTCAACGCTTCAGAAAATTTCGCGGCGAACAGTTCGTAGACCGCATCGCGATCGGAAGCCCGCTCGGCACCGACCGTCTTCGCGACTCGAAGCACATCTTCCGGGGTCTCATTTACGCGCAGATAGAAGGCCACGGTGATGTCCGCCCGCATGTTGTCTTTACAGATGAGTCCCTCCTTGCCTCGCCGGTCCACCTCCAAGGTGATCAGGGAAATCTTCATCAATTCCTTTTTATGAATCACCGGCAATACCATCTTCCCGGTAAAATACACCTTAGGTTTCTGGCTGGTATCGTTAACGATCAGCGCAGTCCCCTGCTCGACTTTGTGATAGAAGGCCTTTAATACCAATCCGATGACGAACAGGCCCACTACGCCAATGACAATAACGGTAAAACCGAGTGCTATAAGCTCCATAATAAACTCCATCTGTTAGTTAGACAGTTTTCCATTGAGATATTGGTTAAGCAGACAAAAACCTGCCTAACTTCCATGAAATTCTTGTTCTGAAATGACTCTGTAGGTGTGCGTGTTTTCCAGGTACTCCAATAGAATCACGCGATCACCTTTTTTATAAGTATCCGTTCCCGCTGCCCGCACCTTGACAATTAATCCAGCACCGCCGTCGTCGAGATACGCTTCGCCGAAGTTCGCGTCTACCCGCGAAGAGCGCACAGTCGCTATCTGACCCAAGACAGTCTTAACCGTTTCCTGCTCTGCGGTTGGAAAGAACTTTCGAATCCGCACATTAATTTTGCCGGTAATCCAGCATCCGCTATAAAGTGCAGCGAAGATTATCGGCCCACCGGCAACATAGCGGATCCAATCGAAAGGAAACAGGTGGTCAACCAAGTAAACCAGCAGGAAACAGATTATCCAGCCAAAGAAGGAAACCAGGGTAAAGATTACGGTCACAGGGACGCCATATAACCCCAGGCGCATCAGCAAACCGGCGACAACGCCCGTTGCGCCAATATCACCGTCAGGGTCCGGCAGGTCGAGATCGAAGATATCAATGTCCACGACTCCCAAAAGCGAAATCAGCCAAAATACAATGCAGAAGCAAAGCAGAAAGGTAAAAATCGCTGTTGGAAAAGATAAAATACTGGCGAAAAATTCGCTAAACACCAAAGCAAACATGCCTAACCTCCCTTAATAAATCGATATCCTTGGTCGTGGTTCACAGCCGCCACGCACCCCCACTAGGTGCGGACCGTGGAGATGCGCAGCGATGTGATTTTAAAACTCATTTGTAGCTAAACTTCTTTTAGCCTCCAGCAAAGCAACTCATACCGCGAAATGACATGACCAATAAGTCACCCCACACTAGGCGTTTCTATCCTTTTACTTTGCTTTTTAACCTGGCGAGAATTTTTTCGGCATTGTGTTCATCTCCGACAATCCCCGCCTCCTTCAACTTTGCTTCCAGATCCTGGTCCGGTTCTTCGGCGGCGAGTTCCTGGGAAGCAGCCATTTTCGCTGCATTATGCGCTTGCTTTTCCTTGATGCGCTCCAACGATTCCATCGCCGTGCGCAGCTTGGAATCTGAACCCGCGTAACGGGTCGCAACGGCTTCCTGGGCACGCTGGACACTTTCGGTTGCTTTCACCGTATCCACTTGCTGTTTCAAACGTTTGATATTTGCCTCAGCCTGTTTGATGGACTGCCGTAACTGATCGGCACTAGTTTTGTGGCCCGCTGCGGTAGCCTCTTCGCTCTGCTGCGCTCCTTCAAAATTGGCAATCTTTTCTGCCACTTCCAGAGCAAGCGCTTCATTGCTCTGCTCTAACGCTTTCACCGCATATCCCTCGTATTCCTGAATTTGCTTTTTCAGCGACTCGGCTTTCTCTTCCGCCACCTTTTGCTGTGCGATGATGGCCACCAAGGCTTCTTTAGATTGCTTCAACTCTTCAGAGGCATCTCGAACTTCCTGATCAAGAATTCGTAACGCCTGACTATCAACTACCGCCTCGCCAGCTTCGTTCATTCCGCCTCGCAATGCGGTCATCATCTTTGCCCATACCTGATTCATGCCTTCGCCTCCTTCGTTGTATAGAGAAATTCGCTATAGGCTTCCGTCGCTTGCAATACATTGGATGCCAACACCTCAATCTCAAAGACCACATTGGAAAGCAGAGAGGTGGAACTCAGTGCTCCGAACATATGATAGTAGTCTTTGCCGTCGGACAGTTTATCCAGGCTGATGGTGGAAAGCGGGAAGTATTTGTGGGTGCGGAGTACCGCCTCGTTAAATCCTGGCAGGTCGTTTACATCCTCATGGGACCATAAGACAGACTCCACAATGATTTGTTCGCCGGATACGGTTATAAAAATCGGCAGGTCGCCAAACTCGGTCATCTCAAGTAGCAGCGCGGGCTCCGCGCCTTCGATTAATTCAATGTTTGCTCGACCGGACTCCAACAAATCGGTCTTTTGCAATGCGTCATGTAACTGCAATGTGGTCCACATCGGTGTCTTCTCCATAAACCTCGCTCCAGTTAGTGGAGTTGATTCATCGCCGCGCCGTCTCAGATGCTGTTCAACCTCTGACAATCGACGAGCATTTTCGGGAAGAATCCAGACTTCTTTTTTCACAAGCCCCTGCTCGCGCAAACGACGCCGAAATTCTCGCTGGTAATGTGCTGACGATTTCTTGTTCATGACGAAATAATGAACCACTAAAAATCACATGTCAATCACACATGTGATTTTTGTTTTGTTACATGTAATTTTTCTATCGCAATTTCTCGTAGACTTCACAGGGCGCTGCATTAAAAAATAGGACAAAATTGGAAAAATATTGGCCAATTACTGATAAATATCCGCGTTAACTTGGGCAGGCTTTTGTTTCGGCACAAAACAAGGAGGGCAGGTCGCCAGAGCGATGCCACCTGATGGTGGCATCGCCACATTCATTGTGATTAAGATCGATAGAAGCGAGTGCAGACTTGAACAGGCACCTAGTGCTTAAACTGACTCACCATCTGCCGAAGCTCATCGACGATTTGATTCAGCTGCCGGCTTGCACTGAGGTTTTGGTCGGAGACCTCCAGTAAAGACTGAGACAAATTGCTAATACTCACAATGCTCCTATCGATACTTTCCGCCACTTGGGTTTGCTCTTGGGTCGCCAAGGATACATTCTGATTTGCGTCGCTAATCGATAACACAGCTTCCAGACTCTCTTCGATGCTGGCATTGGCATCACTGGCATGGGACACCGTCGATTGAGCGCCGTCGCTGCTTTGTGCCATCCGTTTGACAGCCTGCCGGACATTGGTTTGCAATTTTTCAATCATGGCTTGAATTTCATCGGTAGAAGCGCCGGTCTTTTGCGCCAGCGTTCTCACTTCATCCGCAACCACCGCAAATCCGCGGCCCTGGTCGCCCGCCCTAGCGGCCTCGATGGCAGCATTCAGGGCTAACAAATTGGTTTGATCGGCAATTCCGCGAATAACATCCAGCACGGCACCGATCGCCTCACTGTCACGGCTTAATCCATCGACAGCGGATGCGGTCTCGGCAATGGTGGTCGCCAGTTCGTTAATGCGATTTGCGGTTTCGTTGACGATATTCTGGCTTCTTTCACTGGATGATTTGGCCTGGCTGGCAATGTCCGCAGCATTCGTGGTGTTTTCATTGATCCCTTTTACCGTTGCCGTCATTTCGTTGGTGGCAGTTGCCACCATATCGGTTTCCTGGCGTAATTGGTCGGCATTGTTCTGCGTTTGATGACTAATCCGCTCGCTATGATGTGCGGACTCCGCCAGCAGCTGGCTGGTCTCATTGATTCTACTGACAATCAAGGCGAATTTTTCCAGCATGGAATTGAATGCCCGGCTGATATCGCCAATTTCATTATCCCGGGTATAATTTACCCGCCGGGTGAGATCGTTGGTTCTTTCAATATCTTCAATCACTTGGTGCAGTTTGGAGATTGGGCGGGTAATCGAGCGGGATAACACATAGCCAATGATGAGAGTAGCAACGATTGAAATGACCAAAATAATAATGACACGCCTAACCAAAGCATCGCCTTTGCGGCTGACATTATCCGCACTTGACTGAAGTTGATCGGCAGCAACGGCAACAGCGCTGCCTGCCTCCCCGACTTGCTGGCTAATGGATTCGACCGCCGTTGAGGACGTTTCCAGGATCAGTTCAAAACTTGAACTCATGGTCATACTAGAACCCTGCGCCGCATTGACCTTGGCGCTGATTTCCCGCTGGGTAGCGCCTTGTTTTGCAAGTTCCACCGCCTTATCGATATCGTCTCGGAAGTCGTACAGGTAGGCGGTCACCAGATCCGCCATATCCGCCATATCTTCGTTGACTTGGGCAATTTCTTCGAGTTTTTGGTTGAGCAGTTCTTCGCTCTTGCGGCTCTCGGCGATGACCTGGTCGTCTCCTGTGGTCGCTGAAAGCAGACTCCAATAAAGAAAGTTGCTATAAACGGAATAAGCAGACTGGGTCAGCGTTTGAAGCTTGGCGTTCTGCCGCTGTTGTTCCAGTAAATCAGCTTGTTTTCTGATAGCTTCGGTCTGCTGGCTTATTTCTATTCCTTGGCCGGAGATTATGGCAACCATCTCCCGGACATCAGTTAAAAGATACGAAAGGGATCCAATCAATACCAACACAAATACCAGACTCATCGCCAATGCCCGGTAGAATATCGTGAACCTGAAATGCAGTTTTTTCACTTTTTAACCCACCTTTGTATTAAACAAGCACCTCCTTGTATTTTTTGGTTATCTGAAAAAAGTCCACGCTGTGCCTATCTTTTTATAGCACAAAAAGCAGGCAAGTTTGATTGCAAAGTTGGACGAGGAGCCAGGCTTTTGAGGTAGAGTATTGCTACCCTTACCCTGTGGAATGAGAAAAAACTATAGAAACCCGGCATTTTTTGCTGGTTTATTAGCCAAAAGTTTGTATAGTGCCGCTGCGGAAAGCTACGCTTAACAACAAACTCAGTAATGCGAAAACCTACTTTGTTGCGAACGTTATCATTTTTGCTCATGTTACCTGTGAGCTTGGCCATAGCTGGCCAAATCAAGGCCGAAACCATTCAGCTAAACACTTTTCATATCCCATTAATGGTGGAAAACGAACACCAGGGTATTTTTATAGAGCTGGTTCGCAGTATCGAGGATCATCTCAGCAATGACATAAAGATTAAAGTCTTTCCTGCCAACAGAGCCATACTGCGATTTCATGCCAACCTCATTGACGGCCTGTTTCCGGCGTTAGACGTCATGCTGAGCAAACCCTATATCCGGTCTAATGCCATCTATATCAAAGAGGACTTTGGCTTTGTTGTTAAGGGCAAACCGGTACCTGCCACGCTGGATGACTTGAAAGGCAAGCGCATCGGACTCACCGACGGCTATCCGTATTGTAATGAGCTATTTGAAGTGGATGGCATTCACTTTGAGTATGCCAGGTCGGATGTAAACAATATCGGAATGCTGGCAAGAGATCGAATCGATGTGTTTATCGTCGAGGAAAAGTCGGGATTACGCGCCTTTTCCAAATCAGCCACACGGATTCACTATGATTACCATCGAGACTCCCCCCTGTCTCGCATGGACGTATATTTTGCCTTCCAAAATTCTTCCCAGGGTAAACGCTATGCCGAGCTGTTTAATAATGCGCTATCCATCATGCAAAGGGACGGCAGCTTTGCGAGCATTTTTGCCAAGGTCAACGTAAGGCAGAACACTAGTCAGCCTGCTCACCGACGAACCAAGCATTGACCCTACAGAACCAATTCCTCGTGATAATGCAAACCACGTTTTCCTGCCTGCTGTTTGATAACTTGGTGCAGCTGATTGTTTAATGTCGCTTCACGCGTCTCGGGCGCCAGTTTTTGCTCCAAGTATTGACGGCGTTCCCTGGCTAAGAGTTCGATTTGCTGCTCCAACTTACGCCGCTCCCGAATACGCTCGACGACCAGCCTTTCTCTAGCACTTGGCTTAACCAGCCGCAGGGCGGCGGGCAGCTCCTCTTCAGCGACATCCTCCAGCTTCATGGCACGGGCGTCGATCATTTCAATCAAATCCCGGTTGCCATGGGCATTGATCTTACCGGCGGCAGTGAGGTTGAACTCTGCTCTTTTTGCCAAATCGGCTGTAGGACTGTGTTCTTTGATTCGGTTCGAAACAGCGGCTTTTCGGTCAAGTTCCTCGATAACTTCCGGTGCACCAAAATACAGCCTGGCACTTTCCAGAGACCTGCCCAGGCGCGCAAGCTCGGCATCAAAGGGCGTGCTGGTCCGGACCCGGTGGACATTGTGCGAAACCTGCAGATATTGACCTTGGCTTAAGGCCGCAATCTCTTGCCAAAACTGGCGGGTAACCGGATCGTTCCCGGCTTGCAGGGTATTCACCACTATGCCCTTTGCAGTTGCCCAACGAAGAATCTCGGGATAGCGCACCTCGTTTGCGTAGTCCATGTGCGGTGGAGCGTCACCGATCAGAAATACCGTCTGGTAAACCGGCTCACCCTGGACGCCGGCAGGACTGCTCCAATGAATCTGTTGCAGGGACGCCGCCAACGCACGGTTAACGCTCTCCGGGCCGTCGCCGCCACCGGCAGCATTCAGCTCCATAAGACTGGCATATATTTGGTCCATATCCTCCGTCAAATCGAAAACCTTGGTTTCATATATATCTCCACGGTCTCGATAGGCCACCAATCCGATTCGGAGGCGGGGGGCGGGTGCACCCTTTGCCAGGTTAGTGGCAATTGCCCAGATATTTTGCTTTGCCGCATCGATTAAACCCGACATGCTGCTGGTGGTATCCAACACGAAAACCACCTCGACCAACGCCTCGCGCTTCTGCGGCAGCTCCTCAGAAACAACGGACAGTGATTTTTCCGACCATAAATTCCATTGCCCACTAGCGACATAGGGATGGGCCAAAACGCAGACTAACGTGCAAGTATAAAGCAGGCCGATCAGACGATGGTTACGCATGCCGTACTCCTTCAAATCATAAAAGTTAATAGACCACTTGGTGCTTCAGCGCTTGGCCCTTCAACGCTTGGCTGCCAGGCGCCGCAAGGCGGCTTGCGCCGTTTGATAAGACTGCTCAAACCGATCTTTGTTTTGATCCTTTGGGGAACCTGGTGCAGGCCGATAACCTGGCAACAAGGCTACCGCTGCCAGGACGGCAAAGAACGCCCATAGGCTAAGAAACACACTGTGGGTATGCAGAGCGGTCAGCAAGGTACAGAGCAACGCAACGCCGTTGATAAGGGTGTCAGCCAACGCCGAAAGCGGCCGGCCGTAAGACAATAAACAGCGTATAATCCATAACAAACCGACGAGTGTAGCCAACCAGACCGACAGGCTGGGATTAAAAACAGCGAGAAATGCAATCACCGCTGACCAGCTTGCCATCCCGACCACAAGCCCTCTTGAAGCAAACCGGCCGGATAAGCCGTACAAACTTGCCAAATACAGAAAGGACAAAGAGGCCAATACGATTCGAGCTGTTAATCCCGAGCCGAACAACGGCGTCAATAACGAAAAGCAAATCGACCCGATCAAACTTAATCCGAGGGCCACCGCTGTTCCACGCCAAAATGCCAAATTTTTCATGGTCATACTCCTATGAAAATCAAGAATTTCCGGAACGTTTCTTTTGCTCCTGGAGGAGGGCGATCGCCACATCCTCTTCGCTGATTACCAGCGGCATCGCGGTTTCGACGTTGGTGTCCCCATGGACCGGCCTTTCGTACAAAGCCGCCTTCTGCTTCATACTTTCCAGTTTTCGATTGTTTTCAATTAAATGCTTTTCTAACGCGTCGCATTGACGTTCAAGTTCCTGTCGGCGCTTCTTCAGCACACCCTGGCTTTGCTTTTGCTCCAGCTTTCTGCGTACCAGGTTTTTCGCCAGCGCCTGATTTTCTGTTTCAAAGCAAAGATCCAACTGCTCCTCAATGGTTTGCAACGATGTTTCAAGCTCCTTTTCCTGCCGCTCAACTTGATCCAATTCGCCCTGCTTCCGTTGATACTGTTCCGAGATCTCCATGCAGCCACTCTGCATTTCCCGAATCGCCTGCTTCAAAAGTGTTTCCGGCTCCTCCAATTGGTCCAGAATGGCGTGCATATCGGCTTTAAATAAACGTGAAAAACGGGTGAAAATCGCCATTTCAAAACTCCTGTTTCAGGTAAATGATTGGGGTATGCCGATACTGTATGCAGAGCACGGCGCTTATAGCAGGCACACTTGTGTAAAACTGCCCATCGCTGATTTACAATCTGTTTACATGGATGAACAGGACCAGTTGCTATGCTATTAGGGACACGAATAACTCGGGGTGGATATGTCACGCAAAGCCAGATTACTGATTATTGAAGACGAACAGGCGATTCGCACCGGATTGGTGGATGTGTTCGTATTTCATGGCTATGAAGTGGACTTCGCCGAAGAAGGCAACGATGGTTTGCGTAAGGCGCTAACCGGTAAATACGATCTCCTACTGCTGGATATCATGTTGCCGGGTATAAACGGTTACGATATCTGCGAAGCGATTCGCGAGCAGGACAAGGAACAGGCGATTATTATGCTAACCGCCAAATCCGGCGACGAGGACATTATTCACGGCCTGGCCCTGGGCGCAGACGATTATGTAGCCAAGCCGTTTTCGATCGCCCAATTGGTTCTGCGGGTTCAGGCCGTGCTAAGACGCTCGCGGCTGCTTGACCGGGAGGGCCATGAAATCTCCCTGAGATTACCGGAGCTTGCGGCAGGTACTATCGATACCCGGAATTTACTGGGCAATCTGTATGGCAAGGAAGTGCAGTTCACCCGTCGGGAAGTCGACATTCTTCAGTACCTGCACGAACATACCGATCGGCCCGTGTCCAGGGACGAGCTGCTGAATAAGGTCTGGGGTTATGCAAAAAATCTGGATCTGGAAACCCGGACGGTGGATATTCATATAGCCAAACTGCGCCGCAAGATCGAACGCGATCCCAAACATCCACGCTTCCTCATAACGGTCAGAGGTGGCGGCTATCGATTAGTTAGCGTCTAAGTCGAATGGCGACCAAATCCATTAAACAACGGTTGAGCCCGGCACGCCTGCGCTGGGCCGTGCTATTGTTACTCGTCACCATACTAGTCCCACTCATTGTCCTAATGTTTCAGACTCAACGGCAGTTGAAGTGGGAGGCTTTTTATCAGCACCGGGTACTGGCCGAGCAAGTTGCACGCACAATCGCCGAGCCGTTGAATCAGGCGATTCTCAAAATGGAATCCTATAGTTACAATGATTACCAGTTCTTTATCGATCAGCCGGACGATCAAAGCATCGGCCTGGTACAACGCTCTAACTTGGCCAATTATCCGGTAGTGGCAGAGATACCGGGACTCTTGGGATATTTTCAGGTGGATGAACAGGGGCGGTTCTCTTCGCCGCTGCTACCCAGTGCTGCGTTGACCAGCTTTCCCAATCTTACGATCTCAGATTACGATGCCCGCCAGGATCTACAAAACCAACTGCTTAATGTATTAAGTGATAACAGACTTGTACGAAAGACTCACCAGGATTTACCAATCGAAGAAATCGCGGTCATTTCTCCCGAACCTCAGGATTATTCTACCGGCAAGAATTTCGATCTGTCCGGCAGTCTAGGCGCGTCCTCCGCTGCGGAGGCTGTGCCTGAAATTCAAGAGTCGGCGACGCCAACGGTATTCGCGGATGCGCCTGAGTCAGTCACTCCGGAGTATGCTGAAAGCGCCAAAAACGAAGGGCTGGGGGTTGCGCAAAGTAACCGCAACCTGCTCATGGAAGAAGATGCGGAACTCTATTCACAGAGTGTGTTTGATGAGCTGAACCAACGCCAAATAGTCAGGCCAGACCTCGCTCGTAAACAAAAGAGCGCTGCTCCCGCCCAGTCCAGACTGGAGGATCTAGAGCTCAACAAGGAAGCTTTTCAAAAGGCTCGCGAGCAGGAACTACGGGCCGACAAAACCGGTGGAAAAAGCTCGCCGGCGGCTTCTCCGGCAGCAGAAAAAAAAGCCAGCCGCAAACGCCAGACTCTGGTGGTGGAAAACCTGCTTACTCAAGACGCCGCAACTGAGGCGGATCGACAGCCGCGACCTGATCCGGTCCAACGAATTCGAATATTCGAAAGTGAACTCGATCCCTATACCCTTGCACGCCTGGACAGCGGTGAATTCGTGCTGTTTCGCAAGGTTTGGCGCGAGGGTAAGCGGCTGATTCAAGGGGCAATCATTCAACCGGAAACTTTCATCAAAGCAGCTCTGGTGGAACCATTTCTGCAAAGCCAGCTAGCCGGCATGAGCAGCATGGTCGTTGCTTTTCAGGGAGATGTGCTGACATTAGCCTCCGGCAGAGAACCGGACTCCTATTCCGCATTCGGCCGATCCGCCGGAGATGTGAAGGGAGATTTGCTCCATCAGGGCAGGCTATCAGCTCCCCTGGAAGGTTTTGAAATGGTCTGGACAATCAAACAGCTACCCGTAAGCCAGGGAGCCCGAATCATTGTATGGTCCAGCATCGCTCTGGTGGCGGTCATACTGCTTGGTTTTGCGATGCTTTACCGACTCGGCATAAAGCAAATAGTCCTTGGCCGACAGCAACAGGATTTTATC
Source organism: Hahella sp. (assembly GCA_028280065.1). Classification (GTDB taxonomy): domain Bacteria; phylum Pseudomonadota; class Gammaproteobacteria; order Pseudomonadales; family Oleiphilaceae; genus Hahella. The sequence continues at coordinate 61,918 of JANQMN010000066.1, forward strand.
TCCGCCGTCAGTCACGAGTTGAAAACTCCGCTAACCTCTATCCGCATGTATGGAGAAATGCTGAAAGAAGGCTGGGTAACGGGAGATAAACAGCAAGAGTATTACCATTACATCTATGACGAAAGTGAACGGCTCTCCAGACTAATAGCAAACGTTTTGCAATTGGCGCGCCTGGAGCGCAATGAAATAAAACTTGAACCGGGCAGTTTTGAAGTAGCTCAGTTGGTTGATTTGATTCGTTCGAAGATAGATGCACAATTAACCAAAGCGGGGTTTAACTGTACATATTCCGTGGATGCTGCCGCGCAATCATCCAAGCTGGAAGTCGACGCCGACGCGTTTTGTCAGATCATTATCAATATCGTTGATAATGCCATTAAGTTTACCGGTAAGTACGGCAACCCCAGGCTGGATCTCCGGGTAAGTAAAATCCAAAATGAAAACATACTGATCAGCGTGCGTGATTACGGCCCGGGGATTCCCAGCAAGCAGTTGAAGAAGATTTTTGAGCTGTTTTATCGTCCTGGAAATGAGCTCACTCGAGAAACCGTCGGCACCGGCATTGGTTTGGCACTGGTAAAGCAACTGGTTACGGCAATGAACGGGCGCGTCGATGCTCTCAACTCCCGCCCTGGTGCGGAATTCAGAATTACCCTGCCGGTGCAATCTTAAACAGGAGGGCTGAAACATGAGGACAAAAAACAGGTAAACTAACTAGTCCCCGGCAACCGCGATGCGCCAGCGATAATGCGCAATGTCCTTTAGGTTCAGCGGACAATTGGGATAGATCGCAGCATATTCTTCGCAGTTGCCACAGAAAATATAGCCGGCGTTTTGCACTTCATAGAATTTGATATTGCCACAGGTGGTATTTAAAGAAAGGTATTTGGCCAGGCTATAGGGCATTTTGTCACCCTTAGGATTGTCAAAAGCTTCAGCCAACTTGCCTTCGAGAGTAACCTGATTCCCTTCAGGATCAGCAACTGCCAGCCGGTAACTGCTACCGTTCAACCGGTAAATAGTGCCATGCTCCGTCACTTCCTGTTCCTCACTGCACCCCCAGATGCCAGCAACCAGCAAGATATAGAAAAGTGTGTATTTCATAACATTATCGAGCTAACAGCTTCGCTTCACTGATATTGCGCAAAATAATATCTTGGATTTCACCGGCCTTACGCATTTGCTCAATGGTTTCATTAAACTGACGCAGAAATGGATCTGCCTGTTGCATCGGCCAGTGGGAGGACAGCGCCAAAAATCCGGCTTCCTCCTCAATTCTCACTATCTCCTTGATATAATCGGGCTGAAAACTAGGATACTGATGCTGCAGCGCTTTTAGATACCATTGAATTGTCACCCGATCATTGATGTGGCAGTCGGCGCGTCCCAGATTAAGCAATTGCATGGCGTTATCAGGTCCGGGAACCCTGATAACATCCAATTTCCCCAAATTTACCAAGCCCCAAAACTCATCTCCACCCATAAGGACACCTAAACTCAACGCAAATCTCAGATCCACAAAATCATCCGGCCAGGTCGGTTCCGGACGCGAATGAAAACCTAGCTTATCCAGTTGCCGGACGTTGCAATAGACCGTTGAAGTTTCGGCCATAATCGGCACCGAGTAGCTGCGTAGGAATGGCCTTTGGTCAGGAAAGTAATGCGGTGGAAATATGCCGACCGCCCCCCCCGTCTCCACCATGTACAGCGCCCGCTTCCAGGGAACCAGCTTGATTGCAAAACCGTCCTCGCCCATTTTCTCTAACGCTCCGGACACAATATCGCTGTAGATACCTTTGGCGGATTGACCGTTCAGATAAGAAAATGGCGGATGCAACGAATCGCCTACAATTAGCAAACGCTCAGCATACGCCGTATTCAGTAGCAGAATAAAGGCAAGAGCAAGGTAAATTCTAAGCATGAAAAATCCTCGCAACTCGATACCCGTTTATTATCCTAGAAACCTAGGATTATTGTTAGTTACCAAGCATAGGGTTATTTACCGTTTCGCTAAGGGTAAAGTAATCAGGCATGGATTACCCGTCAACACAATTTGTAACGCTTCATTACTTTAGGTTTAGGCTGCTCGGCCGTTGAACTAACCATTGGAAATTGAGGAAAATATTGTGGCGCGTTACATTAGTTTGGTGAGTTTGGTTTTCTTACTTTTTGGTTGTTTTCCTCTTGACCGGGAAGCAAAAATCACCCCCGACACCCAATTGAAAAAAACACCGCCATTAACCGCTGAGCGCCTGAAGCCATTATTGCCGGAAGATGCCGATACCGGAAATATGGAGCGGCAGCTTCGTGCCGCGGCCAAAGGGTTTTACTGGTCAACAACCAATCAAATTCGTCTGCTTGACCTACAAGGCTAACCGACTGAGCCCAGAGCGGCGTGACAGCTTTCCCATCGCCCTAATCCATAGCTTTACCGATGTCCTCTTAACGATTCATCACTGCTCCAGCAGTTTTTTTGATGCTTGCTTATTACCGCATGAATCTTCCTATTGCTCCCGCGCCTGCAACGCTCCTTTTCAATATTCCAGGAAAGCCTGTTTACCATGTTTTGACATGGCGGCTGTTGAAAATGCAGGGCAAACTTTTAAAGTTTCGCCTATATTTCTTATTTTATTTAATCAAGGTTGGAACCTAGCATGTCAACCGACGCACTAAATCTGTCGGAAGAGCTTATTCTGGTCGACGAAGAAACGGCGACCCAAGTAGTCAAGGGAATGTCGCTACCGCCACAACCCCAAATCATGCAAGACATAACTGCAGTTCATCCGGACATAGACGCGATCAGCAAGATAGTTCTGAAAGATCCTGCCGTTATCGGAGCAATTATCAAAACCATTAATTCCGCGGCCTTTCGAAGGGCGCGCGAAATCAAATCAGTAAAACAGGCCATAGTCATGATGGGGCTGGAAAGCGTCATCAACATTATCAATGCCGTGCTTTTTAAGAGCGCTGTCGGCAGCCGCTTGTCACCGGAAGATTTACAGGATTTCTGGACCTGCACTAACGATGTTGCCGTTGCCAGTGTAACCATTGCAAAAGAACTGAATTTCAACCGTCCGGACCATTTTTATCTCGCCGGGCTGTTCCATAACTGTGGAATTCCCATGATGATGGAAAAATTTCCCAACTATAAAACTGTGATAAAAAAGATCTACGGACAAAACCAGCACCCGATGACAGCCGTGGAAAATCACCTGTATAAGACCAACCATACAGTCGTCGGGCTGTTCATCACCCGCTCATGGAAGTTACCAAAAGAAGTACAGCAGGTTGTAAAGCACCATCATGATCTCCCGTTCATTCGAGAGCAACTGAAGCAGGAGAGCCATCTGGCTAATCTGCTCTGCGCCTGCAAAATGGCAGAGGAAATCGGGAAAGAGTCTGTCCAGTTGGGGCATCAAAGGATAGATCATGAATGGCAGGTTTTAGAAGAGGATATCTTAAATTACCTAGGCATCGCTGAAATTCAGTATGAAGACATTAAGGAATCAGCGGTGGAAGCGATACAGGCGTCCTACAGCTGAACCGGTTATCTTTTACTGGCTCTTGGTTGCTTGTTTCTGGCAGAATTGGGTTTCTTCCAGCTGGCGACATATATTTATAACAGCTTGCAGAACCAGCTACAGCCTCGGCAAAGGCAGCGCTCAGATTGGCGGATACAGAAAGAGTTGGTAATCGCAGAATTATCAAGCAACACTCTTAAACTGGCAGCTTTCATGGCTTGAACGGCGCGGTTGCCTGACATGGGAATGCATAAAGATAAAAACTGGAAGCGAGATCTCTGCAAAAACAATGAAAGAATCGCTAAAAAGACTGTTTTACTATTGTTTGACCTGGCCGCTGCTCCTGCAAAGCCATACCGTTAGCGCCGGATTACTGGCATATTTCAAGGACGAAGATGGACACACGAACTGGCAATATGTAGCCAACTGGTCCAGCGGCATCCTCATTCTGTTATTGTCCATTACCGCCACTATTCTGTTTTTCAGCCGGCGTCAGATTAACTTCTCCAACCGTGCTCTCAAACTTATTAACGATGAACTGGAAGAACGGGTGCGGGAACGAACGGCGACGCTGGATGACAGCAACAAACTGTTGAAAAAAACCAACAGCCTGCTGGAGGGCGAGATCGCCCAACACCTGGAAACCACCAAACGTTTGCATGCCTCTGAAACATATATCAAGAGTATACTGGAATCGATGCCGGTTATGCTGGTGGGGCTGGACAAGGCTGGCAAGGTGACGCAGTGGAACAAATGTGCCGAGACCATTACCGGTTTGAAGGCAGACGACGCCTTGCATGAAAACCTATGGGAAGCCTACCCGATTATGCCCGTGGCTAAAGAACAGGTAGAAGAAGCATTGCGGGACAGCAAAGTCCTGACCATGCGGAAGAGCCAGCGCGGTCATTTTCATTACGACATCACCCTGTATCCGCTGGAGGCCGGCGTCGTAATCCTGGTGGACGATGTCACTCGGCAGGTTATTTCGGCGAATCAACTGGTGCAAAAAGACAAAATGTCCTTTATGGGGGAACTGGCCTCTACGATGGCCCATGACATTAACGCGCCATTGAAAACCATCGCTAAGGACATCGATTCCGTGAAACGGCAACTGGTCAACCAGCAGTGTTTGGATGACGAGGTAACCAACCAACTGATGGGCTGGCTTACCGATGCCGGCGACCATAGCCATCATGCCTCGGCCATTACCAGCAATCTGCTACAGTTTGCCGTCAGCCAGGGCGACGAAGAACAGCCTGCCAGTATTCCCGATATCATGGATCAATCCCTGGATCTGGCTTCGAACATTTTTTCCATCCCGAATGGCCTAAAGTTTACCGACATCCTAATTGAAAGAGACTATACCCAGGCGCTGCCACAAGTCGCTTGTTTCGCCTCGGAACTGCAACAGGTATTCTTCAGCCTACTCCGGCATTCCTTCTATGCATTAACGAAAGCCGCTGCAACGACTCCGAAGATTAAGGTTCAGATTCTTGAGGAGTTCGGCGCACTTTGGATTCGAATCCACCACAATGGAAGATCGCTGTCAGATCAGGAACAGAAACATATATTTGAACCCTTTTTCGGCAGTGCGCCCAAGGGCCCGGAAGACGAATTTGAAGCGAGTAACCGTCTGTCGTTTTCTTTCTTTATCATTACCGAACATCATGAAGGTCAAATGGCGGTTACATCCGACGCCAACACCGGCACCACATTTCATATGCAACTGCAAGTCCACTGATATTGACGAGCGTAGCGCTAGCCTGAGAGCAAAAATAGTCCATGACAGCCATAAAATTTCAACCCGCGCCAGCATCCATGATCAAACATCCGGAATGGTCCAAAGACGCCGTTATCTATCAAATCAATACGCGTCAATTTACCAAAGAGGGAACCTTCGCCGCTGCGAAACAGCATTTGCCACGCCTTCAGGCGTTAGGTATCGATATCATCTGGCTCATGCCGATCAATAAAATTGGCGAACAAAAGAAGAAAGGCTCGTTGGGAAGCCCATATGCGGTTCAGGATTACTATTCGGTCAATCCCGAGTTTGGCGACATTGACTCCCTCAGGGATTTTGTCAGGGAGGCGCATAAGCTTGGATTCAAAGTCATCCTGGATTGGGTAGCCAACCATACGGCCTGGGATTCCGTGTTGATCAGCGAGCACCCAGATTGGTATTTGCGAAACTGGAAAGGCGATTTCTGCCCCACCCCATGGTATGACTGGGACGATATCATTGAACTCGATTACAGCCGGCCAGCGTTGCGCGAATATATGCTCGAAGTCATGAAGTTCTGGGTCACCGAGGTGGACATAGACGGCTATCGCTGTGATGTCGCGGGTTTCGTTCCCACCGATTTCTGGAACCTTGTACGCCGGGAACTGGATCTTATCAAGCCGGTATTCATGCTTGCCGAATGGGAAGATCGAGACTTACACGCCGCGGCATTCGACATGACCTATGGCTGGCGCTGGAACGAAACCATGCATCGGATCGCCTCGGGCAAGGCCACCGCGGAAGAGCTTTACGTCTATTATGCATGGAATGAGAAGGCCTTTCCCAGCGATGCCATGCGTATGCTGTTCGTCAGCAACCACGACAAGAACGCCTGGGAAGGCACGGAATACGAACAGTTCGGAGATGCCCTTGATGCCACTATCGTTCTTTCCGTGGTAAGTGAAGGCATGCCATTGGTCTATAACGGCCAGGAAGCGGGCAATAAGAAACGCCTGGAGTTTTTCGATAAGGACGAAATCAACTGGCAGGACCATACCTATACAGAATTCTATAAGCGGTTATTTCGCCTTAAGAAAGGCAACTCAGCCCTTTGGAACGCACCCTGGGGAGCCCGCATGGTTAAGGTCGAAAACAATTGCCCGAATCAGGTCTTCAGCTTTGTCCGGCAAAATGCCAACGACAAAATATTTGCCGTTTTCAACTTCACAGACAGCCAGCAAGAAGTAACCCTGAAAGACGGCCCATTCCATGGGAAATACACGGATTTTTTCCGTGACGAGGTTATGGTTTTTGAAGGCGGGGAGAAGCTTGAACTGCCCGCTTGGGATTATCGGCTCTATGTTCAGCAATAGCCCAATAAACAGGCATTTAATGAGGAAAACCCGATGGCGGATAATATCGTAAGAAGGCGAATCGAGGCCGAAACAGTTCTGAACAGAGGCTTTGCAGCCTACGCGGAAGACACCAAGCATTTCCAAGGAGAAGCAGACCGGTCTTTGTCTTCTGTTGATCAGATCAGCGAGATCATGTATGTCGTTCTGCGCGATAGCGAGGGCGTGTTAGCGGTATATCGGGTCGCCAGCAACGGCGAGTTGAAGTATGAAGAAAGGTGGCCTGCCGAACTTGCCTAACCTTAGAGGTAGATTGTACGAACCCTTAGGTAGACGGTTTTGACTAGCGTGGGCGCGTGTACCGCGCCCATTGACATATAGCCTAGACCACTCGTGCTACACCTCTCTTGCGCCGGCTGCAGTAACATTAAAACCGCCATCCACGTAGAGGATTTCGCCGCTGATTCCGGAGGCCAGATCGGAGCACAGAAACATCGCGGCATTGCCTACTTCTTCGATAGTCACGTTGCGGCGCAATGGCGTCTGCTTGGCATTCTCGGCGAGCATTTTACGAAAATCCTTGATTCCCGACGCCGCCAGGGTTCGAATCGGCCCGGCGGAAATGGCATTAACGCGCGTGCCTTCCGGCCCTAAGCTATCCGCCATGTAACGGGTGTTGGCCTCCAGGCTGGCCTTCGCCAAACCCATCACGTTGTAGTTTGGTATAACCCGCTCGGCACCGAGATAGCTCAGCGTCAATAGTGCGCCACTGCGCCCCCGCATCATCTCCCTTGCCCCTTTCGCCAGGGCTACAAAACTGTAGGAACTGATATCGTGGGCGATCCGGAAACCTTCCCGTGATGTAACATCGACATAGTTTCCGTTTAACTCTTCCCCCGGCGCAAAGCCGACAGAATGTACCAGGATATCTATTCCATCCCAATGTTCCGCGATGGCAGTGAACAGATTGGTAATTTCCTCATCGCTCGACACATCACAAGGAAAGGTAAGTTCAGAGCCATACTCCGCCGCAAAGCCTTCGACCCGGCCTTTCAGCTTATCGTTCTGGTAGGTTAGAGCAATTTCAGCACCCTCTCGGTGAAAGGCATCCGCGATGCCCTTGGCAATGGAGAGTTTACTGGCAATACCGACAATTAGCGCCTTCTTTCCGGCAAGCATTCCCATAATTCGATTCCACTTATTTAAAGATTCAGTTAGGTGATCCAGTTGTTTCAACAAAGCCTAGTCTAATGCAGCCGACAGGTAAAATTCAGGCTGTTCAGATGGCTGGCCGTGGCTATTCAGGCGTTACTGGAATTCAGGAAAGCTCTTTTTTAGTCGAAACCAACGTAGGTTGCCATCCGCAATTAGTAGGAGCTAGCACAAACAAGAATATTGACGAAAAACTGCTAGGGTTATTCGGCAAACCCTTGGCAACTCCATTATTGTCCTTCTATAAATAAGACACCGAAACGTAACATACCAGCATTAATCTGAAGCTTTTCAACAAAACAAGAGGGGGCACAATGAAGCCGTTTTCTCGCCGGGCGTTTATCAAGCTATCCGCAATGGGACTGGGCGCTGCAGTCATTTCTACAGGGTTACAGGGTTGTTCGGACAACGATAATGATAACAACGACTCAACTGAAACGGATGGTTCGGTCGATGATGGCTTGCAGGTCAGTTTTGACCATGGCATTGCCAGCGGCGACCCTTTGGCAACCAGTGTGATTATCTGGACCCGCGTTAATCCAGGCGATAGTGGCGCTGAATCTGTTTCAGTAAGCTGGGAGGTCGCTTCAGATCAAGAATTCACCGATTTACTCCACAGTGGCACTACAACGACTAGCGCCGAGCGCGATTTTACAATTAAGGTGGATGTACAGAATCTGCAACCCGGAACGATCTACTACTACCGATTCCATTCCAATGGAACGACCACGGCAACCGGGCAAACTAAGACCCTGCCGGAAGGTGCCGTCGATACCGTAAAACTGGCAGTATTCTCTTGTGCCAACTATCCGGCCGGCTTTTTCCATGTTTATGGCGAAGCTGCCAAACGCAACGATCTGGATGCCGTGGTCCACCTTGGCGACTATCTCTATGAATACGGCAGCGACGGCTACGCGACGGAAGATGCTGAAGCTTTGGGTCGCACTTTGGCCGCAGATAATGCCAGCGAAATCCTGAATCTGGCTGACTATCGCAAACGCTATGCGCTATACCGGTCTGACGCAGACTTACAGGCGCTACATCAAAATACGCCCTTTATCGTGGTTTGGGATGACCACGAGGTAACTAACGACAGCTGGAAAAACGGGGCTGAAAATCATAACGAAGGCGAAGGCGACTTCACCGAAAGAAAGTTACAGGCGCTACAGGCCTATTTCGAATGGTTGCCCATTCGCCCGGCGTATGAAGGGGATACCGAAACCATCTACCGCCGCTTTGACTTCGGTGATCTGGTCAGCCTGCATATGTTGGACACCAGGCTGATTGCCCGCGATAAGCAACTGGATTATGCAAACTATATCGATCCGGCCACGGGCACCTTCAATGCACCGCAGTTTATCAGCGATGTATCCAGCACCAGCCGCGCTCTGCTCGGTGCTGATCAAACCAGTTGGCTACAGTTTTCCCTGGCCGGTTCAAACGCCACCTGGCAGGTGCTCGGCCAGCAGGTATTGATGGGCCGTATGAATCTACCCGCTGAACTGTTTTTCCAGCTTGCCAATCCGGACCCCGCCGTGATCTTGCCTGCATTTCAGGAACTGGCAACACTCAAGGGCCGGGCATTGGCCGGAGATCCCTCCTTGACCGAAACCGAGAGAGCCAGAATTGAAACCGTCGTGCCCTACAATCTGGACGCCTGGGATGGTTATGCCTACGAACGCGAGCTGATCTTCGGCACCGCGATTCAAATGGATAAAAACCTGGTCGTATTGGCCGGGGACACCCACAATGCCTGGGCCAACAATCTTAAGGATTTGAGCGGCCGCGCTGTCGGGGTTGAGTTCGCTACGGCGTCCGTCAGCTCGCCTGGGCTCGAAGACTATCTGTCACTGCCGCCTGGCTTGGAGTTTGCCATGCAGACTGAGCTCGGCTTGACAACCCTGGTAGACGACTTGGAATACGTAAACGTAAATCAGCGGGGTTATATGGTGGTTACCTTTACAACAGAACGCGCCACAGCGGAATGGATATTTATAGACACCGTCAAATCTCAGGAATACAACATCGACAGCGCCCGAACTCACTCCCTCTCCACGCTTCCAGGAGCCGGAAATAGGGCTTTGTCAACAGGTTAACATCGAGTCCTCCCTGCATTACACCGGGGAGGAACAATCTATCGACAGTCATCGAAGCGCCTGCATTAGAGTCCTCATAGCGGCGGTAATTGCGAGGGCTCGAATCACGAAATTGTGTAACAAAACCTTCACCAAATTGTAAAGACAGCCCCTGACTATATTTGATCGACAAAAGCTGACATGTGTTCGATTTTTCGAAAGCAACCAATCAAAAATGACGTCATATAAGGGGTTACTTATGACAAGTTTCAAGAAAACGTCTTTGGCAATAATAAGTGCAATGCTGTTATCCGCGTGCGATGGGGACGACGGCGACCAAGGACCACAAGGCCCGGCAGGCGAACAAGGACCGGCAGGCGAACAGGGTCCGGCCGGAGAGCAAGGCACGGCCGGCGAATCTGCTTCCACGGCCAAAGCGATCGACATCACCATTTTGCATATGAATGACCACCATTCTCACATCGCTGCGGATGATTTCGATTTTGACGTGTCCGGGCTTTCCCTGTCCGGCACTACGGAAGCAGGCGGCGCGATCGCAGAAGTCGAAGTTACCTACGGCGGCTTCCCGATGATGGTTAGCCTGTTTGATACGGTGGCCAGCCAAAACGACAATGTTTTAAAACTTCACGCCGGTGACGCCATTACCGGAACGCTCTATTACAGCCTATTCAATGGCGCCGCGGATGCAGCGGTAATGAACGAGGTCTGCTTCGATGCGTTTGCCCTTGGCAATCATGAGTTTGACGATGGCGACGCCGGCCTTGCAGGATTTCTGGACTCGCTGAATTCCACCGCCTGTGAAACCCCTGTGCTGGCCGCCAACGTGGTTCCGGGAGCAACTTCCGCCATTGCGTCGGGTTACATTCAGCCTTATACAATAGTGAAAAAAGAAGGTGAAGACATCGGCATTATCGGTATCGACATCGCCGGAAAGACCAAAAATTCCTCGCAGCCTGATGCAGAGACAGAATTTCTTGATGAAACCACAACTTCACAGCAGTACATAGACGAACTGACTGCAATGGGCGTCAACAAAATCATTCTGATGACGCACTATGGATATGAAAACGATATGGCGATGGCGGCTAATCTGACCGGTGTCGACATAATCGTGGGTGGCGACTCCCATTCGCTATTGGGTGACAGCACCTTCTCGGACCTTGGGTTCAATCCCGTGGGAAGTTACCCGACAGAAGTAACCGATGCAGCAGGCAACAAAGTCTGTATCGTTCAGGCATGGGAATATGCACATATCATGGGCAGACTGGATGTCAGTTTCGACGAGAACGGTGTCGTGACTGCATGTAGCGGCTATCCATACATGCCGATTAGCGACAACTATGTCTATGAGTATAGCGATTCTGAGGATAGATCGCTGGAGTCAGCGGATACCTTCACGGTAACGCAAGCAATTACCGCTCATCCGGAGGTCGTGGTTACCCAGCCTGATGCGACAACCACAAATTTGATAGCCGGTTTTGACGAGCAGGTATCAGTGCTTGAGCAAACCGTCATAGGAACTGCAGCTGATGATTTATGTCTGGAGCGTTTTCCGGGCCAGGGCAGATCAACTATCTGCGACGTTTCGGCCACCTATGCGCAAGGTAGCGATATTTCCAACGTCGTTGCGAAGGCATTCATGACAGTGACGCCCACTGCCGATATCGCCATCCAGAACGGCGGCGGCGTGCGGGTAGACGTTGCCGCCGGTGACTATTCCATAGGCGACGCCTACACCCTGTTACCTTTTTCCAATACCTTGGTGACCTTGGAAATGACGGGGCAACAAATCATTGATCTGTTGGAAGAAGCCCTTACCAATACCTTGGATAACAGTGGTTCCAGCGGCTCCTATCCATATGCCTCAGGGTTGCGCTACGACATTGACGCCTCTGCGGCATCCGGCAGCCGTGTCAGCAATGTCGAAATCAATCCCAGAGTTGCCGGAACTTGGACAGCAATCGATACAAGTGCCACCTACACGGTCGTAACCAATGACTTTATCGCCTCTGGCCGCGATGGCTACACTACATTCGGCACTGTGTTCAATGCCGGTAATTTTGTCGATACCTACACGGAATATGCCCAAGGTTTCATAGACTATGTGGAAGGTTTAACCGCCGAAGGCGCTTCCTTGAGCAAGTTGCCGGCAGATGAATACTCGACGAAAACCTATATCGGCAGGGATGGTTGCAACCACAGTATAGACACAACCTGCTCCGGATATTAGATATTAAAGGCAGCTAGCTGGCTAAGGCGCTTTCGGGCGCCTTTCTATTTCTTCAGATATTTATTAAAAATACGGTAGCGGGTTCCGTTATATATCAACCGGTAAAGCGTATTGTTGAAATCCAGAATCATTTGCGGCTTGGCGGTTTTCTTGGAAAACAGGAAATGCAGTTCCTCTTGGTAACTCGCCCGGGAACTGAATTTGTGGCCGCTTTCCATGTCCTCGAGCAACGCTTGTAATGTTTTGGGATTGGCAATTATTCCTTCGACATGAGACCTTTCCAGCATCATGGGCAACTTCTCGAATCCGGTGACTTTTACCACCACATCCGAGTAAACGGGATTTTCCACCAGGTCGCGAATTTCAACGGGATATGCCCATCCGTTGACCACTCCTAGTCGATTGCCGGAACTAAGAAAGTCCTCGACACCGGAAACTTGCTGAGTTTTATCGGTATTGGTAAAAAGATTGTGTTCGATGAACTTATAGGGGATGGAATAATAAGCCCATTCAGCGCGATTGGCTTTAAATGAGGCTCCCATGGCCATATCCAAGGAGCCTTCCTCAATCGAGACCAAAGTGCGGGGCCAGGGATGCTCGATAAAACTTGCCTTGCAACCGAATGCCGCCAATGTATTACGCACCAGGTCGGCATCCGTTCCAATAACCAAGTCATCGGCATTGCGAAAATGAAACGGCGGTTCGTTTTCATAACCGATACGCATTTCGCAGGCGAAGATAGGGGTAACAGTCAGCCCCATTATGACACTTGCTATTACTAAAAGGATTCGCATCATGAGCACGCTTTCTCGACAACAGGTTGCATTCAACTTAGCACAAATCAACCTATGTCGTTAGCAACGGCAGAGCCCTGACTATGCCTCGCCGAAATATCTCCGGCTACCGCTTAGGCATAGGTTTCGCCGCCGTCGGCGTTACCCTGTTGAGCTTCGATGCCTTGCTGATCCGCCTGGCCAAAACCACTGCCTGGGATGTACTGTTCTGGCGTGGATTCTTTTTGTGCATCGTGATGGCCTGTTTGACCGCTTGGCAAAATCAGTGGCCCCGAGCGATGTTTTCCCGGCGTACAAGCCTAATCGCGCTTGCTGTGGCAATATTGTACGGAAGTACGACAGCGCTATTCGTTTTGTCCATTACCCATACCAAAGTCGCCAATACGGTAGTTATACTGGCAGTTTCGCCTTTTTTTGCGGCGGTTTTTTCCTGGTGGTTGCTTAGGGAGAGGTTGAAACGGCACACCCTGGTGGCTGTGTGTATCTGTACTGCCTGCATCTTCTGGATGTTTGCCGATAGCCTGTCCATGCGAGGAAATCCCGGAGACCTTTTTGCGATTTTACTGGCGCTGCTCATGGGACTCGCCTTAACGCTACTGCGGCTGATTCCGGATTATCCCCGGATTTTGATCATATCCGTCAGCGGCTTATTTGCCTGCCTAATTGCCGCTCCGATGGCCAGCCCTTTCAGTCTTTCCGGACCGACCTATGGTTGGCTGGCGCTAATGGGCTGCATACAGATTCCACTGGCCTCACTGCTTTTGCTTTCTGCAACCAGGTATCTTCCGGCGCCGGAGGTAAGCCTCTTTCTATTGATTGAAACCATTCTCGGACCTTTTTGGGTGTGGTTGGCCTTACGGGAGCAACCGCCGGCATTAACCTTGTACGGCGGCTCGATAATCATCCTTTGCATCGTTTTACATAGCTGGATTAGCATGAAAAGCAAGGCAAACATGCAGTAAACGGAGCGTACCGCAGTGACCTTGATATCAATTCCCGCGCCTTCGTTACACTATAACCCCAGGTTGTTCTGGTAAATCAAGGCATCGCGGTTATGCTTTAGGATGTATGGATCGCTTGGGGAGGAGTACAAGATGCAACTGTTGAAAATGACGCTGGGTTTCGTCTTTGGGTTACTACTTATTTCCTGCGGACAATCAGATCCAATCTATATCGGCGCCGTACTTCCTCTCAAGGGTCCGGCTAAGTTCGTCGGCGAGGAAGTCCGGGACGGCATGCAATTAGCCGTGGATGAGGTAAACCAAAAAGGGGGAATCAACGGTCGGCCATTGGTGATGTTGTATTCAGAAGTCGCCAGCCAGGATCAGGACGGAATCAAAGCCGCTTACGATTCACTTCTGGAGAAAGATCCGCTGCTGATTATCAGCGCCACCAGCAGCGTTTCCTTGATGGTTAAGAACCATACTGAAAAGGCAAATATGCCACTCTTTGCCTTGGTGGCAACTGCGCCGGACCTTACCATCAACACGCAGCGTGTTTATCGCTATTGGCCGACGGCGGAGAGTGAAGTCCCGCAACTCGCAGGGGTTTTTCCCAGCACCCCCCGCACGCTGGGTATCATTTATCTCGATGACGGTTACGGGCAAGCGGTTTACGGCAATATGGTGAGCCGTTACCCGGCAGCAACCACAGAACTGGTTGGCATACCCTTTGATATCGCCTTTAAAGACTTTGAAAAAATTGCCCAACAAGTAAAGGAAATGGAGGCGGTGGTGGCGGTCGGCTTTGATTCTCATCTGCGGAAGATTTTTAAAGCGCTCAAACAGATTGACTATAAAGGTACCGTTGTTTCGACAACCACCGCAACTTTACCTTCGGTCACGGGCATTACCGAGTCTGACGGCGTTTATGTCGCCTCCCCGGCGATTTACAACAATAATTTTCTGTTTATTGAAAAGTTCAGGAAGGAATATAACAGCCGTTACAATAAACCATTTAATCACTATGCGGCCAACGGCTATGACCTGATCGGGCTTATTGCCGGGTTACTCCATGATCAAGAAATTTCGGTAGCCAGTCTGCAGCAACAGATTGACCGGGGTTTTATCTACTCCGGTGTTTTTGGCAACATTAACTTGGATGCAAACAGCTTTGATATCGACTTCCCTTTGTATCCCGCGAAGATTGAAGACGGCCGGATTGTCTTTCTCTAGGTGATATGTGAAAGCCTTTTTTCGTCTAACCCGCATTCAATCCAAGCTTATTATCCTGCTGATATTGGCTATGCTGAGCTTTGCAGCGACCTTTATCTATGTGCTCAATGCCAGTATCGGCACGTTGAAGCAGGAAAAAAGCAAAGAGATCCTGGCAGCGGGTTCGATCATGATGACACAAATTGAACAGCGCCTGATCAACCACACGGACAGATTGGCAAGCATCGGCAAACGCCAAGTCATCATTGACACCCTGCATGGGTTACACAACGATCCGGACGTTGCTCAAGACGCCATCGAAAACCATTCTGATTTCTCCGTCCTAAACCAGCGACTGCAGCGGGAAATCAGAATCATTGAACAAGCCATTGCCGGCATCCAGATATTCCAAAACATTATTCTCACAGACCGGCAAGGACATATCGTAGCCGCTGCCGAACACCGGCTTGGCAAGTCGGCAAAATTAAACGACTGGTGGCTACCCACCGTCGAGAACAGCCGCCTGATAACGGAATCAGAAGATGGCTCAGGCATTTCGTTATCGGTGCGAATCAACGATGCACAGGGAAGCTTTATCGGCATCATTCAGGCAATCTTGCCAACTCATTGGCTGACCCGGGATTTAGCGGCTACCTTTCAGCTCCGCCCCAGTAGCGAAGTCAGACTCACCAATGCCAAGGGCAGGCTGATTTACTCCTCGCGGCCATATCGGTATCTGGAAGATGCTGAAAGCGAAACCTATTTCCAGTTGTTTCTCAACGGCGACTCGCAAATGCTGGTTGAAGAAGGCGGCAAGAAAAAACTCTATGTCCTCTCCGATAACTTCCATACCGCGCAACTTAACGATCTACAGTGGTTACTTTTTATCGCCGACGATTTGGACCTGATCCTGAAAGATATCTACCGGCTAATGCGCCAGATGCTATACGTGTTTTTGATTTTTTCTATAGGATTCGCAATTCTGGCGATAGTGGTCAATCGCACAATTTTGCGGCCTATCCTGGAGTTGCGGAAAAAGGTGGCCGAGGTCGCAGACGGCGACTTTGATCAAAAGTTGGAGCTACGCAATAAGGATGAAATTGGGGATTTGGCGGCGGCCTTCAACCGAATGGCCGAGCGCCTGAAAACCACCTATAAAAAACTCGAATATGAAGCCAATACCGACGACCTGACTGGCGTGGCGAACCGCCGGCACTTTTTCAAGTTGGCTGAACGGCAGTGGAACAACTACCAGCGCTACAAAAGGCCTTTGTCCATGCTGATGCTGGACATCGACCATTTCAAGCGGATAAACGACAAGTACGGCCATGAAACCGGTGACACCGTATTAAGAGAAGCCGCCCAACTTATCCAGCGGAACTGTCGGTCCACCGATATCTTCGGACGCATCGGCGGCGAAGAGTTTGCGCTGCTCATGGTTGAAACCGATCGAGATGCCAGCCGCCAGTTCGCAGTACGCGTTTGCAAACAACTCGCCGATACCGAGTTAATGGTCATTCAAGACAAGAAAATAAATATCACTATCAGCATCGGTGTCGCTCACGCAAAACCGCAAGAAGATAGCCTGGACGCCTTTATAAGCCGCGCCGACGATGCCCTCTACCTGGCCAAGAAACGCGGCCGCAACCAAGTCCGGGAATTTATCGAAGCCTGAGCCAGACTGAATCCGGAACCTATTGTCTTTTACACTAATCAGCAATTCGACCATTCTGGCGTATAAATACAGCCGTCGGCAGTACCGCCCACGCCCCAACGGCTATAGCTGTCATAGTGATTCCAATTACCATTGCCGTCGCTCCAACCACTGCCATGCGGCGTTTGATATTGCGTCGCATTTGAAATAAGGCAACCGCTTGCTCCGGTAGACTGATTTAACCAGCAACCGGTCGACGGGTCGACCAGGTAGTACCCTGGCTCGATAGTCATGCCGATCTGTTGCTGCAGATAGTTGACTTCCGCCACGGTGAGCAGTTGACCGTTGATCACGACGTTGGAATACCGTTCGGCCCACGCTAATCCCGTCGATAATGAAAAAGCAACGATAAATCCAAAGAGTCTTACCAAGTTCATATATTCCCCCTCATATAACTTGTCCGCCTTTGCCGTGAGTTAACAGCATTCGCGGATGGTCATTAATCAACAGCGGATTTAGGGAGTTAGATCCTTCAGAGGATTGGTAACGCTTTGTATCCTGGGATAACCGTCAAGACTGGACCGCGCTGAGCGTAGCGCTTTCCTTCAGTTCATGCAGTAAAGGAACGACCCGGTTTCTGCCCTGCTTTTTAGCGATATAAAGACGTTGGTCGGCGATGGATATAGTGTGATCGATGGAATCTTTTCGGGTTAACTCCGCAATGCCGAAACTGAGCGTAATATTCACCGAGCCGCCCGAAACCGGGATTTCGACACTTTCGACCTTACGGCGAATTTTATCGGCGATGGTAAAAGCATTCTGTAAATTGGCATCCGGCAGCATGAACAGAAACTCCTCGCCTCCCCAGCGTGCGACCATATCTTGCTTACGGACGGCTTGTTTAAATATTTCTGCGAGCGCTATCAGAACGGCATCTCCATCAGCATGACCAAAGGTGTCGTTCACATGTTTGAAGTGATCGACATCGCACAGCAAAATCGCCAGCGGATCATCATGTCTTTCCAGCCGAAAGTGTTCGTGTTCCAGCATGGCGCTCATTCCTCGGCGATTCAGAAGCTGGGTCAGGGAATCCTGCTTTGCCTGTAGTTCAAATTTTTCCTGCATCTCCATGGTGTGTTGAAAAAGAATCTGCCGGGAATGTTCATAATAGGCGGAAAGAAAAGTAACGGTAAGGAATGACATGATCAGCCGCAGTTTGAAGCTGTGGCTATATTCGGCCAGCAATAATCCTCCTGCCTGTACAAAAAACATCAGGCTGACGATGAAGATAAAACCCATTATCTCCCCCAGGCCGCGCTTGAACCCGGAAAAAAAAAGGGTCACCGGCGGCACCAGGTAAAGCCAGAGCGGTCCGGTATTATCAACACCACCGGCATAAACCAGATACAGCATTAGCGCCATCAGGTTGTACAGAATAAAGCTCGACGCGATCGACCTCTTACCGCCTATTTTGACGATAAAATGACCGCCGGAAAAAACCGTACTGGAGATGAGCAAACAGGCGCTAAGAATGAATTGCTGTCCAAGTAAGGCAATCAGGCCCAGTACCAGCGTGATGCTCTGGCCAACCAAGCCAAAGAGATTAATCATAATCATTTGGCGGTTATGCTCGGTAATTTTACTATCAACGACGCCCGTATGGATGTAATTGGAAAAGCGCTGCCGCAGTGCGTGGATGAAAGCGTTGAACATAGCTTGCTGGTGGTTGGTGGGACGTTATGCAACTATGAATGTAAGCATAGGACAGATGCACGACATTTTCTTCCAAAGGCATGGATAAGACCATTTTTAACAAACATGACAAAGCTTTACTTGAACGATTCAGAAAGACTTTTTTATAATCTCTGAAACCAAATCGTCAACGAAAATAACGGCGTTATCCGCCCTGGCTGACCTCTATCCTTTTCCTTTGAGGTTGGATATTGAAGCGGCTGACGAATATTCATCCGTTGACGGTGATCAGGAGTGTCCTATGAGTAACCCCAAGACCGATCTGGAATGGTGGCGCGGCGCCGTTATCTATCAGATTTATCCACGCAGTTTTCTCGATTCCAATAATGACGGCATGGGAGATTTGCCGGGAATCACCGCAAAAATGCAGTACATTGCCGATCTGGGCGTTGATGCCATTTGGCTATCGCCGTTTTTTACCTCGCCGATGAAGGATGCCGGTTACGATGTCTCCAACTACCGCGATGTCGATTCAATTTTCGGTACTCTGGAGGATTTTGATCGGCTCATTGGCAAAGCCCATTCCTGCGGTATCAAAGTTATCATCGATCAGGTAGTCAGCCACAGTTCCGACGTCCACCCCTGGTTTATCGAAAGCCGCTCCAGCCGCACCAATGCTAAAGCGGACTGGTATGTCTGGGCCAATCCGAAGCCCGACGGCTGCCCCCCCAATAACTGGATGTCCGTGTTCGGCGGGTCTGCCTGGAGCTGGGATAGCCGCCGCCGGCAGTATTATTACCATAACTTCCTGGCCGCCCAACCGGATCTGAATTTCCATAACCCCGAAGTAATTGAGCAAGTCCTGAAAGATTTGGAATTTTGGCTGGCAAAGGGTGTGGACGGCTTCCGTCTCGATGCCATCAACCACAGTTTCCATGACAAGCTGTTGCGGGATAATCCGCCAAATCCGGCAGCCGTGGATGGCACTTCCGGCGTCCGTGCCGATAATCCCTACGCATATCAGCGCCATAAGTACGACAAGACCCAACCGGAATGTCTGGAATTTCTGGTCAAGTTGCGTAAGCTGATCGACCGCTATCCGGGCACTACCACGGTGGGCGAAATTGGCGACGACAATTCTTTGCAGACCATGGCGGCATACACATCCAATGGCGATAAGCTGCATATGGCGTACTCGTTCGACTTTCTGACCGACAGTTGCGATAGCGAGTTCATCAAAGGCAAAGTGGAATCGATTGAAGCCGGTTTGGCCGACGGCTGGCCCTGCTGGGCAATGGGCAACCACGATGTGGAAAGGGTTATGTCCCGCTGGGCTAAAAATGACCAGGCGCGCGCCCGGCTATATATGGCCATGCTGCTTACCCAGCGCGGCAGTGTCTGTATTTATCAGGGAGAGGAGCTGGGACTGGAAGAGAGTCAGCTGGAGTTCAAGGATTTGGTGGATCCCTATGGCATTGCCTTTTGGCCGGAATTCAAGGGCAGAGATGGTTGCCGGACACCACTTGCCTGGTCGCCTGAGCAAACTCATGGCGGCTTCAGCGAGGTCAAACCCTGGCTTCCGGTTTACTCTAATCACTTACCGGCGTCAGTAAGCGTTCAGGAAACGGATCCTGGTTCGATGCTGCAATGCTATCGTGAGTTCATCAAATGGCGGCATAACCAGCCGGCATTGTTAAAGGGCGATATCAGGTTTTATAAGAGTCCCGGAAATACCTTGCTGTATAGCCGAACCTTTGCCGGTCAAACGCTGCTGATCGCATTAAACTTCGCCAACTTGTCCGTATCGGTCCCCGTCAATCAACGCACTGCCGAGGTGGCGGAACAGCTCATGGTGACCACGGGCTCCTGGCAAAAGGACAAAGTCGATCTTCCTCCCTACGGCGTCGGCATCGCGACAGTGACCGGTTAAACACCTTTCGAATTGGCCGATCTCTGCAGGCTGGCATGCAAACGTGTCAGCCTGACAGCTTTGCGCCCTGAATTAGTGCCCGGTGAAAAGTAATGGGGCAAGGATATTTGTTCAAAGCTTTTAAGAACCATTGCAGATTCAGGCAATAAGGTCACACAGAAATACAACTCATTGATTTAAATAAACAAATTATTGTCCTGCGAAACTGGCACGAGAGATGCTTTACTAGAATCAGTAAAGAAAGCAGTCGCTCTGCTTTTCAGGCAAATGCAAACACCTACTTTCTTTACCTATAGTCATGATGTCGTATTATCGATGATGACTGTTACCTCTACGCTCGTGCCTTATACCTCACCTGGGTTATCCTCGTGAGGTTTTTTTGTCCCGATCTCAGCCGAGCCGCTTATGCAACCAGGCCAGCCAGGCAGATTCAAATTCAGACATCCCGCCCGCATAATGCCGCCCTATATAGTCAGCCGGGTTAATGGCAAGACAGGGCGTTTGCGCCAAGTCGGTCAAGATACCCAATAGTACCGGCTTGGCTTGGGGGTTCTGTAACAGAAAAGAAGCCAGCGCCCAAGCAGTGGTATACATCAGTTGCGGATCACCCGCCTGCCAGGCGCCGGGTGAAAGTGCCAGATAGTCCTCAAGCGCCGGAAAAGCGCCGTTTTGCAACAGGTTTTTAGCGTCTCGCACAAGCCAGGCAGCCGGAATGAACTCCCGGCTCAATGCGAGGTTACGATAATCCGCAAAGGCTTCAGCTAAACCTTCATTCAGCCATATCGGGGTTAAACCGTAAAGCCCTGCCATGATTACATGAGTCGCTTCATGGCGTGCAACTCTTTTGGTAAGTTCTTCCACCGGCTGGCGAAAAACCACCGCTTCATTATTCAGCGCCGAGTAAAATCCTGCCGCACCCTGCAAATTTGGCGCATGAGATTGCTGATAGTGGGCAAATGCCTGTTTGGCATTAAATATCTTGAGATTGAGTTTGACCTTACGTAGATGGTCGAGCGCTAACTCATCAGTAAGATAGCGATAGATTGCGCGGATATCCCGATCCAATTGCTCTTTTAACAGCGGCGGGACAGAGCCATCCGGTGAAACCACGTGCAAATCAAAGAATTCCTGTTCCGTGACATATTTATGACTAAGATTCCTGGCGTTTGCATTTTCCGGCGGACTATCGGAAAAATGCATCTTTCCGTTGGCGTCGATCCAGGTGTAGATCTGGCTGCCGGCGGCTTCCTCTATGGCCTCTGTTTTCGGTTTTATGCAATTAAACTGCTGGGCTATCTGGTGAAGATTATTACCGGCTTGTACCACGATAGGGTTGTCCGGCGCCGCATCCTCCGGTCCGGTGGCTTCGCTGGTTCGGACTTTTGGCAAAGCCGTCAATAGTTCTTCGACCTTTTGCTCCATGCCTGTTTGAGTCAGTATTGCCTGCCGCTGCTCAGGTTTCAGAATTTGCCAGGATATGGCCATGCAGCCGAACACAACCATCAGAAACAGCAAAAGGTGCTTCACGGGCCACTCCTGCTCCAGGGAAGCGAAACAATGGTAAGGAACTTCACTATAAACCAAAGCAAAGTGCATTAGACCCAGAAACCTCGCTGTTTTCTGTCTTTTTGTAATCAATTGTTAAGCTAGTCAAGGATTCGTGAGGCAAGTTCGGTTAGCCTTCCTGGGCTATTCTTTATCCTAAAAGGCAGGCGGACTCCATTCTCAATGATTAAATCGTTATCAACCATTTCTTTCGTCTTGCTCCTGACCCTCGGCGGTTGTGGCGATGGCAACAATCCCCTTCCGGAAGAGACGGAGCGCCCCTTGACTCCGGGCCCCGTAGGCGATGATCCCGGCGACTTCGAAGGCCGGATTATAGCCGAACAACCTATCCAGGACGCCACTCTGTGGCTGGATATCAATTCCAATTATCAATGGGATAGCGATGAACCGCGTGCAACCTCCGATCCCGACGGTCGCTATATCTTCTCTTCCGCTGCCGTGGCGGCTTTCGGTTCGCCGCGCCAGTATCCGCTGGTCGCTCACGCACTCCCAGGGGTCAGCAGCATTGCCGGTAATCCAGTAGAACGGGGATTCTTCCTAACCGCGCCGCCAGGGAGTACCGCTGTTACGCCTCTTACCACCTTGATCATGGCTGAATCCGCCGTCCTCGCGAGAGATGGCACTGCGTCCACCTATGGCGATGCCCATGATCGACTGCGGGTCAGAACCGCCTTAAGCGAGCCCGATCTGACAATCAACTTTCAACAGGACTATATTGCGCTGCCGGAAGGCGCTAACGTGCAGTCCCTGGCCATGGCTTACCTCCAGGCGTTGCAAAATCTCTTGGCTGTCAATTTTTCCGTGACGTCCGGATTGTTGACCGAGCTTGACCGCCAAATGGTGCTGGCATCACAAGCGGCGCTATTGAAAAGCAGTAAAACCATCATGGAAGCCGTTTACCCCTTGGCCAGTCCGTCTGACGAAGGAGCAGATGCAGACCAGGAGGACCCGGAACGCACGACCGTCAACTTGACCGGGTCGGATCCTGTGCTCCAGCTCCAGGTTGAACTCGACAATCCCGAGGTCCTATTTCAGGTCCTCCGCTATACTTCGGCAAACAGTTCAAGCGTTCAAGTGGAGGATCAGCTTCGCAATACCACTTTCCTGTATCCCATTCCCACTTCCGAGCGCATTCAACCGGAACAAAGCAGTCCCGTGCTGGGCACTCCCCTTGCCCCTTCGGCCTTTTTGAGCAATACCCAGCTCAACAGTATTACCGAGTATCACTATCAAACCGATGCCAGCCTTGAGGAGCTCAGATTAGACGGCGGGACCGACCTGCTGTTCAAGCCTGTTTCCAGCAGCCAGGTGGTAACGGATACCCGGTTTGATCCATTCAGCACAGAGTTGCTGCGCGCTGACGGAGATTGGGATTTAATCAGCCGGATCAGCTTATCGGAAGAGCAGGTTCCGATCCTGGAACTCGAAGAGCCGGATAATGGGGAGCTGACAGAAATTAACCAGTTATTGACAAAAAGCGCTGTTGTTATTGCCTTTGACGACGACCTGTTGCTGGGAACTTCAAGCGTCTCGCAAAGTTTTGGGTCTATCTCCGGCTCGCTCCTGCTAGCGCAGCGCTACCAGTTCGAGCAATTCCAAGGCGCACAACGCCTAATCCAATTTGATCTGGAAACCGGCTACGACCGATTAATGGAATTCTCATGCTATAGCGGCGCGCAATTAACCGCGATTTATGTTGTCGACTCTACCCCGGCAGTATCTCCCTGTATCAGCCCACCACCCGAGTTCTACATGGTTGGCCGCTATTATGGGCTGGAGAACGGACTTGCCGCCCGGTGCTATCAATATCCCGCGCTAAGCAGCGGAATTTACTGTGAGATTCCTGTCGCCGACCAGCTTGGACGGGTAGACTACACCGTTATCGAAAAACGCATTACCAGCGGCTTGCCCGAGGAATTTACCTATTCCGGCCCGGACCAAAGTGAGGTCATCGGGATTACCGACTACACTTACAGACCTTTATCGGATGCGATGTATCTAGACCTGGATACAGAAGAATAAGCTTGGTTGGTAATCATCCGGAGATGCCTTCACGGCATTTCGCGGAATCGCAACTAACTTTACAGCCACAGGCCGGCGCGCTGTGAATCGACTGAAAGAGAATCTCGAATGGTCACGAAAACCGCCATAATGCTGGGTGTTGTCATCGGCATTTTTTTCCTGTATTTCCTGCTGTCTCCGTCTTTGGTGGACCCGGCGCCCTATCAACCTCCGGCAGCGCCGGCGATGGCCGGCCCCTTTGCAGTGAACGACAAACTCAAAACGACGGAAATAATCGCCAAAGGCAAAATCCATGGTCCGGAAGATGTCGACCAATCCCCTGACGGTTTCATTGTGGCGGGCCTCTCCAATGGCGATATTGTACGTATCGGACAACAGGAAAAAGTGGAGGTTATCACTAATACCGGTGGCCGGCCGCTGGGACTGCATTATGCTGCGAACGGCAACCTCATTATCGCCGATGCTAAGCGGGGGCTGCTGCAGATGGCTCCAGACGGCACTTTGGAGCTGCTTGCCGATCACGCGGAATCCGGTACTTTCGGTTTTACCGACGACCTGGACATCGCCGCCGATGGCAAGATCTATTTCAGTGACGCCAGCTGGCTTTGGCCCATTGAACAGTACCGGCTGGATGCGATTGAGGCGAAACCCTATGGCCGCTTGCTTCGCTATGATCCGGCGACCGGCATAACGGAAGAGCTCCTGAACAATCTTTATCTCGCCAATGGTGTGGCGCTTTCCCAAAACGAAGACTTCGTATTGGTCAACGAAACCTTTCGCTACCGGATAAAGCGCTATTGGTTGCAAGGCCCCAAGAAAGGTACTGCGGACATATTTGCCGATAATCTGCCGGGATTTCCGGACGGAATCTCGGCAAATCGCCAGGGCACGTTCTGGGTAGCGCTAGCGGCACCGCGAAACACCCAATTAGACAGCATGCACCCTTACCCCTGGTTGAAGAAACTGGTCGTCAAGCTCCCTGAGTTTCTGCAGCCGCAGCCGGTGCACTATGGATTTGTCCTGGGATTCGATGAGTCCGGCGAAGTTGTAGAAAATCTGCAAGATCCAAGCGGCGAGCAAATTTACGAAATCACCTCGGTGGAACAGGTAGGCAACGCCCTACTATTAGGAAGTTTGACGGGAGACCGGATAGGTCGGTACAGACTAAAGGCCGAGTAGCCCTTAAATCGCCATCGCCGGCGTTAAAACAATCTAACTTGCCTGGGCCTGCTGAATTTGATTATCTCCTGCTGCCAGATGCTGCTCGATCATCCTCACTAATTCGCGATTACGTACCAGCATGTCCTGATAAAAGTTCACCATGGCGATATTTGGCGCTTCGAACCTGAGAATCTCATTCAGTTCCGCTTCCGCAGTTGCTATTTCCTGCAATAGTCGCTGTCTTTGAGCTTCTAATGTGTTCATAGTTCGCACTCCCGAATTTCGTATTGTTATCATACAAGGTCATGCGCGATTTGATTGTGAATCCCGG
The DNA here is from genome assembly GCA_028280065.1 of Hahella sp. Lineage (GTDB taxonomy): Bacteria > Pseudomonadota > Gammaproteobacteria > Pseudomonadales > Oleiphilaceae > Hahella. The sequence continues at coordinate 87,352 of JANQMN010000066.1, forward strand.
CACGCGATTTCAGAGCTTTACTAAAAATTACATAATGTTTCATTCAGGGCTTTCCCAGCCCATTCCCAGGTATTCCCCCGGTAGTTGAATCGGCGCTTCAACCGAATATTCAACAATTTAAAGTTTCTTCATCAGGAGGTGATTTTCGAAGCTTTTGCTATGCTTAGAGCAACAGTTTCAAAGATAAACGGATAAAGAGGGTCTGCTATGACGCCGGCAAAAATCTCAGACGCCTGTACGGAATTCTACAACCTGCTTGAAGTATTGGATGACGCCTATTGGGAAGCGAGCAATGTCGCCAAAAAAGATACTGTTTACGACGTCCTCAGCGTGTTTAACAAAGAAGTGGCTGAGCTCAACAAGCTCAGTATTCAAGACCATCACTACCCATACGAAATGATTACCGAGGGCATGCGCCAAGTCAGCCCTAAGTTGCACCGCCTGGAAGACAAAATCGATGAAATTATTGAACGTACGACAACCCAGATCCGTCTGCGGCAAATCCTCAAGAATGTCATTATCATTATTGACCAGCAAAGCAACCGCTGGTCGACAAATAGCTGATTTTACTAACTAAAACGCCATACCAAGGGTGCCACTCACTATGAAGGTGGCTCCCTGGGCTCCCTACCTTTTACATCCTTCCATAACACGAGCACGACTGTCCTAGGGTATTGCGCCAGACCACGCAAATTTGCCGCTAAATCCGTCGCCCATACTATTCGCTTCGCCAGGTTGCCTTCTAAGTCCGCTCTAAGGCACCGCAAACATCATTGATCTGCGAAAGCAGTTTGATCAACGCAGGCAGATGATGGGATATTAGACACAAACCCGTTGTTAACACGGCTACCGCAATTTGCCGCTCCGGATCTGCCCAGCAGAACTTATTGATCAGACCGATATGCCCGTAAGCTTTACTGGTGCGTTGCCCATACAGGCCAAAGGGATTTCCACCAAGCATTAAGCCTGCACTGTAGCGCATGGGAATCAGCATGGTCCGGTCAATGGTGCAACTGCCAAACTCCTGGGTCGCCCGCCGTACCGTTTCCTCTTTCAACACCGTTCGTGATTTATATCGTCCGTCATCAAGCATCATCTGATAGAAACGGCTGGTTTCTTCAGCGGTAGCATAGATGTTCGCGGCCGGGATCACCGCATTCATCCAGCTCTCGGAGTTCGAGACCTCGGCCGCCAATGGAAAGCTTGCCCCCAAGGCGCGCTTGACAAACCAGGATAACGGGAACGGCGTATGGGGGCCGGTCGCATAGTTTTTCGCTGCCTTATATCGATCCTCTTTGGCCAGGCCAAAGGTGAAATAGTTCATGTCGAGCGGTTTGCGGAGGTGCTTCTCCATATAGGTCTGGATGCTCTGACCTGTCACTTCCTCTAGTACCTTGGCCAGGACAAAACCGCCGCTGATGGCATGATAAGCCAGCTTAGCGCCGTCAACGGCGATTGGCTTGGCATCGCACAGCAGATTCCACACGGCATCATTGTCGTACAGGGTTTCCAGGGGTAAATGAGTAGGAAGGCCAGGAATTCCGCCACGGTGAGAGAGAATCTGGTGAATGGTTATAGTCCGTTTCCCGTTTTTAGCGAATTCCGGCAGATAATGGCTCACAGGATCAAGTAAATTAATCAGACCCTGTTCCGCTAACTTGTGCATAAGAATGGCGGTCATCGCCTTGGAACTCGAATACAGGCAAACCGGCGTATCCACCGTTGCAGGCCGCTTCATCGCATGCTTAAGATCGCCGGGACCGTTACCCTCTGCATAACCGATCGCCCGATTGATTAGCAGCTTGCCCTGGCGACGAATGCAGAGACTGATCATAGGCTGGGTTCCGGTTCGATATAACGACTCAACCGCACGCCAAATCCGGTTTTTACCTTCCAGGCTTACCTGAACGGCCTCTGGTGCGGCTTCAAAACCAGTATGGGTAATATCACTAAAGGAATCGGACGTATCCGCTAAATGCAGGGGAGTTCGAAGAATATTCAGCATAAATCCACACTAAATTGACACAACTTTGAATATTGTAGAGCAAATACTCCAATCAACCAAACGCTTGTTTTATTTTTATGCCGCCTCCGGCAGCGGCGTTAACTCCAGCCATCTACTTCAGGCGAGTTTGGTGCAAAAGCTGCTCTTCGATAAGCGCCGACTTGGACACATTTTTCAGTGAGCCCGATTCGCCCGTATTGAAGTAATAAATGTCCGCATAGGTGGTATCGGTATCCGGCAACTGCCGTATCGCCAGCAATCCATGGCCTTGCTCGACGATCCCTGCCGCTTCTACACGATATTGGCCTGCAAGACCATTTTCCAGGATGGTAAGTTCCCGCCCGAATTCTTCGGCAAAAAGCCTTGAAACTGTGTTGTTAAAGTAGCCTTGCTGAAAGGCAGGATAATTTTCATCCCCGAATCCCTGCCAGAGAATCGGATGATACTCGATACCCCGATCGGAGTTTTCCCGAATAAACACCCATTCGGCATCATAAATGGCCGTGCAAAAGGACTCATTCTCACCGCTGGTGGCGGGTTGCCGGACGCTTTTGGGGATCGGTTGGGTTTCCTCGCCGGCTTCGCCATTGCTGGCGGGACAACTCATCGGCGTGGTCCCGGCTTTCAGCAGATAGGCCGTACTGCCATCCGCTGTCACGACATTGCCATATACATAGTCCGCGGCAGCGAGATATCCGGGCGCACTGGAAGCCAGAAGGGTACGCTGCTCTCCACTGGCCTTGTTTACAGCCAGCAATGCACCATCATCCGTCCGAAGCAGCAGCTCCGAAGGTAACTCGGTCAAATAGCCAAATTCGGTGCCATAATTTGATAAGTCAACAAGCTGAATGGCCGTTTTCTGCTCTCGATCTATCCTCAGAATGCGTTGTCCGTCCCGTAGAAAGATTTCCGACGCATTGATAAGCAGTTGATCGGCCAACAACTGTTCGGAAGAAAGGCTGACCAATGGGACCAAGGCTGCGCTGTCATTAACTAACTCCTTGGCTGCAACCAAGTAAAGCTGGCGGTCGAGATGCAGCAACACTTCACCATCCCGGTCGAGATAATGCATATAGAACTCGGAGCTGGTCAGGCCGGAAAGATTGTTGAGCAGCTCGCCATCGGCCGAGAGAACATCGATAGAGGTCGCACCATTCGCCTGTAAATAGCCCGTGATGACGTAACCTTCGGTATAAACGGGAACCTGGGAAAAGTTGCCTTCCACAATATTGGTCGGTTCGGTAGTGACTCCGGCATCCAGGGAAATTCGATAGCGTTCATTGCTGAAATCCCCACAGGCGGTATCCGGGAGGGCAGCGCTCAGTAGAAACTGTTGGTTTTCCAGACCCAAGCCTTCTGCCCGCGCGAACTCCTGGCACAACTCGAGATCCGCCAAATTGACACTGCCCAACTGGCTGAGCGTGCGTTCCGAGGGTGAAGCCCTGAAATAACGGCCGTTTTCTTCAATCAGGTTATAGCCTTGGGTGAAACGGCCTTTTCCCAACGGAATCTCAAACCCGATAGTCCTGGCCGACTGGCCCGCACTCTGTCTTAACACCGATCGGTTGGCAATGTCGTAGCTGTAGACGAAGCGACGCGGGTTCTCCTCTTCAGGTTCGGTCCGATCCAAGCCGCTGAAATAGAGAAATTTGGTGAACGGAAAGGCGACTTGAGGCTCGGTAATCTCCAACGGTGGCAGGACCGGCTCCTCTGTTTCATCAGATTGCCTATTGCCGCCGCCGTCGTCTTCGAGGCCAAGTTCCTCACAGCCTGTCAAGAAACCTTGCGCAAGGCAAATGACTAAACAAAATCCAAGAAACCTAAACATAAACACCGCTTATACTCAGAAAGACATCGTACGATTAGGGCTGCGAACAAAAGCTAAGTGCGAACCCTGCCGCGCTGACCAGCCATGTACTGTAGCGTAATTTTTTGTGACATTATTTGAACCAGGTGACGTTCTGATACAAAGATAAGTGTTTTTCTTAACGACGCCAGAATGCAGGGGTGAACAGGATGAGCAAGGTGAAGATTTCCAACCGGCCCAGCAACATGGCAAAACAAAGGATCCATTTAGCCGTCGGATTCAAATCGCCATAGTGGAATGCGACATCGCCTAATCCCGGACCCAGGTTGTTAATGCATGCGCCTACCGCGGACCAGGCAGTCACCTGGTCGAGCCCGGTTGCCAGCAATCCCATCAACATGACGACAAAGGCCACCAGATAAACCGAGAAAAATCCCCACACGCTCTCCAAAACCCGGTCCGGTACCGGCTTTTTGCCGAGCTTGACCTGAATGACAGCGCTTGGGTGAACTATTCTCTTTACTTCCCGCATCCCCTGTTTGAAGATCAGTAAAATACGGATGACCTTCATTCCGCCGCCGGTAGACCCCGCACAACCGCCGATAAATGCCACAATAAACAACAGAAATGGCAAAACCAGGGGCCAGCTACTGAAATCCGCAATCGCAAATCCTGTCGTGGTCGCGATACTTACCACCTCAAAAACGCCCTGTAGTACTGCCTTTCCAGGCGGATAAGTATCGGTGGCAATCAACATCACCACGGTGAATACGGCGACGGCCGCCAACACTTTCAGATAAAACTGAAACTCCGAATCCTTGAAATAGACAGCCATCGATTTCTGGCGCCAGGCAAAAAAGTGCAAAGCGAAGTTAACGCCGGCAATCACCATGAACACAATGCAGATTATCTCGATGGCAGAGTTGTCAAAGTGCCCGATTGACGCATCGTACGTGGAGAATCCTCCAATGGCGACAGTGGAAAAGCTGTGTCCGATAGCATCAAACAAGCTCATCCCGGCCAACCAATAGAGAGCAGCGCAAAGCAAGGTTAACAGTACATAAATATACCAGAGCGCCTTGGCGGTTTCAGTGATGCGGGGCGTTAGCTTATTGTCCTTGATCGGACCGGGCGTCTCGGCGCGATACAACTGCATACCACCGATTCCGAGCATGGGTAGGATGGCCACGGCAAGTACGATAATGCCCATCCCTCCAAGCCACTGCAATTGTTGCCGGTACCAGAGTATCGACTTAGGCAGATGTTCAATGCCGGTAATTACTGTGGCGCCGGTAGTCGTCAGACCGGACATGGACTCAAAGAATGCATCGACCAGACTCAGATGCGGATCATGGCTGATATAGAGCGGGACCGCCCCGCTCATGCTGAGCACAACCCAAAAAAGCACGGTTACCAAAAACCCGTCGCGAACCCGAAGATCGGCTACCTGTTTGTGGACCGGCAGCCAGGTAAGAAGCCCCACTGCAAAAATGATCACAAAGGCCGTCGCAAAGGGTTGCAAATGACCGTCGTCATAGATGAGCGAAACAATCATCGGTGGCACCATGGTGGTGCTGAACAGCATCAACAGTATTCCGAGAATTTGGGCAATGGCAGAATAATGCATAGTTAACTGGCCTTAGCGTCCTGGCGAGACGCTCAAAAGAACGCGAGTCCCACCTGAAACAGGCGTTCTACATCCGGAATCCGGCGTTTGTCGACCACAAAAAGAATGACATGGTCATCGGGTTGAATACGAATATGGTCGTGGGCAATCAATACTTCTCCCCGGCGAACGATCGCACCGATAGTCGAGCCGGGGGGTAGGGAAATTTCATCGAGCCGCTTGCCCACTACCTTCGATGAGCGATGATCGCCATGAGCAATCGCTTCAATCGTTTCCGCCGCACCGCGGCGCAAGGAGTGTGCCGAGGCGACATCGCCCCGGCGAATATGTGTCAACAGGCTGCCGATGGTAGTCTGTTGCGGCGAAATCGCGATGTCAATTTCACCTCCCTGGATCAGGTCAACGTAATCCGGATTGTTAATCAGCGTCATGACCTTGCGCACTCCCAGGCGTTTCGCCAGCATGGAGGCCATGATGTTGGCTTCGTCATCGTTGGTGAGTGCACAGAAAATATCCGTATCTTCGATATTTTCCTCCATCAGCAGGTCTTTGTTGGCGCCGTTTCCATGTAGGACGATGGTTTTGTCCAGCTGCTCAGAGAGCTGGATACAGCGCTCCCTGGTGCGTTCAATAATCTTGACCTGGTAGTTTCCTTCCAACATGGCGGCCAATCGCGCGCCGATGTTGCCGCCGCCGGCAATAATGATGCGTTTGTAGGGTTTCTCCAAAGGCTGGAGTTCGCTCATGACCTTACGGATATGATCTTTTGCGGCGATAAAAAATACTTCATCGTCTTCCTGAATCACCGTGTCGCCCTGGGGAATAATCGCCCGGCGCTTGCGGTAAACCGCCGCCACCCGGGTATCTATGTGGGGCAAATGTTGGCGCAAATAGCTGATTTCATGATTAATCAGCGGCCCGCCTTTGGTCGCTTTGATCCCTACCAAGCGCACCAGACCCAACGAAAAGTCCAACACCTGCAGCGCGCCCGGATATTCAATCAACCGGGCGATGTGCTCGGTGACCACCTGCTCCGGGCTGATGATGACATCGATAGGAAACGCTTCCGTACAAAACAACCCTTTCTTTGAAATGTAATCGGAAGTGCGCACCCGGCTGATTTTGGTGGGGGTTTTAAAAAGGGTAAAGGCGATCTGGCAGGCTACCATGTTCACTTCATCACTGCTGGTGACCGCGATCAGCATGTCCGCGTCATCGGAACCCGCTTGACGTAACACGCTGGGATAAGACGCTTCGCCATAGACGGTGCTGATATCCAAGCGGTCTTGCAACGCCCGCAGGCGTGCCGGGTCTTTATCCACGACCGTAACGTCGTTAGCTTCGATTGCCAGATGTTCCGCCAATGTACCGCCGACTTGTCCCGCGCCAAGAATTATGATCTTCATAGAGAGTATCCGACAAATCCTTCGCTGACCGCCGCAGCGTTCCTGTTCGGTTTACCAATGAACTGCCTACGCAAGTACTTATCCAGTAAAGCACTTTTCTAGTAAAGCATAATAAAAACCGTCGTGTCCCTGTGGTTGGGGCAATAATTGCAAACCCACAGGCACGGCAATGTCGCCGGATATCGTCATGGGGACCGGACGGGCATCTGCCTGTTCAGCTAAAAAGTCGGCAATTATATGCGTATTTTCTTGAGGAAGAATAGAGCAGGTTGCGTATAACAGCCTCCCGCCGGGTTTCAATAGTTCCCAGAGCCGCTTCAGCATCGACTTTTGGGTGGCGGAAAGTGCCGAGATGTCGTCAGCGCGCCGCAAATGCTTGATGTCGGGGTGCCGCCGAATTACCCCGGTAGCGCTGCACGGCGCATCCAGCAAGACCCGGTCAAAAGGCTGCTGATCCCACCATTTGGCCAGCTGCCGGACGTCGGCAACCTTCACCTCCGCTTCCAGATTCAAGCGTTGCAGGTTTTCCTTGGTGCGCGCTTGCCTTGCCTCTTCAAGATCCACCGCGATCAGTTGGATATCCGATGTCCTTTCAAGCAGCGCCGCCGTTTTACCGCCCGGCGCACTACAAGCATCCAATACCCGGTCGTTGGGCGCTGCCGCCAATAGCTCGGCGGCAAGTTGCGCCGACTCATCCTGCACCGAACAGCTGCCCTGTTGAAACGCCGGTAACCTGCTGACATCCACCGGCTGCTCAAGGGTTAGGCCTAAAGGCGCGATCGGGCATGGCCGACAGGCAATTCCCGCCTGTTCCAACAGCCTCTGGTAGGCTTCCCGCGAATAGCGCCGGGAGTTCACCCGCAAACTCATCGGCGCTCGCCGATTCAGGGTCTCCAGCAACTCATCGGCCATTTGCGGATAGGCATCCTGCAGCATTTTTACCAGCCACCGAGGGGATGCCGTGGTGATTTCCAGGCGATTGGCCGCCATTTTTTGCAGCTCGTCCTGGCGCCGCAAAAAGTTACGCAGTACGCCATTCAACAGCTTGCTCGCCCAGTCTTTTTTGAACTCGCGAGCGAGATTGACGGTTTCATTGATGACTGCGTGGGCGGGTTTATCGAGAAAGGATAACTGATATAAGCCGAGAATCAGCGCAAAATGCACGTCCCGGTCTTTGGATTTCAAGGGTTTATGGAGCAACTTCCCTAACAGGAACTGCAATTGCAACAGCCAACGCAAGCTTCCGTAGGTGAGCTCGCTCAAGAACGCCTGCTGTTCATCCGGCAGTTTTTGCTGCGCCTCCTTTAGCACCACATTCAAGGACCTCTGCTGATCGACCACCTCTTGCAGTACCCCGACGGCAATTCCCCGACAACTAATTTTCATGATGTACCCGCATGGTTTGCGCTAGAGCGGCAAGTCGAAACGTTGCCCTACCGGCAACCTGCCTTGATTGCCATTGACAAAATCCATGACAGCCAAAGGCTTGGCGCCGGGCAACTGCAGTTTGGTAATCAATAAGCTGTCTGTACCGCAGGCAACCAGGATGCCGTTGCTGTCCCGCTTTTCAATAGTGCCGGGCGCTGGTTGGCTGCCTCCCGCAACGACTTGCGCCTGGAGAATCTTAACCTGTTCGCCCTGGTTAAAGCTGTATGTACCGGGCCAGGGAGTAAAGGCGCGCAGCGTGCGATGTATTTCCTGTGCGGAAAGCCGCCAGTCAATCGCACCTTCCTGTTTACCAAGTTTTTTCGCATAACAGGCCCTGGACTCATCCTGGATTTCAGGCACAAGAGATGTCAACTCGGCCAGCGCTTCAACAATAGCCTGCCCGCCCAGTACTGCCAGCCGGTCGTGCAAAGAACCGGCAGATTCGTTTTCCTGAATCGGAATTGCACGTTTTAACAGCATGGGGCCGGTATCCAAACCTGCCTCCATCTGCATGATAGTGATCCCTGTTTCACTGTCACCGGCTTGAATTGCCCGTTGTATCGGCGCGGCACCTCGCCAACGCGGCAACAGTGAGGCATGAATATTTAGACAGCCTAACCGGGGAATATCCAATGCCGACTGCGGGAGTATGATGCCGTAGGCGGCGACGATCATAATGTCAGGTTGCCACTCCCGTAACTTTTCGAGGCTTTCTTGTGTTTTAAAATTCCGTGGCTGGGCGATCGGCAGATTACGGTCGAATGCCAGACTTTTCACCGGGCTCGGCATGAGCTTGTGACCGCGACCCGCCGGACGATCAGGCTGGGTATAGACAACAACGACCTGATGACCTGCCTGTAACAAAGCAGCTAAAGCCGTTGCGGCAAATTCTGGAGTGCCGGCAAAGGCAATTCGGAGAGGGGAACTCAATTCGGCATCCTTTACTCAAAATATTGGAAGAAGAAACATAACGACACCCTAGTGCGTTGGCAGCGCTATGCCCTTTGAAGCATACTGCATTGGCTACGCAATCACTAGCCGATGCAAAGGGGGTAAAAGATAAGAGAGATAATAGAGAGAGCGTACAGCGACGCTCCGTCTGAAAGAGTTAAGCCCGCATCTTATGCTGCTTTTCGAGCTTTTTGCGAATGCGGGTGCGCTTGATCGGGCTGATGTAGTCAACGAAGAGTTTGCCGTTCAAGTGATCCAGCTCATGCTGAATACAAACTGCCAACAGTCCGCGAGCTTCCATTTCAAAGGCCTGGCCCCGTTTATCCATAGCCTTGATTCGGACATGGGGAATACGGGTCACATTTTCATAAAATCCCGGTACAGATAGGCAACCTTCCTGGTAATCTTCGGCGTCGCCATCTAAAACGGTTACTTCGGGATTGATGAAAACCAGAGGTTCGGATTTATCTTCGGTTACATCGATCACGATGATCCTTTTGTGCACATTCACCTGGGTCGCGGCCAATCCGATCCCCGGCGCGTCGTACATTGTTTCAAACATATTGTCGACCAGTTCACGGATTTCAGCATCGACAAGGGTCACCGGCTTTGCAACTGTGCGTAGCCTAGGGTCAGGAAATTCAAGAATTTGGAGCTTACTCATAATAATTTTTTGAAAAAAATTCCATTACAGATTCGATATCGCCTGCTACTATTATCTATTAGTGTAATGTTGAGTACAAATTGAACCAGCTGATCAGTGTCATAGGCTCTCTGCATGGCGTTTTTTACAGTGACCCTCTGTACTCATATCGACAATATTTATAGTAATAAAGCTGGAACGACCTAAAGGAAACAGAACATGAGGAAATTGCTGTCCTTTATCTGCGGAATTTTACTGGTAAGCGCACAAGTCGCCTGGTCAGAAGCCCAGTTCCGTAGCGACATCCCAGAGCGGTATACAGTCGTGAAAGGAGATACACTGTGGGATATCTCTTCGCGGTTTCTGCAGAATCCCTGGTTTTGGCCGGAGATTTGGCATGCAAATCCACAAATCGACAACCCTCATCTTATTTTCCCGGGCGACGAACTTGCCTTGGTATACGTTGAAGGCCAGCGGCGGGTTACCGTGGCGCGCCGGGGGGATGCCAGCCGGACGATAAAGTTAACTCCGGAAGCCAGAATCACACCCTTGGCTAGCGCAATTCCTGCAATTCCCCTGGATATCATTCGGCCTTTCCTGACGGATAACCGTATCGTTTTTGAAGAAGAGTTTGACGAAGCCCCTTATGTACTGCAAGGCAAACGCGGCAACATCATTGTCGGTGCCGGCGATGCCATTTATGCCAGAGGCAACGGCCAAGTCGATGAAACCTATGGGATTTACCGCCGTGGCAGAACCTTTATCGATCCAATTACCGAGGATTTCCTAGGCGTTGAGGCGCGCTCTGTGGCCGTCGGCAAAGTCACCGCAGCGGAAGACGAAGTACTGACGCTCGACATTCGCCGCAGCTCGGAAGAAATCCGCATTGGCGACAGGCTATTGTTCCAGGAAGACCGGGAAATCAGCGCGACCTTTTACCCCAGCAACCCCGAAGCGGATATTCGCGGTCAGATGATCGCCGTTGTCGATGGCGTTTCGCAGATTGGCCAGTTTGACGTGGTCATTATCAATCGCGGTGCTGACCACGGATTGGAAGAAGGCAACATCCTGGCGGTGCATAAGGCCGGCGACCGGGTTCGCGATCCGGTCACCGGCGAAGTTATTCAATTGCCGACGGATCGTGCAGGCGTGCTAATGGTATTCCGGGTTTTTGATCTTCTCAGCTACGGCTTGGTTTTGAAGTCCGAGCGAGCGCTGGCTGTGATGGATGAAGTGCGCAATCCCTGATATGCTGTACCAATTTGTGGAAAACCTGCGGGCATTGCTGTAAGGGCAGTGCCTATTTGTCATTAATCGTGTTCAAGGAAGGACAATGTCAAACACTCCTCATTTTTTCTGGTTAAAGCTTTGCCAAATCCCCGGCTTAGGCGCTCTTCGTCTTAAAACGCTCTCCGAAGCTTTCTCATGGAATGACAAGGTCGATACAGACGTTCTGGAAAATCTCACCCGCCAATTCCCCGGCGCAATAAGGCACAAAGTCCTGTCCGTTATCACCCAGAAAGACCTCGGCTTGGATTCCAATCTGGAAAAATGGCTGGCCTGGCAGGAAACGGACGGATGCCATCTGGTCAGCTTACCTGAGCCGGACTATCCCGCCTTGCTTAGATTGCTGCCGGACCCGCCGGCAGTGCTGTTTCTTAAAGGCAACCTGGAGCTCTTGACCCGACCGCAAATCGCTATGGTCGGTTCCCGGAATCCCACTGCTCAAGGCGGGGAAGACGCTTTTGCTTTTGCCAGATCATTAAGCAAAGGGGGATTTACGATCACCAGCGGACTTGCCAAGGGCATTGACAGCGCCGCCCACCGAGGCGCGCTAAAAGATCTCGGCGGCACTATAGCGGTCATGGGAACCGGAATCGACGTCATCTATCCTGCCTGCAATAGAGAGCTGGCTGAAAAGATCACCGGCTCCGGATTATTAGTAAGTGAACTCCCACTCGGCACAGCGCCAAAAGCAAGTAATTTTCCCAAACGCAACAGAATCATAAGTGGCTTGGCTCTTGGCACCCTGGTTGTAGAAGCATCCATACGCAGCGGATCACTGATCACGGCCCGTCTCGCCAACGAGCAAAACCGCGAAGTGTTTGCCCTTCCGGGTTCGATTCACAATCCCCAAGCCCGCGGCTGTCACCATTTGATCAAACAGGGTGCAAAACTTGTAGAAAGCGTCGATGACCTGTTTATCGAGCTGCCGGCATTGATGCAGCTCTACCAGCAACTGGAGCCGCTCGATAAAACCGAACGGGCGGTAGATACACCGGCACATCAGAAAGCGCCTACCTCCGCCATACCCGAGAGCGCCAAACCGGGAACAGATAGAAATTTGGAGGAAGTTTCAAACAGGTCAACGCTCATTCTTGAAGCGGTCGATTTTCATCCAACCCACCCGGATCAAGTGGTCGCACGCACAGGCTTACCGGTTGCAGAAGTTCAGGCCATGCTAATGCAGCTGGAAATAGAAGGACTCATTAGAAGCGAAAACGGCGGTGTTCAGCGGCTACAAGCCGTTTAATCCAATTCCAATTGGCAACTGCCTCAGGATTCCCGACTGACCGATCAATTCAATGCCTTTTAACCATCAGGCTCCGTTGACATTTGCGCAACAGAGCTTGGAAATAAAACCAGGAATCGTTTGAAAAACAGTGAGCTACTAAGCAAGAATAGGCAGGAATACGCATCAGCACCAATTCGATGCATGAGTCCAACGAAACTGGATATTCTAAGTGATCTGGAAACTGCACAAGGCCATTCAAGTAATTCACCACGGCGGAGTAATAGCCTATCCCACGGAAGCCGTCTGGGGCGTCGGCTGTGATCCGGATAATGAAACCGCACTCCTGCGGCTGTTGGCAATGAAACAACGGGATTGGCGAAAGGGTTTGATATTGATTTCCGGATGTGTGGGGCATTTTGCCGAACTACTGGAAGGATTGAACCGCAACCAGCAGCAAACAATCCGTGCCAGTTGGCCAGGCCATGTCACCTGGGTGGTTCCCGACCCTGGCCGCTATTCTGAATTGGTTCGGGGCAGTTTTCCGACTGTTGCCATCCGGGTGACCAAGCACCCGTTGGTGGCTGCGTTAACCCGGCAACTGGATAGCCCGATCATTTCGACCTCGGCAAATCCTGCTGCTTTTCCTCCCGCCCGCAACCGATTGAAGGCGCGTTGCTATTTCCGTGATTTGGTGGATCATTATCTGGCTGGCCCTTTAGGTGGCGAACAACAGCCTTCGCAAATTCGCGATGCCATCAGTGGTAGGGTTATTCGAAGCTAGCGGTTATTGAGGCATTAAAACAACGATCTACATCTACTTTTTCCGGCGTTGATATGAATGATGTAATTAATCGAGTCACACACTATTTGCAGGAGCTCCAAGACTCTATCTGTCAGAGGTTAGCCGAAGAAGATGGCGCTGACTTCATTGAAGACTCCTGGCAACGCCCAGCTGGAGGAGGTGGCAAATCCCGGGTTCTGAGCAATGGGACTCTGTTTGAAAAAGCCGGCGTAAATTATTCCCTGGTCAGCGGCGATCAACTGCCGGCATCGGCAACGGCTTCCCGGCCTGAGCTGGCGGGCCGGAGTTTTCAGGCCATGGGTGTGTCTCTTGTGATCCACCCTCGTAACCCTTATGTTCCCACATCGCACGCCAATGTCCGGTTTTTTCAGGCGGAAAAGCCTGGCGAAGACGCCGTTTGGTGGTTTGGGGGCGGCTACGATTTGACGCCCTACTATGGTTTCATCGAAGACTGCCAGCATTGGCATCGAACGGCAAAAGACGCCTGTGCAGCCTTTGGCGACTCGGTATATTCCGAATATAAACGCTGGTGCGACGATTACTTCTTTTTGAAGCACCGCCAGGAATCCCGGGGGATCGGGGGGCTGTTCTTCGATGATCTGAATGGCTGGGGATTCGAACGCTGCTTTACCTTCATGCAAGCTGTAGGCGATAGTTATTTGGCGGCATATCTGCCGATTGTGGCAAGGCGGAAAGATACACCCTATGGCGAAAAAGAACGTCAATTTCAACTCTATCGAAGAGGCAGATACGTGGAGTTCAATCTGGTCTATGATCGCGGAACACTGTTCGGGCTGCAGTCCGGAGGCCGCACCGAGTCGATATTGATGTCTTTACCGCCACTGGTCCGTTGGGACTATGACTGGCAACCGGACCCCGGTTCGGCAGAAGCCAAACTCACGAATTTCTATTTGAAACACCGGGATTGGTTGGCAGAAACAGCCTGAGCGCCAATCCCGAAAGCCATCGGAGCAAATGACCAATGGATATTTACGCGGTTGTAGGAAACCCTGTCTCTCACAGTAAGTCCCCGAAAATTCACAGTCTCTTCGCCGCTCAGACAGGTCGGAATATCGACTACACAGCGATTCAAGCACCGCTGGATCACTTTCAAAATACCGTCAATGACTTTTTTCAATCTGGCGGTGCCGGCCTCAATGTGACCGTACCTTTTAAGGAACAGGCATGGCGCCTAGCCGACGAACGCAGTGACCGGGCGCAGGTAGCAGGAGCGGTTAACACCCTGAGCCGTTCACAAGGTAAATTGCATGGCGACAACACCGATGGCACGGGGCTGGTCCGTGATCTGACGGAAAACAACCAGATTGCTATCAGCAACAAAAAGGTTCTCATTCTTGGCGCGGGAGGGGCGGTGCGAGGCGTATTACTGCCACTTGTTCAACAGCAGCCCGAGCTTCTGGTCATCGCCAACCGCACGGTTGCCAAAGCTCAACAACTTGCCCAGATGTTTGCGGATTTCGGCGCTTTGCAGGCCAGCAGATTGGATGCGCTGACAGCGCCGTTCGATATTGTCATCAACGGTACTTCAGCCAGTTTGGGTGGGGCTGTGCCTGCAATACCGCCCAGTGTTATCTCAACCACAACGGTGGCTTACGATATGATGTATGGAACTACGACCACCGCTTTCAATCAATGGGCAAAAGAACAGGGTGCATGTTTGACACTGGATGGTTTGGGAATGCTGGTGGAGCAGGCGGCAGAATCATTTGCCATTTGGCACGGCGTCCAGCCCGAGACACAACCCGTTCTAGACCTGCTCCGGCGGGGTAGCTGAAGGCAAATTGGCGAAAAGGCAAGTAAGATGCTGACAGACCTATACGAAAGGCACCTTCTACCCCACCTGATACACATGTCCTGCAGTAGCAAACCGGTTACCCGTCAGCGGCAAAAAATTGTTCCAAAGGCCGCCGGGCGGGTTTTGGAAATCGGGTTTGGTTCGGGGTTGAACCTCCCTCATTATAAATCGAGTGGAGTGGAACTGATCTGGGCGCTGGAACCTGCCATGGGAATGCGCGCCAAGGCCAAATCCAATATCGAAAAATCCGATCTGGAAGTTCGGTGGCTGGACCTGGACAACGGCGACATTCCGCTCGATACCCATGCAGCCGACTGTATTGTGATGACCTATACCCTCTGTACCATTACCGATTGGCGTCTTGCTTTAAGCAACATGCGGCGGGTAGTGAAGCCGGGCGGCAAACTGTATTTCTGCGAACATGGACGAGCGCCGGATGAAAATGTCGTCCGGTGGCAGAATCGACTTAATCCTATTTGGCAAAAATGCAGCGGCGGCTGTCATTTGAACCGGGATATTCCGGCGTTAATCCGGCAAGGTGGTTTCGATATCCAACAGGTAGAAACCATGTATCTGCCGAAAACACCTAAGTTTGCCGGCTTCCAAATTTGGGGGCGGGCGGTTTAGGTTCGCTGGAATTAGCCGATAATGCGCCGGACATCTTCATCTTTACGGTCCAGATAATGCAGGGACTGTATCCGTCGCACAGTTCGTGATTTGCCCCGAATCAGCAATGTCTCCGTCTCCGCAATATTACCGTTACGCGTAATACCATGGAGCAGGTCCCCTTTGGTTATGCCGGTGGCCGAAAAAATGACGTTATCGGTCTTTGCCATATCTTCGAGTAGCAGCTTCTTGTTTACATCTATGCCCATTTCCCGGCATCGCTGGATTTCCTGGGCGCCAAGATGGCGGTTTTGATCCGTATCTTCTTTTGCTATATGTCTAGGCAGCAACCGCCCTTGCATGTCGCCGTCCAGAGCCCGAATGACAGCTGCCGAAACCACGCCTTCCGGAGCGCCGCCCACGCTATACATGACATCGACTTCAGAAGTCGGCAAACAAGTTAAGATCGAAGCTGCAACATCCCCGTCCGGTATGGCGAAAACACGTACACCGCTTTGCTGCATCTGCTGGATGACCGCATCGTGCCGCGGCTTTGCCAACGTTACAACCGTCAAATCTTGCATTTTTTTTCCGATCGCATTGGCAATCGAAACCAGGTTTATTTGCAGTGGCCGCTCAATATCAATCGCCCCCTTGGCACCCGGTCCAACCACCAGTTTTTCCATATACATATCCGGTGCGCGCAGGAAACTGCCTTTATCGGCAACCGCCATCACCGACAAGGCGTTGGACTGTCCCATTGCCGTCATTCGGGTGCCTTCGATCGGATCCACCGCGATATCGACCGGATCTCCATTACCGGTTCCAACTTTTTCACCAATAAACAGCATGGGCGCTTCGTCGATTTCACCTTCGCCAATAACGATCTCACCGGCAATATTGACCTTGTTCAACATCGCGCGCATAACCTCGACAGCAGCCCCGTCGGCGCGGCTCTTGTCGCCACGCCCCAGCCAACGATAGCCTGCCAGGGCAGCCGCTTCGGTAACTCTACTGAACTCAATTGCAAGTTCTCTACGCATAAATTTTTCCTGATTCTCAGTTAAGCCGGGGAATTCGCAACCTGAAAACTGTTGCTGCAAAGATGCTTTTTGAACAATACGCCAGATTTACCCAAACGAAGAGGTTATTCATGACCGTTATTCGGCATAGATTACCTTGCAATTCAACTCCATGCACTCACCGGGGTAGGATTCTGCTCCCAAGTTGACTTGGCTTCCAATTGCCTGATCTTTAGTACAAATACCTATGCTCTGGTCGATCGCGAAATCGCAAAGGACCTTTCCCATGAACCGATGCCCGTTGCATTGCTGTAGCTGGCTATTCTTGCTAGAGTCTTTCTCAATATTGCCTTAACCGTTTGATAAAACAGCGAACATTCTTCCATTTATTGAAGACGATCAGTCACCTATGGCACAAAAAATCACCCTGCTGGAACTTGCAAAAATACTCAATGTGTCCCGCACAACGGCTTCAAATGCCTTTAACAGACCGGATCAGTTATCGGAAGAATTGCGCAATCGGATTCTGAATAAGGCCAAGGAACTGGGTTATTACGGACCCAACCCTGCCGGGCGGTTGCTGCGAACAGGTAAAGCCGGTGCTATCGGCGTAATCTTTTTTCAGGAAGCGCAATTTGCCTTTTCGGATGAAATGGCTTTGCGTTTCATGGCAGGCGTCGCATCGGTGAGTGACCAGGAAAAAACCAATCTGATGATTCTGCCTTACTTGCACAACCAGATGGAAGTCAGCGAAATTTTTAGCGCCGCAGTGGACGGTTTCATTATTCACAGTAACGCGCTTTCCGATGAAGTGATTGACCAAATTAACATCGGCAATCGCAACCTGGTCACCGTCGATCACCAAATCAGAGGTGTTCCCAGCGTCTGTGTGGATAACATTCTGGGTGGCAAACTTGCAGCAAAACATTTGCTAAACTTAGGTCACCGCAATATCGCGATACTCTCTTTTGAGTTGCCTGAACTATCAAATGAACAGATAGAAAATCGCTTTGCGGCGCATTCAAAGCTGGACGACTGCTCTTATTCCGTCGCTTCGCAGCGGTTACTAGGATATAGACAGGGGTTTCAGGATGCGAATATCGACTTTACGAAAGTACCGATAATCTTAAGACCAATGCCGGAACCTGGAAAGCCAGAAATGCTGGACGATCTATTTGGCTACCAGCAGGCCTTGAGGCTATTTCAGGAGCCAAACCGCCCGACCGCGCTGCTTTGCATGAGCGATAAAATGGCATCAGGTGTCTATAAAGCCGCATACGAACTTGGTATCAGAATCCCGGAGCAACTATCGATTGTCGGTTTTGACGACAACCCTTCCGCAGCCAGGGTGTCACCGCCTTTGACGACCTTGCACCAGGACGGTTTTCTCAAGGGTGAAACCGCCGCCAAGATGCTGTTCTTTGGCGATCAGTCGAAACTGTTCGAACCTACGCTGGTCATTCGAGAATCGACTCAAGCAGCTAGTTAGTCCCGGTTCAGAAACTTACATTTTCGGGACGGCACTACCAAATTCCTACGGAATCTAGCTTTTCCGGGTTATTTTATCGAGATAACCCATGGCAAATGCGGATAAAACAAAGGTTAGATGCAACAACATGTACCACTTGAGATAGGTCTCTTCGACATTTTCCGCGTTAACAAAAATCTTCAGGAGATGGATCGAGGAAATCGCAACGATGGAAGCCGCCACCTTGTTTTTCAATGATCCGGAATCCATTTTCCGGAGCCAATCCAGTTTTTCGCCACTTTCGTCTATATCCAGCCGCGATACAAAGTTTTCGTAACCGCTGAACATCACCATGATAATCAGTCCGCCAACCAGTGCGATATCAATTAACGACAATACCAGCAGCACCAAATCGGATTCTTTAACTTCCAGGATAATCGGCAATACATGCAGGATCTCCTGAAAAAACTTAATGCCCAAGGCTAACAAAGCAAGGCTCAAACCAATATAAATAGGCGCAAGTAACCAGCGGGCCGAATACATTAGTCGCTCAAAAAGACGTTCCATAAGATTAATAGTTCGAGAGTGGCTTAAGGTTCAAGGGTGGAAAGGTGAGCGAACTCGGCAGAGCACTACCGAGATCGCACGTTAATATTGACGCTCACATGCCAACAAAATTAATTATCAACTGATAGGAAACGGTGCCGCCGGCGTAGTTCCCGCCTGGTTGTTTGTTGGCAGTGACGGTAATCGTCGTGGGATTGAACACTTCGACTTCTCCGGTCACCTCATCCACGTATGCATCCTCACTTTCACAGCCTGCACAGGAGTATGATATTGCCCCCGGACCGTCACCTGTTTCAATCAGCGGATTGGTATAGGTGTCGCCGTAATTAACAAATATCGTCACCGGCCCGTCATTTTGAAAACGAAGGGTTTCCGATATAAGCGTGACGTTCAATTGGTAACTCGCCGATGCGGAGTCGTATAAACTGTCGGCCGCCTTATCGGCTCTGATGGTCGTGGTTCCGGTAGCAATTACATTAACGGCTCCGGTAGTGGAGTTTACCGTTGCCACGCTCTCGTTCGATGAAGAGTAGGTTATCGCACCGGTTCCATCTCCTCCGGCCGCCACATTGACAAAGCTGCTTGCATCCAATTCCAGCGTCACGGGCCCGGGATTAGAAAAGGATATGGATTGCGACGCGCCGCCGACGATTATGGAATAATTGGCAGACGCACCGGCATATTGGCTGTCGGCAGCAACTGTGGCGGTAATCACTGCCGCTCCAAAATTGACAATTTGCACCAGTCCACTGGATGTATCGACCACCGCAACCGACGTATTGCTGGAGGAATAAGTGACATTACCCGTACCTTCAGGCGGTAGTACCGGATTGGAGAACGACTCTCCGTTCTGCGCACTGACCGGCCCGGGATCGGTAAACTCCAGGGTTTGCGGTATCAGTTCGCTGCTAACAATAAATGACGCTGTCGCCGCAAGATAGCGGTTATCCGCGGCTTTTGTTGCAGTTATTATTGCATTGCCCTCGCCGACCAAGGTCACTATACCGGTAGACTCGTCAACCGTGGCAACGGAAGGAGTGCTGCTTGAGTATGTAATCGCCCCAGTGCCTGCGCCTGTTTCAACCAGCGGGTTGTTTATGGTTGAGCCGACAAAACCGCCAATCTGGCCGCTGTTTTCAAACTGAATGGTCTGTTCCAGAAGATCGACTTCCACCGTATAACTGGCTTCCGCGGCTTCATAGACAGGGTCCGCCGCTTTACTGGCGGTAATCGTCGTAGTGCCAACAGTCAATACGGTTACTTCGCCGGTCGTCGCATCAACGCTCGCCACTTCCGGATTGCTACTGCTGAAAACCAGGGAGCCTGACCCATTGCCGGTTTCCGCTAGCGCATTGGTAAACACGTCGCCAACCTGCACGGTTAAGGGTCCGGGCAAGGTGAACTCAAGTTGCTGGGTAAGCCTCTCAACGGTAATCGAATAGCTGGCTTGCGCCGCGGCATAAACCTCGTCAGCCGCTTTGCTAGCGGTAATTGAAGTACTTCCCACGGCAAGTACATTGACTTCGCCAGTCGTCGAGTTGACAGTGGCAACCGTTTCATTGCTGCTGGAAAAAACTATGTCACCGGTGCCCTCACCGGATTCAACCAGCGGATTGTTTATAGTGTCTCCGACAAAGCTGTTTAGAGGCCCCGGTGAATCAAATTGCAGTGTTTGTGTATTCAACTCGACCGCGATCGTATAGCTAGCGGTTGCCTCGGCATAAACATTATCTGCCGCCTTGGTCGCTGTAATTTCCGCAGTACCGACGGCTAGCAAACTCACTTCTCCCGTATCGGAATCGACACTAGCAACCAGTTCATTGCTGGAACTGAAACCAATCGCGCCGGAACCATCGCCGGTTTCGGCCAGGGGATTATCGATTGTCGATCCGACAAATCCGGTCAAGGGACCGGCACTTTCGAAAGCCAAGGTTTGCGCGTTCAGCTCAACGTTGATGATGAAACTCGCGGATGCTTCTGCATAAGTCGAATCCGCTGCTTTTGTCGCAGTTACAGTAGCACTGCCTTCCGCCAATGCGGTCGCGTCACCGGTGCTTGAATCAACACTGACTACGGCAGCATCACTGGATGCAAAAGTTACAATGCCTGATCCATCTCCTGCTTCGATCAAGGGATTGGAAATGACTTGATTGACCACTGCCGTCACCGGACCAGAGTCTTCAAAGGCCAATTGTTGCTCTACAAGACTAACGTTAATGGTATAACTGGCTTGCGCGAAAGCGTAGGTCGCGTCTTCTGCTTTGGCAGCGGTGATAACAACGGTACCCTCGCCCAGGAGGGTGACAATCCCAGTCTCCGGATCGACTGTTGCAACCAGCGGATTGCTCGAGGAATAGGAAACTGCGCCGGTGCCAGGCGAATTTTCCGGATCTTCGACAACGGCATTTTCAATCGTATCTCCTACCATACCCTCAAAAGGTCCCAGGTCGGCAAAGGTGATCGACTGAAACAGAAGCGAGGGATCGTTGCCGCCACTTCTGATGATGACACTGCCTATTCCCGTGGTCTGCACTCCGGAATTTTCGCCTGCGACATAAAGCAGAAGTGTTTCGTCTGCCTCGACGATCTGATCTGTCAGCAATGCAATGGTGATATCAATGCCGATCTCCCCTGCGGGAATGGTTGTTTCGCCTTCTTCAGGCACATAATCAAAGCCCGCTTTGGCAGAACCGTCCAAGGTTTTGAAGTTCACCCGCGTGGGCTGATCCGACACCCGATTAAGCTCTACCCGAACCGTGACAGTGCCCGCGTCTTCATCGACGGAGGTGCTGATTACCCGGACAAAGGTTTCCAGCGGGATTACACTAAGCACCGTGAAGTCGGCGTTGGTGCGACCATTGGAATCGGTCGCCTGCAGGTACAAAATAACCTGGTCGGAAGACGAACTATCGGGAATCGCGAGAATATTGGATAAGGAATTCGGATTGGGAATATCCACTTCCGGACCGTCAAGCTGCCCCCACTCAATATTCGTCAGCTTTGCATCGCCCTGAGCCTCGGCGCTGCCATTGAGAGCGATGACCACGTTGGCATCGGCAAACTGATCCAAACCTGCACTAACAATAGGCCCCAACTCATCAAAGGGTGTGTTTTCGATAAATGCCTGCAACTTAATACTAAAAGGATTTTGTTGTTCGACCTGAACATCGGTAGGTTGCTGGGTCTCGCTACTGCCGTCCCCGCAACCGGTAACCAATAAACTAACTAGTAACGACAGTAGCCATAAATAAATGAGGCGGCGTGCCTGAACTGGTGAAATAAACTTTAACCCGATTGACATAATGGGTTCCCTGGATTGGTTGCTTTTGATGTCTGAGTTCTTTTACTTAGAACAATCATGCTCAAAGGATATTTATAGTAAGTTGATAGGATGCAGTACCGCCCGCATAGAGTCCGCCTGGTTGTTTGGTAGCAGTCACTGTAATCGTGACTGAACCATAAGCTTCAACTTGCCCAGTCATTGGATCAACGAATGCATCTTCAGATTCACAGCCTGCACATGAATACGATATTCCACCAGGTCCATCCCCGATTTCTACCAATGGATTGTCATAAGTATCTTCGACATTAACATTAATTGTTACAGGTCCAGCATCCTGGAAGGATAATGTTTCTGGAGCCAAGATAGTAGTTAACTGATAAGTATCTAATGTTGAAGAAAACAATGCATCTGCCGCTTTGTCTGCGGTAATTGTTACAACACCAATATTAAGTATTGAAATTTCACCGGTAGAGGAATCCACTGTCACGATACCATTATCAGATGAAGAGTAGGTTATTGCTCCACTACCTCCAGCACCGACCAACGTAGCAGCGTTAATATATCCAGAAGTATCTGCTTCTAAAACAACTGGACCACTGTCTGTAAATGCAATCGATTGAGAACCCGGAGATATTGTTAAGTCATAGGTAGTTATGGCTGACGAATAAATACTATCAGCCGCCTTCTGTGCAGTGATAGTAACTGTTCCTGTCGCCAAAAAGGTAACTTCACCAGAAGCGGAATCCACGGCTGCGATACTCGTATTTGACGAAGAGTAGCTAATTGCTCCGCTTCCACCACTCCCGACTAACGCTGCGGTATTAGTATAGCCACTAGCATCTCCTGTAGTCACAACTGGCCCAGTATCGCTAAAGGCAATGGTTTGGGATGCTGCACTTACAGTTATGTCGTATGTATCTGTCGTAATAGCGTAAACACTATCAGCCGCTTTCTGGGCTGTGATCGTCACGGAACCTGTTCCGGTAAAAGTCACCTCTCCAGTTGAGGAGTCTACCGTTGCAATACTCGTATTAGATGAAGAGTAACTAATAGCGCCGCTGCCTCCAGCACCGACAAGAGCAGCAGTATTAATATACCCTATAGTATCCGCCGAAAGAGCGACCGGGCCTGCGTCACTAAATGCAATCGATTGTGAGGCAGCATTCACAGTTATGTCATAGCTGGAATTTGTAGACGCATAAACACTATCAGCCGCCTTCTGCGCTGTTATCGTCACCGTTCCGGTTCCTGTAAAAGTCACCTCGCTGGTAGAAGAATCCACGGTAGCGATACTGGTGTTGGATGACGAGTAACTAATAGCACCACTGCCTCCCACGCTTACTAATGCAGCAGCATTTAGATAACCGGTAGTATCCGCCGCAAGAGAAACCGGACCAACATCACTAAACGCAATCGTTTGTGGCAATCCGGTGACGACAAGTGTAAATGAGGCCTGCGTAGCAGCGTATAGACTATCACTTGCTTTTAATGCCGTAATAGTCACCGAACCAGTCTGATGCACGAAAATCTCACTGGTATTAACGTTAACAGAAGCAATGCTAGAGTCAGAAGATGAATAGGTAATTATCCCCTTTCCGCCATCACCTACTAGAGTAGCAAGATTGGTGAAACTAGCAGAATCAACCTGAACGGAAACCGGACCCGGGTCGCTAAACGCAATTGTTTGCGGGGCGCCGCCAACGATCACAGTATAAGAGGCTTCCGCAGAGTCATATTTACCATCAGCGGCTATTAAAGCGCCTATCAAAGCTGTGCCGTGCCCATTGAGTTGCACTAATCCGCTATTAGTATCTACGGCGGCGACTGAGGAGTTACTTGATACATAAGTTACAGCGCCAGTTCCTTCTGGCGTCGAAACCACATTAGAAACTGTTTGTCCTAACTCACCGCCGATTGGCCCTGGATCTGCAAATGCCAATATTTGCGGTATCAGCTCACTATCAACTGTATAGGAGGCAGAAGCCTCCAGATAGTTCGAATCGGCGGTTTTCGTTGCGGTAATAACAGCCGTTCCTTCACTTAGCAATGTGACCAGTCCTGAGCTTTCATCAACGCTGGCGATTGATGGACTGCTGCTAGAAAAAGTAATAGAACCTGTGCCTTCGCCAGTTTCTACCAATGGATTGGATATGGTGGAATCGATAAACCCTCCAATTTGACCAGAGGTTTCAAACCGTATGGACTGTTCTTTGCGCCCAACCTCAAGTGAATAACTCGCCTGAGCTGCCAAATAAACTGGGTCAGCTGCTTTACTGGCTGTAATCTGCGTACTGCCGTTTGCTAAAGCAGTGACTTCACCAGTACTGGCGTCAACACTCGCCACCGTCGGATTGCTGCTGCTAAAGACGATATTCCCCGATCCTGCGCCCGTCTCGGCAAGGGCATTTGTGAACAGATCACCTACCTCAACAGTAAGGGGACCGGGCATCGCAAATTTCAGCTCCTGTGTCAAGCTTTCAACCATGATGGAGTAGCTGGCCTCAGCAGCCTCAAATAAAGTATCCGCAGCTTTACTCGCAGTAATCGTTGCATTTCCCACTGCCAATATGCTTATTTCTCCTGTGGTGGCATTAACACTTGCCACTTCTGGGTTGCTGCTGCTGTAGACTATAATCCCGGACCCATCACCGGTTTCCGCAAGAGCATTAGTAAAGACATCTCCTACCTGTACATTTAAGGGACCTGGATCAGTAAATTCAAGCAGCTGGACGAGCTGTTCAACATTGACTAGATAGCTGGCCTGCGCCGCCGCAAATATCTCGTCAGCAGCTTTGGTTGCGGTTATGGTAGTGCTACCTTCCGCCAACACACTCACTTGACCGGAGGTTGAATCTACAGTCGCCACCGCTTCATTGTTACTGGAGTAAACTATCTCGCCGGAACCTTCTCCTGCATTAACCAAAACATTAATCAGAGTATCACCGACAAAACTGGTTAAGGGGCCTGATGATTCAAATTGCAGAGATTGTGAATTTAACTCGACGGCTATGGTATAGCTTGCGGTTGCTTCAGCATATAAACTATCTGCAGCTTTGGTAGCTGTGATTTCCGCATTGCCTAGAGCAAGCAAGCTGACTTCACCGGTTGTAACGCCCACTGTGGCGACCTGTTCGTTGCTGGAGCTAAAGCTTATTGCACCTTCACCATTTCCAGTTTCGGTCAAACTGTTAATGATCGTGGATCCAATAAAGCCAGTCAACGGCCCTGAGTTTCCGAAAGCTATTGATTGAGAACTCAACTCCACATTAACAATGTAGCTCGCCGTAGCTTCGCCAAAGAGTTCATCCGCTGCCTTTGTCGCTGAAATGGTCGCGCTACCTTCCGCTAGGGTTGTTGCTTCCCCGGTGCTGGAATCCACACTCACGATTGATTCATCACTGGTTCCATAACTGATTGCACCAATACCTTCACCGGTTTCGGCCAGCGGATTTAAAATAATGTCGTTGATCATGGCGGCAATTGGACCCGGATCATCAAAGGCCAACTGTTGCTCGACAAGACTGGCGTTGATGGTGTAACTAGCTTGGGCAAAAGCATAGGTTTCATCCTCTTCCTTCGCTGCGGTAATTACGACTGTTCCTGGCCCAACCAGCGAAACAACGCCAGTTTCAGAGTTAACAGTTGCAACTAGAGGATTACTAGATGCATAGGAGATCAGCCCGGTACCTGGGGCGTTTTCCAGATCATCATTGATGGCATTTTCAATAACTTGTCCCACTGTGCCTTCAAGCGGCCCTAAATCGGCAAAAGCGATTGATTGGTAAAGAAGAGAAGAGTCCCCGCTGCTACTACGAATGATTACACTCCCGATCCCCGTAGTTTGAACCCCGGCATTTTCCCCAGCGACGTACAAAAGCAGTGTTTCGTCTGCTTCAACCAGTTGATCCGCCACCAATGCAATGGTGATATCCACACCGATTTCCCCAGCAGGAATAGTTATCTCACCTTCTTCAGGAACATAGTCAAATCCTGCTTTGGCAGAACCGTCCAAGGTTTTAAAGTTCACTCGCGTCGGTTGATCAGAGACACGGTTTAGCTCGACACGGACTGTGGCGATTCCGGCATCTTCATCAACTGAAGTACTAATCACTCTGACAAAGGTTTCCAAAGGAAAAACACTGAAAACGGTGTAGTCAGCATTGCTGCGACCATTGGAATCCGTCGCTTGCAGATAGAGAATCACCTGATCGGTGGTCAAACTATCAGGAATTGCAATGATATTTGATAACGAATTGGGGTTGGGGATTACCACTTCCGGACCGTCAATCTGTCCCCACTCAATATTCGTGAGCTTGGCGTCGCCTTGGGCTTCAGCACTACCATTGAGGGAAATAACTACGTTAGCATCAGCAAACTGATCCAAGCCAGCATTAACAATGGGTCCCAGTTCATCAAAGGGTGTATTTTCAATAAACGCTTGCAGTTTAACGTTAAAAGGATTCTGTTGCTCTGGAATATCGGCGGGTTGATTGGTTTCACTGCTTCCACCTCCGCAGCCAGCAAGTAACAAACCTGCAAATATCACTAGAATCCAGCAATAAAAGCGGCGATGTGCCGGGATCGGCGAAATTTGCTTAAGCACGTTTGCCATAAAGATTTTCCTTGGGCTTGCTTCTAGTGCAGAATACAGACAGGTGATTTAGACGTTTCGAGCCTTCCCATTCTAATACAGACACGACTATTGCAGAACAGCATTCCTAAAAATTTACACTGTCTACATACCCCCTATGGAATGTGAAAAAGCATTCCAACTGTCTGTACTAAGTGAGAACAGACACAGTTGAAGTAAGAAAGCGACATCGCCAAGAAAAACCCTTTTCGAGTTAAAGACCGAAATCAAAGGGAGTAATGCCAAGATTCCTTGAGTCGATCCTCAATTTCAGCAGCCATAAGTGGTTTGTCGAATAAGTAGCCCTGAACATGTTGGACGCCAATCTCTCGCATCACGCACAGCTCTTCCCCGGTCTCCACCCCTTCGGCGATCACCTCCAAGCCGAGACTGCGGGCCATTTCGACAATTGCCTGCGCAATTCGACGGCCATCTTGGCGTTGGTCAATCTTTTCAACAAAAGCCCGGTCAATTTTTAGGGTACTAACGGGAAACCGGGAGAGATAGGCCAGGTTGGAATATCCGGTGCCGAAGTCGTCGATGCTGATCGTGACTCCCTGATCAAGTATCTTCTGCAGGTTATCAATGATTCGATCCGAGTTTTCCATAATAATGCTTTCGGTCAATTCCAGTTCGATCTGAGAACCACTAACGCCAAACTGTTTCAGTTTATCTTTGATGGTCTGAACCAGAGTATTTTGGTGAACTTGAATGGCGGAAACATTGATGGCGACTTTGGTGACAAAACCCTTCTCGTTCCAGCGCTGTAGCTGTTTAGTGACTGTATCGATAACCCATTCACCCAGAGTGAGAATAAAACCGGACTGCTCCGCGGCAGGTATAAACTCCAATGGCGAGACAAAGGCGTTGGCACTGGAATCGAACCAGCGTAACAGGGCTTCAAACCCAATCAACCGGCCGCTCTCGATATCGACTTTTGGCTGGTAACGGAGACTGAACTCCTCCTTGAGCAGAGCCTCCTTCATCCGACTATCCAACGTCATCCGCCGAATGGAACGATCAGCAAGCTGTCTTGAAAACACTGTGATACGGTTTTTACCCGCCTGCTTGGAATGGTACATCGCCAAGTCCGCATTTTGCACGAGCCCCCAACAATCGGTGCCATCTTCGGGATAGATAGCTATTCCCAGGCTGAATGTGATTTCAAAAGAAATGGCTTCGTAATGAATCGGTAACAGCAATTCTTTTCGCAACTTCTCGGCAATTGCAGATGCCTCATCGACATCGGTATAGGGTAGGACCACAACGAACTCGTCACCGCCGATGCGAGCAACCGTATCGTCTTTTCGAACAAGGCTCCGCAACCGGTTTGCCAGTTCTATCAAGATATTGTCGCCTACATGGTGGTTTATGGTGTCATTGATCACTTTGAAGTTATCAAGGTCAATGAACATCACCGCAAGGTGGTCAGTATCCTCGTCATGATTCTGCAGATAGCGTTTTACCCGCCTTTCCAACAGCGTCCGGTTAGGCAGATTGGTTAGCGTATCGTGATGCGCCAGGTGATTGATGTGACGTTCGGCCCGCTTACGCTCACTGATATCCCGCGCCATCCCGGCGGTTCCTTCGACGTTCCCATCCGGCCCGATGATCGGCACCTTGACGGTTTCGGCCCAACTCTCCGCTCCTCCTTCTCCGGTAATCCGTTCTTCCCGATGGATGGCTTGCCGGGTGTTGATCACCAACAAGTCGTCTTCCAGGTACTTCTTGGCCTGCTCTGATTCAGACAAATCGAAGTCGGTTTTACCGAGAATCTCTTCGCTGGTCAAACCGAAGGCCTTGGTAAACTGCCGATTCACCATCAAGAATCTGGAATCCAAATCCTTCACCCAGGTGAGATCGGGGATGCTATCGACTAATGCCTGAAAATGAGATCTACGGACTTTTAAATGCTGAAGGTGGTTTTGAAGCTGTCGGACTCTCCATAAAAGAGCCACCACACTCAGTGCCAGCGTCAAAGACACGATCAATAAAACCCAATCCATCTGCACTCCAAAGCCCGATCTATCATCGGGCTAAATCAATCCACGCACTTACCAGGCGCTGTAGAGAGAATAAGTTCATCGTAAAAATTAACTATAGCGCAGAATTAATACTAACCAGGCTGGAAAATGGTTCTCTGAAAGGTTGGCGGGCTCTATCTGCCGTAACGGGAAGGCGGTCGGATAGAGCCTTTTTTTGGTTACCTGGGATGAAGAAAATGGCTTCTTATTCAACTCCCATGGCGCTAATAAGTTCCCGCAATGTTTGCTGGGATTGCAGCAGTTGATGCTCCAGGTTCTGAATGAATTGAGATTGATGGGCACTATGCAGCAAAGTATAAGTACCGAAAAGGGTTGCGAAAAAAATTGCACCATACAACAAACGGCGTTGTTTCTGTTGCATTTGTTGCCGACTCTCGGAGAGCTGTTTACGCAATTCCGCTTTTTGCCCCTGTAAGCCATGAATTTCTTTAACGAAATGCTGATGTTTCGCGGATTTACCCCGCAAAGGAACGATATTTGTCACTGTAGACTTGGGAGGACCACCCGAAAGTGACGGCTGGCTCCAATCGCCATTAACCGTCTGCGCCGGGTCCAGTTCGCGTTGTATGGAGGCGCGCTCCACCATGACATAAAGCTTGTCCCGTTCAATTTGCTTGGTAATTACTCCCGCCGCGCCAAGTGACTTGGCTTCTTCGTGGTACTTAAGAGCGTTCTGAGAGGTATACATAAAAACGGGAATGGTCGCCGTGAGAGACGACGCCTTTAGATGCTTCAGCGTTTGAAAGCCATCTAGCCCTGGCATCATATGGTCGAGGAAAATGACGTCCGGTAGCTCTGAAGCGAGCATTCGCAGCGCTTGTTCACCACTATTTGCTTGTTTGACCTGGATATCCATCGACTCCAATACACGGCATAACATCAACCGGGCAGTGGCGGAGTCATCAACAATCAACGCGGAGGTTGCGGACATGGCGGTTCCATTCTGGGTGGCCCAGGCCAAATAATAGGCAAAGTGAGTTAAAATCACCATAGCCCGAATGGCCGGTTACTCTCTAAACCATTTGGTCAGCCCGGATGGCACTATTATAAGCAAACTGCTGCAGGTAGCAGTCCCGACTTTGATCCAGGTCAGCACCATGGGATTTTTCGTCAAGTTAAATAACGCCCCCGAAAATTGGTCGAGAATTAGTCAATGACAGTCTTTCAGCCCGAATTACTCTCTCCCGCCGGAACACTCAAAGCCATGCGCTACGCTTTCGCCTATGGTGCGGACGCCGTGTACGCCGGCCAACCCCGCTACAGCCTTAGAGTCCGCAACAACGAGTTTGATCTGCAGAACCTTGCTATCGGGATTAACGAAGCCCATGCCTTGGGAAAGAAATTCTATGTCGTTGTCAATATCGCACCTCACAACAGCAAACTTAAAACCTTTATCAAGGACTTGGCACCTGTCGTGCAGCTAGCGCCGGATGCTCTGATCATGTCCGACCCTGGCCTTATCATGCTGGTTCGCGAGCACTTTCCGGAACAGTCCGTACATCTTTCGGTACAGGCCAATACCGTTAATTACGCGGCAGTCAAATTTTGGCAGCAGGTCGGATGTTCCCGGGTGATTCTGTCCAGGGAGTTGTCCCTCAAGGAAATTGCCGAAATACGGGACCAATGCTCTGATATGGAACTGGAAGTATTTGTTCATGGCGCACTTTGTATCGCGTATTCGGGCCGCTGTCTGCTCTCAGGGTACATTAACAAACGTGACGCCAATCAAGGAACCTGTACCAATGCTTGCCGCTGGAATTACAACACCCATCCGGCTACGGAATTCGCTGAAGGAGGCTGTGAACCGGTTCGGCAATCCACCGATGTTGCTTCGGATCAAGCAAATCTAACCGAAACCGCGCTTCAAAACCGAACGGCCGGCGACCAGATTTTCCTTTTACAGGAAAAAACCCGCCCTGGAGAATACATGCCCGCTTTCGAGGACGAACATGGCACCTACATCATGAACTCCAAGGATTTAAGGGCCGTTCAACACGTCGCCAAACTAGCCGAAATGGGAGTCCATTCGCTGAAAATCGAAGGCCGCACCAAATCCTTCTACTACGTCGCCAGAACCGCGCAGATTTACCGTCAGGCCATCGACGACGCTGCCGCCGGCAAATCCTTCAACATGGGACTCATGGATGCCTTGGAGGGTATGGCAAATCGAGGGTATACCGAAGGCTTCTATCGGCGTCACGTACATGATGAGTATCAGAACTATCAGGAAGGGAACTCCACCAGCGACTACCAACAATTTGTCGGCGAGCTCAATGGAGATCGGTCTTCGCAAGACTGGGCCACGGTTATCGTCAAAAACCGGTTTGAGACTGGGGATGAACTGGAGCTAATGACACCGGTGGGAAATACCAAGTTCAAACTGGAAGCAATGCAAACTATTAAAGGCGAAAAAACGGAAACCGCGCCCGGCTCCGGCCACATCGTGCAAATTCCGTTACCGAAAGATCTCCATTTAGACAAAGCGCTATTGATTCGTAACTTGCCTCGCTATTAATCAAAAATTTTTCCTATTGGGAGTCCTTCTAATTTCGGCAAATTGATCGGGCTCCCAGGGCCGCATGGCCATCACACATCCGGTTCCAAATCGCTCCTCCAACGGCAGCGCTTCATCCTCGGTTACCAATGCCAGGAACTCCGTTTTCAGCCGTTTTATTCGGCGCTGCAGCTCCTCATTGGAACGTCGGGAAAGCATGCCGTTGAGAAATACCCGAATTTCCCCCGGACGACTGAAGGTAGAGCGTAAAAATTGCATTTGCACCTGCTGCTCAAAGAACTTTTGAATCGGACCATTCTTACGCCAGGAAAAATTCCGGGAGATTTTTAACTTCACCCGATTTCCGGGCAACAGATCGATCAGTTTCATCCGGTCTAATTTGGCCAGCATCTGAATACCTTCCAATTGGTCGATCTGATAAGTGGCAATAACATCTTCAAAAGTCCAGGAGTTCAACAATAAGCTCGCCAGGAGCAGCAGCTTCAGGTCCGAAGCCAGTTCCTGCTCCTGTTCTATGGTCAGTTGGGTAATCTGGCCGCTTTGCGCCTCCATGGCCTTTACCAGATCGGAAATTTCCATATTGAGATAAGTACAGAGTTTGTCCAGCCTGATAAGCGAAAAGTTTTTTTCCGCAAACAGCCTCTTGACACTCGCCTCGGAAAGTTCCAGTACTATCGCCACATCGGCATAGGTTTTTCCCTGTGATTTCAGTAGGCGTTTCAAGGTCGCAATGAGGGCGTTGGTTTGAGACATTCCGGTTACCTAATTCAGAATTCAAGAAGATATTTATAGCCGGTGTTTATCGTGTGAGCAAAACTGTAATGCTACAAACATCGTAGACAAGGAAAGACCAGTTTTCCGGGTTTCTAGCCAAGTTTTTTATAAGAAGCCGGTCTAACTTATTTAGAGCGCGCTCTCGTTAGAAAAGCGTCATAAATATGGCATAAGAAAGCAATGTTCCCAGCCTATTCTGCGGTTGCTTATGACCAAGAAAAAACAACCTCGGAAAGGAAAGCAAAATGAGTTTAACCCTAAAACCACAACGCCTGGGCTGGCTAGGTCTTATTCTAACCGCATCACTATTCCTCGGAGCCTGCAGCAACGACGACGATAACAGCGCAACCACCGATGTCCCGGCAGATGAAAACCCACAAATCGTCAACAACAACGATGCCTCGATTCAGCTTGGCACCCGTCCGTTCTTTTTACTGGACGATATGGATGAGGGCGATTTGAAAACTGCGTTGCAGGTCTGCGAGGATGGCCCGTTTTTCAAAACAGACTTTTCTATCGGCCATCGCGGAGCACCACTGCAATACCCGGAACACACCAAAGAGTCCTACATCGCCGCGGCAAAAATGGGGGCCGGTATTCTCGAATGCGATGTTACCTTTACAAAAGACAGAGAGCTGGTTTGTCGGCATAGCCAGTGCGACTTGCACACCACAACCGATATTCTGGCCACCGATCTGGCTGCCAAGTGTTCCACGCCATTCACCCCGGCCGATCCGGATTCAGGCACGCCGGCGAGTGTACAGTGCTGCACCAGCGACATAACACTGGCTGAATATAAGACACTGCAAGGTAAAATGGACGCGGGAAATCCAAATGCCACCACAGTGGAAGAGTACCTCGATGCTACGCCTAGCTGGCGCACGGATCTTTACTCCAGCCGCGGCACACTGCTGACTCATGCCGAAAGTATCGAACTGTTCAAGAGTCTCGGCGCGAAGATGACCCCGGAGCTCAAATCGCCCAGCGTCGCGATGCCCTTTGAAGGAGACTATACCCAGGAACAATATGCCCGGCAGTTGGTAGAAGAATATAAAGCGGCAGGCGTGGATGCCAGTCAAGTTTGGGCACAGTCATTCAATCTCGATGATGTCCTCTACTGGATAGCCAACGAACCGCAGTTTGGAATGCAAGCGGTTTATCTGGACGGCAGATACAGCGTCGACGGCTTCGATCCAAATGACGCCAGCACCTGGTCACCGACAATGGAAGAACTGGCGGCGCAAAATGTGGCCATTATCGCACCTCCGCTGTGGATGCTGGTGACACTGGACGGCAACAATCAAATTGTTCCGTCAGCCTATGCGGAAGCCGCCAAAGGAGCAGGATTGCAGATCATCACTTGGACTCTGGAACGTTCCGGCCTGTTGGCTAACGGCGGTGGTTGGTATTACCAGTCCATTGCCGGAGCGACCAACAACGATGGCGATGCTTACAAGCTGCTAGATGTATTGGCCAAACAGGTGGGCGTGATAGGAGTATTCACCGATTGGCCGGCAACCGTTACCTACTATGCCAACTGCATGAATCTGTAAAAATCCACGGAAAAGTAAGTCGACATGCCCAACCCGTGGGCATGTCGTTCTTCGCCTGAAGAAATCACAAGGCAAAATCACTAACGCCCGCCTATAATTATTTTTGCAGCGCTGAATGAAGCCGCCTGCGCCATCCATTTATCTGAGACTTCGATCTTTTCCAATGCATTATGAAACAGTTGAAATGGAGATTCACGTCTCCGAATTGCGTTTAGGGATGCATGTAGTTCGCCTCGATAAGCCCTGGGAGCAAACGGACTTTTTACTACAGGGTTTTGTCATCCATGATCGGCATGAAATTGAAGCGCTTCAAAACCAATGCGAACACGTCATTATTGAAGGTCGCATCAAACGCAATGACCCTGAGCCCCCGGCCAAGGAAAAACGTCGTGGCGCGATGAACCTGTTTGCCAAAGTCACGGCAAGAAAGACAGAAGGACAACCCGCGAGCAAGAAGAAGCCGCGGAAAGTCACTTACAAAGAACGCCACAATGTCGAGTCAAGCCCCCGGATAAACTACATCAATAAAATTGATACCAACCGGGAAATGGGCCAGGCCAAAAGCGCTTACGATAATGCCCGCTCCCTGGCCTCGAATATTATGACCGGCATTCGCCTCGGCAGAACATTGGATATGAACCAGGCACGGGAAGTCGTAGACGAATGTGTCGAAAGTATCTTGCGCAATGACGACGCATTGATGTGGTTGACCAAGATTAAGCATCAGGATGAATACACTGCCGAACACTGTCTGAATGTTTCCATTCTTTCCGCCGCTTTTGGCAAACGGCTGGGATTATTGGAGGAGGAGATAAAAACGGTCGGCCTTTGCGGCCTGCTGCACGATGTCGGCAAATCCAGAATTCCCTTAGGGGTCTTGAATAAGCCAGGTGCTTTAACGCCGGCCGAATTCAAAACCATGCAGGACCACACCATCTATGGCCGGGACATTCTCATGTCGATGCCACGGGTCAATCACGCCACGATCGATGTTGCCTACAATCATCATGAACGGATGGATGGTAGCGGCTACCCCAGAGGACTTTCTGACCACCAAATTCCCTATTTCGCCAAGATAGTCGCACTGGCCGACACTTACGACGCCATTACCAGTAACCGCGTATACGATAATGGCCGCGCCTCCATGGATGCGCTCGATATTATTTATCGGTTTCGCGACAGCCAGTTTGACCGTGAACTGGCCAACGAATTTATCCGCCTGGTGGGCATCTATCCACCGGGATCCATTGTCGAACTGACCAATGGCGAGGTTGGCATCATTATATCTTCCAATCCTAAGAATAAGCTCAAACCCAAGGTTATCCTGGTGCGGGACTCCGCCAAACAAAAACGTTTCAAGCAAAAAATCGTCGATCTCATGAGCAACGCCGTCGATGGTACCGGAACCCCCTATAAAATCGCCAAGGAAATCCCCAATGGCACCTACGATATTCATTTACAAAAGTTTTTGGAAGACGGCTTGATCCTCGGCCATCAAACTATTGACCAGACTTGAAAGCCGGAGGGCACAGTATGTCTACTGAAGAAAGTGGGGGACCAGAGCAGCGGCGGCGGCCACGTTTTCTTTGCGACGAGCGCTTTAGCGATAGTGAAATTCTGCCCGAAAATACGTCGGATTGGATTGCCGTCAATCTAATCAACTACAACCGTTACGGCGTTTGCATTTTTATGCCACTGCCATTGGAGGCGCTGACGAATTTTAGCTTACGGATGGCCTTTGACGATGCCACTCTGCATATGCCGCAGCTACAGATTCCTTGTGAACTGGTATACCGCAACGATAGCGATATTGGCTCATACTGCGGAGTACGGTTTCGCCTGAATAACAAACAGCCTTCCAATACATTGATCAAAATT
This sequence comes from Hahella sp., assembly GCA_028280065.1. GTDB lineage: Bacteria > Pseudomonadota > Gammaproteobacteria > Pseudomonadales > Oleiphilaceae > Hahella. The sequence continues at coordinate 122,693 of JANQMN010000066.1, forward strand.
GAGGAAATATTGGAGGATTCGCAGCAGGATGAAGACCGCTACGGCTTGCTCGACGACGCCGATTTATAACTCGAAGCGAATTCCCGCCTGAATCTGATAAATATCGATGTTCTCATAGGCAAAGGTTTGCATATATTCGGCATAGAGACTTAAACCGCGAGGCAGAGTAGCCACCACACCAACGCCGAGTTGATAGTAAAAGCTGTCCTTGCCATCTGCCTGAATCCTGAAATCGCTATTTTCGGTGTCCGGATCAAAAGCGAAATTGCCAACGATGTCATCCTGGTCAACGGATGCTTCGCTGAGAATATTCAATTGAAACGTGGGCATTAATACACCCCAATTCTGGCTCATCGCGTAGCTGCCGTGAACGCCGGCGGTTGCCGTCAGCCGCGAGTAGCTTTGATCTTCTATTTCCACCTCCAACCCTTCTGCGTTATTTTCGCCGTAACCATCAATGTCACTGCTCAAATAGTCCAGCCGCGCATAGGGGTGAATTGCCCACGCCGCCTGATACCAGTCATATTGAATCTGGCCACTGGCGATTAGCTGCGAACCTTCGGTATTGGAGTCGGCGACAGTATCAACCTCGCCGTTACCATCCACATATTGAATGCGGCGTTCAGACTCAAAATCCAGGCCGCCATAGCCGAGTTGAAGATCAAAACTCAGATTATCCTGATAGAAACTGGCATAGCCGATGAGCGAAACAATCGTCGATTCGACCTCACCACCATTGCTCGAATAATCCAAATCGCTGGCGGTATACCCCGCCGCCGCACCCAGATAGAAGTTGCGGCTTACGGCATAGTCCGCTCCAAGGGTGAGAATCAAACCACTCTGCTCGTAACCGCTTTCGTTTTCCGTGGGATCCCGGTCAGCCCCTTCGCCTTGGATAGACGCAAAGACACCGGCACGCTGCCAGTTTTCTTCATCGCCGGCAGCGCCGCCGGAAAAACCCGTAAGGCTGTTGACGCCGTTTACACTAAAATTGTTTGCCCCGGTCTTCAACAAGTTCATGCGTTGACCCACGGCCGAGTATTGCTGGCGAATACTCTCCGCCGAGGCACGAAATAAGGAAGCGACTTCTTCCGGTGAGATAATCCGAAGTATCTCGCCCAATTCTGAATCCGGCACACCAAGCGCTTGCAGCCCTTCGCAACGCTCCAGCAATTGCAACTCGCCGGCACTCAGACCATCTTTATCCTCCTCCAACTTGATGCAAACATCGTCGAGCACTTCGGCAACACTGACTGTGTTGTCCGACTCTGCAAATGGAGGCAGCGCAAACTCCTCCATCACAATGGTCACGGTGGCGGTAGAGGTTTGGGGAAACTCCGTAACATCCTGGATGGTATAAGTGAAGGTAGCTTCGCCCAAGAAGCCAGGTGTCGGTGTATAGGTGATGCTGCCATCCGGGTTTAATTGGGTAGTGCCGCCGAAAGCGTCCGATACCGCAATTACCTCAATAACGTCGCTATCGGCATCAAAATCATTGGCGAGTACATTGACGGTGACAATCCGGTCTTCCAGGACATTACGCACATCGTCAACCGCAGTCGGCGCCGCAGCATGGGCTACCGCTATTGGCAGAACAAACAACATTCCCAACAAGAGGCGGGATACACCCGGTTTACTGATGGCCAAGGCCGAACCATAATCCTGCAAAGTCGAAACCAGTGGCTTTGCTCGAGACACCAATAAAGGAATTATCGTATTCACGGGGTAGTCCTTGAGGAGGGCGAAAAATCTCTGTTAATACTATCCTAACTTGCTAAGGATGCAACCGTTTTGAACTCCCGCTCCAATGTTGACAAAGTGTTATTCAATATTTGGGTTTTGCGCCGTACCGGAAGGCTAATCTTTTTCAAACGCCCTTTTCCCGCCACCGCATCGCCACCCTGTGACATTCGATAAAGGCTTGTGGCATGCGACTGGGTCGCCCGCTGCGGATATCGATACAAGCATACCGGCAGTATGCACGAAGCAGCGTTTTGCTGTCCGACGTGCGAACGATTTGAAACCGGCGCTCTGAAGTCAAGCGCTCGTCGCAAGCCATGATCCAGGTGCCTACGTACAGTGCGTCTCCGGCATAGGCGCTGGCCAAATAGTCGACTTCCGTGCGGGTGATTGCCATCGCCTTTCCAAGCGTTTCATGAACTTCCCAGCTCATACCCAATGGACTGATGTGTTCCCAACTTATTTCTTCCATCCAATGCAGGTATGCCGTGTTATTGGCATGCCCCAACCGGTCTGTTTCATTCGGATGAACCTGCCTTTCCCGGATAAACGGGTCCGGAAAGTCCCACGTTGTGGCCTTGAAATCAACCATATCCCCTCATTTCGCTATCATAGTAACTTTATAAATGCAAGAAAAAGCTGCGAGATACAGCTCTCAGCGTTACGTTTTGTCTAATTTATAAGCATTACCTATACAGACAAATTGGTATCAGTGGGTAACACTCTATGCAAATAAGCCAAATGGCCTATACCCAACACATTAGGCAGGCCGATGGCACAAGTAAACGGATTGAGAAAAATGATTTATTCAACTGACGTACTCAACCAAATGAAGGAACTGAGGCAGCGTTTCAAAGAGGAAGGCTTGGGCATTCTCAAACTCTCCGACCCGGAACTGCTCGATAGCATTACAGCAATGGCGCGTTCCTCGGAATCCGATGCGACGCGCTATTTGGCGTTCAAGTTGTTCCGTGAGCTTGGAATCGTGAAGTCTCCACGGGAACTTTATCCTGAACCCCGGCAGTCACCCATCGCCCCAAAATACTATCGCGGAGTATCATTGACCGGCCGTAAAAACCCGGAAGATTCTCAATTGGTGGTAAGGGACAAAACAGGCGCAAGAATTTATCGCGGTCATCGCGTCGCTTAAGTTATATAGATGGACGTAAGCCGTCAATATCAGCGGCCTCCATTTTACTTCAATGTAACCGCGAAAACTAATGACCGAAGCCTAACACCTATCAGAGTGCGTTTACTAGATTTGGTGACTTTATCGCACACTCCACCTAAAAGAGCACCTAAATACTAGAAAGCCTTCCATCCCAAAGATGGTCTATTGGTCAACGACAACAAACAATTTAGTTGCAAAACAATAGATGTGCTCTATACATTAAGTTGCTTTTCTAAATGCCTGACCGGGAAGTCAAGTCAATGGATCAAAATGACACTACTCATGGCCATACCAGTGCATTAGCCATTTCTGGAGGAGGTTACAGGGCCACGCTGTTCGCGCTGGGCAGTTTATGGCGCCTTAACGAACTGGGATTGCTGTATACACTCAATCGCATCACCGCCGTATCAGGCGGCTCCATCATGTTAGGATATCTGGCGCTGCACTGGAGTGAGCTGAAGTTTAACGACAATAAAGTCGCCGAAAACTTTGAAGAACTAATTGCACAACCCGTGCAGAAATTCTGCAGTGAGGCACTGGATCTTAAAGCAGGATTTCTCGGCCTGTTTTCCCTACGGAAGACTATCGGTGACAAGGTTGCCGATACCTATGATAAAAAACTTTTCTTCGGTAAATCGTTGCAGGCGGTTCCTGCAGGAGAATCTGTACCGGAGTTTATATTCTACGCGACAAACTATGATACCGGCTCCAGTGTACGTATCACCAGGGACCAGATTTACGACTATAAAATCGGTGTATCTTCTTCGGCGGACTTATCTATAGCTCAGGCTGTAGGCGCTTCCAGTGCCTTTCCTCCCGTATTTTCTCCTGTGGTCATCGATTCCAGCTCCTGGCACTGGGAGAAAACCAAATACGCCTACCTGTTTGATGACTCTAGATTTCACAAACGTTTGGAGCTTTGCGATGGCGGCCTTTATGACAACCTGGGACTGGAAGCCGTATGGAAAGAAAATGAAAGTAGTAGAGATAAATTTGACCAGTTGCTTGTATGCGATGCCGGCGCACCTTTGAAAATCGGCTTTGATACCGGGAAGGGACTGGTGGCCAAAATATTACAGAAAACAGGACTAAAGCGTAACTGGATCGCCCAACTAAACCGCATGTCCGACATTATGATCGAACAGCAGCGGGCTCTACGAAAGCGCCAATTAATCGACAACTACAAAAAAGGGCATTATTCGGGAGCTTACTGGGGTATTTCGACCGAAATCGCAGATTACGACGTACCTGGCCATATCGCGGCCGATAACCGTTTAACCAGAAATCTGGACGGCATCCCCACTCGGTTGACGGTATTCAGCAAAAATGACCGCGCTTATCTGATTAACTGGGGATATGCATTAACCGACGCAGCCATTCGTAAGTATGTTGACAGCTCCGTAGAGGCCGCCAAAACGCTGCCTCTTCCGGACTTTTCATTAACAAATCCGGAAACCTGAAGGATTTCCAATTAATGGAGAACAGACCATGAGTCTCTGGTACACCAGTCCGGAATACGAAACCGACGCTCCCTGTACCCATGTGCTTATCTTCGGTACTAGCGCCTATTCAGGTCTTCCGGACCGAACGGCTTCCAGTAATCCCGATCTACTGGGCCTGACATCGGTAACAACTCCGGCGATATCGGCTTACCGATTTGCCCGCTGGATTAAGGACGAATACCAGAATAAGCAAGCCCCTCTGGGCAGTATCCGGCTTTTATTGGCGCCGTCCGCTAGCGAGATTCAGAACGAACCAGCGCTCGACCAACTCGGACAGCCACTGCCTACCAAAGACAACATTGAACAGGCGCTGGTCGCCTGGCGCGAAGATTGCTGCAAACATCGCGACGGCTGCGCCATTCTATACGGCGCTGGACACGGCGTTCGTATATCAAGCGATTCAGGGATTGTACTGCTAGAGGACTTCGGGAAAGTCGGAACCAATGTGCTGAGCGGTGCGGTGGATATCGGTAATATCCACCAAGCGATGGCACTGAACCGGGCGGCTAAAAATCAGTTCTATTTTGTTGACGCCTGCGCCATTGAACCCACATTTTTCAAAGACTACATTACCGCCAAGGCAGGGGTGTCGCTGGATGTAAAGCGAGGGGAGTCGGTAGAAGGGTCGCCGATATTCTTCAGCGCCGCTCCCGAAACTCTAGCCCTTGGCGAACCTGGTAAAGGTACGTTATTTATTCAGGCCCTAATCCAGTGCCTCGAATGCGATGCGGCGGTTGCCGACGACGCAAATGATCCTAAGACGTGGCTGGTCTATACCCAGGAATTATTTAAAAAATTGCGCCAGCGGGTGGATGAAATAGCCGGCAGTTACGGGGAGAATCAATCCGTCGTACTGGGCGGGCTGTCTGCGGATTCGCTGTTCCACCAACTCAGAAATCCACCGCAGGTACAACTCTCAGTGTCAGTAGTACCTGAAAATGCTGACCGCTACGCCCATTATAAGCTCACCCATCTGCCAACCAGCACAATCGTCGATGAGCAAAAGCCGTTTCAAACGCCACGGACGACGCACGTTACTCCAGGTGTCTATAAAGTCGACTTTACGATGCAACCAGGCTGCGACTATGGGAATGGAAGTAAACCAGCCCTGATTGTCTCACCACCTTCAGCTAAAACGGAGGTACAGTTGTGAAGAAAATATTCTCGAATCGTTTTGTCAGCAACCCCGCGACTGAAGATCCAGCCAGGTTGAAGGTGGAAATCGCCGGAGGGTCCCCTATCCCGCTCCCGGTGGCGATACG
>JANQMN010000071.1 GCA_028280065.1 Hahella sp.
AATGGTGTTGCACTTCTTGGCAAGGTAGGCGACATTCCCTGCGAAATGCGCCTTATTGTGGCAAATCTGAGGACCACTTAATGGGCTATCTATATGGGATACTACACTAGGGTTGGCTATTGAGCTCTTGAACAACCCGTTCCAAAGAAAAGTCGTAAGGGGATTCTTCACCACTATAATATTTCGAAAACCGTTTAAAATTTATTCTGTCCCACTTACGGTCAGCAAGACTTAAACGCAGGTTTTCAACATTCTTGGTATCAATATAGGAAAGCGTTGACTGTATTCTTACCCCCATTGAATCCTTGAAATCTATTCCACTATGGTAATCCCGCAACAGCACTAATGCCCAGCCGCCATCCATAAAATGTCCACCAAAAGAGGTCGTCAACCTTCGATCCATGATCTTGTCCATAGCTTCCTTGGTCCAATCCATTCCCCCGACGAAAACGTCTAATCCAGCCGCCTTCCGAGATTCTTCAATGGCGCGTAACGCCCCCATTGCCATACCGTCATTCGCAGCCCATATGATATCGAGATTGGGGTAGCGCCTCAAAAGCCCCTTGGCAACGGTATATGCCCTATTCTCATCCCAGTAAGCGAAGATATTCTGACGAAGAACGATGTCTTGGTTTTTCGCTACGTAATCCGCAAACCCCTTATTCCGATAGACCGCTGCTGTCGAATCATGAGAACCGGTAATCCCCGCTACTTCAATCGGTTCCCCTTCAGTTCCTCCCCGGCGGTTTCGCACTTCCGTTACTAAACGGTGTAATAAGTTATATCCCGCACTAATGTCATCAGGAACAATGTGACCGATCCAGCTTGGAAACATATCCCTAGGTTCTCCGACGATACTGGCCACCTGCTTAGGTACGTCGGTGTTGATAATCATCGACTTGACGCCACGCTCCTCACATTTATTGAGCAAATCAACAGCGTAGTTTCCGGTGTAGAAAATATAAATGAGATAATCCGGCGGGTGGTCTTCCTGCAATACTTTTTCAATCCGGTTTTTATTCTGAAGCCTGTTTTTTCCGGCATATATAACCGACAAATCGATATCGAGATCTTCCGCGGCCGCCTTCATAAAAGTGGTCACATCCATCCAAAAAACATGATCCCCTGGATTTATAAAAGTCACACGCAGAGCTTTAGCGAAACTGTTCGAATGATGTATCCATATCAATAGAAAGACTAACAAATATCCCAAGCACTTACTTATTTTTGTCATTCCGCTACCTTACAAGTACTGAAACTTCAGGGTGGAAATCTTCCTGCCGAAAGTCAGTTCAAAGTTGAAGAGGCCACCTTCATCAGTAACCGATATTGTGCCGGGATACTGGAAATATCGACCATACAACTTTTTGGTTTTCCAGTTACGATTTTTCTAACCAGGGGTAAATGACAAGCTCAGGGAAGGTCGCAACCAAGTAGGTTGCAAACTTGTAAAAAATGATAATGCGATTAAAAGAATGTGTAATTAACAGATAAGGAAAAACACGTAAGCATTTTCTATCAACATAAAAACAACAGATGATAGAAGGTGTGTGATGTTAGCCCCATTATTAAAAGTTTTACTGCACTCCCTGGCAATTGCCCTTTCAGTTCTAATTATTATTCCCGCCTATGGAAAGACCATTGTCAGAATGGCCCATATAGAAACAGACCCTCGCACCTTAGAAATATGGAATGACATTCGTCAACAGTTCGAACAGCAACATCCAGGCGTTCAGGTAGTCTTTGATTACTATGAGAATCAAGACTACAAGCAGCAACTACCCAAACTTCTCGCGAGTGCCCAAGCTCCGGACTTATTCTACAGCTGGGGTGGGTTGGGCTTTCGAGAGAAAGTAAGGAGTAATCAGGTAAGAGATATCAGCCACCGGGAAAGAGAGTTGAGACGACAGCTTTACCGCACCGGAATAAAAGCATTCAGTCACCAAGGAAAGCTTTATGGAGCGCCTTACCTGATGTCCCAGGTAGGCTTCTGGTATAACCGCAAGCTATTTTACCGTGCCGGTATTTCCTCAGCCGATGTCCGTACCTGGGGAGGCTTTTTAGCGGCCGTTCAAAAGCTTAAAGCGAAGGGCATCACACCGATTACCCTGGGCGCCATGGACCAATGGCCGGTGCACTTTTATTGGGGTTATCTGGCAATGCGCGCAGGCGGCCCCGAACCGTTTTCGAAGATTCTTGCCGAACAGGGCAAAGGCTTTAAACACCCGGCTTTTGTCAGAGCAGGCGAAGAACTGCAACGATTGGCAAACCTCAACCCCTTCCAGCCGGGCTTCGAAACAATGGGCTATGGCGAAGCAGCAAGCATGTTCGGCAATCATCAGGCAGCCATGCATTTAATGGGAGATTGGGACTATAGTTTTCAACGCCAGCAATCTTCTTCAGGGAAAGGCGTTGAAGATGGCGACCTAGGCTGGTTCGCTTTCCCTGTCCTGGAGGATGGCAGTGGTTCAGAGTTGGATTCCTTAGGCGGCATAAATGGTTTTGTCGCATCCGCAAACGCCTCCGATGAAGCCATCGATTGGCTGGTCCATTTTCTTTCCTATAAGAGCCAAACCCGTTTGGCATCCATAGACCAAATTCTCCCGGCCGCACGTCGAGCAGGTTTCTATCTCAACAATCCGTTTAAGAAATTCATCTTTGAAAATGTCCACTTAACAACCTGGAGTCAGACTTTTCTCGATCAGGAGTTCGGTGCGCTGGTAGGAGGCAGTATCAACGAGTCCTCCTTGGAACTCGTGCTGGGAGAAATAACCCCGGAGGAAGCAGCCGCCACTATTCATCTGGCCTGGAAACGGAGTTTATAACGGCTAAGGTGGCACAACCGAAGATATAGGGTGAGTTATTGGATATACTCGCCCTTCCTGGAATCCCAAATCATTTCATCATAGCGACCACTATCCCTTAAGATTTGCAGACCACTCTGCAACGCATTAAGGAGTTTTTGGGCTCTTTTCAACTCAATTTTTCTGGAAACCGCCACGCTTACCGGGGTTTTCTGAACAGGCAGACTATGGTTTGTGATGAGGGCAGCCTGCTCGGGAATTAACTCTTGATGGATTAAATTGTATCCAACTTCAATTTCCATTGGAAAGATTTGAATCCTCCCAGCCATCAGCTTCCTGATGTTTTGAACATCTCGATTGACAATTTGAACAGAAATCTTTCCGGTTCTGGCGGCTTCATCAAAGTCCGGCCCGTAGGTATATTTATCTGTCGCACCGACGCTTAATCCCTTAAGGTCGTCGATAGTATTCCAGTCGAATGGATAATCTTTCAGATGAAAAAAAACCTTTTTGTTGAAGGTAACCGGAGCGGAAAAAAAGAAATCTTCGCGCCTCTCCGGTGTAGACGCCCAGGCTAATGCCCCGTCATATTCACCATCCTTCGCCAACTTATAACCGCGCTTCCAGGGAAGGTATTTGTACTCAACACCGATTCCGGAAATAGCCAGGGCTTCCGTTACGATATGAGTGAATACTCCCCCATGCTTCAGTTTTTCAGAGGTATAGGGCGGCCACTCTCCATTGGTTAGCCTGATAACTTCGTCTAACGCCAAAACTGGCGCGGCAAGAGCAACAAAAATGGAAAAGAGCAAAATACGAATCAAGGATATCGCTCCCTTACAGACTACCTACAGATTCATAAATTCAAGCATAGATCTGTAATTTTTCCATTCCGGGCGCCCTCGGTGCACTAAAAGATAACGTTAGTTAATTGTCTATCGCTATAACAAAGCAGGATTTTCATTCTCATTATTCACTTCCGTACCTTGCCAAGAAAAGCTGAATAAACTCAGCCTTCAGTTTCCAGCCTACTTTCTTGTCTACAGGCCCCCGTATAATTGGTGGCCAGAAGAAAGTGCCGGAAAATAAAGACCAAAAAGATTCGGCTGCCAGCTCAGGGTCCTTTATATTCAAACGTCCATCTTCCATAGCTTTCTTTAGCCATTTGACTAATCCATCTTCCTGAGAATCGGAAAACAAAACAGCTCTCTCCGCCATTTGTGGATGGGTAACGAAAGCGCTCAGGGTGACCCGCATCAAGCCTAGTTGCCGCGGATCTTCGGTGATTTTCATTTTCGAATCTGCAAATTCACCTAATTGAACTTCGATGGTTTTTTGGGGATCGTATTCAATATTTTTGCTTTCGAATGCATCTCTCAGAAAAAGATTGAATGCTTCTTCAATTAACCCCTCCTTGCTAGGAAAGTGATTGTATACAGTGCGTTTTGATGCATTTGCTTTTTCCGCAATCAAATCCATGCTGGTTTTTTCAAAGCCAAACTCAATAAATGCATCTGTAGCCGCACTTAATATGGACTCTCGCTTTGCGGTGGTGTCTCTTTTCTTTCTCGCCATTTCAACGCCTTAAAGTTAAATTACACTTTATAGTGTAATTTAAATAAAACCTTGGCTCAAGGGCTTTAAACTGGAGGTTAACGTGGACAACGAAAGAGTAGCAATCGTAACCGGAGCAAATAGTGGTGTTGGCTATGAAGTAACCAAAGGCCTGGCAAAAAACGGCATCCACGTTGTGATGGCTTGTCGCAACTTAGAAAAAGCGAGTAATGCCAAAGAGCGGATTCTCCTCGACCTTCCATCGGCCAAGCTTGAAGTCATAGCCGTAGATTTATCGGACTTCGAGTCAATCAAAACATTTGCCAAGGAGTTTAAGGCGAATTTCCAGCACCTGGATCTGCTAATGAACAATGCCGGCGTACTCTTCAACAAACCCAGGAAGAATAATGCGAATATCGAAATGCAATTTGCAACCAACCACCTGGGACACTTTTTACTCACCTCCTTGTTACTCGAACTAATGCCGGATTCAAAAAACTCCCGCGTAGTCTCCCTAAGCAGCATTGCCCACAAGAACGCGGAGATATTTTTTGACGATATAAACTGCGAATCGCAAACCAAGTGGGATACGCCCTATGCCCAGTCAAAACTCGCCTGTTTAATTTTTGCAGACGAATTGCAGAGACGACTCGAGGCGGCGGGTAAAAAGATTATTTCGGTGGCCGCCCACCCTGGTGGTACTGACTCCGGATTGTTTGAGCAAATGCCGCCATTTTTGATGAGTATTCTTCGATACACGTTTGTGCCCATTTTCCTCCATTCAACGGAAAGTGCTGCCAGGCCGATTCTAAAGGCTGCCCTGGATAGCGATGTAAATGGCGGGGACTATTATGGACCGACAGGTCTTTTCGAAATGAAAGGACGGCCTGGTATTGCCAAAAGAACACAGTATTCTCAACGGGAAGACGTTGCCGCGCGATTGTGGAAGATATCCGAGGAATTCATCGGATCGACTTTCAAGGTAGATCCGCAATGATGAAGAAAATATCTCTCTATTACTCATATTTGCTGGTTCTGGGCTCTATTGGAATGACGGCCTGGGGCCTGGCAGGATTTGTTGAATATCTGTTCGGCGTAACGGTTGTTATTCCACTGCAGAATGCAAATTTTCCAGCTGGAACCCAATTTATCCATTGGCTATTGATTACCCTTTCCGGAAGCGTCTTTCTTTTTGGTTATTTCACCAGGTGGAAATATACCCCAAACGCAAAACTGGTGATCTGCGCCTGCCTTGCCACCATGTGTTTCATCCAGACATTTGACTTTATGACAAGGGATGACCGCTATATAAGCTACGCCCTGGAGGTGACGAACTATATCGTGGTGACAACCTACCTTTTCAAATCCAAACTAATGCAAGAACGGTTTCGAAGGATTTAGAAGCCTTTCTTGTAGATATTCCTGATTCGCGCTTTGACGGATGCCGCTTCATCTCGCATGGCCATTGCAAAAATCCGCTTGGTCTCGCTCTCAAACTCAGGATATTGCTTCGAAACCTCATACATACCGTTATATGCCCATGCTCTGACAAACTTGTTTTGATCGGTTAACAACTCTCGAAGAAAATCAACCAGATGACCAACATAGGGTTTAGGAATTTGCATATAGGGAAGGCACTGAAGCACATGTAGTTTTGACTCCCAGTTATTCAGTTCTCCCAGTAGGTTAAAGCAGTCGGAATATAGAGTTGGGGTGATATCGATACCGGATTCAAACGATCTTTTTAGCAACCATGTTGCGCCTTTTTGACAATCCTCCAGTGCAACCAGTTTGATTAGCTCTTCCACAAAGGAATCTGCCAGTTTATGGGTATCAAAAATGGATTGGATATCATCAATCGATTTGCCATCCCAGCTTTCAATGTCAGATTTGATACTCATGGTCGCATTTGCCTCTTCAATCATTTACCAGGCGTGGCAACAATCCGGACATATCGGATCGCCGCCGCGGTTAGGAATTAGGCTTATCAAGTGTCCGAGCAGCGATCAGCTGGGTGGTTCACACCGTCATAAGTTGGAATACAGTCGATTCTTAAGGGGTTAATTCCTTCCAGGCAGGCGACGTTAAACCCGAACTGTCGAGGATTAGACCTCCGCTGATGGTGGGTATAAATACCGCAGTTACCACAAAAAAAGTGTTTTGCTGTTTTTGTATTGAATTGATACAGCCTCAATGCCTCTTCACCTTTGAGGATCTTAATACCAGACAATGGAACCGATGCCACGATAGCACCTCTTCTGCGGCACATTGAGCAGTTGCAGCGTCTGATATCAACAAGGCCGTCCGGCAGTTCAAATTCAATTTCTATCGCGCCGCAATGACAGCTGCCTTGGTGTTTCGGGAGAATTTTGACTCCGCCAACTTCCTTTAGGTTTAGTGTCATAGTGATTTTCTTTGAGCCGAGTCCGTATCTGCTATAAATATACCCTTTGAGATAATTCCCAGAGGGCGATTTTATTTGAACCGTACTTTAATAGTTCATTAGCAGTTTCGATATTTACCCACCTTAGCTCTGCATGCTCGTCCGAGCGTTTTACTTCACTCCCCACTTTCGTTGCGAAAGCATACTCGGGGATAACGTATATATCGTCTCCCCATCGCTCAAAACCTTCGTAATAGATTTTAGGAAGCATGCATTTGCTATCTAGAACCAGCCACTCTCCACCTTCAATACCAGCTTCTTCCTTTAATTCCCGTTTTGCGGACAGAAGAGGCTTTTCATCATTTTCTCCGCCACCAGAAATGGCCTGCCAGTAACCATCATCAAATCTTTTACCAATTAGAACTTTCAATTCACCACCGTAAAAATAATAAGGAAAAACAATTACTTGAAAAGGTGCTCTCATATATCCCTCTGGAATGGACGTTTTCCTCATTAGAGTGAAAGGAGCCTCAATTATAGTCTTGCTAAACTGAGTTTTCGGATTTCAATTCCGCCTCCCCTTCAACTCACCTTTGCCACTAAAGAAAAGAGTCACCGTAATTGGCTGCGTTCCATTGTGGCACCTATATTCCGACTTAAATTGATCACTATTAGTTTTACCACAGGCCTGAACCAACGACCTGCTGTCTCTCACCGTGTAATTAAACTTCAATTGAACTTCATTGGTATCGGTATTTTGCGATACATAAATATCATATGCAGACTTTGGCAAATATTGCGGAATCCAATCTATTTGCATAAGACCGGATGCTTCCATCTCACTATAACTCTCAGAGCTTGGAGATGTACTTTCCAAAAAGTATGGCGCAATAACAGCCATCAAAAATCCAATTATTCCGATTACAGGCAGCCATAAAAGACTAATTAAAGCTTCCCGTTTAAAATGATTGTTTATGCCCATATGCAAAATCAAATTAACGCCTATAGACTTGCCTCCACTGGATGCCAGTATTGTCTGCTAGCACTACACATGTATTTTTCTGGTCGATGCAATACCTGTAGCAATTTTTTCTCTCCCTTCCATCAAATTTTAGGCAGATTTGACTACCTCCTTTAACACCCACCATATAGTGCTCAATCATGGCAGTCACAGATTAGCTCCGATAGAATGTTGCCCACAGTTAAAAATTTGTTACCCAAGATTCCTTTGGTACCGGACTTCCCTAAGCACCTTGCCTGCAATTGTAATATCTTTGGTAGACTCCATATCAGCCTTAAAACCTGCTGCAAGATAGAAATTGATGGCACGAATATTCTCCTCCAAGACCCAAAGCGTAACCTCTTCGAACTTGCGTGCAACCAGCCTTTCTTGTGCTTTAAGCCAAAGCAATTTCCCGGTGCCACTCGACCATCTATCGGGATGCACATAAATAGCTTCAACTTCACCGACAAACGCATCAGCGCCTGCGTCCCGACTCGGTCCGAACGCCACCCAACCGACAACCTCGTTTTCTTTTTCTGCGACCCACAGCTCAGGATTTCCTTCCTTTATGGTTTGACGCCAAAATTCTTCCCGTTTATCGATGGACAAGAACGTCAGGTGAGAATCCGGCACAATACCTGCGTAGGCTTTTTGCCAAGTCAGTACATGGACCTCTGCTACCTTGCGAGCGTCATTTACTTTTGCCTGTCTAATCATTTTGGATAGAAGTCCACATCATCAATTTGGTTTTGATTTCGCTTTTAATCGCATAGCACAAAAAAACTGGGTGAGTCATTCCTGTACGACTAATCAAAAACACTTATTTGCATGGTACGAGGAAATCAACATGGTAATGCTCATCATGCCGCACCCATGAGCGCTTTTTTGAAAACTGAACATTAGATTTCAAGTATTCGCCGTATTTAGTTTTAAATAGGTGCGGCTGGAGTTTCGGATCAAAAATCACCCGCCAAAGATCATAGCCCAGATTCTTCGCTTCTTTATACAAAGCAACAATATGCGCAGCTAGTGCAACATAATCGATTTGATAGCTCTCGTACTTGCCCTCCTCGTCAAACTCGATGTTGTAACCGAACTTGTTCAGAGGATTCGTCGGCAGATGCACGGAAGTCCCATTCTTATCGACTACAGGCGTCATGAAATCAACGGATAAACCATTTTGGTGGGTTTTATGTGGTTTAAACGCACCACCCTGCTCAAAACCGGTTTCAGCATATTTAAAAACTTTTGATGGCTCCAACTCTTCAAGACTTGCATACGCATTTACGAATACTTGATAGACCGCCGAATGAACATAAGTCCTACCAGCCAGCCTTGCAATAGTACTGTAACCTTCATAATTTTCGCCTTTACTCGGAAGCTGGACACCGTTCTCCAAGCGCCCATTGGATGTTGTTCCGTAACAAACACTCTCTTTTGCCTGAATGAAGGTAGAAAACAGAAATATTAGAGTGAAAATGTATTTCATCTGGTGTTCCGGTTCCAAACGTTAGCTGGTTTTGTTAGCCGTCGTACCGTGCTTGTAAATCAACCTAAAAAGGCTCAAACCAATAGCTTATGTGATTTCTCACATCGGCTTTACCAGCATCTATTTACCTAGTTTGCTTTTACGCTCACAGTAATCCTACTTCTTCTGCGAAGCCAGACGATAGGTTATGAGTTAACAAAATCAAACTCCGATACCAGTGTGGCCTGATGGTATTTAATCTGCCAGAGACCGGATTCATTTACCCATACTGACGATCTTTTTGAGTGACGCTTTAAATTACCGCCAGGGTACAAATGAGCTGACTTATACAACAGCAGTTTGACTGAAGGTGCTAAATCAAAACATTCGAAACCCTGTGACCAAATTGTGTGGTCTGGGCGCGTTTCGGTTGGAAGTCGGCTAACTATGGACGCGTAGTCGTGCGTAGATCCAGAGTAGCCAATTTCAATGAAGTCAGGGTGGAGCAACTCACGCAGTTTATTGAGGTCAGTTCTAACTTCATACTTATGTAATGATGTTTCCATCTCTTCGAGTTGTTTCAATTCTTTCTCCGAATCGCATAATGCTATTTTCTAAACCTTTCGGAGGACAGAGTAATATTAAAATCAGTCAATGCTCGCCAACTCCTTTAATTTTACGTTCATACTTTAGTGCCAACCGATTAATTGTGTGCATTAGCCGAATACTACAGATTCAAAGCCAGCTTTTCCGCCACAGATTTTTATCCCGGCAATGCAAAAAAGCATGTCTCAGTGTCTGACTGATAATGGGTTTGCTCCATGCCAAGGCGTTTAAGTACTGCGATTGAGGCAATGTTTGGCTTATCGGTACTGGCTAAAATTGTCGCCATGGAAAGCTTTTCTTTGCCAAACTGCACGAGTCGATGGGCTATCTCTGTAGCGTATCCCGTTCCCCAATAGTCGGGAGCCAGGCCAAAAACCAGTTCAATACGTTCAGGTTGATGAAATGGCCAAAATCCGCCAAATCCAATAACTGCATCTGTCTCCAACAGATGAACCAACCATAGCCCAAATTGAGATTGCTCCAAATGATGGATGCTCTTCTCGACGAGTTCTTCTGTTAACACCTTCGGAATGATTTCATCATCCCAAAGGTATTTTCTTACCCCCGGCAAGATCCAGAGTGAGTGCAGTTTTTCAATATCATCCAGACTTACGGGAACTATACGACAGCGCTTGGAAGTTAATGTATGGTCCATATCGTGGATTCTGTTTTTCGAATGCTTTACCTGAGCAATGCAAAATGGGTCAGCGCCCTATTGGCTTATCGCCTCTTTAGCCCTAGTGGTTTTGATAGAACTATGGTTTTGATAGAACAATGCGATCCCAGAAAACATGTTTCTTGCTTTTGAATATGCTGTGTTGCCTTTCAAGTCTGAATATACATTTCAAACCTAAGGCCTCAGCATGCTCTGTGGTCAACTGACAGTTTGTCGGGTGTACATATGTGCCCATTCCCGGTGGACCGTTTCTGAGTGAAATCGCACACTTTCCACTTGGCTCTAAAAGATCAGCGATGCGTTCTATGGTAGCCATCTGGGCACCGGGATCAAGGTGGTGCATCACTCCATCAATGAGGATAAAGTCAAATGGCTTCAGACCCTGCAAACAGTCTAGCCCTGGCAGTGAGCCCCTTACCCACTTAATACGCTGACTGGAGTATTTAGTGCGAGCTGCAGCTAAAAACTCAGACATCGGATCGACGGCAATGACCTCATGACCCAGCTCTGCCAGAGACCCGGCATTCTGACCTGCACCACATCCGACATCAAGCAGCCGAGCGCTAGCTTCGGGTAGAAACCTGACAAATGCCTTACAAACTTCAAAAAAGCTCATACGTTGGCTGGTTTCAACGAATAGCTTTATATTCTTTTCATAACCTTCAGTGCCAGGAACTATATCCATAATCACCTATTGCCACGATAAACGGTAAATACTTTTGTTGGACACAATGACAATCCGCAAAGAACCCGACTATTCACGCATCTGAATTCGCTTAATCATCGCCGCGCCAATATCCGCTATCACTTGATTCCGAACCGCAAATTCTGCTTCGTTTTCGGTCAAATAAATAGCCGCCAAATAGCGCTTCTGATCAGGGGTTCTCAGAATGGCAATGATCGCTCGTGAACCATAGCCTCCGGCACCTGTTTTATCGCCAATTATCCATCCTTCCGGAAGGTGTGACCGAATGAGCGCATCAGCCACTTTGTCATCAATCATCCAACGTTGAAGTTGTTTAGCAGATTCTGCCTTTAATACCTTTCCAAATAGCAGTTTCTTTAAAGTTGCGAGTATGGCGTATGGGGTGGTTGTGTCTCTTGGATCTCCTGGTACCGCTTCATTTAGTGCTGTCTCCCATCTATCCAGTCGGGTAGTGGTATCGCCTATCTGCCGCAGGAAATCGGTTAATCCTGCCGGGCCGCCAATACGTTTTAGCAATAGGTTGCCCGCGGTATTGTCACTGTAGGTAATGGTTGCTTCGCAGAGTTCGGCCACAGACATACCTTTGTCTATATGCTTTTTAGTAACGGGGGAGTAGGTAACCAAATCCTTCGGTGTATAGGTGACGGGATTGGAGAGGTCTTCGGCACCTCCATCTACGCGGGATAAAATTGCTCCACAGAGTAACACTTTAAAAGTGCTACTCATGGGGTAACGTTCATTGGCCCGATAGGCAAAATGCCAATCGGATTCGACGTCACTGAGTAAAACGCCGATTCGCGCATTGAGCTTCCTTTCCCAGTCTACAACAACCTTCTCTAAGTCATCCGATAAGGCGTTTCCTGCCAGGCTCAATGCCAGAATTAATCCTGTAGCTTGCAAGACGTATTTCCATATAATATTCAACTGTTTTTATCCCATGGCCGCGTTGCATCTGTATATCATCAGCAGTAGATTCCCTCGGCTATAGAAAATCAACCGCGAATTTCTTAACAAGGGTTAAGGATTACTAAAAGCCATCGATTTCACTCGGGATCAACCACCCATTTCTTTGCCTTTTTCGATACAGCGAGTTGGCAACCCGAGCCAATGCGGTATGTTTTTTTGATAAATAGCGAAAACAGGCTCTAGGTCCATTTTTTCATCCAGCGTGACGACGCGTATGGAAACGATGGGATAAGCACCTGGCTTCGCGTACACCGGCGAACCGCAGTTGGAACAAAAGAAACGTTGTACGCTATTCCCGGAATCTGCCCTGGTCTCGTATGGCTTTAGTAAATCGCTGCCTTGGACAATCTTGAAATCATCGGATTGGACGCCGAAAGCATAGCCAAATAAACTACCACTGGCATTTCGACAGTCTTCGCAGGCGCAAACTGCGGCTTTTAACTCGTCTTTATAGCATTCATAGCGAACGGCGCCGCAGGCACATCCACCTCGATAGGTATTCATGCAACCCCCTGAATTTAGGAAAGTTTCAGTTGATTTACGAAATCCTATAGCATTAACCCGCTATTCTCCATTCATTCTTTGCAAAAAACTCAGAGCCTTTGCCTATGATTGCTGTAATTCCTTTCCTCTCCCATTCCGGCTGTCTACCCAGGTTGATTTGCAAGCACAAATCGGGACGTTTTCTTTTTCAGTTCTTCTGCAATTAACTCAAGGCTTTTTGTGGTCGAACCGGTTTCATGTGCACAGTTGGCTGTTTTCTCTGCCAGTCCTGCAGCCTGTTCAAGATTTCGACTGACTTCTTCGGAGGTTGCGGCCTGCTCTTCCGCCGCTGTGGCTATCTGCATATTTAAAGACCTGATGTGTTCCATAACGCCGCCAAACTCAGCAATTGTCCCGTCTGCTTCCGTTGCCTTTTGCAGACTGAACTGCACTTTTTCACTATTCTCCTTCATTGCCTGCACCGCCAGCCGGGAATCGCTCATCATTCGTTCCGTCATCGTCTGGATCTGTTCCGTTGAAGACTGCGTGCGTGTTGCCAGACTTCGAACTTCATCGGCAACAACGGCAAATCCCCGGCCCTGCTCGCCTGCACGGGCAGCTTCGATCGCAGCATTCAGCGCCAGTAAGTTGGTTTGCTCGGCAATTCCACTGATAGCCGTTAAAATCTGTTCTATATCGTGGACGCCATTATCCAGTTCCTGAATCACTGCCAATGCTTCATTGGCAGTTTCCACCATACCCTCGACTTCCATCCGGCTACTGGCAACCTGATCCCTGCCTTTTTTGGCCAAGTCCCCAGCCTTGTTCACTTGGGTGTAGGTGTCGTCAGCAAAACGTGCAACTTCGGCGGCTGTTGCTGTCATTTCGTGCAGCGCGGCAGCGACTACTTCAATATCTTGTTTCTGTTGGTCTACTTGGTTTTGGGTATTGATTGAACTGTTTCTAGTAAGTTCCACTGTACCTAGCATCTGTGCCGAAGCACTTTGAATATCGCTTACAATGGAACCAAAATCCTTTACCATCTGTTCGATTGAACGACTGATTGTACCCATTTCATCTTTGGAATGCTTTTTGAACTGATATCCTAAGTTACCTTCTGAAATTGCCGTCATCGCTTTAATCAAATTACTAATCGCACGGCGAATCACGGATACAATCAAAAAGCCTATAAGCATCGCCACTAACACAGCAATAATGGCGAGCGTTAGGGAGCGTATGTCGTTGCTGTTGAGATTATTCAAAATCCCATCTTCCAACTGCTTTACCTGTCTCTTGGTCTCTTCGCTTAGCACTTGTAGATTGCGATTAAAGTCATCGACAAGTTTCGCATTGTCAGCCACATGTTGGCGTTGTTCATCGAGTTTTTGCAATGTAACCTTTTGATTGGACAACAGGCTATCTTTACCGGCGGTTATACTCCCGGCAGATTCACTCATTAGCGCCGCATTGACCATTTCAACGGTTATTTGGGCGACTTTGGTATATGCCTCTTTCAAGGCGGGGAACTCTTCGACATATTCACCCAAAGGGGTTAGCAGCTCGATATGATTGGTCTTCCATTCGTTTATTTCCTCTTCCAGTTCTTCTAGCTGCTCCCTGGTTCTGGTGGCGGGAATTTTTTCAAGCAACCACATACCTTTATAGAGTGAAGACTGGGTTTCCAGAATGATCACTTCGCCATATCGGTCTCCCGCTTCATAAACTGCCGCTTCCAAAATGGGAAGAATCTCGTTTTGTTGGGCACGAATCTTTGCAAAAAGTATACTGGCCGCGGTGAATTGGCCCAGAATATCCTTCTGGAGCCGGGTAGTTTGTGCTGCTCTTTGCTCGAGTTCCGGCAATGTCGCGATGAGTTTTCGGTCAAAGCTTTCAAATGTTCCACTGCTAACATTGGCGTCATTTACAATGTTGTTGTAGTGCAGCGCCACGTTTTTCAACTCTCGGAAAACACTTTCCAAAGCTTGATTGTATCTGTCAAGTTCTTCCCTGGTTTGGGATTCGGATATTTTTAACAGCAACGAATCAAAGGCGCTAATTTGGTAAAGAAGTTTTCCGGCTGCCCGGTCCAAGGGTGATATACCCTGGGTGAGATGGCCAAGCGAGTGACTGAGCTTTTTACTGTTATGCAGATTCGAAAGCGTCAATAAACACAAGAGTCCTACCGTCAAAGAAAACCCGAGAATTATCTTAGTAACCAGGCTGAACCGCATAACTAAGCCTCCAACATATACCTGTTGTTTTACGGAGCGTTGGCTAGGATCAACTTAGAGGAAACGGAGGGCCGGGTAATTGATATTTTCTTATATGACCGTTATGAAATATGTTTATTCGGTCCAATCAAAATCGCATTCTGACACGGCGCTAAAGTCAACAAATCTTGTACATTCGACTTTTACTTTGCCGCTTATTAACAGTTCTAAAAACGTTTAATCAGTTGTCATAAATCCGTTACCAGGATGCAACATTCCTGATGCAGGATTCCTGCGCGCTTATTCTGTCCGGTCTATGAATTGACCGAAACGCTGACGAACATTTTCAACTTCAATCAGCGAAGACAGAACCAAAGATTTTCAAAAAAATTTCACGATTCATTGATTATTGAAACAAGGATAAGGACAAATGGTACTTATTAACGAATTCCGACCCAATCCCTCGGGTACGGATCCATCCACCTCTACATTTGAGCTGCTGGGTACACCAGGTACGACGTTTTCGGGCTGGATTCTTTCTATTGAAGGTGACAACAATTCGGGCGCCATTGACCGCGCTGCCGAAGTTTCAGGTACATTTGACGCCAACGGCATTTTGACTGTTGCAGTTCCTGATTTGGAAAACCCCTCTTTTACCGTGGTATTGACTAGCGAATTCAATGGTTCAATAGGCGATAGCCTGGTAGACGATGCGGCAACACAATTCGGTACTGTTCATGATGCGATCGGAGTACCGGATACCGCCGGCGACCAGTCAAACCTTTATGGTGAAGCCTTAGGCGGAACCGACTTTGCCTACACAGGAGATGAACCCCGGCTAATCTTCCGCGACAGCGTGACAGGAGGTCTTTTTGCACTAAATGATCCTGATGGCGGGATGATTTGGGATACCCTCGGCAACAGCTACTTTCCTGGCGACTTCAACACTGATCCCACTGCTGACACTGACACTTTCGGGGAAGAGAATCCAACCATGGCAGGCGAGAGTGTCACGCCATTGATCAACGAGTTCCAACCGAATCCTTCGGGCACCGATCCATCAAACACCACCGTTGAACTGACCGGTGGTCCGGGCGAAGAATTCTCCGGGTGGATTGTATCCATCGAAGGCGATAACGATTCGGGGCTCGTTGACCGCGCTGCAGAGGTTTCAGGTACTTTTGACGCCAACGGCCTGCTAGCGGTTAGTGTCCCCGATTTGGAAAACCCGACTTTCACGGTGATTTTGGCAAGTGCATTTAACGGTGTAATTGGCGACTCGATACTCGACTCACTCGGCGACCCAACCGCGCTATTCGGTACCGTTTTCGACGCGATTGGCGTGCCGGATAACAGCGGCGACGAAGCCAATCTTTATGGCGTTGTACTTGGCGGCACTGACTTTTCATACACTGGAGACGAGCCCCGTTTGATTTTTCGCGACGGCGACAGCAATGCGCTGTATGCAGTCAATGACCCGGATAACGGTGAAATCTACGACACGACAGGCACTGTTTATAGTCCTGCGGACTTCGATATTGATCCGACTGCAGGCACGGATACATTTGGCGTTGTTAACCCTATCCGGAATGGCGGCACAACACCTCCAGGACCTGTCGCAGCGCTTGTTTCAGAGATTCAGGGAGCCGGTGCCGCGAGTGCTATGATTGGGCAAACCGTTACCATCGAAGCAATAGTGGTGGGCGATTTTCAAGGCGGAGGATTAGGTGCCGATGGCGATCTAAGCGGCTTCTTCGTACAAGAAGAAGATACCCAAAGCGATGGCAACGCTTCGACATCCGAAGGAATATTTATCTTCGACGGCTTTTCTCCGACGACGGATGTTAACGCAGGTGATTTGGTCCAAGTCACAGGAACCGTCACGGAGTTCCAAGGCGAAACTCAAATCGACCTGAGCAGTGTAACGATCGTAGGCAGTGATAACCTCGGCCTGGTCACGCCTGCCACAGTATCCATGCCCACGCTTTCAACAACGACAAACAGCGCCGGCAACCTGATTGCCGACTTGGAAGCCTATGAAGGGATGCTGGTCACATTTGATCAGAACCTAACAGTTACCGAGATGTTTAATCTAGATCGGTTTGGGGAAATCAGAGTATCCAGCGGTGGTCGCCTGACCCAGTTCACGCAAACCGATGATCCGGATATCGCTGGCTTTCAAGCCCATCTTGAGGATATTGCCACCCGTACGATCACCATCGACGACGGCCAAACCAATCAAAATCCAGATCCGATAAGTCTGCCGGATGGCAGCCTGGGCACTGAAGACCAATTCCGCATGGGTGATACTGTTACAGAGCTTACAGGCGTTGTCAGTTTTGCCCGAGCGACGGACGAATTCGGTACTTCCAACAGCAATCAAACCAATTTTCGTATTCACCCGACCATTGATCCGGTGATTGAAAACACCAATCCACGACCAGCCGAGCCCAAAGACGTTGGCAGCGATTTTACCGTTGCCAGCCTCAATGTACTGAACTATTTCACGACCATCGATAACGGCGAAACCACGGAGTTAGGCCATGGTCCTCGGGGCGCGGACAGTGTCGAGGAGTTCGACCGTCAAACCGAGAAGCTGGTGAACGCCATCCTGGAAATCGATGCGGATGTCTTCGGCCTGGTGGAGTTGGAAAATGACTTCGTCAGTGACCAAGGCACCACCGCGATCGAGAATCTGGTGAATGAACTCAATTTCGCTTTGGGCGCCGATGTATACGAGTTCGTGTTCCCCGGTTCGGAGTTTGTCGGCACAGACGCCATTGCGACCAGTCTGATCTATAACTCAACGTCCGTGGCATTGGCTGACGGCACTAATGTCGCCATCCTGGATGACGCGGCGCTGGCAGCGATTGGCTATGATATCAGCACGCCTATTTTCGATGGGCCGAGCACTAACCGTGCAGCTATTGCGGCCACCTTCGAAGCGCTGGAAAGCGGTGAAATGTTCACAGCGACCGTGAACCACTTCAAGTCAAAAGGAAGCCCAGGCTCTTTCGGCGATGCCGATATAGGAGACGGCCAGGGCAATGCCAACATCACTCGTTTAGAAGGCGCTATGGCACTCGATGCCTGGTTGGATACTGATCCCACAGGAAGCGGCGACAGCGATTTTCTCATCCTGGGTGATTTGAACGCCTATCAGAATGAAGACCCCATTGTGTTTCTGGAAAGCAAGGGCTTTACCGATCTCGCACACGCGTTTCATGGCGATGACGGTTATTCCTTTGTGTTCGACGGTCAAACAGGCACCCTGGATTACGCCATGGCATCGTCTTCGTTGCTCGACCAGGTCACAGGCGTCACCGAATGGCACATCAACGCAGATGAACCAGATGCTATAGATTACAACCTCGATTTCGGCCGCAATGCAGGCATCTTCGACGGTTCAGTCCCGGCCCGGGTATCGGACCACGATCCGATTATTATCGGCTTAAATCTCAGCAGCGTAGCGGAACACATACTGGTTTCCGGCACTGTCAACCGGGAGACACTGGTCGGCAGCGACGCGAATGAGTTATTCCAAGGCGGCGGCAAGTCGGACGTGATCATTACTGGCGGCGGTTCAGACATTGTCGATCTGTTTGAAACCTTCAACAACGGGCAGCGGGAAATCACCACCATTACAGACTTCGATACGTCTTTAGACGCGTTGGCGGGAATCTCTCCAGACGACATCAGCAACAGCCGGACCTTAGGCATCAACACCTACGTAGGGTTGGCAGATGGCGATTGGCTTCGCCTGATCGGTGTCGACGATTTTTCACAAGTACAGTTCAGTGAAGACTTGCTGATTTAACGCTAATTGAACATTCGGTTTTCGGCAGTCTGTATGGGCTGCCATTCTCTTACCAAACACATAGGCAAATAGGATACACAAGATGAAGTTAAAACTTGTTTTAGGATTTTTCGCTGGGATTCTCGCCACGACAATCGCCAGCGCAACCTTGCTAAGCGATGTTACAGTGAATGACGCAGTATTTATGGAAGCTGACGGGAGTTCATTCTTGTACTTTCCGGATAACTTGATAAGCGAGGGCTTTACCACTGCCCATTCCGGTTTATCGATCGACATTTCCGGCAACGCGCTGAGTTTGTTTGCCGGTATCGACGCCTTCGGCACCGTACTGGTGGATGACTTAAATCAGGACCTTACGGTGTTGTCCTCAGGGTTTGATATCCTGCTGGACGGCAATCTGCTGGATGCTACGTTTGACGGAGGCGTTTCCTTACTGTTCGAAACCGGAATCGGCAGCCTAAGTGCCGACTTCGGTGAATTCATGGTCATGACCATTTCCGGAGTGGATGCCTTTAGCCCGTTAGATTTGGATTTAATGGAGGCCGACATTCGCCTCATGGCCGCCGAGCTGTCAGAAGTACCTGAGCCGGCAACGCTGGCATTGCTGAGCCTGTCATTGCTTGGCTTAGCCGTGAGGCACCGCAGGACGCACAAGGGCTCTACTCCATCCTAGCGAATGGCTTATTCACAGACTGCTTGGAGATTAAAGCAGTCTGTGCCGGGACACCGGTTCACCGGGGACGGTAGTTTGGTCAACCGGTTTTCACTTTCCAGGCAAAACTTGTCAAGCGGATTCTTGCTCCCGCCGCTTTTGCGACTTACACCCTCTTATACTTCGGCGAATCTAATCATTAAACTTTTCAGAAATATCCAACAAACAAGTCTATGCTTAGTTAACTGAGAATATCGCAGCAGCACCCTAATAACTAATATGAAAGCAGGACAAGTAGATAGTTAACCGGTTGAACGAGCATATTAGCGGTAATGCCATGTCCCAAGATCAAGCTTCTGTCGGCACAACTGATGAAAACATCCGTATCCTGGTGGTTGATGATTCTGAAGACGACGTATTTTTACTTCAGCATACCCTGAAAAAAGGCGGCATCAATTTTACCCTCGTTCATATCGAAACCCTCGAGGAACTTGACGTACATTTGCACACGCAAAGTTGGGACATTGTCATATCCGACCATCACTTGGCAGGTTTTAGTTCCACTGAAGTTCTCGAGGCCGTTAAGCATTTTAATTCAGACCTCCCCGTCATTATCGTTTCCGGCGAAATTGAAGAAGACAAAGCAATACGCGCCATGCATAGCGGCGCTGAAGACTTTGTCATGAAAGACAACCTAAAGCGCCTTATTCCGGCGATTCTTCGGGAAAAGAAACAACACGAAGTCAAGAAATCCCGTCAACAACTCGAATCGGAGTACCGATTTCTCAAATATCATGACAACCTGACCAATCTCGTCAATCGCGAAGAGTTCGAGTCGCGTTTGTCAGCTGCCATGGATAGCGCCAATGGTAATCGGGCAACCCATTACCTGTTGTTTTTGGATTTGGACCAGTTCAAGGTCATCAACGACACTTGCGGCCATATTGCCGGAGATGAGTTGCTGGTTAAAACCAGCGCAATTTTGAAATCCAGCCTCAAAGAAAGAGACACTCTTGCCAGGCTTGGAGGGGATGAGTTCGGAATTATTTTGCAAGACTGCGATAAAAACGATGCCACCATTACCGCAAACAATATCCGCAGGGCGATTAAGAATCACAAGTTTATTTGGGAAGGCAACCTTTTTCATTATACGATCAGCATCGGCATGGCCGAAATCAATGAATACACTAGCGACTATCACGAACTGTTAAGCTGTGCGGACATTGCCTGTTATGCCGCCAAGGACCGGGGACGCGATACCCTGGTGTGTTTCACCCCGATAGACGAAGAGTATGCCAAGCGGCGTTCGGAAATGCAGTGGGCTCCGCGGATCAAGCGTGCGGTCGAAGAAAACAAATTTGTCTTGTTCCATCAGTCCATGGCCAGCCTTCAGCAGGAAATGGGGCCGCACTCGGAGTTTTTAGTTCGCATGAAAGACGGCGATCAGATTACCAGTCCAGGGGCTTTTATTCCTGCAGCGGAACGCTACAACCTGATGCCGATGATCGACCGCTGGGTGATCTGCAACGTTTTTGCCTATCTGAATCGAAACGGTCTGCATCAGCAAGCGGATGCGACCTATTTCATCAACCTCTCCGGTTCGACCATCAGCGACGGGGAATTCTTTGACGATATCAGACAGTTCCAACAACAATATTCGATTCGTCCCCAGATAATTTGTTTCGAAATCACTGAAACGGCTGCCATCGACAATCTGGTGGAAGCCGTGGAATTCATCAGCGAAGCCCGACAACTGGGATTCAAGTTTGCTTTGGATGATTTTGGTGTCGGTCTGAGTTCATTTTCCTATCTAAAGACCATCCCGGTAGACTATTTAAAGATCGATGGCAGCTTCGTACAAAACTTACTCGAAAATGCAATTGACAGAGGCATAGTACAAGCCTGCAACAATATCGCCCACGCGGCAGGATTGCACACCGTTGCCGAGTTTGTTGAAAACGAGCAAACCCACCAAGCGCTTCGGGAAATGGGCATTGATTTTGCCCAAGGTTACGGCATCGCCAAACCTGAACCAATTGTGGAGTTTACCCAGAAAGGTAGTTAACGCCTTGCCGCTCTCAACGTAATGCGCAGATTTCTAAACAGTTTCGAACAATGCCTGAACCGCCTTGTCGGCATATTTCATTTCCTGGGATTTTGCCTGGTATTACCGTCGTTATTGCTGATTACCCTAGCCGATATCGCATTGCGCGCCGGATTCAACGCCCCATTAAGCTGGGGTAACGAGGTGTTGGGCTTACTGCTGATAAGCCTGCTTTTTCTGGTATTGCCCCACAACGTCCAACGACTTGATTTTTTCCACATTGATACGCTATACCGCAATTTTGACACGCCTACTAGGACCATTCTCATGCGGCTTGTCTGGCTCAACATCGCCGGTGTCGGCATATTAATTGTCTGGCAGGCAATGATTGCCGCCTGGGAGATGTATGAGTTCCGGGAAGAAGCCTACACCATTCCCATCCCCTACTGGCCATTCTCGGTATTAATCGCTGTTAGTGGCTTGCTGACCAGTATCCAAGCGTTGCTAAGAGTCGCGACTCCCGTCAAGGAAAAACATGAGTGCTAGCTCCATCGGTGTTCTTTCGCTGTTCATCTTGCTACTGCTGATTATTGTCCGCGTACCGGTCGCCATTAGCTTTATGCTGGTTGGCTTCGCCGGAAACGTTTTCTTGAACGGATTTTCTCCGGCGATCGCCCAATTGCAACTTGTTATCTGGGAGGTCGCAAACAGTTTCGTCCTGGTCGCATTGCCGCTTTTCATCTGGATGGGACAAATCGCGTCAGTCGGACAGTTGGGTAACGATATCTGCAAGGGATTTCAAATTTGGTTTGGCCGGGTTCGGGGCGGGCTGGCAGTCAGTTCCATTTTTGGGTCTGCCAGTTTCGGGGCAATTTGCGGTTCCAGTATGGCCACTATGATGGCCATGGGACAAATGCTGTTGCCGGAAATGAAACGCTACAAATACGATAATTCCCTGGCAGCCGGTTCCGTTGCCTCCGCCGGTGTTCTGGCCATTATGATCCCGCCTAGCGTTCCGCTGGTATTCTACAGCGCATGGACAGGAACCTCCCTGTCAGCGTTATTGATTGCGGCGATTATACCGGGAAT
Source organism: Hahella sp. (assembly GCA_028280065.1). Taxonomy (GTDB): domain Bacteria; phylum Pseudomonadota; class Gammaproteobacteria; order Pseudomonadales; family Oleiphilaceae; genus Hahella. Next base: position 22,462 of record JANQMN010000071.1, read on the forward strand.
TTTTCTAACTACGCTATTTGCCGGCTGGGTATTGCTTCGATGTATAACCCGCCCGGAGCTGGCCCCAATGGGGCAACTCCACGGTTTACATGAGAAAATCCAAGCCCTGACGCTGTTGCTACCGACCATTTCGGTGTTAGTGGTGGTGCTGGGCTGTATTTATGCGGGAGTAGCCACACCTTCCGAGGCAGCCGCGATCGGCGTTTTCGGGGTTTTAGTGATCTGTGGTATCAAAGGCCGGCTTTCCTTGAGCAAACTAAGCGCTAGTTTGCATCACAGCGCGGCGCTTAGCGTTAATATCTTTCTTCTGTTGCTGGGAGGTTTGCTATACAGCCGTTTTCTCACCCAAACCCGATTAATCCAGTCGCTGATTGATAGTATCGTCACACTTGGGTTACCCAACTGGGCAATCATCATCCTTATCGTCTTCATCTACCTAATCACCGGGGCATTGCTGGATACTTTCAGCATGATTATCTTAACCCTGCCTTTTGTATTTCCTGTTATTCTGTCTCTGGGTTACGATCCCGTCTGGTTCGGAATATTTTTGGTTTTAATGATTGAATTGGCCTTGATTACACCGCCTATAGGTGTGCATTTGCTTTTATTACAACGTTTGATGCCTGACTTCGAACTCCCTGTTATCTGCCGTGGTATCTTACCCTTTATCGTGCTAACACTGCTTACAACCGGTGTGCTCATCGTATTCCCTGAGATTGCCCTTTGGTTACCCTCCCAGTTGCAGTAAACTCATAATAAACGGCCTGCCTTACAAAAATATGTCCTATAATTCCTTTTCAGAATCCACCACAAGTTCAGTACCAGCGTTTTAAGGTATATTTGAGCAAGGCGTAAGAATGCGACTTATAGGTTCATCCGGCATTGTGTTATCAGCTTTCTGGTTGTTTGCACTGCTGTCCCCAATGCTACCAGCGCAGACCGCCACAAGCGAAAACCGGGAACGCCCTTCTCAAGCCGACGAAGTTATCGTCATCACGGGGACGAAAGAAGGCGCGGTAAATTTGCAGGAAGTACCGGAATCCATCAGCGCGTTCGATGAAGACAAGCTGCAGGGCTTTAGAATCACCAATATCGAAGATTTAAGAATTCAAACACCGGGTTTGAATCTCACCCGCAATGGCCAATCCACCCGGCTCTATATGCGTGGCGTCGGCACGAATTTGGACTTTATCGGCTCCGACCCCAGCGTTACCGTTCACCAGGACGGCGTCTATCAATCGCGCACAGCGGTAGTATTGGATAATTTCCTGGACGTCGAACGGGTTGAAGTACTACGCGGACCACAAGGTACTTTGTACGGACGTAACTCAATCGGCGGCACAATCAATGTCATATCCCGGTTACCCGAGGCAGATGCCGAAGCCGGGGCGGACTCAGAGCTAGGCAACTATGCACACAGAAGTTTCACAGCCTTTGCCAGCGGCCCTACAACCAACGAGAACTTACTCGGACGTATTGCCTTCAACAAGACCGACCATGACCCTTATATTGACGTGACCGGTGACAGCAGCGCCGACGGCCTGGCCGACGAAGATTCTCTCGGTGCAAAGGGCACGCTACGCTATCTCATCAAGGATCAGGCAGAGTTCATCTTGCGAGCGGATTACTCAAAAACCGACAGATCGACAGCGGCCTATAAGCCCACCGGTTTAGACACGGCCGGCAATCCCGCGCCACTTGCCGATTTGCTTGACTTGCCGTCCGATCCGTTTGCTATGAACATATCTTATGACGATCCTCTGCTGGAAACTACCAATTTCGGGGCCTCCGCAGAAATCCGGTGGCAGCTTTCGCCGGCTTTTTCCTTGGTTTCATTGACCGGTTATCGCGATACGGAATTCACAACCCTGGAAGATACCGACGGCAGTAATCTTGACATTCTGCTTACCGAAATCGATGAGCGGCAAGATCAATTCTCGGAAGAACTTCGCCTGAACTATGGCGGCGAAAGCCTCCGCCTTGTGGCCGGCTTGTTTTACCTGGACGAGAACCATACAGCGGATACCACTGTCAACCTACTCGGTCCCGGTCTGCGTAACAATTTCAGCGTGACGAGCGATACCTCAGCCTGGGCGGTATTTGGTCGAAGCACCATAGTATTGAACGATGCTCTCCATGCTACCTTGGGTATTCGTTATAGTGAGGAAGAGAAAGACTTCCACAACATCTACACCTCATCGAACGCCGAGGGTGAGAGAGTCAACGGATTCGTCGTCGATCAAAAGGAATCCTGGAACTCATGGAGCCCGACGGCGGGCATAGATTACCGGTTTGATAATGGCCGAATGATGTATTTCACAGTCAGCCGGGGATTTAAAAGCGGTGGTTTTAATTTGACGTCCGTCGATGCAGTTTTTGATCCCGAGTACGTCTGGTCCTATGAGCTCGGCGCCAAGTTAGATCTTACCGAACAGTTTCGTACCAACGCCGTGCTTTTTTACTACGACTATACCGACCTGCAGGTCTCGGATTTTACCCGCCCAGGCGTGCTTTCCATTTCCAATGCCGCCAGCGCCATGTCCCGGGGCATTGAAATTGAAAATCGATGGGCGCTCACTTTGGACTGGTCGCTGGAAGTTAACTATGCTTATCTTGATGCTACTTATGACGAGTACTCAGCACCTGCGGGCGATGTTTCCCTGGACGTTTCAGGCCACACCTTAAACGCGGCTCCAGAGCACAAACTCAGCCTTGCAACGGAATACTTCCAAGACCTGGACACAGGCACTCTGACGTATAGGATGACGTATTTTTGGCAGGATAAACAATACTTTACGGCATTCAATTCGGATGTATCGTCGCAGGAGTCCTACGGCCTGCTTAGCGCTAGCGTTAATTTCGAATCCGCCGATGATCAGTGGGAAGTGATGCTATGGGGAGAAAATTTGACGAACAGGGAGTACTCCACTTCCAGCCGGGAATTTCCCGCCACGTCGGTAGGAGTCACCAAGGATATCGCCCCCCCTCGTACATTCGGCATTAAACTCTTTTATCATTTCCTATAGCCTCGAGCCATAGGATTGAACATTGTAATCTAGGAAAGTGAGGTCTGATTGGTTACGGAAATTCCGGGTTATTCGGTTAAGGAAACGCTATTCAGCACTGAGAATACGGTTGTACTCCGTGTGGAGAGAAACCGTGATGGTGTCCAGGTGATACTCAAACAGTTGGTAACCGAATACCCTACCCCAGGGCAGCTATCACGCTTTTCATTCGGTTATGAAGTCTTAAGTCAGTTTGACCATCCCAACATTATCAAACCATTGGAATGGATTAGCGGATCCGGCAGGATTAAGCGCGAGCAAGACGAAGAGTCCTTAGATTGCCACCCGGCGATTATTTTCGAAGACCTTCAGTGCATTGATCTGTTTAGTTTCGTAAAACGCTTCGATAACGGCTACCTGCCATTGGAATCCTTTCTCAATATCGCGGTTCAACTCGCCGAAGCGCTGAGTGTGGTCCATTATCACCAAGTCATCCATAAGGACCTTCATCCAGGCAATATTATTGTCAATCCGGATTCGGGAGTGACTCAAATTATTGACTTCGGGCTGGCATCGCTATTGTCCAGAGAACAACCCTTGCTGGAAGCGCCGGATCAAATAGAGGGCGTGCTGTCGTTTATTTCGCCGGAACAGTCAGGAAGGATGAACCGGGCTCTGGACTACCGGTCGGATTTTTACACGCTGGGCGCCACATTTTACTACCTCCTTGCGGGCCATCCGCCTTTCGAAGCTGACGATGCACTCGGTCTCGTCCATGCGCATATCGCTAAAGAGCAAACGCCGATTTCAGAGATTCGCTCCGATATCCCGCCGGTGCTGTCGAAAATTGTCGACAAGCTTTTAAAGAAAACGGCTGAGGAGCGCTACCAAAGTGCAATAGGCTTGAAGCAGGACCTTATGAAGGTTCGCAACGCCGTGGCTACCAATAAACCGGTACCGAATTTCCCGCTGGGCATGGAAGACATCTCCGACCGCTTTCAAATTCCCCAGAAGCTCTATGGCAGAGAGGAAGAAGTGGAAAACTTGATGCGCTGTTTTTTTAAAGCGGCCAGCGGAGTTCCACGCATGCTTTCGGTATCGGGCTACTCCGGAATTGGCAAATCTGCACTGGTACACGAAGTACACAAGCCGATCGCGGCATACAACGGCTTATTCTGCGCTGGAAAATTTGACCAGTTTCAAAAGAATATCCCCTATTCGGCTTTACAAACGGCACTAAAGAACTGGATTCAGCAAACCCTGGCTCTTACTGAAAAGCGGCTGGCGGTCAAACGAGAACAACTATGCGCCCAATTAGGCGCAAATGCGCGGGTATTGGTTGATTTCATGCCGGAGTTCGCCCTGGTTTTAGGAGAATTGCCCCCGGTCCCCCGACTTGGAGCGGATGAAACACAAAATCGACTGCACCTGGTATTCCAACAGTTTATTAAGATAATCACTTATGAACGTCCGTTGGTGCTGTTTATCGACGACTTGCAATGGGCGGATCGAGGCACCCTGAATCTACTCCCGTTACTCATGAGCGAGGAAGGTTGCCGGCTATTGGTGATCGTGGCTTACCGGGACAATGAAGTAAGTCCGAATCACCCGGCTATCCACACTTTAAACAAGATCCGTTCTGCAGAATTCAACGCCGGTGAGTTGACTGAAATCACCCTTGGACCGCTCTCGCTGCCGCAGATTTCCGACTTACTTAACGACGCGTTGCACCGACCAGCCTCCGAGGTCAAACCGCTGGTCAACCTGGTACATGTAAAAACGGCAGGAAATCCCTTTTTTATCAATGAATTCCTAAAGACACTCTACACCGAACAACTGCTCAACTTCGACCTTTCCAGACAACGCTGGTACTGGAATATCGAGGATATTAAGGCAAAGGATATCACCGATAATGTTGTCGACTTGATGCTGGATAAGATGGAGCAGTTGCCGCAGGAAACCCAGGATCTGATTCAGCTGGCCGCCTGTGTCGGCAGCAGGTTTGACCTGGAAATGCTCGCCCGTCTGGCGGACCAATCGCTGATCCGGGTGACAAGGACAATTTGGCCGGCGCTGCGCGACGGTTTGCTACTGCAAGATGGCGGGGATTGGTATCTGGGCATGATTCAGCAGACGACCAATCAATCGCCCAATAGCGCCGATTTTGAACATGCTCCTTCGCAATTCACGCCGATGGCGCCGCAATGCCGCTTCTTACATGATCGGATGCTGCAAGCCGCATACCGGTCCATGTCTTCGAATCGACGCCAGGACACCCATTTGACCGTGGGAAGGATGTTGCTCAAGCATTATGATCAGGACATTTCCAACGATGACTGTTTCGCCATTGTCGGGCAACTAAACAAAGCCCGCTCACTCATAAAAGATGAACAGGAAAGACAGTTGCTGGCGAATCTTAACCTCCGGGCCGCGAAACAGGCCTGGAATGCCAGTGTCTGGCAGGCTGCCTCGGAATATAGCGAAGTCGGCATCGAGATGTTGCCTGAGAATCCATGGAGTTCCTATTTCGACGAAGCTATTCAGCTCTATCACATCAAAGCGGAATGCGAGTATTTGCGTGGTAATCCGCAGGAATCGGAACAATACTATGAAGTCTTGTTTACCCATCTCGAAGATGATTTGTTCAGAGCGCAGATATGCTCAACCCGGCTGATTCAATCCATCGGACGCGGAGATTGGCGGCAAGGCGTGGAATTCGGTTACAGGGGATTATCCTATATTCACCTTACCTTACCCGCCAAGACCGAGCTGTCTTTAGCGGCGGAAACCGAGCAGCGCTTTTTAACGGAATACCTGAAAACCCATTCAATCAACTCGGTTTCGACACTGCCTGAGATGGAAAACCCGGTGTCGCTTACGGCGCTTTGCATTCTCGCCAATCTGGCGATATGCGGTACCATTCTGGGAAGAACGGACCTGCGGGATTACTGCACGCTGAAAGGTTGCAACATGATCTTTCTGGAAGGCAAATCAGATTATGCCGCCATGCAGCTCACCTGTTACGCCTATTATCTTCAGGCTATCGGGCATTTCGACAGAGCTAATGCGGCCGGGCGCCAGGCCAAGCTGCTGTCGGAAACCTATATCCAATGCCGGGAAGTGGCGAATTGCTACAACATGCTGGCAAATGCGATCTGGTACCTCAAATCGCCGTTGAAAGAATGCTGCGACCTTTTTCGCAAAGGCATGCACCTCGGTTTGGAAAACGGCGAAATCGCCCGCGCCGGCATTAATCGGGGCAACATTCTGGTTACCGAGTTGTCACAGGGCAATACTCTAGAAGCCATCAAACACGACGCCTCGACAACTGAAAAATTCCTGATTAACAAAGCCGTGTTTCACCCTGTAACAGGATTCATCAAAAGACTTGTTATCGCTCTCACCGAAGATAGCGAGCAGACCTCTGAAGCGCTCAGCGCTTCGCAATTTAAACCGGAGCTTTATACTCAGATACAGGGCAGTATGCATTATGCCTATCTATCGCACTACCGTGCACAGCTTTGCTTCTGGCAGGAAAACTATGCAGAGGCACTGAAGGAATGCAGGCGAACGGAAGAATTGGGCAGTTTGATTCCCAGTGTCTGCTGGAAGGCCGAACACTATTTACTGTACGGCCTGCTACTTTTACGTTTGCCAAATGAAGCAGACGTCAAGGAGAACGAAAGTTACGTTCGAATGCACAAAAACCTGGAGGAACTCGCCCGTTTGTATGCCCCGAACTTTGAGCATAAGTATTTACTGTTGCAGGCGGAGAAGTCCCGCTGGTCAGGGGATGATATGCGCCTCACCTGCGGTTATTACCGGGATTCAATAAACTCCGCCCAACAGCATGGGTTCGTACAGTACCAGGCGCTGGCCAGCGAGCTGTTCGCTGAGTTCTGGATGGACAATTACTACGAAACCCTGGCCGAACCCTACATAAACGAGGCGTTGTATTTGTACCGCCGCTGGGGCTGCCTGACCAAGGTTGTGCGCCTGCAGAAACGCAACCTATCCTTCCTGGCGAGATTCGAAAACCGCACCTGGCGCAGCCTTTCACGCTCCGAATCCAGAGACAACGAGGCAAACCAAACCCTGGATATGGCTTCGGTGATGAAGTCGGCTCAAGTCATATCCAGTGAGTTACAAATCAAACAACTGTCAGCCAAGGTTTTGGAAGTTATCGCCGAATGCGTTGGGGCGACATCGGCATCCTTAGTAATTCAATTGGGCAATAGCGCGCGCGTTCATGCAACTGTGGATAGAGACCAAACGATCAACATTCCGGAACCGCCGGTGCCTCTTGAGGAATGCAAGGAGCTACCGGTTAACGTGGCCAATTACGTGTTGCATAGCACTGAAATTGTCAATATAGGCGATGCGCTGATTGAACGGGCATTTGCGGACGACCCTTACATTATTTCTCACCAGCCGCGCTCCATTCTATGTGTACCAATCGAATACCGTGACAAGATAATGGGGGTTCTCTATCTGGAAAACCGTCTTAGCATCAATGCATTTACCGCCGATAGGTTAGCTGTCATTAATTTGCTGCTGGCCCAGGCGGCAATTTCGTTTGAGAATGCACAGCTCTTCAAGGAAGTGACACAGCTCAACCAGACGCTGGAGCAAAAAGTGGAGCAACGGACGGAAGATCTGAATCGGGCGGTCAGGGAACTGAAGTCAGCAAATGAAGATTTGAACTCGTTCAGCTACAGCGTGTCCCACGATTTAAGAGCTCCGCTCCGAAGCATGAAAGGTTTCAGCCAGGCGATTCTGGATGAATATGGCGACTCGCTTGAGGAGGATGTACACAGCATGCTAATGCGGATAATCCGCAACGGCAAGAAGATGTCCGATCTGATCGAAGGCCTTTTGGAGCTTTCCAGGGTTCAACGCCGCGAAATCCAACTCAACCGGGTTAATCTATCGGGATTGGTTGCCGAACTTTTCGGAGAAATGCGCGAACGCAACCCGGACCAAAAGGTTTCCACCAATTACGTCAGCAATTGCTGGGTAGAAGCCGATGAACGCATGCTCTATTCCGCCCTGGAAAACCTGATAAACAATGCCTGGAAATACACCAGCTATAATCCTGAAGGGCGGGTGGAGTTTGGCGTTTACCAGCAAAAAGGCACTAAAGTACCCTTCGGTGTCGGCGAAGTCCCCGGCGAAATCGCACCTGACCGGAATATCTACTTTATCCGGGATAATGGCGCGGGATTCGATACATCCCGAGCAGGAAAAATTTTTGGCAGCTTTCAACGCCTGCATTCGGAAAAACAATTCCAAGGCACAGGCGTCGGCCTGGCCACCGTCAAACGGGTGTTTGAAAAACACGGATGCAATGTCTGGGCGGATTCATCACCAGATAAAGGGGCAACTTTCTACTTCACCTTAAAACCTGTCGGATATAAGACGGCAAACATCCTTCATTCGTAGCAACGCGCTTTTTCTTGCAATTTGCGAATCGAGCCACATAAGTTCTCATCCAGAACCGCTATTTTTTGATTGAAATTTATCACGGCACAGGTACGTGTCATCAAAATCAACTCTTAAGACTATAACCGTGGAAGAATTGCGACCCGTCACTGAGGGTTTTTCGCGAATTTCGATCTGACTCCACGACCCCCCATGGATGGCCGGGGCCTTCACACATTTTCAGGATAGATACTGGTGATTAGCACCAGCTTATAGAAAACGGAATTCCTATAGAGCTTCTGATCACCATCAAGCAGGGATGCATGACAAACATTCCTGCACCGTTGATTCGAATACCTAACAACATTCGAATCCCTTTCAACAAATGGAGTGTGAGGAATAAAATGACTAAAGTTACAGAAGAAATCTCAACAGTACCCCTAAGTCTCGGACAGGAGGCCATGTGGGTTCAGCATAAGCTCGCTGACACCGCTGTTTACAACAACCATTTCGTCTGGGAATTGCCGCCAGACATCGATCTGCAAACGTTAAGACAAACAATTTGCTGCCTTACCGCCAGACACCTGGCCCTTAGAGCCACATACCACTTTGCCGGTGGCGCAGTCATGCTGACAGACAATCCGGACTATGCAGGGGAGATTCGAGAACAACGGATTGATGATCTTGAGGATGATCAACTCAAAGCCGTGCTCGACCGGGAGTTGAACTGCCGGTTCAATTTGTCGGAGCAGCCTGTGGTCTACTGGAAGCTCTTCAGAAGAAAAACCCTTGCCCCCGTCTTTGGCTTGTTTATGCAGCATACCAATATCGATCTGTGGTCCTGCATGGTGGTTCTTAATGAACTCAGGGATGTATTTTCCCATATTTCCGCAACAGGAGAGCCGCCAAAGGCTAGGGTATCCTGCAACTTAAGCCAATACAACGCTTGGCAGAGGAAGTACCCGGATACAGAGGGGAGCGTGGGAGAAAAAAACTACTGGAACAAAGCCCTGCAGTCTGCTTCCTTTGCCTTAAATCTGCCGACGGATTATCCGCCGCAGGATAAACTCGGCTGCCGTGGGGAATACTATCAGTTCTTTCTGGACCAGCAGGCGGTGGATAAGCTTCATCAAGTCGCCAAATCACAGGGTGTTTCGCTTTTTGCGATTTGGTTCAGTCTTTATCATTTGCTGTTACACCGCCTCACTCAACAGGAGGACATTGCGGTCGGCACCGCCGTGGGAGGCCGAACGGAGCAGTTCGGCAAAACCTTCGGCTACCTGTCAAATTCACTCGTCATTCGGCATATACATCACACCTCGGGTACTTTTATCGACTACCTGCTTGAGTTCAATCAAGCCATCGACAAGGGTTTGCAACACCAGTTATATCCCTATTCCCAGGTAATAAAGAATCTGGGAGACAGCCTGGGCACGCCCAAGAATTTTCAAACCATATTCGTCTGGGAGAACATCAATCGTTTTGAAAACCGCGACGAAGCATTCGTGCATCTGGACGATAACGGCCGTCAAATCTGGGATTTCAAAAAGGCCGGTACCTGGAAACGTCTTACCCGTAAGCAGCAGTTGGACGATATGCAACTGGTTTTCAGGCTGAACAAGTTCAAAGAGAGGCTGCTGGGTGCGATCGATTACAACACCGATTTGTTCAAACTTGAAACCATCCGAAGGTTTGCCGAAATCTTTAATAATCTTTTGGCCCAGGTGGCGGAAGATCCCGGTATTCCGCTGGCGCAACTCTCGCTACTTCCGGACAACGAACGGGAAAAAATTGCTTATCGCTGGAACGATACGACGGAATTCTTTTCCTTGGCAGACTCCTTTCCCGATTCTTTTGCCCGCAACGTCCTTCGAACCCCCGAAAAAACGGCCTTGGTTCATGGCAGGTCAACCTACACCTACGCCGCAGTCAACGAACGCGCCAACTTGGTAGCGCAGAGCTTGTTAGCGCAGCATCTGCAAGCGGAAAACATCGTTGGGGTATTTCTCGACCGTTCGGCAGACGCCGTTATTGCGATCCTCGGCATCATGAAAGCAGGCGGCGCCTACCTGCCGCTGGACCCGGACTACCCCCCGGAACGCTTGAAATACATTATTGAAGATGCCCGGCCCGCATTTATCATTAGCGACCGCAAGCTGCAAAACCGGATTCCTGCGAATTCTGCCGAGACACAGCTATTTTTCATGGAAAGAGCCGTTGAAGACAGCCGGACTCCGACCCAGGCACTTCCCACAATCAAGCCATCGCAATTGGCATATGTTATTTATACTTCAGGATCCACAGGCAAACCGAAGGGAACACTGATTGAGCACAGCGGCCTGATTGCGCAAATCCATGCGCAAGCCAAGACATTCGGCATCGACCAGGACGACAATATACTGCAGTTTGCATCATTGAACTTCGATGCCTCTATCTACGAAATCGTTGCAGCCTTACACAACGGCGCAACCCTCCATGTAGGCAATAGAAAGGAGCTGTTGGGTGATAATTTACTGCGTTTTCTAAAACAGCATGAAATTAGCTGGTGTTTAATTCCACCCGCGCTGTTAAGTGTCTTAACCCCGGAAGACCTGCCTCGGCTGAAGACCCTGATCGTGGGAGGCGATGCCTGCTCTCAGGAACTCGCTAAAAAATGGTCTGTCGGTAGAAACTTCTACAATGCCTACGGGCCGACCGAATCCACCATAGTGGCAACCATTGCCAAGGTAGACGGCTCCACTCCTCCCCCAATCGGCAAGCCCATCGCCAACACCCAAACCTATATCCTGGATCCCAATTTACATCCGCAGCCCATCGGCATTCCCGGCGAACTTCATATTGGCGGCGCATGCCTGGCCAGGGGTTACCTGAATCGGCCGGATCTGACCTCGGCTAAGTTTATTTCCAATCCGTTTAATCAGGATCCCCGCGCGAAACTTTACAAAACCGGAGACCTTTGCCGCTATCGGGAAGACGGCAATATCGAATTTCTCGGTCGCATCGATCACCAGGTAAAAATACGTGGTTTCAGGGTAGAACTGGGCGAAATTGAGTCTGTCCTGAGAGAGCACCCGAAAGTCCATGATGTGCTCGTCATGGCTCGCAACGATTTGCCGAGCAGCGACGAAACCAGTCAGCAACTTGCCGCATATGTGGTGAAAAAAGCCGATGCCACGCTGGACATCGAAGCATTGCGCAGCTTTTTGAAAAACCGCTTGCCGGACTATATGGTACCGGCAGGGTTTGTGGTTTTAGATGCCTTCCCAATGACTCCTAACGAAAAGATCGACCGAAAGGCATTGCCTATTCCGGAAGCCGGAACGGACCGCTCCAGGGCGTTCAAGCCCCCACGAAATGCTATCGAGCGCCAAATCGCCGAAGTTTGGCAGCAATGCCTGGGAATAACAGAAGTCAGTGTCGTCGAAAATTTCTTTGACCTTGGCGGCCACTCATTATTGCTGGCACAGATTCATAACCTTTTGCCCGAGCATCTTCGCGAAGAACTGGAAATGGTGGACCTGTTTCATTACCCCACGATTCAGTCGCTTGCCAGCCATCTTGAAAGCAATCTTGAAGAGGAAACTGATTTTATTGAGCATGACGATCATGCGGAACGATTGAATCTGCGGCGCCGGCAGATGGAAAGCCTCGGCGAGGTGCGAATTGCGATTGTCGGCATGGCGGGACGTTTTCCGGGCGCTGAAACAGTTAACGAGTTTTGGGACAACATCTGTCAAAAAACTGAAAGCATCAGCTTCTTTTCCCCCGAACAGTTACGCGCGGCACGAGTGCCCGAAAGCTTGTACGTGCAGCCAAATTATGTTCCCGCAAAAGGCATCTTGCGTTCCATTTCTGAATTTGACGCTAATTTCTTCAACTTCACTCCTCGCGAAGCGGAAATTACCGATCCACAACAGCGGGTATTTCTGGAATGTGCCTGGGAAGCGTTGGAGGATGCCGGCTGTGTGGTTTCAGATTTCGACGGGCGCATTGGCGTCTACGCCGGTATCGGATTGAATCGCTACCTGATGAGCAATCTGTCACCGCACACCGATTTGATCGCGGCAGTTGGCGACTATCTCCTGACAATAGGCAACGACAAAGATTTTCTCAGCTCCAGGGTGGCATACAAGCTTAATCTGGATGGCCCTGCCATGGTTTTACAAACCGCCTGCTCAACCTCGCTTGTCGCCGTGCATACCGCCTGTCAGGCGTTATTGAATGAGGATTGCGACGCGGCCCTGGCCGGAGGTGTTTCGTTCGGCAGACTGAACAAGACCGGATACTTGTATCAGGAAGGCATGATTATGTCTAAAGACGGTCACTGCCGGGCCTTCGATGCCGAAGCATCGGGCACGGTGCCGGGTCAGGGATGCGGTGTAGTGGTGCTGAAAAGATTGGATGATGCGTTGCAGAACAATGACCACATCTACGCCATTATCAGCGGTTCCGGGACCAACAACGACGGTTCCAATAAAACAGGCTATACTGCTCCTTCGATCGAAGGACAGGCCAAGGCGATCAAAATGGCACAGGCAAGTGCCAACATCTCGGCATCACAAGTCAGTTATGTAGAAGCCCACGGCACCGGAACTTCCATAGGCGATCCCATTGAAATGGAAGGGCTGCAACAAGCTTTCAAAACGAATGGCAATACCGGCAAGACCGGGAGTTGTGCCATCGGCGCCGTAAAGACCAACATCGGCCATCTGGATGCGGCTGCCGGAATCGCCGGACTGATTAAGACCGCCAAGGCGCTAGAGATGAAAAAACTGCCGCCTTCGCTCAACTTCTCGACCCTCAATCCTCAGATAAAACTGCGAAAATCGCCCTTTTACATCAATACCGAACTCACCGACTGGGAAACTAACGACTCCCATCGATTTGCCGGTGTTAGTTCATTTGGGATGGGAGGCACCAATGCTCACGTTATCCTGACGGACGCGCCGAGCCAGATCAGATCTCGAAGCTACCGGCCTTGGAATATTGTTTTGCTGTCCGCCCGCTCAAAAACCGCGTTGGAAAAAATGACAGAAAGGCTGGTAAACCATCTAAAAACGCATAAGAAGCAAAGCTTTGCCAATATCTGTTTTACCTTGCATAGTGGCCGCGAGGTGTTTCCCTATCGGCGTCACCTGGTCTGCAAAAACCGGGCAGAGGCAATAGCCAACCTCTCTCCGGTAAATCCTCGTCACGTCAATACCTCCCACTATGTGGACCGGGCGCACAAAATCATATTCATGTTTTCCGGTCAGGGCTCGCAATACAAGAACATGGGACAATTTCTATATCGGGTCGAAAAACCGTTCAGGGAATCCATAGATCTTTGCCGCAATATGTTAAAGAACAAGTTTATCCAGATTTTTGAGGAGCTTAGCAGCGAAGACATTCATGGTTTCACCGACAAACTACATCAAACTTATATCACCCAACCGGCGCTATTCATTTTTGAGTATGCGCTTGCCAAAATGCTTATCTCATGGGGATTAAAACCCGATCTGATGATCGGCCATAGTTTGGGGGAATTTGTGGCGGCCTGTTTGGCAGGAGTATTTACCCTTGACCAGGCCCTTGAACTGGTGACCATTCGCGGCTATCTGATTCAGGGTTTGGCAGCCGGCGATATGTTGTCAGTTAACCTTCCGGAGGAAGATGCGGCGTTGCTGACCCATCACGACGTCTCGCTGGCGGCAGTGAACGGAGCACGCCGTTGCGTGCTTTCCGGTTCCGGCAAAGCCATTCAATATCTGCACAATCTGCTGGATGAGCGCGGTGTCGACAACCGGATTCTGCATACCTCTCATGCCTTTCACTCCCATATGATGGACCCTATTCTGGAAAGGTTCCGCGGCTATGTCGCCAGACGTCAACCACAAGCGCCGCAAATTCCCTTTATATCAAGTGTCAGCGGCAAATCGATTACTCCCGAACAAGCACAATCTCCCGATTATTGGGTGCAACACCTGCGGCAGACCGTCCGCTTTCACGACGGGCTCAACAGTATTTTTTCCAATGCGGAGCAAGATGAAGCATGCTTTTGCCTGGAAATCGGTCCGGGTAAGGTCCTGTCTTCACTGGCAAACCAACACCCTGCAAAACGTGCTCAAGACTGGATTTCACCCACAGTTCATCACGCCTATGAGGATATCTCCGACACGGAATTTCTCCTGAAAGTCATCGGCCGCCTGTGGGAGCAAGGTGTCAAGATCGACTGGGATGCTTTTCACAAAGACCGGCAACATTATCGCGTACCCTTGCCAACCTATCCCTTCGAACGCAAACGCTATTGGGTAAGTTCTCAAGTAGCCGAAAGCGGGGTCGCCGAACTAACCCCTCAGCCCACTGACATTCCTGTAGCGGAGGAGAAGCAGGCCGAGGAACAGCAGGAAGGTATGGTCGAGAATCCGGGAGTTGAACCAACCAACGCGATCGAACGCGCCGTGAAAGAAATCTGGCAATTGTTGTTGGGACGGAAGGATTTTTCCATTTACGACGACTTCTTTGAGTTAGGCGGGGATTCCTTGATGGCCGTCAGCATTGTCGGCCAGCTAAATGAAAGGTTCAAAGTACCCCTGGGAAGCCATGTCCTGATGAAGCATCCGACAGTGTCGGGATTGGCAGACTATCTCGCCGCGAACGGCGTGGATTCCAAGTCTACGCAGAGAGACAAGCCGCCGATGCCGGATAGTTGCCTGATTCGAATTCAGGAAGGCAACGACACCCGGCTACCACTGTTTATGGTGCATCCCATCGGCGGTGAAGTGATTTTCTACCGAGATCTGGCCCATCAACTCGGCAAGGACCAACCCTTATTCGCTTTTCAAGCACCGAGTTTGTCGGGTGCGAAACCGATCGACTCCATATATCGATTGGCGGAAACTTACAATGCCGAAATGCAAAGGAAAAACTTCGAACCGCCCTATTTGCTTGGAGGAAGCTCATTTGGCGGATTGGTGGCGCTAGAAATGGCAAGGCAGCTTAGCTTCCAGGGTCTGGAAGTAAAACTGATTGTAATGGTGGATACGCCGGCCCCCCATGAAATGCCGACAAACCTGCAGGACTCCGCGGCAATTTTGCATTATCTTCTGGAAGACAAACTTGCATTATCTCTCGAGAAACTGCGGGAGCTCGATGAAGAATCGCAAATTAACTATGTACTTGAGGAAGCAAGGGTGCAGAACAAGGCTTCGGTAATTCCTCCACATCTCGGCCAGACTTTATTCCAAACCTGGCTGGCACATCAACGGGCGACGGTGCGCTATCATCCGGAGCCTTACGAAGGCGATGTGGTATATTTCAGACATACCGAGCCCTTGCGGGACTTCCCCGCTATGCCTCATCTTGCCTGGAAGCCCCTCATCCAAGGCAGCTTTAGCGTGTACCAGATTCCGGGAAATCACGTGACGATGAACTATCCACCGCACGTAAAAGTACTGGCCAACCACTTGAAGCCGGTAATAGCGGAGATAATGGCGATATCTTAATCAGGTCGCTCAGGCAAGTTTGAAAACAACCATCCCCCGGCAAAGCCGGGGGCTTTCAATTTCGCGAGCCGCTCAAAGCGGCTGGCCCAATCTATGTAAATCTCAACTGATCCTGCATTCGGTCTTCCTGTTTTTGGTGACGGATATACTCCCCATTTTTTGCTTTATGTATCACGTCAAAAGAAGTTATTGCGTCATCAAAATACGGGTTGCATCGATGCAGCGGAATTCAGGCGATAGGGAGGTAAGGTGGCGTATTGGCCTGCGATGTAATGAGTGTTGCCATGAATGTTCTCAACAATAGACCCCTTCAGGCTTCAAATAACCAATTCACTTGCCACTTTGTAACAAGACGGCATTCCCGTTAGAAAACCGGACTGATGAGCCGGCGGATATTCTTAAAAGGTAAATCTAAAGCGCTTAATTTGGTTGCATGGATTTCAAAAACATTTGCAGGCAATCCTCAGTAGCTTGATTAAGCTCTCTAACACCCGCAGTCGCCACTTCACCCACAACTGATCTAAGAGGTCTTTTACCAGTGGGTAACGATAGTAGCTCAAGCACTTTATCTGCTACTTGTTGGGGATCGGGGGGAGTCGATTGTTCCATTATGGCGACCATGGCCTCAACCATTTGATCGGGTACTTTGGCAATGTCTCCGTAGCTTGAAAGTACGTTCTCTTTTTCCGGAACTAAACGTTTGTTGTGTAACTCCGAGGGAAATGCCCCAGGTTCAATTGCGCAAAAATCTATACCCAGGGGGCCAAGCTCATAAGTATATGACTCCACAAATGCTTCAATGGCAAATTTCGATGCATTATATGCACCCAGAAAAGGAAAGCATATTCTTCCTGCCGCGCTGGTTATATGTATCAATAATCCTTTACCCGCTTGTTTCATGTAGGGTAGGACTGCATGGTTCAGCCGGACGGGCCCGAAGGTATTCACTTCAAATACATGCTGGATTTGAGATAGCGAGAACGACTCTATTATACCAAGTGCACCCAAACCGGCATTATTTACTATTGCATCAATTCTCCCGTCTTTTTGGATTATTTGACTAACTGCTCGATTCACCGATTCATCGCTTAAAATATCCAATTCTATTATTTCGATTCCGCAATTGTGGTCGCTGACGAAATCAAGCAAGTTTACTTTTGCCTGCTTATTTCTTTCTTCGGGGGAGCGCATTGTAGCGTAAACTTTGTGTCCTGCTAGGGCTAGCGTTTTGGAAATTAATGCTCCAAACCCGCTGCTACAACCGGTAATCAAGACATTTTGCTTTTCGGCCATGGTATTAAGTCGCTTTGTTTATTAACGTTGATTTTCAACAGGTTTAGTAAATTATGATTTAGGTATGGTACGGGATGGTTGACCTTGATATTCGATATCGTCGCATCGAAGGGGTAAGAAAGTCCCTGCAGGACGGTGGAACGTATCTAAGTAACACGCCGTCACTCCACTACATACCAACATTGAAAACATTTGATAAATTTCTTCTGTGGTAAATCCTTGGTCGGATAAGAAGGCGGAAACATAGCCGTTGATATTCATACCCTCTTCAAACTTATCCATTAAAACCTTCTCAATTTCATAAGCTAAAGACAGGTGGCTCCCTTCCTCAAAACCAAGTTTCTTCGATACTCTTTCCATGGTTTCCAAACGTTCATCACCTTTCGCAATTGGGCGAATATAACCAACAATGAATGGTTTTCCCCCTCTTGCGGATGTGGCTTGGCTTACTATTTCTTCTGGAGTCACGCCTTTTTCATACTTCTCTAGTGCTCCTTGAATAAAATTAACTCCATCAATGAGTGGCAATACACCATATGCTTTGGAGTCTGTGGCCATGGCACCTATTGCAGTACCTATGACCACGGATGTTCTAGCCGTCCCAGCCAGAGCTCCAATTTGGTTACACCAAATCCGAGGATCCGGCCAACTCAAGCAACCATAGACAGCCTCCACCCAATCGCCTAGTGCCCGGTCGACCATCTTGCCGGTTGCATGGAGAATTAGGATTTGAAAGTAGGATTTTACTCCAACCAGATCATCTAACATCGAATAGCCATGGCTGAAAACTCCCTTGCCGGGAAACCAGCCACCAGTTTTACTTACTATTTTATTCCGGAGATTATCAAGTAACGCAATTTGTTGTGGATCGCTGTGAGTTGTCTTACTGTTCGACGACATAGTCTTGATCTCTTACGAAAGGCATAGCTGTAATTGGTTTGTTTGCAAGCTCTAGACCATGAGCTACAAGTCCCGGAGCACCAAGTAGTTGATATAAGGCCCCGCCAAACCTGGGCTGAAAACCCAGATCAGCAAACACTGCCGCTGCGACCCCGGGCAGCAACCATCCAATACCCCGAGGTTCCAGTAGTTCTGCTAGGGCGTGCCCCCATGCCAGTACACTTCCCGACCCAGGTAGAGAAACCAATCTCTCGGCAATTTGCTTAGCTATAAGGTCAACCCCTCCATGCAAACGACCATACCCAAGGACGCAGGATTCATCCATCAAGGATTCTCCTGGCTCTACATTACTTCTTTCTGCAAAAAGATCCTGGACATATTGATCAGGGCGTACTCGTTGGTTCTTTCGATAGAACCGTATAATTTGCTCAACTTCACCTCCACCTAAATACTTTCCACCTAAAACAGCAGAGGCAATGGGAAGAATATTTATTGGATCCGTTTTTCCTACACCCACATTCATTGCTGCACGAGTTGCAGGATGGCGTGGTCCAGGATTAATTAACGCCACCATTAATGTCTGAAGGATTTCTGATTCTTCTGCGGACGGCAGTTCACCTCTGAACAATAAGTAGAACATTTCGACAAAGGAGCATTTGTCCATCAAGTCAAATAGGTCATAGCCGTGGCATTGAATGTTTTTTGCAATATATGGATTATCGTCAGACGCTTGTTCCGACCATAGTCGAGTTATTGTTCGTTGAGTAAATGGTTCATTGCGGCTGCGCACCTGATCATGCCGTCGCTGCTTAGTCACTTCATCACCTCCACCATCGCTTACTTAAAGGTATAACTCAGTTCGGCCCATACGCTTCTGCCTTCGAGCGGATAGTCATCCGGGATTGTGCCATTGCTGGGTTCACGAGCATCTTCGTCCGTGAGATTGCGAACAGCTAGGGCAAAATCGACACCAGGCAAGATTTCCTTACCGCGAAGTGTTAAGTCTATTAGTGTGTAGTCATCGATTTCTTCACGGGGGTCTATAGAGTTTCGCTTGCGGTCTCCAACCCAATTTAACTTACTGTGAATAAACCAATTTGGTTGAAATTCCCAGAATGTAGATACGGTAAATTGCTGATTTGGCGTATCCGCAATATTAGTGTCTGACTTAGCGTCCTCAGCCTTTTGCCAGGAATAATTAAAATTTACCTGCCATTTTTTCTGGGGTTTCCAATTTGCCACCCATTCAAAACCGTGCCCATCTTGATCCCTTGCATTTTGCGCGGTTTGAGTAGTAGCGCCCTCATCCGGCACATATTCAATCATATCGCGAGCTTGATAGTGAAAAAGGTTAAGAGAAGTTTGCAATTGCTCACTCAAATTGAAATGTAAAGCAATTTCATAGGTATCTATTTTTTCCGGGTCAAGATCTGATCGCCCCAGGTTGACAGGATTGTTTTGATTAAAGAGCTCTCCAAATGAAGGAGCCCTAAATGCACTACCATATAGAAATTTGGTGGTAAGACTCTTGTTTGTTTCCCAAACTAAGGCCACTCTGGGATTAATAGTTTCGCCAAAATCTGAATACTTGTCATACCTTACTCCGGTTGTCAGGTCCCAGTCCGACGTTATGTGCCATTCGTCCTGAACGGATAGATAACGAATTGTTCTGGATTTGTCTGGTGCGAATACGAAAGGAGAATTGCTCACATTTGTCAACGTGCCATCTACCACCTGTTCCGTACCATCTATAACGTTTGGGCCAAAGTTCTTGGTCTCATTGGTGTTAAGGGATTGATAACGTAGTCCGAAGGCAACACGTAATCTGTGGGAATCGAAGCCAGAGTATATGGACACAAAGTCAAACTGACTGTCTTCAGATATTCCTCCAGGGTTTCCCAAATAACCATCAGGAAATTGGACAATGCCTATAGGCGTTGCAAAATCGATATTACCATCGCTTCCTATCGGAAGAACGGTTCCCTCAGGAAGTACGTTATAGGTAGATTGAGTGTCATAGTATAAATAACTAAGTCGTATGTTATTCTCCCACTCATCTGCCCAATCGCCTGTACTATAACTAATGTCGCCTAAAAATAGATCGTCGTCATTGGTTCCCTTGGAATCCAATGCTTCTGCAATACCCGCTCCAAGTCCGGAGTTGGCAGCATGCCAGCTCCAAAGGTTTATCTTCCAATTAGGATCTCCAAACGAGATATGGGTGTCCAGTATTTCGTAACGAGTCGATAGGGGACCTGGAGCATTGGAAGCAGTTGTACCTAAGGCACTATCGAGAGCAGATTGCAAATCTGACTGTACCCGTCGATCCTTGTCCCCATCGCTTGTCTGATAAGCGATACTAAAACTTGCATCCCAATTTCCAAGAACTGTTGAAGTGCTTGCCCAAAGATCTCGCATATCGAAAGAACCTGCGCGCGCGCCAAATTCACTGTGACCTAATGTTGAAGCATCCTTAGTAATGACATTAATAACACCGGAATAGGCATCTGCTCCATAAATTGCAGAACCCGGGCCACGGATAACCTCGACTCTGTGGATGCTAGCGATTGGCAGGCGAAAGAGTACAGGGCGTCCTCCTGAGTAGCTAAACTGGACGGGGACACCATTCATTAACAACAGGACGTGCGGGTTAAAGCCTGTATGGATACCTCGTATTGAGTACACAGAGTCCATTCTTGCTGTTGTGGAGCGAGCAATATGTACCCCGGGTATCCCTTCCAGAACCTCCTCAAGATTGCGTGCTCCCATTGCTTCAATCTCAGCAGCGGTAACGACGGATGCCGTGGCCGGCGCTTTGTCCAATGGCGTGCTATTACCCGTGGCAATGGTTATCTCAATCTGTCCTAGTTGATCTAGAGACATATTGTAAAAACCCTCCAGACCAAAATCTTCATCAGTTTCCGCTGCGAATCCTGAGGAGCAGAACAACATGATTACGTGTAAGGTCCGTGCATTTAGAATTGGCATGCGATAACCCCATGAATTTTTTATTGGCCATCGCATCAAAGATAGTTTAACTTCGCATGAAAGCAATATTTTCTGGGAAGTAAATCAAGTAGATACCCGCCGAATGGCAAGATAGGTTCAAGAAGAGAGGAAGGGTTACGGGAGTAGTTCCAATTTGATTGCACGCGGCTCAAAGTCGCCTGTGGTGTTGGATGGAATTAACCCCCGGCTTTAACGTTTCTACTTGCTGGTATAAAGAAGAGTTGGCCGAAATAACCAGGAGGATTTATTCTACCCGGATGGATTCCTCATTCTTCTGATCGCCTTCGGAGTTGATATCCATCACCTCCCTCACTGCCGGACTGCCGCTGCTACCAGCCAACACTTTCGTGCGTTGCTTCATCGGCGGTACTTCCTCGCTATCGATGATTACATCCAGGACAAACGGTCCGTTGTCTTCAAACACGCTGTCGATATCGATGTCATCCAGTTGCTTGATATTGTCGATTTGCACGCTTCTAATGCCCATGGCTTCCGCCATCTTGGCGAAATCCACCTTCGGCAGGTGGTTGCCGATTTGTTCCGCGCCGCCGAGTCGCTGGCCATGTTTGATCATGCCCAGGTGACTATCATTAAGTATCACAAAGAGAATATTGAGGTTGTGTTCCCTAGCCACAGTCATTTCCTGGCCGCTCATGAGGACGCTGCCGTCGCCGGTAAAGCAAATAATGGAAATATCGGGATTGGCCAATGCCATACCCACCGAAGCACCGATTGCCCACCCCATAGTGGCGAAACCCATGCCCATGTGAAACAGTTTGGCACGTTCATCCGGATTGTTATGCGTTTGCCAATAGTGGGTGCCCCACAGAAAACTGTTACCCGTATCCATTAAAACTCGGGTATTGTAGGGGCAAATCTGGCTGAGTGCCCAGAAAAGCGCCTGGGGTTTAACCGGGCTTGAGGAGGAAAAACAAGCTTCCTTGTGGTTATACTTCACTTTGGCGGGAAAGCCGTCGCTGCCGGGCAGGTATTTGATTCGTCTTGCCCGGCCTCGTCGCAGTTGTTCCACATACTTAGACAACGGATTGACCAACAGTTTGGGCGAGCCGAGCAGTGAAATCCTAGCCCTGACGGAGCGGCTCAGATGTTCCGGATTGTCCGAGAGATGAATGAGCCGGTCGGAAAAGATAGCTTCCGGGTCCCAGCCACCGGTGGTGATTTCATCCAGTGCGCTGCCGACCACGATAATACGCTCGGCGTTAGCGGGGGAAAGCGCCTCTTTGGCGCTCTCATGACCACCGAGGCCGAATACGCCGCGGTAGAGCGGGTGGAACTCCGATACCAACCCCTTCCCCATGGGAGTCGTGACGATATTGAAATCCCTGCTTTCGGCAAACAGGAGTATTTCGTCAATAGCACCGGCTGCCCGTTCGCCAAGAACGATAGTGGCCTTTTCCACGTACGCCAAATCTTTGAGAATTAGGTTAATCCCGCTGGGATTGGGCACCACGTCATGATTAATAAAGGCCCGCAAATTCATCAGTTGAGAGTTGTCGGGCACCTTGGCCCGCATGATGTCCAGCGGTACGCTCAGATGTACCGGACCTGGCTGATTGCTCAAGGCGAAGCCGATGGCCATCATCAGTTTATGCTCCAACTGAGCGGGGTGAGACACCAAGGTATTAAAGCGGGTACAACTGTCGAAGATACTGACTGTGTTTATGCCGGTACAGGAACCTTCCTGGAATGCTCCCAGGCCAAAACGTTCGATGGAGGGTTGCGCGGTAATAACCAAAAGGGGTATGCCGTCAGCGTGGGCATTGGCGACACCGGTTAACAGGTTCGTCGCGCCGGGGCCGGAGGTGGAAACGCAGACACCGATCTTGCCTGTGGCTCGGGCATATCCATCGGCCATAAAGGCTGCGCCACATTCGTGCCTGGCCAGCACGGATTTAATACCGCCCCTCCGTTCACTGCGTGCCAAGGCATTGTAAAAAGGTTCAATACTCCCTCCTGGAACACCGAATACGTGCTTCACGCCTAACCGCTCCAGGTATCGGAGTATCAAATCGCCATTCTCAATCACGGTATACCACCTATATTAATTTATTTAACTAGCTGTACATCTATACCGCTCCTTGGTGAGGACCTAACTGTATAACTTCATGGCGGCGTATTCTTATACAGGTTGTTGTTAAAATGAACAGCTGAACCGTTAAAGTTTGCAAAATACTAAAATTATTCAGCATCTTCTCCCGGTGAATTGGATGGAATTTGGCTGAAATGACTTTTGCTAATCACTTTTCTTAGTGTTGTTCACCCCCTTGCAGCGGCGGAATATGGCGTTCATACGCGACACAGATAAGCAATATGCAGGCCGGTAAATTGTTAAAATTTGTATGTAAATCTTTCCAGTAGAAGCACATTTGTCTATGCTCAACAAAGCATTTTGCCTTTCAGGTAACATATTGAAATTTAAAAACTCTTTGTTAGACGTGCGGCGGTGATCCGAATCCATGATCGGGGCGCGCCGGCTTATTATCCTCAATACTATATTACTATCGCTCTGGAGTAGTGGCTGGGCTCGCGCGACCACTGATTACGAAATAAAAGCCGCCTACCTCTACAACTTCGTCAAATTTGTGCAGTGGGAGCGTAGCGCCCATGCGCTAAGTCCTGAACTCAACCTCTGCATTCTCGGCCGGCATCCGTTTCGCGATGTATTAGCTCCATTAAATCAACGTAAGGTGCAGAACCGTACAATTCATATTCGCTACCTGGACGATGAAAGGCAGATGATGGAGTGCCATGTGCTATTCGTCAGCTATTCCGAACGTAAGCAGCTCGACGATATTCTGTCCCTGGCAGATCAGGCCAAAGCATTGACTGTCAGTGATATCCGGGGATTCGTGCGCGATGGCGGCATCATCGGTTTTGTCACCGTGGGCAACGTTATTCGTTTTGAAGTCAACCTCGTCAGTGCCAGGGCGTCTGAAATTCACCTTAGCTCCAAATTGCTGGAGCTGGCGGAAGAGGTGGTCAAGTAACCTATGAAGGTTTCGTTCTGGTCAAAACTCCCCATTCGCAGCAAGTTGCTGCTGCTAACCCTGTTTTCCAGCGTAATGGGGCCGCTAGTCATAGCGGCAAGCGTAATACTCTATGAAGCTTCCACTTACCGGCTGGAAAACCTGCAAGAGGTGACGGTGATTGCCAATATCGTAGCGGACCGCAGTACCGCCGCCCTGGTGTTCGGCGATAACAATCAACTGCAAGAAAACCTGGCCAGTCTACAACTGCGCAAAACCATCGCCCTGGCCTGCATGTACGATGAAACTGATCTTGTCAGGGCCAGCCTCATCCTGGACGAATCGCTAAACTGCCCGGCGGCACCGGTCGTCCATGAGGGCTATTATGCGGAAGAGTATCTACATATCACCCAACAGGTGATATTGGACGGCGAACCCATCGGCAAATTGCTCATTCAGGCCTCTCTGGTTGAACTTCGCCGCCATCTAGGTAACTTTGCCCTGACCGCGTTGTTGGTGTGCCTGGTGACTATCGTGGCGATTCTATACGTGGCAAACGTCTTACAAAAACGCATTACCGACCCGTTGATTAATCTCACGGAAACCGCCTCGCGAGTGGCTGGCGAAAAGAACTACGAGTTGCGGGCAGAACTGGAAAGTCAGGATGAAATCGGTAAGTTGGTAGAAACCTTCAATGACATGCTGGCGACCATTGAAGAGCAGAACAACCATATTCTTAAAAGCAATGAAGAACTGGAAAAAACCGTGGCCACCCGCACCTCGGAACTATTGACAGCCAACAAAGAGCTGGAAGCCTTCAGTTATTCGGTGTCACATGATTTACGGCAGCCCCTGCGTGCCATCGACGGTTTTAGCGAAGCCATTCTGGAGGATTACGGCGACCAATTGGATGAGATGGGCTTAAGCTATTTGCAACGGGTTAGGTCTGCCAGCCAGCGCATGGGAGCGCTTATTCAAAGTATGCTGGTCCTATCCAGGGTGACCCGGCATGTGATCGCGCTAAAAGAAGTCAATCTCAGCGAGTCAGCGGAGGCCGTGCGGCAAAGTCTGACAGACGAGAATCCCGAGCGGCAGGTACAATGGAGCATTGAACCGGGCATGGTAACTAAAGGCGATGCAAACCTGCTAAATATAGCATTAAGCAATCTACTGCAGAACGCCTGGAAATACTCCTCCAAGGAAGCACAGGCGGAGATCCGGTTTGGCGTGGACAGATCGGCTGTCCCACCTGTTTTTTATGTCAGTGACAACGGCGCCGGATTTGATATGAAATATGCAGACAAGCTGTTCGTCGCCTTTAGTCGGCTCCATAGTCCCGACGAGTTCGAAGGTAGCGGTATCGGATTGGCCACGGTAAACCGGGTGATTAACCGGCATCACGGTAGAATTTGGGTGGAATCGACTCTCAACGAGGGTACGACCTTTTACTTTACCCTGGATGCTGAACATAATGCCGCCGGTTAGCCGCCAAGGTGCGCCACAAGCGCCCTTGCGCTCAATTGTGGGGGTGATAAATAACATTTATACTAACCCCACGAGTCAACTATGCGGGGAAAGGAGAGATGGCGCAATCAGTCGTGTTATTGCTAGTGGAAGATAACCCTGACGATGAAGCGCTCGCCAAGCGAGCCTTGAAAAAAGCCCACAGCGACAGTGAAATCGTCGTGGCGCGAGACGGCCAGGAAGCCTTGGATTTCTTGTTCGGACTGGGTAAATTCCAGCAACGCGACCATGCCATTCAACCCCAAGTGGTGTTCCTGGATATCAACCTGCCGAAAGTGAACGGTCTGGAAGTACTGAAAGCCTTAAGGGAAGACGAGCGGACCGCCAGTTTACCCGTAGTGATTCTGTCTTCCTCGGATGAAAACAGCGACATCTCCAAGGCTTATGCCTTAGGAGCCAACAGCTATATCAATAAACCTGTCAATTTTAATGAATTTTGCCGACAAATCGACATCATGGGCCAGTACTGGCTGGATATCAATCGTGTCGTCAACCTGCAGTTGCAGTAAGCTGAGATTCTATGGCGAATACATTGCGCTTTCTAATCGTCGATGACTCAGAGGATGATACCCTGCTGATCATTCGTGAGCTGAAAAAAGGGGGGATCAGCCCGGATTATCTTCGGGTAGACAATGCCGTCAAGCTGGCGAAAGCCTTGAAAGATCCCTGGGATTTGGTGATTTCCGACCACAACATGCCCGGCTTTTCTTCAGAGGAAGCACTGCAGATCATCAAGGACAGCGATATTGATCTACCGGTGATTATCGTCTCCGGCACCATTGGTGATGACGTAGCAGTGAATGCCATGAAATCCGGGGCTCAGGACTATGTTATGAAGGACAATCTTGCCCGCTTGATTCCCGCCATTCAACGCGAACTGAAAGAGGTCAATGTGCGCTCGGCGCGCGAGAAGGCTGAACAAACCCTGCGGCACCTGACGTTTCATGACAGTCTGACGGACTTGGTCAACCGTAACGAATTCGTCCGCCGCCTGCGTCGCGCGCTGAACGACAGCAAAGTCGACGGTACAGAACATATGCTGCTGTACCTGGATCTCGATCAGTTCAAAGTGGTGAACGATACCTGTGGCCACATCGCCGGCGATGAACTGTTGAAACAAGTCTCTTTGAAGCTTGATCAGCATATTCGGGACAGCGACACTCTGGCCCGACTGGGGGGCGATGAGTTCGGCATACTGCTGGAAAACTGCTCCGAACAGCACGCGCTTGACCTGGCGGAGCGCCTCAAGGCGGAAATCCGCGAATACAAGTTCTACTGGCAAGGCAATCCCTTTGCGGTCGGGCTGAGTATCGGCATAGTCGCCGTAAGTGCGGATTATGACAACGCCGCCGAGATACTCAGCAACGCAGATATCGCCTGTTTTGCGGCCAAGGATAAAGGCCGCAACACCATACAGGTCTATCAACGCCAGGACTCGGAACTCCAGCAGCGCTATACGGAGATGCAATGGACCACACGCCTGCACCGCGCCATCGAAGAAAACGCCTTTTTTCTCTGCCATCAGGATATGTCGGCACTGCAAGGTGAGTCCGGGTACTGCACCGAGTTTCTGATGCGCCTAAGGGAAAATGGCGAGGTCATTTACCCAGGCGCCTTTATTCCCGCCGCCGAGCGTTATAACCTGATGCCGGTGATCGACTTGAAAATAGTGGAAATGGTTTTCAGCTATCTGCATATCAGCGGGCGAGGTCAGCAAAACGAAGGCACCTATTTTATCAACCTGTCCGGTAACTCGCTGAGCGACAAGGATTTCTTCCCCACTATTAAGGGTATGCTCGAGCGTTACGCCGTCAAGCCGGACCGAATCTGCTTCGAAATCACGGAAACCGCGGCCATTGCCCATCTCACTGACTCCGTGTCCTTTGTACATGAAATTCGCAATGCAGGTTGCAAATTCGCGCTGGACGATTTCGGTTGCGGCATGAGTTCGTTTTCCTACCTGAAAACCATTCCCGTGGATTACCTCAAAATCGATGGTAGTTTTGTACAAAACCTGCTGAACGATCCCATTGACTTAGGCATCGTCGAAGCCTGCAATAAAATTGGCCATGCCGCCGGATTGAAGACGATCGCGGAATTTGTGGAAAACGATGAGGTAAAAGAAAAGCTGCGGGATATCGGTGTGGATTATGCCCAAGGCTATGGCATCGCCAAACCGAAGCCCCTGGAGAACCTCTAGCCGGTTCCAACCCCGGTGTTAACCGTTTTGCTTCGCGACACGAACCACAGGATGCATCTTTTCCAGCAGCCTGCGCAGAAGATCGCGGCTAATGGGCTTGGCCAGATGCTCGTCCATGCCGGCCTCCAGGCACCGGTTCCGGTCGATGCTCATGGCGTTGGCGGTGAGCGCAATGATGGGCGTGCGGGTTTTGGTAGCCTGTTCCAGCTCACGAATGCGGCGGGTGGCCTCGTAGCCGTCCATGACCGGCATCTGGCAATCCATAAAAACCAGGTCGTAGTTTTCTTGTCGCCATTTCTCGACGGCTTCTTCGCCGTTGGCGGCCAGGTCCACCCAACATCCCAGTTTTTCCAGCATACGGGAGGCAACCTTCTGATTGATTGGGTTATCTTCCACCAGTAGCACTTTATGGTCGGAGTGAGGAAGTTGAGCGGGCGGCTTATCATGCAGTTTGTATAGAGTAAAGCGGGATTCCACCTGCCGCCCGATTACAAAGCTTTCTTTCAGCAAACGGGAAAGCAGCAGATCCAATACGCGAATACGCAAGGGGTGATTCAGGTAGCCATCGATCCCCAGTTCCTGGCATGTTCTGTGTTCACCCCGTTCCCCGCTTACCGGCAGATAAATCAGGGGTAGGCGGGCGGAGCGTTGTTGCCGGTACTGCACCAGGCGATTACCCAGAGCCAGGTCGTCAAAGATGATCAAATCGTAGAAGGGAGTGGCCGCATCTTCCTGTAACAACCAGTCGAGCTGAGGGACTTCACCACAAATGACGGTGGCTCCCCAGCCTTTAAGAAGTTCGTCAAGAATGTTTTGGCCGATATTCGGCTCGCCAAGCAGCAGTATTTGACGGTTGGATAAAAACTCCGGCATGGGCCGGGGTTTGCCTGCCACCGGTAAGGTCAATTCGAGGCTGAAGGCTGAACCCGAGTCCTTGGTGCTGGTCGCGCTCACGGTACCACCCATCAGATTAGCCAATTTCCGACAAATGGTCAGCCCCAAGCCGGTACCGCCGTATTGCCGGGCAATGGCCCGCTCGGCTTGCAGGTATTCTTCGAACACGCAGTTCAGCTTTTCTTTAACGATGCCGATGCCGGTATCCACGACGGAAAAGCTCAAGCTGACATCCTTGTTGGACACATCGAGACAACGAATATCCAACAGGACCTGGCCGTTGAGGGTGAACTTGATGGCATTGCTCAGAAAGTTGATCAAGATTTGCCGAATCCGCAAAGGATCGCCCACCAACATTCGGGGAAGTGCAGGATCGACCCGCAAATACAACGGCAGATTCTTATCTCGCGCCCGCACGCTGAGTAGTTCCACTACATCTGCGGCCAACTCCGGTAGATCAAAGCTGATGGGGTCTAACTCCAGTTTGCCCGCCTCGATTTTGGAGATGTCCAGAATATCGTTGACTATATCCAGCAAGGCATCCGCCGAGGACTGAATGGCGTTGGCGTATTCCCGCTGTTCCGAGGTCAACTCCGTATCCAGCAGTAGCGATGCCATGCCCAGTACGCCATTCATGGGCGTGCGTATTTCGTGAGACATATTGGCCAAAAATTGACTTTTGGCGATGCTAGCTTGCTGGATGCGTTTATGGTCGCGGCGTATCTCGGCTTCGTTCAACTCCCTCCGGATGGCGGGAACCAATCGTGCCATGTCATCCTTCATGACGTAGTCGTTGCCGCCGGCTTTCATGGCCGCGACAGCGGTATCCTCGCCGATGGCGCCGGAGAGGATGATGATAGGCAGGTCCGGGTCCAGCTCCCGTAAAATGGTAATCGCTTGGATGGAATCGAATCCTTTCGGCATGCTATGGTCGGTCAGCACTATGTCCCAGCGCTCGTTTTGCAAAGCCGCCCGCATCTGCTGCGCACTTTCCACCTGCTGATGAATGGAGTTAAACCCCCCTTTCCTGAGCATGCGCAGGGTTAGAAAGGCATCGTCCTGGGAATCGTCGACGATAAGTACTCGCAGAGACTGCAAAGAGTGTTGATCCTTAATCATGCTCGGCTTGTATCAGGCCAAAAGAAGTTATTGTGTCATGAAAACAACGGGTTGCATCGATACGGGGGAACTTAGTCGGTAGGGCCCGAAAGTCAGTTCCGTTGTATTAACTATAGCAGGAACGGGGGGTTTCGCGACTTGTGAATGGTTTCAGAGGCAAGTATTTAAATGTGGTTCGGCCAGGCCGACATTTAAGTTCATGCTCGGGTAAATTCTGGCCAATACTTTGCCAGCGGTAGATCGAGAACCGCCTGATGGGCCCACGCTTCAATTATGCTCCGGTTTCGGGTAGTGTCCGCTTATATTGAAAGGCTTTCAGCAGGTGGAATTGATATTTTGAACGATAACAGCGATCATAAAACTTTAATCGGCCTATTTGATCTTGGTTAGTAGCAGACCCGGAAAAAGCTCAATGGTTAAATATATTTCTAGGGCTTTTCTGTTTTTCCTCTTTTGGTTTTTCCTCATAGCGCAAACCTTTACGGTATTCGCCAATCAGGATGTCGGGGATTATCAGGCAACGCCGAATTCTCCCGTCGCGAACTGGATTGCGCATCCGCCAGCCGATTACCAATACAACCATCAGCCTTTTCAATGGAAATTTGCCCATCCGGCCCCGCCAAACTCAGTCTTACCAGCGGTTTGGGAGGCGGGCTTTGCCTGGTTGAAGCAGACCTCAAATAGTGCTCTGGAAATCACCGTATTCGGCGGCGGCACACTATACGGCGTGAAAGGAGGATTTAAGGCGATCCGTTCTTCCATTGCCGATTTCGGTACCTGCTACACAGCGTTTGAAGCAAAAGGATTCGAGTTAACCAAGACTTTCCAGCTGCCCTATGTCGCGCCATCCAACCCCTACCTAACTGCCCGGATTATCGCGGAACTAATGCCGACCAGACTAAAAAAGGAGTTTCAAAAACGGGGGGTTTATCCAGGACATATCATTCCCTTGCGCCCGCTAAACCTGATGAGTAAAAAACCCATCCGTTTGCCAACGGACTTACGAGGCAAAAAAGTGGTGTCATTTATCAATGCACCCGGCGCGGCGTCTACTTTGGGTTTTTCGGAAGTGAGAATTCCATTCACTGAAATTTACACGGCATTGCAATTGGGAATCATTGACGCTGTAATCTGGTCGGATTTGGGTTTTGTTCCTTTTCGGATTTACGAACAAGCGAAGTTCTATACCGATATAGGTATCGCTCCTCTCACCATTGAAACCTGTATTAACCGAAAAAGTTTTGACCGCCTCCCCAACCCACTGAAAAAGAAAGTCAGTACTTTCCAGCAACAGATACTGGCCGCATTCATTGATCGAATGGAGCACTTCCACGATTACTCGCAAGCAACCCTGCACCAGAACGATGTGACATTTATTAAACTCAATAAGGACCAGCAAACAGCCTGGAAAAATGCCTTTGCACCAATTGTCGACCGCAGTCTTGAGACCTGCGAGCGCCGGGGTAAAGACTGCGTTGGATTAATCCGCGAGATTGGCCGTCTTGAAGAAAAATACCGGAATCTCAACGATAAGGAGCTAATGGAATTGCTGCTAAAGCAACCGGTCAAGGGGGCGATTGATTTCTAGTTTTACACCAGGCAAAAAAACCTATACCGTACTGACACTGCGTTTCTCTTCGGCAGTCAATAACGTAATCTCATTGTAGGCTCGCAGTTTTTCCTCACTGCTGTTCATGGCATTCAATACATAGAAGTTGAACTCGGTACTTGAGTCAAGGCGGCGCAATAGTTTTTTCCGGGTTCTAATATATCCGGGTTCGCCGATTACCGAATGCACGGTCCCTTCCTGATGCAGCAGCTCGTCTACTGAGCAATCGAGGATCTGGCAAATGGTGATTAATTTATCGACCGGGGGCATCACTCCACGAGGTCCGGAACGTTCATACTTAGCATATTGCCGGGGACTAATCTGCGCTAACTCGGCTAACTCACGAATGGACATCTCTCTTAACTTTCGTCTTTGCTTTAAGCGTTCTGCCAGTTTCTTTACATTCGCATCGTACATTGTGCAATCATCCATCTACGAATTGTATCCAATTACCAAATAGCCGTTTTACATCTAGCATTATAGGACATATAAATAATAGGACATTTTCCGGCATTTTATAGTTCGCCCAAATCACTTTTTTCGCCTGATATCATTTATTATTACCTGTTCCCTAGAATCTTGCCAGTACGCCGCAACTTCGCCGCTTAATGGGCTCTCTCATCAACAAAATAGGCAACATCAGACATAACACTTTGCTTTTTCAAGATGCTATTTTAAAAGCGGCAAATAGAATAAATAATCTATGCCATTTTTTTGAATAAAGAAGTTAAAGAAGAAATGGAATCTAAAGAAATTACTATTCTTCTGGTGGAAGATAATCCAGACCATCAATTGTTAGCGAAAATGGCGATTAAACGCCTGGAAAAAAAATTTAGCCTTATAGTATGCGATGATGGGGAAACGGCAATCGAGAAACTGGAAAAAGGCCTCATTCCGGATGTGATATTGCTGGATGTGGTTCTAATGAACGAAGTGAACGGCTTCGATATCGCCCGGCACATCCGTCAGATTCCCCAACTGGAAGAGACCTGCATTATCCTCTACACCGGATACGAGAATCCGGAATATATTGCGAACTCCAAGCAAGTCGGCGCTTTTGCCTACCTTCTGAAAGACGACGACATGTCTGTTACTGTCACTAAGCTCAAACGAATAATCGAAAGCTGGCAAAAGGAGCGGAAATCATAGCCCTCAGGCAGCCGATGAGTAGTTGCCAAGATTTCTACCTCCACCCACGTAAGGAAGTGGTGATACTAAAAAAAGAAATGGTTTAAGTAGCAAATTGAACATTTCAGACCAAGAAGTACATTTGTGGTTCATTCTTAACGAAGAAATTCAGGAGCCGGAAGTTCTCTTACGATTAGGCAGTCTGCTTAATGCGGCGGAAGCGACTCAGCAAAAACGATACCGCAATCCAAGTCTGCAACACCGGTACGTTGTCACCCATGGGGTATTGAGGTCATTGTTGTCTGCCTATGAACCCCGCACCTCTCCCCAGGACTGGAAATTTCTGTATAACCAATATGGCAAGCCCTATCTGAATACCGAACCTCATCAGGTACTTTTGCGATTTAATATTTCGCACACGGATAAAGTAAACGTTATCGTCTTTGGCCTGATCGATGAAATTGGCGTTGACGTGGAGCATGTAGAGCGCGAACTAAACTATGACGCGATGGTCAATAACTTGTTTTCTTATCAGGATATTGCCGAGCTTTCCGGATTGGAAGGCGAAAACAGAAAAAAGCGGTTCTTCGATATTTGGACATTGAAAGAGGCCTACATAAAAGCATGCGGCATGGGACTGTCCATACCTTTGGACAGGTTCTATTTTTCATTTTCAGATCCGGACAGGATTTCCATCGGCTTTGATCAGGGTTGTGACGAACGTCCGGAGGCTTGGCAATTTTGGCAAGTACAGCCAACGGAATCCCATATTGCGGCGGTAGCGTTAAAATCACATCATCCAAAGCAATTAACTGTGCGAAAACTTGATGCTAATGTCTTGAACAGCTTGTTTTCCAGTCGGATGAAAATGGAACAGCGGGCTTATTCTTCAGGACCGAAGCAATCGGAGTAGGCTGCACAGTGGCCGCAACTCGGCGCGCGACAGACGTAACTGCCTTGCTGTTCACAAAGCTGCTTATAGAAGAATTTTTTCCACTTCATATCCTGGCTATTGCGCTGCGCCAAATTGGGAAAATTCGCTACCAGCAAGTCGCTGAGCACCTTTCTATTGACCAGCCCCATATCACGCCAAAGGTGATCGCCGCCTAGGCACCCCGCAGCAACGATTGAGGCCATCCAGAGCTCCGACGTCCCCCGGCTGCGTCTATTTGCGATCAAGAGCTCCCGAATATCCCTATACTCGTCAATACGCATTTCCATTAAGGTCTGGCGGAGATCGTCCTTTGCGATTTCACGGTCGGATAGTATGGAAAACTGTGTCCGATAGTGACTATAAAAGGCCAAGTAATCAGAGGCTTCCATGCCTAAACGATAAGGCAAGCAGGTAAGCCCTTTTCTTTGACTGGTGAGCACCATCTGAAAAATTGCGGAATTGGATAGTCCTTCAGGGGCAGTTTCCATTGTGGCAATGCGTTCCAATGCGCGTATCAATAGGCCATGCGACGCTAATACTTTGGACATTCAGAGGCTCCTTTCTTACCGAGATTACCGGGCTTGTATTTCCTGCATCGCCGCCTCCAGTTTTTCCGGCGAAATACCAGTGAGAGAACCTGCCGGATTCATGGCCCTTCCCAGTGAGTCCAAGATAGCCTCCTCTATGGGACAAATGCTGGCACACTGTGGATTTGCGTAGTCACCTTCACATTCGGTGCATTTATTGGGGGCAATTTTGAAGTGGGTTGATGTTGCATAGATTGCTTCGCTGGGGCACAGATCGACACAAGCCCAGCAGTTTACACAAGATTCAACAATGGACAGCGCCATTTTTAAAAGTCTCCTCGCTGACAAAATAAATGCCAGGCCAGTTGCATCATGCTATAGCCTGAGCGTCACTGCTAAGCCGGCCTTCCGCCATACCAGGCCTGGTTTTGTCGAAGGCTCCGGTTGCTATCATTTCCTGATAGACCGCGCGCACAGCATCTTCGATCGGTTCCATGGCATATTCTCCATTGGGTAGAATGCCCGCAGCTTCCAATTGCTCCCAGGGCTCAAAGCCAATTTTTGCACAAAGGACAACTTCACAGCCCTGTAGAGAGCGGATACTGCCGGCTAACGCAGATTCTTTCTCTCCGCAAGTGCCATTGCCAATGCAATACTGGTCCACCTTCCGGTGGCTGATAAATCGAACGCCCTTTGCCGAAGCTTCGTAAACCAGAAATTCTTTTGCATGACCAAAATGTTGATTAATCAGACCTTGGCCACTGGTTGCAATTGCCATTAATACCGGACGGTATTGCTTGGCAGGTTCCTCTGCTACGGCGCCCGAACTCAGTCGGGCCTTTTTTGCCTGTTTTTCCGCCAATTCCTGTTCAATTCCGGCATGTACTGCGGCCCGGACCTTCATCGCTTTGTCATAGTCAATGTCCATGGCTTCTATCTTGTCGAGAGTAAACTCTTCTCCACGGTCTTCTCCCAATAATCCAACTGCATCGGCGCGGCACTGACGGCAGTGCCGCATCATGTTCATATCTCCGGCACATTCATCCTGTAAATCCTGCAACTCCTCGGGTTCGGGTCCGCGCTGTCCCATTACCCCATAAAA
Organism: Hahella sp.; assembly: GCA_028280065.1. Taxonomy (GTDB): domain Bacteria; phylum Pseudomonadota; class Gammaproteobacteria; order Pseudomonadales; family Oleiphilaceae; genus Hahella. The sequence goes on from JANQMN010000071.1 coordinate 57,598, forward strand.
AGTGCCGTGTTCCGCCTCGGAAATAAGCGGCATCACGTTGTGCAAAAAGGCACCCTTTTGCTTGACGATACGGCTCACCTCTTTCAGGTGTTGGTCATTGACACCGGGGATCATGACGGAGTTGACCTTAACGAGAATGCCCCGTTCGACTAGCATTTCGAGACCTTTCTGTTGCTGTTCAATCAGAATCCTTGCGCCCTTTCGGCCAAAAATTCTGCGCTTATTCCAAAAGATCCAGGGGTAGATCTTCGCACCGATCTCCGGATCAACGGTGTTGATGGTAATGGTGACATGATCGATATTGTGTTTTGCCAGCTCGTCGACACAGGCGGGCAGAGCCAAGCCATTGGTGGATACACAGAGTTTAATATCCGGGGCTTGTTCAGTTAGTTGACGAAAAGTTTCGAAAGTGCGTTGCGGATTTGCCAGCGGATCGCCCGGTCCGGCGATACCCAACACCGTCATCTGCGGAATATTTGCCGCAACGGCTTTGGTTTTCTTTACCGCCTGATCCGGCGTTAACAATTCCGAAACGACTCCCGGACGGGATTCGTTGGCGCAATCGTATTTGCGATTGCAGTAATGGCATTGAATATTACAGGCGGGAGCGACGGCGACATGCATCCGGGCAAAATAATGATGCGCCTCTTCGGAATAACAAGGATGGTTATGCACTTTTTCCTGAATATGCTCAGGTAAATGCGCCAGTTGATCATCAGTGCTGCCGCAAGAACCCGCCGAGCATCCACCGGCGGCGCTATCTGCTGCGCTCGATGAATTGCCAATGACACTTAGTTCCATTATTCCACTCCTCGCTAATGAATAAGCCGGCGTCGCCACTGCCTGCCGGAATGTTCAAGTCCGCATTGAATCGCCAAACCAATTGGGTATTTTTACAATTTACCAACTTACTTGGTGCAATCTGTATGCCTGGCCAAAAATATTCGCAATTTATTGTTTTTATTGACTTTACCATAAACTGAGTTACACATTGTCATGGTCGTTACAATGCTTTGCCAACAATTTGTGGAACTAACAACATTTGTTTGTGAGTGCCAGATTGAGAAACGGAGGATCGAATTGGTGTTTATAAAGGGAGAAGATATTGATGAGCCGAGTTCTTATTTTTGTTTTCTCCAGGCTCAGGCTTTCGATTGGAGGCAAAGTGATAATAAGGTAAGCAAGTTAAATTTTTCGCATATTGATATTGAGCGTTTGAATCCGATAAGCGATTTGTCTGGGAGTCATGCCCAATAGCCGGGCGGCTCTTGCCTGCACCCAACCGGCCTGTTCGAGGGCAGCGGTTACCCGTTCTCGTTCATCAAGATTCTGGTCATTCAGATCCACCTCCGGCACGCTGACTCTTGAAGGCGCCATTCCGCCAGGTTCAAAGTTACTCAGGGATATGACATCCAGATCAATAGTATCCTGCTCCGTCATCACCGCTGCCCGTTCCAGGCAATTTTCGAGTTCCCGGACATTTCCCGGCCAGTGATAGTTCATCAAGGTCCTTATAGCGCCATCGGTGATTTTCAGTTTGCGTTTTTGCTGTTTGGCAATTTTATTCACCAGAAACTCCGCGAGTTCAGGTATATCCACCAACCGTTCACGTAACGGAGGCAACTGGATCGGCATTACATTCAGGCGGTAATACAGGTCTTCCCGAAACCGGCCTTCTTCCACTTCCAATTGAAGATTCCGGTTGGTCGCCGCGACGATGCACACATTGACTTTTATCGTCTGATTTCCACCGACCCGTTCCAATTCATTCTCTTGCAATACCCGCAGGAGTTTTGCCTGGAACATCGGAGAAATTTCGCCTATCTCATCTAAAAACAGGGTGCCTTGGTCAGCCTGTTCAAATTTACCCTGACGCTGTTTGATCGCACCGGTAAACGCCCCCTTTTCATGGCCGAATAATTCGGACTCCAAGAGGTTTTCCGGCAAGGCGGCACAATTGAGTTTGATGAAGGGTTTGTTACTGCGCGGGGAGTTGTAGTGGATCGAACTGGCAATCAGCTCCTTCCCGGTGCCTGACTCTCCCAAGATCAATGCGGTGCTGCCCCACTTTCCGACGCGTTTGACCTGATCGTAAACCCGTTGCATGGCATCAGTCCGCCCCACCACCATTTTGTCGAAGCCGTACTTCACCCGCACTTCACGGCGTAGTTCGTCCCTTTCTTCAAGAAGGTTTTTGCGTTTGTCTTCAACACTGCTGGCAAGTTGAATATGGGTGACGATCAGATTGGCGACCATGCGCATAAAACGAGTGAGTTCCTGCAACGACTCATCTGCGGGCTGAGCCGGCTGCGCGGCTAATACGCCAATGGTGGTTCCATCGGCGGTGTTGATCGCCACCCCGATAAACGGCAGCTCGAAATCGTAGATATCCAATTTATGTAAAAAGTTTGGTTCGCTGGCAATGCGCCCGAGCACGATGTCGGTGCCGCTGGCAAGAATACGTCCGATAATGCCTTCGCCGCTGCGATACCGAATACCTTTCGATTGTTTTGCCAGCATATCTTCTTCGCTATGCAAGGCACTCACTCTTACTTCCGACTGTTCCGGATCCGATACGGTGACGATACCGTGACAAAGCGCCATTTCCTCGTCCAGCACCTTAAGCACTTGGGTAAGGGTTTCTCCCAGATCAAGCGAATGACCTAAAATGCGCGATACTTTATATAATGCATCCAGCTCTTTTTCGATCAAATTCCGTCGACTGGTTCCAATGTCTTCTTTCAATGAATATGCATTCATAAAAGGTCCTCTTGTGACCTATGTACAACTTGATCCCGCACCGGCATGAATGAATTTTAGCGCCGGCAACTCTCTTCTACTTTTTCTTCTTAACTCTGCCCGTAAAAAAGCGGCAGGTGCACGGTGGCTTCGCAGCCATATCCCGCAAATTGCGTATCAACGCCTGGTTGACCTTCTGTGTTATTCCCGCTCGCCAAGGACACCATCCCGGCATGTTCGTTAACAATTTCCTGGACAATAGAAAGCCCCATTCCACGGCATTTTTCCTGAGGAGGCTTGGTGCTGAAGAAAGGTTCGAACACTTTGGTCAGCATATCTTCCGGCACACCCATTCCGGTATCGCAAATCTTCACGGTGACGAACTCGTGGTCGTAGGTAACGAATACTTCCAAACGCCTGTCTTGAATATTCTCGAAACTCATCGCCTCAATGGCATTTTCAACCAATTGTTTGAACAGGCTCCGCAAACGCGTTTCATAGCCCACCAAGCTTGGAATTCTCATTGCCGGATGCCAGGAAAACTCCACCCCTGAAGCAGTAATTTTCTCTGCGCAAATGGAGATCACTTCTCGAATAATCTGGTTGATATTGACATTGACCCGGACGGTGTAGGAGCGCCGTGGGGCCAGCTCGGTAAGTCCGGTAAGCGCCTTGGTTCCGGCTGCCAACGCAGACTTCATCGCGATCAGCGTCGGATCGTCTTTATCGACCCGCTTCTCAAGCATAGCGACAGCGGCAGACATCATATTGACCGGCTGTTCCAACTGGTGTATTGCACCGTTATAGGTTTCCCGCATGCCCTGGATGTACTCTTCTTCCGCAACCAGCTCTTTTAAGGTATGCAGACGTGCAGCGTCTTGGCGACGCCGGGTTGCCGTTATCTCATGCAGTACGACCATGGAATACTGACATGGATGCTTATTGAAAAACTGATCAACGGCTTCGTCCTCGATAGATACCGTGGTGGCATAACAGGAAAACCAACGCTGTTTCACTTCGTCAATCTGCAGGCATACTTCGATGCCTTCAAAATTCAACTGCCCGTATTCGGTATTCGGATTGGCTAGCAGACTTTCCTTCGCCGCCAAACGGTCGGTGAGAATGGAAAATTTCTTCCCGGTTTGCTTTTCGACAGCGTCGAGTATTTCAACCACAGGCTCCTGTTCCAAATCTGCCGCCAGGGTTTTATAGCTGAGATTATCAAGGACAATTTTGCCGCGCTCGTCAAGCACCACGACTGCCGAAGGGCTGGCGTTCACGACCGCTTCGATAAGATGCTTCTGGTTGTCTACCTGGCGTTGCAACTGATGGAAATCGGTCACATCCCGATGCATACCAAGATAATTGGTGACTTCCTGCTGTTCATTTAATACCGGAGCCACGGTGAGTTCCGCCAGATAAAGCGAGTCATCCTTACGGCGGTTGACGATCACGCCCACCCAGGGCTTCTTCTGCTGCAATCGGCCCCAGAGCGTCGAATATACCAATGAAGGAGTTGTATGGTTGGAGAGAACCGACTCATTCTGACCAATAATTTCCTCTTGATCGTATGCCGTTACCTGACTGAAGGCCGGATTGGCATAAAGGATATTTGCGTCAAGATCGGTGATGGATATGGCGACCGGACAGTTTTCAACCGTCTTGTAAAAAACATCGTTTGAAAGCCGCTGGTTAATGCCGAAATCGTCGCAATTTCCCGCGGTTTTATTTAACGCCAAGTGCTTTATGTCCAGTGATACCGACTTATTATTTTTTGCCATAGCTGACACCAACTCGTTTTACTCATTATTGATTCGACCAAGTGCAGCCAATCAAACTTCAAATGCGTCGAATCACCTTAGCCAGTCCCTGTAGAAAATCCGCATAGGCATTTGCGCCGCTGGCCCGGTACCTATTAAAGCTGCCGGAGCCTCTCACACAATCTAAAAAATCCTGGCCTCGGAACGATTGGAGCAATTTAGGTGCCGTAAACCTTACGAACATACTTTTATCCAATATATTCAGTGCATTAGGGAAAATCTAAGAACACAAACGGAAATCGTGGCAGGTCTGATATCAACTAAAATTGCACCATCTTGGTGAAGAGTTGTAGGGATTGTAGGAAACACAACAATTCACCTTACTGTGCTAAAACCGGCTATGTCAGGTATCCAACATATTGTCGGGTGTTAAACGTCATCGACCCTTTCCAACAAGCCAATCGACACCGAAAAAATCCAGTAAAACTCCCGGATATAGAGGCTTTTGGCGGGTCGCTAACGCGTGGCATGCAAAATGCAAAATCACCTTCAAAAGCGCACCCTGCCGCAACTTAAGTGTGCAGCACAACTAATCTTGATGTGATGGATATGGAGATACTCTTAATTATCATCGGTACCGTACTGGTCAACAATGTGGTACTTGTCCAATTCCTTGGATTATGTCCCTTCATGGGTGTATCCAACAGCATCTCCACGGCCATGGGGATGGGCTTGGCGACAACCTTTGTACTGGTGCTTTCCGCAGCTTGTGGCTGGTCTATCGAGCATCTGATTCTCAAACCGCTGGGGTTGGAGTATCTGCGCACGCTCTGCTTTATTCTGGTGGTTGCCGCCACTGTCCAGTTTACCGAGCTTTATCTGCGCAAATTCAGTCAGGCTCTTTACAAGAATTTGGGTATTTTTCTACCGCTTATCACCACTAACTGCGCCGTCCTTGGAGTCGCCCTACTGACGATTCGTGAGGAGTTCAGCTTTTTCGAAAGTCTCATATACGGCTTTGGCGCAGCACTTGGTTTTTCCATGGTGATGGTGATTTTTGCCGGACTCCGGGAACGGTTGTCGATGGCGCAAGTTCCTGCGTTATTCGAAGGTACGCCGGTTGGACTGATAACCGCTGGACTACTTTCCATGATTTTCATGGGTTTTACCGGCTTGGTTTGATCCCTGTCGCCATTATCGCGAATTAAGATAAAACTAGCCTCACCGAACGACTACAGCAAATAGGAGATCCGCTATGACAGCCCTGTCCGCCCTTCTTGTTCTGACCCTGATGGGTTTGCTGCTCGGTTTTGCGCTGGGTCTTGCCGCCAAGGTTTTCCACGTGGAAACAGATCCGCTGTTGGATGAAGTCAGTGCGCTAATGCCGGGAACCCAATGCGGCCAATGCGGTTACGCCGGATGCAATCAGGCGGCGGAAGCCATGGTAAAGGGTGAAACTCCCGTGACTTGCTGCCCGCCCGGCGGCAAGACGTTGGCGGCTACAATAGCCGGGAAGCTAGGTATTTCCATCAGCCTGGACAGCATGAACGATGAGCTGTTGCTGGCCAGAGTTAATCCGGGTTTATGCACCGGCTGCACACGTTGTTACAAGGCCTGCCCCACCGATGCCATCGTCGGCGCCAACAAACAGATTCATGGTGTGATTATGGCTGCCTGCACCGGCTGCGGGAGTTGCCTGGCTGCCTGCCCCGAGAGATGCATTGACATGGTGCCGGAGTCCAAAGCATTGGATTCCTGGCATTGGCCGAAACCCATCGCTGCGTGATGCAAGAGCCATGCATCCGGTTACCGATGAAGAATAAATAACAGGACCATTTGCCTATGCTGTTTTCGTTATTCAGAGGCGGAGTACACCCGGACGGATTCAAAGAGCTTTCGGCTAATCGCCGAATCAGCAAACTGCCTATCCCAGGGCGTCTTTATGTGCCCTTACGCCAGCATGCGGGCACCGAAGCCATTGCTATCGTCAACGTCGGCGACCAGGTACTGAAAGGCCAACTTATCGGTCGCGCCGGTCGCGGGCTCTCTGCACCGATCCATGCCCCGACTTCCGGCGAGGTCATCGCCATCGAACCTGTTGTCGCCGCTCATCCTTCGGGGTATTCGACCAAAGCGGTCATCATCAGAACGGATCGTCGTGATCAGGTTTATCCGCAGCCGGCGCTTGTCGACCCTTTCATCCAAGATCCGGAGACGCTGGCAAAAAAAGTTGCCGACTATGGGATTGTCGGCATGGGCGGCGCTACTTTTCCTTCCGCGGTAAAGCTGCAATCGGCAGTGGGCTATGAGATCAACACCTTGATCATCAACGGCGGCGAATGCGAGCCCTATCTTACTGCCGATGACCGGCTCATGCGCGAGCGTCCTGACACTATTGTCACGGGCTCTCGATTGATTCAGCACATTATTAAGGCAAAGCGTGTCGCTATTGTTATCGAGGATAATAAAAAGTACGCCATCGCGGCCATGCGCAACGCTACGGAACCCTATAGGGATGTTGATATCGTCGTCGTACCGACCCGCTATCCGATGGGTTCGGCCAAACAGATGATTCAGGTCGTCACTAAAAAAGAAGTGCCGGCAGGAAAACTCAGTACAGAATTGGGCGTGTTGCTCTATAACGTGGGAACCGCCTATGCCACCTGTGAATGTTTGATGGAAAACAAGCCGCTGGTTTCGCGCATTGTCACCGTGTCCGGCGGCGCAATCAAACAACCGCAAAATGTCGAAGCCTTGGTTGGAACACCTCTCAGCTATCTTATTGAGCATTGCGGCGGCACTGTCGAGGAACCAGCCCGGTTATTAATGGGCGGTCCCATGATGGGGTTGGTCATGCCTTCGGCAGATGCGCCCCTGATCAAAGGCGCGGGTGGCGTGCTTGCCCTGCAAGCTCATGAAATAAACCAGACGGAAAGTTCCCCGTGCATTCGTTGTGGACGCTGTGTTTCAGCCTGCCCCATGGGACTTTTGCCCCTGGAAATGGCGAATAGAGCCCGCAGCCAAGACTTCGACAGCGCGTCGGAGTTTGGCCTGAAAGACTGTATTCTCTGCGGTTCCTGCGCCTATGTCTGCCCGTCCCACATCCCTCTTGTGCATTACTTTCAATATGCCAAAGGTGAGATCAGTCAGAAAAACGCCGCACAAAAACGCACGGAATATACCCGCGAGCTTTCAGAAGCACGCCGCGTAAGACAGGAAAAGGAAGCCGCTGCCAAGGCGGCCGCGAAGGCTGCAAAGTCGAAACGTCGCAAACGCAGCGCGACCACGACAGACTGAACCATTGGACGTTGCTATGAGTATTACCCCGGTTTCTTCTCCCCATGCTCATGACCATTCGTCGATTTATCGAATAATGCGTCATGTCTGTTTTGCCCTACTACCATGCACGTTGTTCGGCATCTATATTTTCGGCTTTCCCGCCTTGAACCTTTTTCTTCTGACCATTGGTTCCGCGATACTGTTCGAATGGCTGTGTCTGCGGCTGATGAAGAAATCCACTACCCGGCTGCAGGATGGCTCGGCCGTGCTCACAGGTTGGTTATTAGCGATTTCCTTACCGCCCTGGGCTCCCTGGTGGATAGCCGTATCAGGTGCATTTATCGCCATTGTGATCGGTAAACAACTGTATGGCGGAATCGGCCAAAACCTTTTTAACCCCGCGATGTTGGCCAGGGTCGCGCTACTCATTTCTTTTCCGGTGCAACTCACCACCTGGCCGATGCCCCAGGAAAGTTTTCTCGATACCGGTTTTCTGGATGGGCTGGCAATTACTTTTAACCTTGCGCCAATTCCAGATGGCGCTACCGGCGCCACCTATCTGGGCGCGCTAAAAACGGAACTCGGTAACAATGCCTCCGCCGTCGAATTTGCCTCGACCCAGGTAAGGAATTCAGATGCCTTGCTAGGTTTTAGCGCCGGCAGCCTGGGGGAAACATCGGCGCTGCTTATTTTACTCGGCGGAATCTGGTTGCTTCTGATGCGCGTTATCACCTGGCATATCCCGCTGGCGATGATTGGCACGGTGATAGGTCTTTCCGCACTGTTCAACGCGATCGACCCGGAGCAGTATGCAGGCGTCAGTTTTCACCTGCTCACCGGAAGTCTGCTATTAGGCGCATTCTTTATTGCCACCGACTATGTTACTTCTCCTTCCGGCAAATCCGGCCAGCTTATCTTCGGCGCTGGCTGCGGAATTCTCGAATACGTCATTCGCACCTGGGGCGGATATCCGGAAGGAATCAGTTTTGCCGTCCTGTTTATGAACGCGCTTACCCCGCTTATCGATCTGTATTGCCGGCCAAGAATCTACGGCCGGTCCCTGAATGGCAAGCCAAAGAAATATAACGCTCCTCTGGCAGACGCAGTCGAACAGGAATCCTAGAAGGAGAACAGGATGAGAATTTATCGCACCGTCGCCGTTGCGTCCTACCGCCAACGCATTGGCTATCAGGCAGGTTTATTGGCGGGCGTCTGCATGATTGTTGCCGCCCTGATTCTCATTGGCAATCTGGTAACCGGCGACCGGATCTATGCCATGCAGCAACAGGATCAACGCATGATGCTCCAGGAAGTATTGCCAAATTCGCTGTACGACAATGATCTCCTAGGGGACCAGTTAACGGTGGCGCTTCAGGAAACTGAAGATGGGGAATCAGTGGAAGACCAGATTCTGTACGTGGCCAGGCTGAATCAACAAGTCACCGGGTATGCCTTTTCCACCGTCGCGAACGGTTATGGAGGCCCCATTGAGATGATCCTGGGAGTCGATACGGAGGGTAAAGTGCTCGGCGTACGGGTGATAAATCATAAGGAAACACCAGGATTAGGAGACAAAATCGAAATTTCCAGGGATTCATGGATCACAAGTTTTAACGGTTTGTCGCTGAAAACCACCCCTAAGGAACAATGGGCGGTGCAAAAAGACGGCGGACAATTCGACCAGTTCACAGGCGCAACCATTACGCCACGGGCCGTGGTACGCGCAGTGTATGCCGGTTTGAGCAAGGTACCGCAACTTCGTGCCGCAGCCATGAAGGCGATGCAGGAAAAAACCGTTGCTAAGGAACCGCCGGTTACCGAAACCAAACTCGCCGGCACCGACCTGTCCGACACCGGATCGGCAAGTACCGTCACTGCAGCAAAGGAGCTAAACAAAAATGACTGATGCCGCCCACCTAAAAGGAGAAGAAACGGACTATAAAAATCTGTTTGTCGAAGGCCTTTGGACGAATAACGTCGCACTAAGCCAGATGCTGGCCCTATGCCCATTGCTGGCGGTCACGACTTCCGCCACCAATGGGTTCGGCATGGGCATGGCCACTATGGCGGTAATGCTTTCCGCCAACCTGATCGCTTCGTCTTTTCGCGGCATGATTACACCGCAAGTCCGTATCCCGGTGTTCATCGTGCTGATTGCCTCCATCGTCACCTTAGTGGATATGTGGCTGAATGCCTGGATGCATGAACTATATAAGGTACTCGGTCTTTTTATTCCGCTTATCGTTACCAATTGTGCAATCCTGGGACGGGTGGAATCATTCGCTTCAAAGCAACGGATTCTCCCCTCTATTGCGGATGCGTTCTTTATGGGCTTGGGTTTTCTGTGGGTGCTGGTAGTCGTCGGGGCTGTCAGGGAAATCCTCGGCAGCGGGACACTATTCGCCCATGCCCCCCTGTTATTGGGCGAACAGTTCAGTTGGCTGGAAGCCACGATCATCGAAGACTATCAGGGAATACTTTTGCTGGTTTTACCGCCAGGTGGATTTATTGTTCTGGGATTATTGCTGTCTCTCAAGAGGCTTTTGGAAAAAATCGCTGAAACGCGTAAAAACAAATCTGCACCGGCGACCACTTCTTCAATGGAAACCAACTCGATACCGGAGGCCAATGCATGAAAGTCAGTTTAGCTTACGCCACCTTTGAAACCCAAGCCTGGCATACCTTCGAAGTCCCGGAAGAAGCGACCGTAGAAGAGATTATAAAAGTCTCCGGTTTTTTGGATCTCTTTCCGGAAATAGACCTGAAGAAGCAAAAAGTCGGGATCTATGGCAAGTTCACCCGCCTGAATGCCAAGGTTTCTCCAGGAGACCGTATAGAGGTCTATCAACCGATCACCCGGGTTTTGGAAGAAGACGATGACGACGATGATGAATAGTAGTCATGTCTGATTACCGAAAAATTTAAGGACTGAGTTCGGGAAAGTAATACCGCTCTGCGTGCAATGGAATGGCCCAGCGTAATGGAGATCGAGTGCTTGTTTCCGTTAGCAAGCCCTCTTTTTTTAGTTGTTGTACTAGCATGCGCGTACTCCTTTCTCCGGTGCCGATCAGTTCATAAGCCTCACTTCTGGGAAATTCACCAAGCATGAAGGCGCGTTCTATTAATCTTGCCGCTTCTGGCTTTATTTTTCCAACCCCTTTCACCAACCCGTCATTTCGGGCGCGAACATAGGCTTTGATGCGTTCTGACATACCGGACAAATGAATCAGGTCGCCAATAAAGTTCACCTGATCGATGGCTGTTTTAACCATAAACTCACAGAACGCTACCAAACCCCGCTCGGTCAAGGAACCACACCCATCTGTATCGCCTTCTCTGGGTTTATCTGCATCAGCCAGTGCGGCCTTATAAAGGTCGGCCTGTCTGGCAAGACCTCGACTAAGGCACCAGACCCCCGCCCCACCTAACCCGATGCACTTTAAGAGCAAATCTATGTGAAGTCTGGCGACCCGCCCATTGCCATCGAGATGGGGATGGATGTACAAATACCGGTGATGAGACGCCATTGCCGCTATTACCCGCTTTTCTCCATGCAAATACCGCAAGTTGTAAGCTTCGGAAAATCGCGCTAGCAGACCGCTTATTTCCTCCGGCTCCGGGGCCAAATGTATACCGACCCCGACACGCTGATCGGCTTGCCGGAAAGTTCCGGGAACAACTTCTTCCTCACGTCCGGTCTTCTCGTTTTTAACCATTCGCAGCGAAAGAGGCAATTGATCGTAAAATTGCTTATGGATCTGTAAAAACCGGTCTACCGAAAATACATCGTCGACAGCGGGAGGATGATCCTTCTGCAACTCCTGAACTCTTATATGCGCAATAGACTCTATCTGCAGATTCCGTTTCGCAGAATCGGTACTATAGTCACCTGCCATTGCCGCGATGATTTCTCTAGGGTGGGTTTTGTTCCCTTCAATCAGATTGGAATAGTAGGAATTCAACACCCGCATGTGAGCCTCCAGGACATCATGGGTCGCTGGCGCAAGTCCACCTTCCAACTTAGCCGCCGTCCGTTCCAGGATTTGTACTAATGTCGGTAGGTCCGAACGTGAAATCCTACTCTCTGACGGCAGCATTGGCTCAATTCCGGACAGCATATTTACTCGCTTTAGCTTTATGCATTCGCCTCATTATAGCTTAATGCGGCATCGAACCCGCTATTTATTGCCAGTTTATTTTCCGCTTACGGAACCCCACTCAATCCCATATCCCACTGATATATAAATTATATTTCTTTATTAAACACGTACATAACTCTGTTTAATGGTATTTTTTGCCGGTTTATTTGCCAGTTTGCCCGTCATACTCGTTTGGGATTCTTTACAGGTTTAACACACTATTCCGATAGTGTCCCAAGCTTCGCGAATTAGTATTGCACCGTGAAGGTCATAACTACGCACTACCCATATTTGTCGCAAACCGGACAATGCCTGGAAATCTCGGCAATCTCCAATTGTCGCATTATCGACATCACACCAAGCAAACTTCTAATAAACCCTTAATTTTCAATATATTATAATTCAAACCCTTATTGCACACACTGGTATGAGTCCTGCAGCAGCATTACCAAGAATGATTAAACTGACCACAACCGAAGGAAGATGCCATGTCCAGAATCGGCCTATTTTTTGGAACAGATACCGGTAAAACACGCAAAGTCGCCAAGATGATTAAGAAGCAATTTGACGATGCCACGATGGCAAAACCGCTAAACGTTAATCGCGCGACTGCAGAAGAGTTATTAGGTTACGACTTTTTGATTGTTGGGACGCCAACCCTGGGGGAAGGGCTTTTGCCTGGCTTGTCAGCAGATTGTGAAAACGAAAGTTGGGAAGAATTCTTACCGCAACTAGAGGATGCCGATTTTTCCGGAAAAACGGTTGCCATCTATGGCTTGGGCGACCAGGTCGGATACAGTGGTGAATTCGTTGATGCCATGATCGAACTTTACGATTTCTTTACCGAAAAGGGGGCAAAAGTGGTTGGAGCCTGGCCCACCGACGGTTATGAGTTCGAACATTCCGAGTCCGTAATCGATGGCAAGTTTGTCGGATTAGCGCTGGATTTGGATAATCAATCAAACCTTACGGAAGAACGCATTGCGGCCTGGCTAAAATTACTGGCGGAACCCTTCGACTTAAACCTCTAGCGGTGACAGGAATCCGTTCGATATTCAACAGCCGAGTATCGTCGCTAATTTCAGCACAGCATGGCCTCGGATTATAAGTCATGGCTGATTTTACGAGGCAAGAGCGATAGAAGCTATACAAGATCGAATAACAGGTGCATTGGTAGGATTGGCCTGTGGAGATGCAGTCGGGACAACGCTTGAGTTTTCGGTTAGAGGGACGTTCGAGCCGCTAACCGATATGCAGGGCGGTGGTCCGTTTCACTTAATGCCAGGACAATGGACGGACGATACCAGTATGGCGTTGTGCCTGGCTCAGAGTCTGTTAACACAGCAAAAATTCGATCCGGTCGACCAAATGAACCGGTATTGCCAATGGCATGAAACCGGATATATGAGCAGCACCGGCCACTGCTTTGACATCGGCGTAACCGTGTTAAACGCGTTGCGACGATATCAAAAGACCGGCGAACCATTTGCAGGGTCCAAGGGAAAATTCACGGCGGGAAACGGCTCGCTGATGCGCTTGGCGCCAATACCCGTCTTCTACCATGACAACCTTGATGAGTGTGTGAAGTATGCTGGCGAAAGCTCGCGAACCACTCACGCCAATCCTGAATGCATAGAATGCTGCCAACTGTTCGCCAGCCTGATTTTTTGGGCATTTAGAGCAAGTAGTAAACGGGATATTTTTAAACTGAATAACTACCGGCCTTGCGCTGCTAAAGTTCTCTCCATCGCAAATCTCGGATTCTTGGAACAAGATTACTCAGACCTCACCGGCAGTGGCTATGTAATGGAAAGTTTGGAGTCCGCCTTATGGTGCTTCTTTAACGGCTCCAGTTTTCGTGAATGCATTTTGCTCGCCGCCAACTTGGGAAACGATGCTGACACCACCGCAGCCATTTGCGGCCAGATTGCAGGCGCTTACTATGGCCTTTGCGGAATCCCAAAGAAATGGCGGCAGACTATCTTTATGGGACCGGAAATTGAGCGGCTATCCCAGTCACTATCCCAGTTAAGAAGAAAGCAGTGATCAAAAAATCGAGTTCCAACTGTTAGCAAGCACACCGTGCAAACCCCATATCTTCGTCTATTCTCTTATCTAAGAGATTTCCCGATTCTTAAGCGCTCAGTTAATCAAGAATCGCGGAAGTACGTAGGAATTGGGTACGTTGAGCAAACCGATCTTATACACATTGTTGTTAACCTTCCTGTCTGCCATAAGTTATGCCGAAGACAGGATACGTGAGGTCGTTTATCCCGATCGGGAGGGTGTAAAAGAACAGCTTCATTACCCTTACGCACTTCTGGAACTAGCGCTCAAAAATAGCGGCAAGCCCTTTCGGCTCAAGCAGAGCATCACGACGATGAACGATGCACGCGTCCGTAGTCACCTGCAAAAAGGTCAAATTTCGGTTGCCTGGTTTGGGACCAGCAAGGATTTCGAAAGCCTTTTTTTGCCGGTGAGAGTTCCCGTAACCAGGGGAACATTGGGTTATCGGCTGTTCATTATTCACCGGGACAATGAAAAAAGCTTTGAGAAAATCAATGATCTGAAGGATCTATCCAAGTTCATCGCCGGTCAGGGTCCGGGGTGGGCCGATATCGCTATCTTGGAGCATGCCGGGCTTCCTGTTTACAGCACGGACTTGGAAAACATTTTCCACATGATCGCCAAAAAGCGGATCGCCTACTTACCTCTGGGCGCCAATGAGGTATTTACCATGCTGAAAGTTCGATCGGAGCAGTTTCCTGAACTGATAGTGGAAAGAAACCTTACCCTCATATACCCCTTTGATTTTCTATTTTTCGTGAACAAAAAAGACCGGGAATTGCGTGATATGATCTATTCCGGCTTGGTCACTGCATTTGAAAACGGTGAATATCAAACGCTTTTCTTGGAACATCCCGATAATCAAAATTTTGCTTCATATGCAAAAATCGAAGGACGCAAGCAGTTTCGTATCGACAATCCGCTAATCACACAGGAAACTGCTAAAGCATTAGAAACCTATAGTTATTAACCCCTACCCCTTTTTTGTCAGTTAAATTTACAAAACAACAACTTCTAATATTGACAATGCTCCGTGAACTCGGTGATCCCAAGTGGTTGGCCTCATTTTTGCTTAAATTTCGGCGCGATTAAATGGGAGGATCTATCGTGGAAATCATCAATCAGCTTAACGAATTAGTCGACTTACTGAATGCGGAAAAGCAGCAAGCGTCTCAGTCGGGTTATAGTACCGTGACATTGACGCATGAAGAGGTGATGAAAATAACGATCACAATGGCGAATGCCAGCCAAAAAATCAATCCGGCACAGGTTTAATCCACTGTCTTCCAGGTTGGCAGGATTTATTGAAAACAGATCGAGTGGCATCGGCCACAATGCTGGTTAAAGGCATCCGGTTGACAGCTGTTATCCTCAATTCCCCTGCCAACGTTTTTTAATTACTCCGCTAATTTCCCCTGACCAGATATCATACGCCCTTTCGCTAGGATGAAAGCCGTCAGCCGCAATATAGTCCGGTGAAATCGGAAAATTAATTGCCACAAACTCTGCATCCTCAATCGCCGTTAAATAGTGGCCAAGTGTTTCGCTAAAGCGGGTAGCACGCCGCCCTAAATACCAGCGTAGCGGTTGCGGTAGCGCCGGAAACAAATGCATCGGCGGCAAACTGGAAAAAACCAGTTGCTTAGCCGAAAACTTCTCAGTCAACACATTTCTGAGTTGTCGTATCTGCCGCAACCAGCTATTCGCTGACATTCCACTGGTCACATCGTTGACGCCCAAAGAAATAACGACGCAGTCAGTTGCAAATGACTTACTCGCTTCGAGCCTGGCAATCATCTGTTGTGTGGTGAGCCCTGTCTCAGCTAACAGTCTCCATTCCAATTGAAAAGAAGAGCCAAGTTTGGTCACCAAATGCCCAGTAAGTGCTTCTTCTTGGCACTGCACGCCCACGCCGGCGGCTGCGGAATCTCCCAAAACCAATAGATTCAATGGAAGGCCCTTTCCGGTAACGCCTTCCCTTGGACCTGCGGGCTCCGGTAGTTTAGGCGTGACCTTTCGCGTGTAGTAGCCCTGCGTTACTAACACAGGTGCAAGCAGAGCGCTGACTACCAGATCATCCGTCATCGTTTATCAACTTCGCCTGCCTAACGATTATTCACCAGCTGCTTAATTTTGTCTTTAAATGAGCGTCCGATCTTAAGCTTGGTCCCGCAGTTCAACATCAGACAATAATCGCCATTGTGGTGCGTGAATACCTTTTTAATCCGGTCAAAGTTTACCAGGGTTGAACGGTGAACCCGTTGAAACATGTTTTCGGGTAACCGGCTTTCAAGTTCTTTCATGGTCGAGCGCATTATGTGGGTTTGCACGCCTACATGGATGCACATGTAATCGCCGGCTGCATCGACCCAGTCGATATCGGCTGTTTTAACCGCAGTGACTTCCAAGCCGTCTTTAATAAAGAGCGTGTCGCTGGATTTGTCGATATTATTCTCTTTAACGTCCCCAGGATGCTGACCGCGAATTTCATTGATCAATCCCAATAAACGCTGTTTTTCCGCCAGTGCGTCTTTTTCTTCGAGGCGAGCCTTCGCTTTGCCCACCGCCTCGGCCAAACGATCGTCTTCGGCAGGTTTCAATACATAATCGACAGCATGCACGTTGAAGGCTTCCACCGCATAATGATCGAAGGCCGTAACGAATATTATGATGGGCATATCGTCAGAAGGCAGTCCTTTTACCACGTCGAAACCGTCCAAGCCGGGCATTTGGATATCCAGAAAAACCACATCGGGACTATGTTCAGCGCAAAACTGAAGGGCTTCGCGGCCATTTGCGCACTCACCGACAATGTCGATTTCGCCAAACTGCTGGAGACGGATCTTCAGCCCGCGGCGCGCCAATGGCTCGTCGTCGACGATTACGGTTTTCATGGGAAGCATGGATCAGACCCCTGTCGCAGCTGACTCGAATGGCAGGTCAATACTCACATGCAATCCATGCGGTTTCAAGTTGCTAAATTGACAGGTATGGCTTTCACCGTAAATGGTTTTCAATCTATCGACGAAATTCTGCAGGCCAACCCCGTTAAACTTCGGCAGCAGACCATCTTCCATCGCCATGCCGGGGCCGTCATCCGAAACTTCAATGTGCAGGCGATTAGCTTTGCGGGTCGCCAAGAGATTGATCGTGCCGCCGGTTTCAGATTTCGACACCGCATATTTGATGGAGTTTTCAACTAGAGGCTGGAGTAAAAGACTTGGTATCAATGCCTCCTTGGCGCTTTCATCGACCTTCATGTTTAGGTTCAGACGGTCTTCGAAGCGCACTTTTTCTATATCGAGATAAAGTTTAAGCGCTTCCAGCTCCTGTGCCATGCTGACCTTCTGCATCGGATCGTTTTCCAGGGAATAGCGCAAGAATCGGGATAACCCGGTCACCATGGAATTAGCAGTCTTGGTTTCGACCTCCAAGATCAAAGTCGAGATAGCGTTGAGCGTATTAAACAGGAAGTGCGGGTTTAACTGGTATCGAAGCATCTTCAACTGCGCCTGGTGCGCGGTAGCGGTCACGGCAAGCAATCGCTGCTTCTCCAATTGCAAAGCCTGGTAGAACTTAATACCGAAATACAGCGCCCCCCAGCTCAATAAGATAAAGAAGGAATAGGTATACCAGCCCAAAAACTCGCCGAGCGTAAGCTCCCTGTCGATCTTTTTCTCATACCAGTCAGGACATTCGGTCAGGCAGACGATTTCCATCATCATATGGTAGGAATACCACTTCATCGCCGACCAGACAGCGCTAATGAGAATGATACAGAGCAGCGAATAAATACCTTTTTGCAAAGGAGGCATCGGCCAAGTCCATTGAAAGAAGCGGCGAATCGCCAAACTCAGGATAAAACCGGAAAGTGCCGCAGCGATGCCATAGCCGAGCCGGAGCTTGATATCATGCCCCTCGTCCCAGAGCATGGCTCCCAGAAACTGAAAGGAGTAATAACCACTCCAACCGAAGATATTTAATGCCCAGAACTGATAGGTAGGTAGGTGGAACAGTTTATACCAAAAGGTTTTTTGCGAATTCATGTAAGATTTAAGTGACGACAGCAACATCAACAGTCCAAAGATCTAGTATATGACAGAGAAGCGACGCCAAAACGTTCTTCGTCGCAAATATCCAACAGTTCGTCGCAAGGCGCAGGTAAATCTATAACTTTAGTTCCAAGTCATCCAGTTTGTTTAGCATGTTATTCAACGTCTCTATCTCGCCTTGACTAAGTTGAGCGAGGATATCCTGCTCATACTGCAGCGCCACCG
Organism: Hahella sp.; assembly: GCA_028280065.1. Classification (GTDB taxonomy): domain Bacteria; phylum Pseudomonadota; class Gammaproteobacteria; order Pseudomonadales; family Oleiphilaceae; genus Hahella. Next base: position 75,859 of record JANQMN010000071.1, read on the forward strand.
GAACAATCTGAGAATAGAGTTTGCTACCGGCTTTGGAGTGCCGAAGAACCGATCGTCTTTTATCTTCTTGAGCAAACTGGCGTTGCAGCAGTCCGGCCTTTAGCAAACTCGCAACGGCTCTGGAAACTGCCACCTTGTCCATTGCCGTCCTTTCCGCAACCTCCGCCGCCGACAAGTCCTGGGTTTCTCCCAGAACCGCCAAGATCCGCCATTCGGGACGGCTGATCTGAAATGCCTGTTCGTAATGACTTGCCAGCGCGGTACTGATGCGATTCGCTAAGACATATAGGCGGTAAGGCAGGAATTCCTGGAGTTTCAATTCAGATTGATTTTTGTCCATAGCAGGCTTTGTGAAATATAGACGCCATGCGCACCGTTTTCCCGTTCTTAAGATGGTTAAGGTGCTACGGATAAATCCCGGTGAGTTACGCAAGTACCTCAGGCTTCTACTTCTTTAAGAACCCCTATCATCAGTTGTAAGAAAGTACTGAACATTAGACCTGATAGCACAGGATAAATGCAAAGAGTCTAGCTTCTTCACTCCATTTTGATGGATTTCGGTCGCTAACTTAATTTGCATACCTTCAAGTCGCGACTTAATCAGCCTCATTGCAATTAGTTTCATATGAAACTATTATGGCAAACATGCGTTTTGCTTATATCACTAAAACAATAAAAGGTAGGTTATGGCCGATTTATTCGATAACCCGATGGGTTTAGAGGGGTTTGAGTTTGTAGAGTTTTCCGCGCCGGAAGAAGGTGTTCTGGAAAAGGTGTTCGGCAGTCTAGGGTTTTCTAAAGTCGCCGTCCATCGCTCGAAAAACGTTGCGCTTTGGCGTCAGGGCGACATCAACTTCATAACCAATTACGAGAAAAAAACTCCTGCCGCGTTTTTAGCGGAAGAGCATGGACCTTGCGCCACAGGCTTGGCCTTTCGGGTTAAAGACTCCCATAAGGCTTACAAACACGCCATTGAAATGGGTGCGCAGCCGATTCAAATTCCAACCGGCCCGATGGAACTCAATCTGCCGGCGATTAAAGGAATCGGGAACGCCCCGCTCTATCTGATTGACCGTTATAAAGATTCCAATACTATCTATGATATTGACTTCGAATGGATTTCCGAGGACCGTCATCCGGCAGGCTGCGGATTTAAAGTTATCGATCATCTCACTCACAATGTTTATCGCGGCCGGATGGATTATTGGGCAAAATATTACGAGCGCTTGTTCAACTTCCGGGAGATTCGCTACTTCGACATTAAAGGCGAGTATACCGGGTTAAAGTCTCGGGCGATGACCGCGCCAGACGGCCTGATCCGCATCCCGCTCAATGAAGAACCAGCTGGTGGTTCAGGCCAGATCGAGGAATTCCTCATGGCTTATAACGGCGAAGGCATCCAGCATATCGCTTTTTCCTGCGACGATTTGCCGGCTTGCTGGGACAAGCTCAAAGCGCTGGAAATTCCCTTCATGACCCCGCCTCCCGACACCTATTACGACATGTTGGACGAGCGTTTGCCCGGACACGGCGAACCTGTCGATGAACTGCGAAAACGCGGCATACTGTTAGACGGATCTACCAAAGACGGCGACCCAAGACTCCTTTTGCAAATCTTCTCAGAGACGCAAATCGGGCCTATTTTCTTCGAGTTTATCCAGCGGAAAAAGGATGAAGGATTTGGCGAGGGTAACTTCCAAGCGCTGTTCGAATCGATTGAGCGCGATCAGATTGCCAGAGGTGTAATCAAACCGGCTACCGAACAGAAAGCTCGAAAAATATAGGAACCTATCATGCAGAACCTCCAATTGCAGGGAGTACATCATGTGGCTTACCGCTGCAAGGATGCCAAACAGACGGTTGAGTTTTACCAGCGCCACCTGAACATGGATTTTCTTCTGGCGATAGCGGAAAACGAAGTACCTTCCACCAAAGAGCCCGATCCCTACATGCATGTGTTTCTTGATGCGGGTAAAGGCAATGTGCTGGCCTTTTTCGAATTGCCGAGCCAGCCTAAAATGGATAGGGATCAAAATACCCCGACCTGGGTACAGCATATTGCCTTTCAGGTGGATAGCCTTGAGGTCCTTCTAGACACCAAGGAAGAGTTGGAACAAGCCGGCATCGAAGTGCTGGGGCCGACGGAACACACCATTTTCAAATCCATCTACTTTTTCGATCCCAACGGCCACCGTATCGAACTTGCGGCGAATACCGCGCAGCCTGGTATGCTGGAGGAGTTGAAACGCGTCGCACCGGCAATGTTGGATGAATGGTCAAAGACCAAAAAAGCTCCCCGGCATGCAGATTGGCTGCACGGCAACGGCGAGTTCCAAACGCAACAATAAATCTAAGAGCACTGATTATGAAACTGGCGTCATTGAAACATGGACGAGACGGATTACTGGTGGTGGTCTCGCGGGATCTGCAAAGTATGGCCAGCTCTGCCGCAGTCGCACCGACCTTGCAGTCGGCTTTGGACAATTGGGCGGAAACTGCCCCTCGCCTGCGGGACATATATCAACGGTTGAACGCAGGAAGTCACCCCGATTCAAGCCCTTTTAATCAGTCCGACTGCGCCTCTCCTTTACCGCGAGCCTACCAATGGGCCGACGGCTCTGCCTACGTCAATCACGTAGAGCTGGTACGCAATGCCCGAGGGGCGGAAGTGCCCGAAAGCTTTTGGCATGATCCGCTGATGTATCAAGGCGGTAGCGATGCTTTCCTGAGCCCCCACGATCCCATTAAACTGCCGCAAACCCAGGGTTGGGGAGTGGACTTTGAAGCGGAAATCGCAGTGATAACAGACGATGTTCCCTTGAATTGTGGAGTAGAAGAAGCCGGCGGGCGTATTCAGCTATTAATGCTAGTGAATGATGTCAGTCTCAGGGGCTTGATTCCGGGGGAACTGGCCAAGGGCTTTGGCTTTTTCCAATCAAAACCCTCAAGCGCATTTAGCCCGGTCTGCATTACACCGGATGAACTCGGAGACCATTGGCGAGATTACAAGGTACAGCTACCGCTTCTGTCGCAACTGAATGGTGAACTGTTTGGTAAACCGAACGCCGGTGTGGACATGACATTCAACTTCTCCCAGCTAGTGACTCACGCCGCAAAGACCAGGCCGCTTTGCGCCGGAACTATTATCGGCTCGGGAACCGTCTCCAACAAGCTGGATGGCAGCCCTGGAAAACCGGTCTCAGAGGGTGGAGCGGGTTACAGTTGTTTGGCGGAATTAAGGATGATAGAAACCATTTTGAACGGCGCGCCAACAACTCCGTTTATGGATTACGGCGACCGAATCAAGATTGAAATGCTGGACTCCAGCGGCCAAAGTATTTTCGGTTGTATTGACCAGACTGTCGAGCCCCAAAAATGAATCGAGATGAAATGAAACCTATCCTTTACAGCTACTTTCGCTCATCCTCGGCATTCCGCATTCGTATCGCGCTGAATCTCAAAGGGATTGCGTGCGAGTACCGCTATATCAACCTACATCCTTCGGCCAGCGAACAACGCAGTCCGGAATACCTTGAGGTCAATCCACAGGGCAAAGTCCCCTTCTATGTCGATCGGCAAGTGCGATTGGGACAATCTACCGCCATTCTTGAGTACTTGGAAGAAGCCTATCCCGAAGTTCCGTTGCTCCCTACCGATTCCGGTGAGAGAGCAGTTGTCCGGAATATGGTGCAGCTAATCGCCTGTGATATCCAACCGCTGAATAATGTGAGTGTGCTGAGTTATCTTCGCGCCGAACTGAACGGCGGCGAAGACGACATTCAAAAATGGTACAGTCACTGGGTTCAGCTGGGATTCTCGGCATTGGAAAAGCTTCTGGAACAGTGGTCGGATCAATATTGTTTCGGCAACAAGCCGAGCCTGGCGGACGCCTATCTGGTGCCGCAGGTGTGGAATGCCAAGCGTTTTAATGTTCCGTTGGAAGGCTTTCCGCGAATTCTCCAAATCTATGACCGTTGTCTCGATATTCCGGCATTCTTCGAGGCAGCGCCGGAACAGCAGGCCGACAAATACGCTTGAACCCGGTACTTCCCACGGCAAAGTAGATGGAGTAATTTATCACTCCTGAATGAGAACGGGGCGTTCACTGCAACGCCCCATTCAGAACCTGTTTTAAACAATAGCCCCACAATAAAGGTAACCACGATGAGCTTCAGCTACCTGGCGCCTTCGGCGACTGTCGATTATAACGAGCAGCGCCACCATGAGTTGCGTAAAACCATCATGTCAATGGTGGATGGCAACTTGGTCAAGAATCAGACCGAACATAAAGTCGGAACCTCGTCTCGGGTCGCCCAACAGGGTTACTGGGGCTTCGCTTCCAGCACAATGGCAGGCAAGGACATCGCCACCGCCCTAAGCAACAAAGCCTTCGCCAATGCCCAGGCAATGTCGGTGTTCGGTGAAAAGTCCAATCTGCTGCTACCCACCAGCACCTATCAAGGCGAACATAGCTACCGGGGTAAAACGCCCTTATCCCAGCAAGAGTGCATGGGATGGCTGAACAACATGCATCAATTCTGCAAAAACAAATATCCGAAACTGGTATCCAGCAGTTTTATTTTATCGGCGGAGCACCATAGCAAATACCTCAGCAACAGCTACGGCAGCCAGGCATTAAACAGCATTCAGCGAGCCATGGCTTATGTATTCTTTACCGCCGAGGACAAAGACGGCCAGCCGGTAGAACTAATGGAGGCGATTTCCGGGAAAGGCAGTCACGCGGACCTCAATTTGAGCCTTACAGATCTGGAACCGGTTTTGGATCAACTGTATCAACACCTGATGGCGAAAACCGAAGCGGTTCCGGCACGGGGAGGAAAGCAAACCGTGGTCATGGCGTCGGATCTGACCGGTATTCTCGCCCATGAAGCCATGGGGCATCCCTGTGAGGCAGACCTGGTGCTGGGAGGCGCGGTTACCGGTGATCTGCAAAACCAGCGGGTTGCGTCGGATTTGATCACCATGGTGGATATCGCCAATACCTATGAGGGCCGGGAGACCTTGGTTCCGGTTTATGCCGATGACGAAGGCGTTCCGGCTGAAGATGTCGTTCTGATCGAGAATGGAGTTCTCAAGAACTTTATGCATAGCCGTGAGACCGCCGGTAAGTTCGACGCAAGGACCACCGGCAATGCCCGCGCTTACGGAACTAATGACGAACCCTTGATTCGTATGCGAAACACGGCCATTCTGCCGGGTACCGATTCCGTGGAACAGATGATTTCAGAAATCGACGACGGCTATCTGCTGATAAAAACCGGTAACGGACAGGCGGACACAACTACGGAGTTCATGTTTGGCATCAATCTTGGCTATGAAATCAAAAACGGCAAATTGGGCCGTGCAATCAAAGACACTACCCTATCCGGCAGTGCGATTGACGTATTGAAATCGGTTGACGCCGTGTCCAGCGATATGAAATGGGAATGTTCCGGTTACTGTGGAAAAAAACAACCCATGGTCGTATCCACCGGTGGACCATCACTTAGGGCAGTAGCTCATTTGGGTGGAGAGTAAGAACGAAATGGAAACACGAAAAATAGCAGAACTAAGCTTGAGTAAGCTTACCAAAAGCGGTTTTGACGAGGCCATGGCCACCTTGGTTCAACAGGACATGGATGAACTCAACATCAATCACAACCATGCCAGTCTGCTCCGCAGCACCCAGGATATGCAACTGAGCCTGCTCGGCATCCTAGACGGCCGTAAAGCAACCATGGCAGTTACGCAATTGGAACCGGAAGCCATTGATGCCGCAATAAACACTTTAATCACAGCTGCCAAACAAGCTCCACAGGATGAGGCCAATCAGGTTTCCAGCGGCCAAACCATGACAATCGAAAAAGGCCCGCAAAAAGGCGACCCAAGCATCCTGCCCCAAAAGGTAAAAGAACTCCTGAGCTTTCGGGAAATCCATACTCCCACCATGCAAATCGAAGAAGGTTTGGCGAAGTATGAAAACCAAAAAGTGCAGATGTTTACCAGCAAAGGCTCGGAGCTTTCAGCCAGTATCGGCAGCTATGCGCTAAGTGCGTTCGGCAGTGCCAAGGAAGGACTGCAAACCAGCTCTTTTAACTATGCCGGCGGCAGTGCGGACGATTTAACCGGAAATCCCGCGGAAGAGTTCTTCGGCATCGACGTTATGTTGCGGGAGACGTCGGAACAGGTGGTAAGCCATCCGTTGGCGGAGAAATTTGTCGGAGAGGTGATACTCACGCCCAACGCAGTCGATGAGTTCCTCGGTTGGTTCATCG
>JANQMN010000074.1 GCA_028280065.1 Hahella sp.
AATGGTGTTGCACTTCTTGGCAAGGTAGGCGACATTCCCTGCGAAATGCGCCTTATTGTGGCAAATCTGAGGACCACTTAATGGGCTATCTATATGGGACACTACACTAGGGATCGCAACAAACTCAATAGGCAGACCACAGGCATTGCTTTATAATCGCCGTTTTGTCGAGATGGCTATATAGATGAAGTTAATTCGGGGACTGCATAACCTGGCGCCGCTGGAAACAGGTTGCGTTGCTACCATCGGTAATTTCGATGGAGTGCACCAGGGTCATCAGATCATTATTCGGCAGTTGCGGGAAAAAGCCGCCTCACTGAAGCTGCCGACCGCCGTGATGGTCTTCGAGCCCCAACCCCGAGAATACTTCGACTTTGCAAATGCGCCACCGCGGCTGATGCGGTTTCGGGAAAAGCTGGAAGCGTTAGCGAAAGCCGGAATCGATGTCGTGGTCTGCATGCAGTTCAATTTGCGCTTTCGGAGTCTCACCGCGCAGGAATTTGTCGATGACGTGTTGATTTCCGGGTTGTATATCAAGCATTTAGTGGTCGGTGACGACTTCAGATTTGGTTGTGACCGAACAGGCGATTTTCACCTTCTACAGAATGTCGGCCAAGAGAGAGGTTTTACCGTCGATCATACGCCGACTATCGAGATTGACGGCGATCGCGTGAGCAGTACGCGCATCCGGCAGTTGCTGCAGGCAGGTGAGTTTGATTTAGCCAGGCATCTTTTGGGTCGATGCTATAGTATTTCCGGACGGATAGTGCATGGTCGCAAGCTTGGCCGGCAGATTAATGTGCCGACGGCTAATGTTCGGCTTGGCAGGAAAAATCCGGTGTTGCAGGGCGTGTATGTTGTCCGCGCCATCCTGGAATCCGGCGAGCGCGAGTTTGGCGTGGCCAATATCGGCTTACGTCCGACGGTTGCCGGAGATGATGCGTTGCCGGCTTTAGAAGTGCATTTGCTGTCATTTTCCGACGACTTATACGGTCAGCGTTTGACTGTAGAGTTTTTACATCGATTGCGGGGAGAGCAAAAATTTCCCGGATTGCAGGCCCTGCAGGACCAAATTAGAACCGATATTGCACAGGCAAAGGCCGTTATAGCGCGTTATGTGGAAGCGCAAGACACCGACTGACGAAAAATGCAACGGAATTCATGCGATTATCTGTCAGTCATTGTAGAATACCCGGCTCGCATTTTTACTCGATGATGCAACATACTCTATGACAAAGTGTTGCCCCGACGTTCGGCAAGACACCTTAGGAATACTATGAGCGACTACAAACATACCTTAAATCTTCCAGAAACAGATTTCCCCATGCGTGGCAATCTGCCCCAACGTGAACCCAAAATGCTGGAGCATTGGCAAAATATTGGGTTATACGACAAGATCCGGGATGCGTTTGCGGGCCGTGATAAGTTTATTTTGCATGACGGCCCTCCCTATGCGAATGGCAGCATTCATCTTGGCCATGCAGTAAACAAAATTCTTAAGGACTTCATTGTTAAGTCAAAATCTCTTGCGGGCTACGATGCACCCTATGTACCCGGTTGGGATTGCCACGGCCTGCCGATTGAACACAAGGTTGAAACCATGATCGGCAAAGCCGGCGACAAGGTACCCTATAAAGAGTTTCGCCAGAAATGCCGTGAATATGCCGGCAAGCAGTTTGACAACCAGAAGAAGGATTTTATTCGTCTTGGAGTATTTGGCACCTGGGACAAGCCTTATTTGACGATGGATTTTCAAACCGAGGCGGACATTATTCGTGCACTCGGGAAAATTGCCGTCAGCGGACATTTGGTAAAGGGTTATAAGCCGGTCTATTGGAGCGTGGTAGGTGGGTCGGCCTTGGCGGAAGCTGAAGTTGAATACCATGATAAAACCTCCAACTCGATTGATGTCAGCTATGCGGCGAAAAATCAAGATGCTGTCCTGAATGCCTTTGGTCAGGTAGAAGGTGAGGGTCCCGTTAAGGCAGTCATCTGGACGACTACGCCCTGGACGCTACCTTCGTCTTTGGCAATTTCCGCCGGCCCTGAAATCGATTATGTGTTACTCCAGGTGAGTGGCGGGCAAGGCCCTATGCGCATTCTTCTGGCCGAGAAACTGATCGAAGAATTTGCCGAACGTGCGGGTTTCGAAAGCCACTCGATCGTAGCCCGCGGCAAAGGCGCTTCATTGGAAAACCTGCTGTTCGAACATCCTTTTTATCAGCGTGATATTCCCGTCTTATTAGGAGACCATGTCTCTCTCGATGCCGGAACCGGACTGGTGCATACTGCACCGGACCACGGTATGGACGATTTCAACGTTTGTTCGAAATATGGAATCAAAACGATCAATCCATTGGATGACAAAGGCGTATTTCGGAAGGATGTTGAATTGTTCGCGGGAGAACATGTCTACAAGGTCGATGATCACATTATCGAGGTCGTAAAAGAGCATCAGAACCTGTTGAGCCGTGGCAAGCTCACCCACAGTTACGCACACTGCTGGCGGACCAAAACGCCGCTGATTTACCGGGCGACACCGCAGTGGTTTATCAGCATGGAGCAGGCAAAATTGCGTTCCAATGCACTGGAGGCAATCAAGGGTGTTCGTTGGATTCCCGGCTGGGGACAGAACCGCATTGAAGCTATGTTCGAACAAAGCCCGGACTGGTGCATCTCCCGGCAACGAACCTGGGGCGTACCCATTGCCTTCTTTGTAGACAAGGATACTGAAGAGTTACATCCTGAAACCGGTCGCCTAATCGAGCAGGTAGCTTTACGTGTTGAGAAAGAAGGTATCGATGCCTGGTGGGATATTGAGCCTGAAGAATTACTCGGTGCTGAAGCTGATAATTACAAAAAAGTCACGGATACGCTGGATGTCTGGTTCGATTCCGGGGTGACCCATAGTGCAGTGTTACAACCACGGGAAGAACTGGGTCAGTATCCCGCGAATATGTATCTGGAAGGCTCCGATCAGCATCGGGGTTGGTTCCAGTCATCGCTGAAAACGGCAGTAGCCATCAATGGCAACGCACCCTATCGGGAAGTGCTCACCCATGGATTTACCGTGGATGAAAAGGGGCACAAAATGTCGAAGTCCTTGGGTAACGGTATCGAACCCCAGGAAATCATGAATCAGCTCGGTGCTGACATTCTGCGCCTTTGGATTGCTGCAACCGACTATAGCGCCGAAATGGCATTGTCGAAGGAAATTCTCAAGCGCACCGCAGACAGCTACCGGAGAATTCGCAACACCTCGCGATTTCTATTGGCCAATATGACCGGGTTTGATCCGGTTGAACATCTGGTGCCTACGGATGAGCTAATCCGGCTGGACCGCTGGATTGTTGACAAGGCCTGGCTGGTTCAGCAAGAGATACAAGAAGCTTACGCAAATTATAATTTCGTACAAGTCTATCAGAAGATCCACCATTTCTGCGCTTTGGAGTTAGGCGGCTTCTATCTGGATGTGATCAAAGACCGGCAGTATACCACCCAGAAAAACAGTCTCGCCCGGCGCTCGGCGCAAACAGCGCTTTATCATATTGCCGAAGCGCTGGTACGCTGGATGTACCCCATATTGAGCTTTACCGCAGACGAAATCTGGTCGAGCATGCCGGGTCAACGTTCGGAATCGGTATTTTTGGAAACCTACTATGAAGGCTTGCAACCATTAGATGAGGAGCAGCCGCAGGGTAGGGAATACTGGAATCAAATTCTGGAGGTAAAATCAGCAGTAAACAAAGCGCTGGAAGAAGCCCGAAATACCGGCAAGGTAAAAGGATCTCTTACTACGGAAGTTGATTTGTACTGTGACGACAGTTTGTATGAGCGTCTTTTGCAAATCGGAGACGAGCTACGCTTCGTACTCATTACCTCTAGAGCCACCGTGTACAAGATGGATGGTCAAGCGGATATTGATGCAGGAACCACCGATTTGTCCGGGTTAAAATTGAGGATTAATGCGTCAAGTCATAAGAAATGTGAACGTTGCTGGCATCAGCGTGAAGATGTTGGGCAAAACGCCAGTCATCCCGACCTCTGTGGGCGCTGTATTGACAACATTGAAGGCGACGGTGAGCCTCGAGAATTTGCATAACACTTGGAATTATTTGACGTTGATGAAAAGTAAAGGGCACGGCATGCAAAACGATTCGGAAAATGCTGAAGCATCTGGCCGCATGTTGTTTTGGTTATGGTTAACGGTTCTGACACTGGCTATTGACCTGGTCAGCAAGTATTACGCGAGCATCCTGTTGGAATACCGGGTTCCGGTGGAAGTTACCAGCTTCTTCAGCCTGACGCTTAGTCATAATCCAGGAGCTGCGTTCAGTTTCCTGGCTGACCAGTCTGGCTGGCAACGATGGTTCTTTATTGTTCTTAGTGTCGGGGTAAGTGCGGCCCTCGTGGTTTGGATGTACCGGCTGAAACCGAATGAGAAGTGGCTGGCGATTGCGTTGGCTTTGGTGCTTGGAGGCGCAATCGGTAACCTGTATGACCGGGTGACACTGGGTTACGTGGTCGATTTCCTGCATTTCCATTACTTTTTTGAAAGTATCCAATGGTACTTTAATTATCCCGTCTTCAATTTCGCAGATACCTTTATATGTATCGGTGCATTTATGCTGGCTATCGATATTTTTCGTTCCGCCCGGCGTGAACAAGAACAGGATGCGGATGCGCAGAATGAACAGGGAACGAAAACGGTTCGGAGCGAAAAGGCTTCGTGAGCGGTAGAAAAATGACAGAGCTTTTTGTTGGTCACGGTGTGCAAATCACCTTGCACTTTGAACTTCGTCTGGAAGACGGTGAAGTAGTTGATTCAACCTTCGGCGGGAAACCCGGCCGGTTTACCTTCGGAGAAGGCACGCTCCCCTCAGGAATAGAGGGATTGATCCAGGGCATGAAGGCTGGGGAAAGGCAAAGCCTGCCGGTAAAGCCCGAGCATGGTTTCGGCATGCCTAACCCGCAAAATATTCAACGCTTCAAGCGTGAAGATTTTGCTACAGTCGAAAACTTGCAGACGGGGTTGGTAATGTCCTTTGCCGATGCGGCAAAAGCGGAACTGCCAGGTGTCATAAGGGAAGTTACCGAAGATGAAGTCGTGGTGGATTTTAACCACCCGTTGGCGGGACGCACCCTGGAGTTGGATGTCGAAATCATCAAACTGGAAGCCGTTGACACTGAGGTGAAAGATGCAAATTAAACTGGCAAACCCGCGCGGCTTTTGTGCCGGCGTGGACCGCGCCATAGAAATTGTCAATCGCGCCTTGGATGTATTCGGCGCGCCGATCTATGTTCGTCACGAAGTGGTGCACAATCGATTTGTTGTTGACAACCTTCGGGAACGCGGCGCGGTTTTTGTCGACGAACTCAAGGAAGTTCCGGACGATTCCCTGGTGATTTTCAGCGCCCATGGTGTCTCGAAGGCCGTCCAGGCCGAAGCGAAACGCCGGGATTTAAAAGTGTTCGATGCGACCTGCCCATTGGTCACCAAAGTCCATATGGAGGTCATGCGCTACTCCCGGGATGGCACGGAATGCGTGCTTATCGGACACCACGGCCATCCGGAAGTTGAAGGCACCATGGGGCAATACGATGACAGCAATGGCGGCGCAATCTATCTGGTCGAGAACGAAGCGGATGTCACACAACTACAGGTTCGCCAGCCCGACAATCTTGCCTATGTCACCCAGACAACCCTCTCCATGGATGACACCGCGAAAGTCATCCATGCCCTGAGAGAAAAATTCCCCGAAATCAAAGGCCCCCGCAAAGACGATATCTGCTACGCCACCCAAAACCGTCAGGATGCCGTTAAGAATTTGGCCTCCGATTGCGATGTGGTATTGGTCGTCGGTTCCGTCAATAGCTCCAACTCCAATCGCCTTCGAGAACTGGCTGAAAGAATTGGCGCGAAAGCCTACCTGATCGACAATGCCGAGCAAATCCAAGCCAACTGGCTGGAAAACGCAAAGCAAGTAGGTCTAACCGCCGGAGCTTCCGCTCCGGAGGTATTGGTGCAGCAGGTTGTAGAGAAATTAAAAAGCCTGGGTGGAGAAACGCCCGAAGAATTGCCGGGCGTTGAAGAGAATATTGTGTTTTCTATGCCTAAGGAATTGCGTATTCCTTTGCGGGAAGTTTAGCTTACCAATTTTTGTTTCCTAGACTATCAAGTGTAAGTTCTTTACCCCCTACGGTAGATGTTCCGGTAAGTTCGACACACTGGGCCAAAGTGTTCATAGGTTCTGCGCAAGTATCGGCATTAACTTGATAAAAACCCTCGTCAGAGTCTATATCACTTGCATCAGAATACCCCAAATCTGTAAAGTCATCAGTGTAGGTCAAATTGTCGGTGTAAAACCTTTCTTGGTGTTGCATTACCCGACTCATCAGTGCTTGGCCATCGGTTTGCCTAGTTCTCTCAACCTCGCCTTGATAAGCTGGAATCGCGAAAGCCATGATAATGCCGATGATCGCAATGGCGATCAATAACTCCATTAAGGTAAACCCTCGGCTGGTGGACTCCATCATTCGTTAACCCTCCAAAAGGCTTTAGTAACTGGTTCTAAATCACTATCCATGCAATGTAAACCGATACAGACGATGGCTTTGTTTTCTGAGATTGTGACCTCCTCCTCTTCGCCTTCGTCATTAGTTGTAGTGATCTCCGATTCTTCTGCTATAAAAATAACCGTCGGTTCTGCTGGAATTCCTTCAGTGGGTAGTTCGTCGCTTGACTCCAAGCCATCTTCACTATTGTCATTCAAATCGCGTACAGCTGCAGCATTCTTACTATTGACGATGTAGTACCTGGATTCACCCAAATCCCCTCCACATAGTGCAGCCCCTTCTGGTGTTGGCGCAAAGGTCGTGAACAAAACGTTGCCATTGAACGTGATCGATCTAGATAGTGCTTTTTCTCCTTCAGTCTCCAGAGATAATTTCCATCCATAGGTAAAATTTGGATCTTCATCGCTCGGATCAGCCAAATCAGAAGCTAAAAGCCTTCGAACTTCTCCAGTCGGAATGAAGTTTTCGTCCAGGGAGGTGTAGTAGTCATAGGTCTCCGGAATCTCAAAAACATTGAAATCCTTGAATAAGTAGAAATTATCATTCATATCCGTGAGGAGAGGGGAAGCTCTATAACCAGATCCTAGCGATATAGTTAAATGAGCTTCTGTCCCAGACGGATTGAAGAAAGCAACATCAGGTGCATTGAAAAATCGATGATGATAGTCAAACTCCCCAACTACAGTACTTTCACTTAGGTCTGCAATCATTCCAGCGCTTTGGAAAATGTTAGAGTCCGTCGGATTGCGTTTAAAGTCAATTCTCCAGACTTTTCCTAATATGTCTGTTGCGAAAATCGTATCTTCAAAGCCATCAGCATCCAGGTCTATGAAAGTCACGTCCGCAACAAAGCTGTTTGTCATATCTTCGCTAGCGAAATCATGATTATCCTCTTCTGAATCATACCCGGCTGAAAAAATGATGCTTCCAGTTTCTGCGTCAATCATGAAAATTGCTCTGCCCGTGGTATCTGCTGCATCTAAGACAGTGGAATCTTGGTTTACGTCATACCCTCCTCCAAATACCATTACGACTTTGTAATCGTCTGGGCCACATCCACCATCCTCCTCACTTGGGCAATCCCAACGTACTTTGGCAAGTTTAGGGGTAGACCAGGTTTGAGCTAGTTCTGCAAAATCACCCGTACCTCCTTCTATCTGGTACTTTAGCGCTGGTTTATCTCTGTCCGTCACATCCAAAACGTAGTAGTTGCTTCCACCTCTACGCATACCGGCATACAGATAAACATGGTCATCACCATCAATTTTACCTGCTTCGCCATGCTCGTCATTGACCCAAGCAACTAGTGGCCCGTCTAAGCCATATACCTTGTCTAAAGTTGGTGTGTCATCATAAAACTTATCGATGTTGGGAAGTAGTTCCTCAGGCATAAATGCCCATAGTTCCGATCCGTCATCATCGTCGATATCTACGGCGTGTAACATTCCCAAGTTGTTGGCGAAATATAAAATGCTGTCAGGGCTTTCTTCCGTTCCCCCATAAGTCACAACGACAGGTCGAGAATGCATAGGGTCTCCAATGAATCTGGCAGGGTCGGTGTTACTGAGGTCCGAATCTTCGTCATCTACGTCTTGTCCTCGCGCCCAGTTAAGTATCTTCGTCCTGTAATCATCAGATTCTGAAGTAATACCGAGAAGCTCTTTGGTTATGGCTGTATTACTTGAGGCCAAAGTGTTGTCTACGTGAGTCAAATCCGATTCTGTGCCCAAATGGGTATACAGGTTTCTGTCACTGGTTAGTTTCCAAGCTAAACCTCCTGCCGAAATACTATGGCCATCGGCTGAATCGGACCAAAAACTGACTGAATTTGGGTCGAAGACTCCGTTATCAATAGCTAGATTTTCTAACTCCACCGTAGCTTCATTATCTTCTCGAGAATCTATAATTGCCCCTGAAGAGTGAATTTTGTACTTCTTCAGATTGCCTGACCAACGAGTCGAATCTTCTGGGCGGAATAGTGCATAAAAAATATTGTCAGAATGTTGTAACCGGTTAAATGTGTTAACCGTAACGGCTGGTGCAACGAAAGTGGTTTCCGTTTGTGCGATATTAGCAATTATTTCTTCAAATGCTTTACGTAACTCGTCGCCGTCTCGTGCAGTGTAGGCCTCTGTACCTGCATAGTTCGCTATCCCTGTCAGTAGCTCACCTAGATCGTCAACGCTGCTGGAAAAGCCAATAGGATAAGTTTTGACGATTTGCTTATCATCAAGTGTGCTACTGAAGTCTGTATCAGTCCAATCATAACGTACGTTTTCCTCGCCGTCTTTAATCAAGCTTCCCGCCATATAGCCAGCTAACTCGTCAATACATTCACCATAGGTTGCACCGAGGCTGGAACCGTTATAGTTGTCATATGCATCACAATCACTTACGTCGGTTAAGTCTCTGATATCACTATTGTTCTGATTGTCCTTATTTGGTACGCCATCTGTCAGTAAAATAACGAAATTAGGCTGGCATGCATCTGCTATAGGGGATTTAAATTTACTGGTGCCGGGAATAAAGGCTTCATCAACGCTTGGACTGGAGCTGCCACCACTCCAATGTGCATCTTGGCCAGCATAATATAGATAGGCTTCATAAAGCGTCTCTGATATCGGAGTGGAGCCCGCCATATCCGGATGCCAACCTTCAATATATGACGGAGATGTATTACCATCGCCATTGCACCCACCGTCTTTAGGCAGGCCTCTACAATATTTTTTAGGAAATCCATCTAAAGTACTAACGAAGTCCTCTCTGGTAGTCCCTTGGTCGATATCTCTAACTTCCATTCGAATGCGTCCACCCTCGCTGCCTCGAAAGGACATTAAGCCAATATTGACGTCGTCCAAAGTAGGAATTAAATCCGCTAAAACATCCCTAAGAATCGTAAAACGGGTAAGCGTTTGCTCAGTTGCTTCCGGATTCACTATCCAGTTGGCGCGATTTTTACTGGCAATTGTGTAAGTGGTTGAGCGATCTGAGCCCCATCTAAACCTTCCATTTCTTCTGCTTTGCCATCCACCCGATTCTTTAGCTCTATCTTTGCTATAAGTTTGTGTGGGGCCACCATGCTCGTTATCATCTTCGGCGCATTCAACATAGTTTGTAGTGGAAAGCAGGCGGTCGCCATTCGCGCTGAAGTAAGCCTCTGCATCATCTGTAAACTCCAGTTGATCCCAAGGCCCATTTCCATCGCCCATTTCCGCAAGCTGTGCAGATCCATACCCGTAGAGATCAATTTCGTCAATTGCGTCTTTGCACCAAAAGTCATCCATCGGAACGACGCCAACGAGTTCTTGATCCGTATTGTAGATGTAATAGATCGTGTCATCGTTGTAACCGTCCACTTCTGAGTAAGTATGATCTTTGTCAAATTTTGAGGTTAATACGTCTTCACTTGAGTCCATGCTGCCTGAATCGTCCATGATGAACATTATGTTCGGCTTGAGGAGATTTTCATTTTCATTAATCCCTAGGAATATGTCTGTATCGTCAGCATTGACCGACATACTTGAAACGAAGAGCATGCTAAAAACACCAATCGAATGAAGAGTTTTTACGGCCATATTTTTCATAATTACTACTCCTGCTCAAACTCTATAGTTACTGCTTCGCCAGTTTCTGTATCAATGCCTACGCTACCGCTCTGTCCTTGATAATTTGAAACATCTTTTTCTTCGATCCTATCTCCATCCCCTTCGATATAGGCATCTTCAGCTAAATCGACCTTTTTTGGAGGACATGTGCTGCACTCAACAAAAATCACTTGACCACCGCTTCCGTTCTCATTTAAGTAAAGGTTAATGCTGACTACCTCATGCACTTCTACAGCAGTTCGAATATGCTCCAGTACTCTACTTGACGCAAATGAACTGGTAAGAAGACAGAATACTATTGCCATAAGAATGATTGAAAAACGTTTCATATCTTGCTCCAAAATATTAAAAGCGTGCCAAACTTAAAGGATTAAATCTTTGTTGAATCCTTGGGGGCTGCGTAGTTGATTCCTAGAGTTTGATCAGACGATGAACCCGAGCCTTTTAGCGAGGCAACGGTGTCTTGGTCGTACATTAAGCCTTGAAAAACATCGAAACTAAAGCCCGAGGGGGGTTGGACTGTAGCAGTAAAGGAAAGCTCAATTTCTTTCTCAATTCCTTCATGTTTAACCTGTTTGGGAGGCGCAATTACTTCTCTATCAGCCTCTTCCTTCTGGCGCTCCTGATAAGCTTTTTCTAAGTAAATATGGTTTATAGTATAGTGATCATATTGGCCTTGACCTTCACTTTGCCCTGCCTGAAAAACTTGATTCTTAAACTGAACATTTGCCGCCATTTTTTCATCCAGATAGGATGTACTCATAGTCCCTATAGCTAATACAGATAAAATGACTAAAAAGACCATGCAGAATAGCAGGGAAGAGCCTGACTGATATTGTTGAAATTTCATTTGTTATCCTCAAACTCTTAACTAGTCAGTTAAAATTACATTGTTGATGGAAACGGTCGTTGTGTAGAGCATTCGAGGTTCGTCATCTTCAAACTCAAGACCATCTCCAGCAGCATCTAACACAGAAAATCTACGATTTTCTCTTGTCAAGCCTCCTACTCCCCCTGACCGAATTAACATTCCAATTCTTACACTCTTAACTTGAGTCCAATCACTCACTTGAGAGGCAGTGACATATCTATTGGGCACTAACTCGCTACTAGCGCCTGTATGTTCACCAAATAGTACTTGAAAACTTTCTACTCCCGGAGCAATGGGTTGCTCAGTAATATCTTCGCCATCCTCATTTGTTATCCACGCATCTGCCTCTGGATTATAACTGCGACAATAAAGTGAAGGTAAATCATCATTGCTCTCGTCTTCTTCCACCCAAAACACATTAACGATCAGGCCTTCGTGGCTATTGCCGAGGCAGTCTAAATCATCCACAGGATCAAAGTAGATCGCGAGTCGATCATTTGCGTCGTTACCCCCATCTGCTGTACACCAGCTCTGCGAGGATAGGCACCCTCGACTTTTGGAAATACAGTCGCTATCTCCAGCTGCACATTGGCCATAAAAAGGAGGAGGTACGTTTTCTTTAGTTGGATCTGCATATCCCGCCATCCTAATACTGTTAGCAAGAACTTCCATTGCGAATCTTCCATTTTCTTCCACTCTGCTTAATGAGTCTGTCGTGTTGAAAGTCGCTTTGTTTGCAAGAAAAATTTGAGTGATTCCCGTTAAAAGGAGCAAGCTAAGCGTAATGGCGATCAAAAACTCGACGATCGTCAATCCGTACTGAAGTTTCGGATAATGTAAAGGTGAGGCTTTAATCATGTTTCATGGCCTTATTAGAAGTTCTAATTTCTGGGTGCCTACGCCAGTAGTAGGACCATCGTCATTGGTTCCACCACTTCTGCCAGTCCAAGAAACTGTAATTGTAAAATCAGAATCATCTGGTAACGGAAACTCAGGATCTTCGGGGTTAGCACAACTAGTACATTGCAAACTGATTGATGCACCGGCAAGAAAGTGCACCATGTTTCCCTTTGTATCTGTAGCGGCAGCATCGTAAGTCCCACAGGACAGCTCCCACATATCCCACTTTGCCATTTGGACAGCGTTGCAAGTAGCTGCACTTATACTATTGCTGGAGGCCGCATCGAAGTAGTTACTACAAACTGAACTCGGAACAGTGTTACAGCTAACTTCAGAAAGATAGCCATCTTCACTCGCTACACCCTCTGGGTTAGCTCGCATTCTTTCGGTCAATTCTTGAGCTAGCCATACGGCTTTTCCTCTTTGGCCGCTGTCAGCTGTTCCCCTAAGAGCTTGCACTTGCATTGCCGCAACTCCAAGTAATCCAATTGCAAAAACCAATATTGTTACCAAAACTTCTATCATGCTAAAACCAGATTCTTTAGATAAAGAACTCGGTTTATGGGGGGGTACAAGAGTCGCCATTAATCGCTCCTACATTAATTCGTCCAGTAACCGAAATACTAACCGCCGCACCCTCAGGTGCACCACGGTCATCACAAATAAAGTATTCAGCGGCCTCTCCACCTTCGTTCAACGTTCCATCACTGTTGTACGACAACCATCGATTGCCATTGTCGTCGCTTCTAACTTCTAAACCTGTCGGAGCTTCGCTTTCCTGACGTAATAAAATGTCACCTCCTTCGATATCAATAGCTTGATTACCGTCTCCAGATACGTCCACATATATCTCCCAACCGGCTTCCCACTCTTTATCTGAACCCGAAACTTTCGCAATAGAAACAACTTGGTTTCTCTTTATAGCTTCACTTCTTGCGAATCGAATGGAAGTGGCTAGACGATTGGTTTCAGCAGAAATGCGATTGTCTTTAATCATATTTGTCATCGCTGGTACACCTAATGTAACAAGTATTCCGGCAATCACTAATACAATCATTAACTCAATAACAGTAAAACCTTTCATTAGCTGCTACTTTCCTAGTTAATTCCTAATTTGAATTATAAATCAGCTTTTAGTGTAGACCATCGGGTTGTGACAGACGGTATCATTGTGGGAATAGGCGGCCGGGGCTTTTGAACCAGTTCAAATTACGCGATTTTTAAAGCAGAGTTTTCAAGAAGCCTTGATGGCTTTTACTGCTCTTTAGTTTTGGCAAATAGTTTTGCTGCCAGCCTCATGTATGCCGTCTTCATTTTTGTCGTAAGAGCGACGTAAACGCCCAGTGAAAGAAATGATTACCGCCCTGTGATGTTTTGGCTTGATGCTCTTACCGCAGATTTGAATTGAGCCAGCAGTGCCATGGGTGGTGCCGTCGGGATCGTACTGAATATAAGAGCGACCGGCAGAAAGCTTGGCTATAAGATGAAGTCGTTCATGCAGGGTGTGAGTCTGGATATATTTTTCATCGAATTCTCTCACTTGGTTTTGATTAGTATCGATAAACAGGTCGTAGGTATTGGTCCAAGAACCTTGGCATTTATGATTTGCGTCGAGACTGCACAGCACCACAGGTTGATTATTAATGACAGCTACACGCCGCGCCTTGGTAAAGCTGTTATCGATTTGTGCGAGTTCGCTCAATACCATGTTGCGTTGCCACATATCCGTCATCGCGGGTACACCCAAGAATATTAGAATGGAGGCGATAGCGAGAGTTGAGGTGAGTTCAAACAGCGTAAATCCTTTTAATTTCATAACAAAGTTCCTTTTTTATGGCTACAGATCTACGGCAGCCATTATATGTTTCCTTTTAAGAAGTAATTATCACGAAATAAGCCCACAATTGTCAAATTGGAAAAATACCTAATTAGTCCATGTTTAGTTTTTTCAAACGGTAGCGAAGTGCTCTAAAACTAATGCCAAGCTTTTTCGCAGCCGCTGTTTTGTTCCAACGTGTTTCTTCCAGCGCCTTCTCAATTGTGCTTTTCTCAATATTTTCTAAAAAATTTTCCAGGTTAACCTCTCCCTCATGGAACTCAGGAATCTCGATACCACCCGTGCCGTCGAACTCATGATTTGTTTCAGTTTTCTCCTGTATGGGTAACTGGATATCTTCCGGGCTGATCTCGTCATTTTCACTGAGAGTAAAGGCACGTTCGAGTATGTTCTCCAGTTCTCTGACATTCCCAGGAAAACTATATTGCTCAAGTTTCAGTAAGGCTTCATTACATAGTGAAACAGTATCGACTTCGCATTCATCCGAAAGTCTTTGCAGAATTTTTTCCGCAAGTATGGCTACGTCACCTTTGCGTTCTCTAAGTGGCGGAACTTTCAGCTCTATAACGTTAATTCTGTAAAACAAATCCTGGCGAAACTCGCTCAACTCAACCAATTCCGCGAGATCTTTATGAGTAGCGCTTAGAATTCGTACGTCCAAGGTAATTTCGTTCTGCTCCCCAACCGGTCTGATGGCTTTTTCCTGTATTGCACGAAGGAGCTTTACCTGCATAGGAAGCGGTAAGTCTGCCACTTCATCGAGAAACAGTGTGCCGCCATTTGCCGCCTGAAAAAGGCCGACCTTGTTTTCGTGCGCACCGGTAAATGCGCCTTTTTTGTGCCCAAAAAATTCACTTTCCATCAACTCGTTAGGAATTGCCCCACAGTTTACTGCTATAAAAGGTGAGGAAGCTCTTGGTCCTTGACAATGGATGCTTCTGGCAACCATTTCCTTTCCGCTGCCTGATTCACCGCTAATATAGACGGGTGCCTGGCTGCGCGCCAATTTGTTGATTTGCTTTCGGAGGCGTTCAATCGAGTCCGATTTGCCTAGTAATTTAGTTGGCTGGGTAGAAAGAGGTGTAGGGTTTTTCTCTAACTTTAGCGCTGTTGCCACCAATTCCCTTAGCCTGGTGAGTTCAATCGGTTTGGATACAAAATCAAAAGCGCCTGCTTTTAATGCTGTAATAGCGGTGTCCATGCTGCCATAGGCTGTGATGACGGCGACCGGAGTCTGTGGGCAGTTCTGCTGAATATGGATCACCAAATCTATACCGTTACCATCCGGCATATTCATGTCAGTAAGCACCAGATCATAGTTCTGGGTGGCGAGTTTTTGTTTTGCTTGAGTGACATTTTCTGCGGATTCGGTATCAAGCTGCATGCGTGATAGAGTAATCTCCAGCAATGACCGAATATCTGGTTCATCGTCGACAACTAAGGCTTTTTTGTTGCTGTTCATGTGATGATTTGATCCATATTAGATACGACGCAAGGGATGAGGGAATGTAATTCTGAAGCGACTGCCAGCTTCCTCTCTTTGCGAGTAATCCAATTGTGCTTGATTGGCTTCACATAGTTCTTTCGATAAGTATAGGCCGAGGCCGGTGCCTTTTTTATCCGTAGTATAAAATGGCTCGAATAAGCTCTCCAGTTGGTCTTCGCTAATTCCGGGGCCAATATCCAAAACATCAATATATGGTTGTTCATTGGGGTCAAGTGTACCGATCTCAATTCCAGCCCATGGATAGTTTGCCTGTTGTTCACTGTATCTTATTGCATTCGACAGTAAGTTGTTTAGGATTTGTCCGAGATGATTCGGGTCAAATCGTCCAACGATGCCATTCTCCATTAGCTTAATGTCCACGTCCATACGGCGCGTGCCTCCTGCGGTAAAATCGTTTACAAAATTTCTTACCCATTGTTCTAAATCCAGGCTTTCGGGTGCACTCACTTTGCCGCGGGATAGCTGAAGAACATTTTCAATGATTGAGTTCATCCGCTCCGCATGGCGTTGGATGATTTCTGCCATTTGCCTGTCTGAATTGTTTAAGTCCTCCGATTCCAGCATCAGTTGTGCTGCATGGCTCGCTGCACCTAGCGGATTTCTAATTTCATGGGCAATACCTGCGGTTAAGCGCCCTAATGAAGCCAGTTTTAGTTGCTGAGCTTGTTGGGCGATTTTGCCGGTATCCTCAAGGAACACAAGAATATCCTGGCCTTCTTCTTTTTGCAGCATTGCAAAACTAGGTTGAATGGGAGCTCTGTTGGTGGTTGGTCTAAAGGAGTCAGCTTTGTTTTCTGGATTTAGCTGCCATTCATTTAGTTTATCCAGCAGTTCAATTGGAACGGATACAAGCGGCTCCTCCATACTGTGACCTAACAAGCGCAACGCAGCCTCGTTAGCCATACGTACTTGGCCAAACTCGTTGGTGACTATTATCCCAGTGAGCATCCGTTGGATGATCTGATGGTTTAGTCGCTCCAATTCCTCAATATTCTGTGCTCTCCTTCTGGCCAGATCCTCGGTAACGTTGATTCTATAGGAAAGGTTTCTGACTAAAATCGCTGTAGCAAAATAGACGACACCGAGTACGCCACCTCGAAATACCGAATCGACTTCTCCTGAAGATTCCAGTAGGCGATAGATCTCCTGGCCCATGACGGACATGCTGGCAACCGAGGCTACCATCAGACCCAATTGGCTTCGTAGTAGGATATTGCTCGCAGCCACAGTGATAACGACAACATTGCCAAGCCCGCCGTTCACTCCCATGCCAAATAGCATCATGGTGCTAACTAAAGACAGTTCTAGCAATATTGAAAGTACAATATGCCGAGTATTTGGGGTGAAGCCGGTTACAAGAAGTAAGGCCACAAAGATATGAATTACTGCATAGCAGATAACGGCAACGTTATAAAAAAAAGTATCTAGTGCTAAAACTTTACTTTCTTTTGACTGAAGGAGAAGCCCTATTAGTAGTATGATACCGACTACGACTCGATAATGGTTGTATACTCGAAATAGTTTGCTGGTGGTTAGTGGCTCTGAAGCAGGCATGCATATGTAATTCGTTAGTTTTGAGCGCTTCCTTGAGTTAGGAATTCAGTATACATGATTTATTTTGCTATGGATTTACGATAGAGAAGAACCTGTGAAGGCGCATCAAAGAATGCCTGATTAAGCTCTAATCCCCAAACAGTCCCAAATCAAAAATACTCAGCAAATCACGCCTCTGCAGTTCTACTTTATTCCCTACAAAGCGCATATTGCTATCAAATGAGTCGTGTTCCGGAAAGTTGGCAGCCAGGATGACCAGCGAGTCCGAAGCGTGTTCGTTCATGCCGAGGAGGCGGTAGAGTTCGATATTCAAAGCCAAGGCGTCTGCTACGGCGTTTGTATCGGGGAAGTTTTCAATGAGGTAGTTGGTTCTGCCCAGTGCGGCGACGAATGCCTGCCTTTGGATGTAGTACTCGGCAACATTCAACTCATATCTGGCAAGACGCTCTTTAATGGCAATCATGCGTTTTTGTGCGTCGGGTGCGTATGGTGAATCGGGGAATTGGTTGATTAGGATGGAGAATTCCTGAAATGCTTCCCGTGCACGGCCGGGATCACGGGTATCGGCGTTAATTGGAAAAAACCGGACGCTGATGGTTTCGTCTGCATAGTATGCTGCTAAGCCCTTGATATAGCGTGCATAATCGACATGGGGGCTGTCTGGATGGAGGCGTGTGAAACGGTCTGCAACGGCAGACGCGCCTACGGTATCCAAAGATCTGTAGCGAGCGAAAAGCAGGTCAAGCTGCGCCTGCTCCGCATAGCGTCCAAACGGATGGTAGGTTTCCAGGTCGCGCAAATGTCTCGAGGCTTCCAGAAAAGTCTGGTTTTCCAAGGCGGTTTTAGCGCGTTTGTAGTATTCTTCTTCGGTTAAAACTTCAGGTTCCTTTGTGCTGCAACCTGCGACTAGACAAATGATTATACCTAACAGGCTGGCCTTCAATGTTTTATTGAATAACGTGTTTCGTCTAAAAATAAACAAGCTTTGCTTAAGAAATTGAAGAATTTGGGATACTTGATGCACTGAAACTAAGGCCTAATAATTTCCGGACGCGAAATTATTCCATAAGCACCGACTAGAAAACAGTCCACTAAACAACATTTAATCCATGAACAAGCAAATATCGGAAACCGCAGTGGTGCCAAATGAATTGGCCGCTCAGCGTCTGGATCGCGTCGCTGTGAGACTCTTTTCGGACTATTCCCGAGCCCGGCTGCAAGAATGGATTCGACAAGGACAGCTGACATTGAACGGCAAGCCGGCCAGGTCTAAGGATAAAGTGTTTGCTAATGACAAGTTGCAACTTGATGCCGATTTACAGATCGAAGGCGACTGGCAGGCAGAAGAAATACCTTTGGATGTTGTGTTTGAAGACGAATCTCTGTTGGTTATCAACAAAGGCCCAGGTTTTGTTGTGCATCCGGCACCCGGACACGCGCAAGGTACCGTTGTCAATGCAGTTCTGCACCACTGCCCGGAATTGCAACATCTTCCCAGGGCGGGGATTGTGCATCGCCTCGATAAAGACACTACTGGGATTATGGTGATTGCTAAAAGCTTGCAAGCGCATCAGTCTCTCGTTAGTCAGCTGCAATCCCGCCAGATGGGGCGAGAATATGAGGCGATCGTTCAAGGCGAGATGACCGGCGGAGGCAAAGTGAATGAGCCGATAGGCCGTGATCCTAAAAATCGCCAGAAGATGGCGGTTGTCAGTAGCGGAAAACCAGCAGTGACGCATTATCGTCTTATTTCCAGGCTGAGCGGTTTCACTCATGTAAGATTAAAGCTTGAAACTGGCCGAACGCATCAAATTCGCGTGCATATGGCGCATATTCGCCACCCGCTGATAGGAGATGTTACCTATGCAGGTAGACCTCGATTGAGCAAAGGCCTGACCGGACAGGCGCGGGAAGCGGTAAATCAATTTCCAAGGCAGGCATTGCATGCCAAGAAACTCACCTTAGAGCACCCTGTGACTGGCCAACAGATGAGTTGGGAAATCGACCTGCCGGCGGATATGTGCGAACTAATGAACAATTTGCGCGAAAGTGATGCAACGCCTAAGGTCCTTTAACTCACTTCGATCAAGAGCATTGCCGGGATAAATCAATATGGTTCAGCAGACGCAGAAGATTCAGTTGATCGAACCGGAATGGCCGTCAGTGCCTGGTATCAAAGCATTCTCGACGACCCGGTCCGGTGGGGTAAGTACCGGCAACTTTGCCGGCCTCAATCTCGGCGCTCATGTCGCGGATGATTCTGAATCAGTCCAGCACAATCGCGAGCAGCTAGCATCAGTGCTGGGAATAGAGTTGCAGGAAATACAATGGTTGCGTCAAGTGCATGGGACGGAGGTTGTTAATCTGCGCGAAATATGCCCAAGGCCGATCCAGGCGGACGCAAGCTTCACCAAGAATTTCAACACCGTATGCGCAGTCATGACGGCAGACTGCTTACCGGTGCTGTTTGCCAGCCTAGACGGGGGATGCGTGGCCGCTGCTCACGCCGGTTGGCGGGGGCTCCAACAAGGTGTTTTGGAAAATACTGTTGCGCTTTTTCCTGACCCGGCTCAGATACAGGTATGGCTTGGTCCGGCAATAAGTCAAGCGGCTTTTGAAGTGGGAGAGGAAGTCAGGGCTGCGTTCTGCCAAAAAAATAGAACGCTTGAAGTACATTTTGTAAATCATAAGGCAGGTAAATGGATGGCGGACATATACGGTCTTGCACGCAGCACCCTTAAAGCCTCCGGTATCCATCATATCTATGGCGGCGATTACTGCACCTATTCCGATGAACGAAATTTTTACTCTTACCGGCGAGATGGAACCACCGGTCGCATGGCCTCTCTAATTTGGAAAGAACAAGAATCTGTAGGCAAATAGCGAATAATCACTGACTCAAGTCAATACCCTTTATCCTCATTTCTCTGCGAAGCAAGGTAAAACCTTGAACATCCCAGTGCTAGGCCCCACATCGTAAGCAATTGGATTTTGACCAGTTAGGTCGTTAGATATTGAGGTTGGTTTATGAGATTTGATAAGTTCACTAGCCGCTTGCAAACCGCTCTGTCAGAGGCGCAATCGCTTGCCCTCGGGCGGGACCATAACTTTATTGAGCCAGCACATCTGCTGCATGCGATGCTAGAGCAGAAAGGCAATGCACTGATCCCGCTGTTGCAACAGGCCGGCGTTGATGTGCCGTCCCTTCGCCAACAGATTGCTACTCAACTTGACCGCCTGCCACAAGTGCAGGGCACGGATGCGGATGTACACCTTTCCAATGAGTTGGGTCGTTTGCTAAATATGGCCGATAAGTTGGCCCAAAAAAGGAAAGATCAATATATATCCAGTGAATTAGTACTCCTTGCTGCACTTGATGACCGGGGGGAGCTGGGTAAGGTTCTGCGCGACTGCGGTGCGGAGAAAACCCGGTTGGAGCAAGCCATTGAAAGTATGCGTGGAGGTCAAACCGTGGCGGATCAAGGTGCGGAAGACAATCGTCAGGCTTTGGAGAGATTTACCATCGATCTTACTGAACGTGCACGTGAAGGGAAGTTGGATCCGGTCATCGGGCGGGACGACGAAATTCGTCGAACTGTTCAGGTACTGCAGCGGCGGCGTAAAAACAATCCGGTGTTGATCGGTGAGCCAGGCGTAGGAAAAACGGCAATTGTAGAGGGATTAGCCCAGCGAATAGTCAATGGGGAAGTGCCGGAGGGGCTTAAAAATAAGCAGGTGCTGGCTCTCGATATGGGTGCATTGATTGCCGGGGCGAAGTTTCGCGGTGAGTTCGAAGAGCGCTTGAAAGGGGTGTTGAATGAGTTGGCCAAGCAAGAAGGCCAAATTATCCTGTTTATCGATGAACTGCATACCATGGTGGGCGCCGGTAAAGCAGAAGGCGCTATGGATGCTGGTAATATGCTAAAACCGGCATTGGCCCGCGGTGAATTGCATTGTGTCGGTGCGACCACTTTGGACGAGTACCGGGAATATATAGAAAAGGACGCTGCCCTGGAACGGCGTTTCCAGAAGTTGTTGGTTACCGAGCCAAATGTCGAAGACACTGTCGCCATATTGCGTGGACTCAAAGAACGTTATGAAGTGCATCATGGTGTCGAAATTACCGACAGTGCAATAATTGCGGCCTCCAAGCTGTCCCATCGCTATATTTCAGACCGGCAATTGCCTGATAAGGCGATCGACTTGGTGGACGAAGCAGCAAGCCAGATTCGCATGGAGATCGACTCCAAACCCGAACCGCTGGACAAGCTTGAGCGCCGCCTTATTCAGTTAAAGATGCAACGCGAAGCTCTGAAAAAGGAGACGGATGACGCCTCCCGCAAGAGCCTGAATGAGCTAAGTGAGCAGATCGAAACCGCCGAACGCGAATACGCGGATCTCGAAGAGATCTGGAACTCGGAGAAGGCCGCTTTGCAGGGAACGCAACAAATCAAAAGCCAGTTGGAGCAGGCCCGGGTCGATCTTGAAAGCGCTCGCCGTCAAGGGGATCTTACCCGCATGTCTGAGTTGCAATATGGCAAAATTCCGGAACTTGAAAAGCAATTGGATATGGCGAGTCAAGTTGAAATGCTTGAGATGAAGCTACTACGTAACAAGGTAACTGAAGAGGAAATCGCAGAGATTATCTCCAAGTGGACCGGGATACCGGTTTCCAAAATGCTCGAAGGCGAGCGAGACAAGCTGCTGCGCATGGAAGAAGCGCTGCACAAGCGGGTGATCGGGCAAGACGAGGCTGTGACTGCGGTTTCCAATGCGGTACGCCGCTCGCGAGCAGGTCTTAGCGATCCCAACCGCCCTAACGGCTCGTTTATGTTCCTGGGGCCGACAGGTGTGGGTAAAACCGAACTCTGTAAAGCGCTTGCCCATTTTCTGTTCGACACGGAAGAAGCCATGGTGCGGATCGATATGTCTGAGTTTATGGAAAAACACTCCGTCGCCCGTTTAATCGGTGCGCCACCCGGTTATGTGGGCTACGAAGAGGGCGGGTATCTGACAGAAGCAGTGCGTCGACGACCTTACTCCGTGTTGCTGTTGGATGAAGTGGAAAAAGCCCATCAGGACGTGTTTAACATTCTTTTGCAGGTTTTGGAAGATGGACGTTTAACCGATGGGCAAGGGCGAACAGTCGATTTTCGCAATACCGTGGTGGTCATGACATCCAACCTTGGCTCGGATTTGATCCAGGCGATGGGGGCAAAAGATGAGGATTATGCTGGAATCAAGGACGCTGTGTTGGATGTGGTTTCCCATCACTTCCGTCCCGAGTTCTTCAATCGTATTGATGAGGTGGTAGTTTTTCATCCGCTCACGGCAAATCAAATTAAGGGCATCGCAGCATTTCAGTTGGATATTCTTAATAAACGCCTAGCAGAACAAGAGTTATCCGTTGTGCTCTCGGATGCTGCAATGTCGACTCTTGCTGAAGTTGGATTTGACCCCGTGTATGGAGCTCGCCCTCTGAAACGCGCTATCCAGCAACGAGTAGAGAACCCCTTGGCACAGGCGATCCTCAATGGACAGTTTCAACGGGGCGATATCATCCAGGGTGAAGTAGAGGAAGGCTGTATCCTTTATAGAGTGGATAGATAGATTATATCTACTTCCGCCAATCTAAAAAGGGCCTCTATGGCCCTTTTTTAATTGAGAGTGTAAAGGTTTAGTTACATTGTTCGTCATACCGTTTTTGGTTGTTGCTGGTCTGGTCGACGATTTCTTCGGGAGTCAGGAAACGGTACTCGCCATCTTCATCCTTCATACGGATTCTAGCGTTATTACGAAGAGTCTCAAGATTGGTTTTCAGGTTATCACAGAACTCTTGTTTGGCTTGATCTGCGGCTACATTCTCTCGCTCTTGTTTTTGTCGTACTTGTTCGATTTGCTGTTGCCTATCCAGATTGTCGACTTGTTCCTGAAGATTTTCCGAGGGTTGAGACTGAGTGGAGCCAGTCTTCATTCGCAGCTTTTCACTTTGTTTGTCGACCGGCTTTTTATCCGAATAGTGCACCGTGCCATCTTCATCTACCCATTTATATACGCTCGAGGAGTAGGCAAAGCTAGCAAAAGCTAGGAGAAAGAGGACAAAAAGTCGCTTAGCCATGGTTTAAGATTTCCCTATTTTATTCAGGTGCGGCGTTTTAGCAGTACTTTGCCGTATAAATCAAAGATAGTTCAATCCCTTAGCTTGGTAAAGCTAAAAATCCGCTTTAGCTATTGACACAAAATTTCCGGATGTCAGAATTGGCGGTTGCTTGGGCGGAGGTCCGGTCTACGGCTATCGCGCGACTGAAATTCCACCCATCGCCACACAATCTGGACCCTGTTTGCCTAATACCCAGGTGCAAACAGTTTGCAATAGAGTGCTAAACAGGCACGTGTGGGCTGGCCAGGAAAAGATCTTTCCCCTTGGTTAGCCAGTGTGGACTTATTGGCAGTAGTACGGGCACTCAATGGTGTTTTCGGCCATCACTGTACCTTGATAGAGGTATAGGCGAGTTTTTCCTGTTTGCCAATAAATTGCATGAGATTGTTTTCATACACGTGTAGAAAGAGAGGGTATAGTGACTGCAGAAATGCTTTCAGGCGCCGATATGATCGTGCGCTTTCTGCAAGATGAAGGGGTAGAATATCTTTATGGGTACCCCGGCGGCGCAGCTTTACACATCTATGATGCGCTATTTCGTCAAGAAAAAGTAAAACACATATTGGTTCGGCATGAACAAGCGGCAGCCCATATGGCAGATGGCTATGCCAGAGCCAGCGGCAAGGCAGGTGTAGTTCTTGTAACCTCCGGTCCCGGCGCGACTAACACCATTACCGGCATTGCTACCGCTTACATGGACTCTGTGCCCATGGTGGTGTTATGCGGACAGGTGGCATCAACCTTGATCGGTGAAGACGCTTTCCAAGAAACCGATATGATGGGTGTGTCCCGACCGGTGGTAAAACACAACTTCAGTGTTCGAGATCCCCGCGACATTCCAGAGATTCTCAAAGCGGCATTCTATTTGGCACAAACCGGACGTCCTGGTCCGGTGGTAGTTGATATTCCAAAAGATATGACTACGCCGAATGAACGCTTTGAGTATGTTTATCCGAAGAAAATCAAGATGCGCTCTTATACGCCGCCGGCCAAAGGTCATACCGGGCAAATTAAAAAAGCGGTCGATATGATGGCCTCAGCCCGGCGGCCGATCATATATTTCGGCGGAGGCGTAATCCTCGGCAAAGCATCCAAAGAACTTACTGAGTTAGCCCATCGGACTAATTTTCCCGTCACCAGCACGCTTATGGGGATTGGTGGATTTCCGGCCAGTGATAAGCAAAGCCTTGGTTGGTTGGGCATGCATGGCTCCTATGAGTCGAATATGGCCATGCATCACAGCGATCTGATCCTTGCTGTCGGCGCCCGGTTTGATGATCGGGTGACCAATGCGACGGAAAAGTTCTGCCCCGGTGCCAAGATTATACATGTCGATGTGGATCCGGCTTCGATTTCTAAAACCGTCCAGGTAGACGTGCCTATTGTCGGGCCAGCAGCCAATGTCTTAAGGGAGATGATTGAGCTGGTGAAACAGGATGATTTTAAAGCCGAAAAAGATGCTTTGCTGAGTTGGTGGAAACAGATAGATGAATGGCGTGCCTATCACGGCGGCCGCTATCGTACTGACGACAGCGACATGATCAAGCCGCAGCAAGCCGTGGAAATGCTCTACAAAGTAACCAGAGGCAAGGCATTTATCACCTCTGATGTTGGTCAGCATCAAATGTTTGCAGCGCAGTACTACAAGTTCGAAAGACCGAACCAGTGGGTGAATTCAGGCGGACTCGGCACGATGGGATTCGGTTTGCCTGCAGCCATGGGCATTAAGCTGAATTTTCCCAGCGATGAAGTGGTTTGCATAACTGGTGAAGGCAGTATTCAGATGAATATTCAAGAGCTTTCAACATGTAAGCAATACAATCTGCCGGTAAAAATCGTCAATTTGAACAATCGCTCCTTAGGGATGGTAAGGCAGTGGCAGGACATGAACTACGAAGCCCGCCATTCCCAATCCTATATGGAATCCTTGCCTGATTTTATGGCACTGGCCAAGGCATACGGACATGAAGGAATTACGATTAACCGACCGGAAGAGTTGGAAGACGGGCTAAAAAAAGCCTTTGCTATGAAGGATAAGCTGGTGTTTATCGATATTTATGTAGATCCCCACGAACATGTGTATCCCATGCAGGTCGCACGTGGTTCCATGAAGGACATGTGGCTTAGCAAGACGGAGAGGGTGTAAGAGGATGCGAAGAATCATCTCCATGTTGCTGGAAAATGAGCCCGGTGCCTTGTCGCGTGTTGTGGGGCTGTTCACGCAGCGTAATTACAATATCGAGACACTGACAGTCGCCGCCACGGAAGATCCGACTTTGTCGCGTTTGACCGTCACCACAGTCGGCTCTGATCGGGTTATCGAACAAATCACCAAGCAACTGAACAAGCTGGTCGAAGTTGTGAAGGTTGTAGACCTCACGGAAGGCGCACATATCGAACGGGAACTGATGCTGATAAAGCTGAAGGCAACCGGTGCGCAACGGGCAGAAATAAAACGCACGGTAGATATCTTTCGCGGACAGATTGTCGATGTATCCAGCGTGATTTACACGGTACAGCTCACTGGCGATAGCGATAAGTTAGACGCGTTCATCAATGCCATCGGGCGCGCGCAGGTCGTTGAAGTGGTGCGCTCCGGGGTGTCCGGTATTGCTCGCGGTGAAAAATCGTTAACCCTATAGTCGCTGAGATTTTAATTAACAGAATATATGTGAAAAAGGCGCTGTGCGCCTGTTATTAAGGTGGAAAAACATGCAAGTTTACTACGATAAAGACTGTGATCTTTCGATCGTTAAAGAAAAAAAGGTAGCCATCATCGGATATGGTTCGCAAGGTCACGCCCATGCCAACAATCTGAAAGACAGCGGCGTTGATGTCTGTGTCGGTTTGCGTCAAGGTTCTGCTTCGTGGGCGAAGGCGGAATCAGCCGGATTGAGTGTCAAAGGCGTTCCGGAAGCTGTTTCCTGGGCTGACCTGGTGATGATTTTAACCCCGGATGAGTTTCAGTCACAGTTATATAAATCTGTTATAGAGCCGAATTTGAAAGAAGGCGGTACTCTCGCTTTCGCGCATGGATTCAGTATTCATTACAACCAAGTTGTCCCGCGGGCAGATCTTGATGTCATCATGGTGGCTCCTAAAGCGCCTGGCCATACCGTAAGGTCAGAATACGTTAAAGGTGGCGGTATTCCCGACTTGGTCGCTATTTTCCAGGATGCCTCCGGGATGGCAAAAGATGTGGCTCTATCTTACGCCAGCGCTATCGGTGGAGGGCGTACAGGAATCATTGAAACCACTTTTAAAGACGAAACTGAAACAGATCTTTTTGGCGAGCAAGCCGTGCTCTGTGGCGGAGCCGTAGAGCTGGTTAAGGCAGGATTCGAGACGCTGGTTGATGCCGGTTATGCGCCGGAAATGGCGTATTTTGAATGTCTGCATGAACTTAAATTAATCGTTGATCTCATGTATGAGGGTGGCATTGCTAACATGAACTACTCTATTTCCAATAATGCGGAATATGGCGAGTACGTGACCGGGCCGGAAGTGATAAACGATGAGTCGCGCGCGGCGATGCGCAATGCGCTTAAACGTATTCAAACCGGTGAATACGCTAAGAAATTCATTCAGGAAGGTGCGTCTAACTACGCATCCATGACAGCATACCGTCGACTGAATGCGGCACATCCGATTGAAACGGTCGGCGAAAAACTTCGCAGCATGATGCCTTGGATTGCTTCCAATAAAATCGTTGATAAAAGTAAAAACTAAGATTTTTATCCCATTAACGATACTGACGCGGCCAAGGGCCGCGTTTTTTCGTCTATATGGATAAAACCTGACTCGTTGTCTGGACTACACTTAGTGAATTACTTGCTCGCAATAGGTGATAAATGGATTCTGAAGAATCTAATCGGAAAAAACAGGAACACAAGTCTGCAGATAATCATGACGAGAGCTTCTTAGCCGCTGAGGTGGAGGAGGAGGTTCTGGTTGGCGGTGCGAAAGTTAGGCGTCGAGGCGTCTATCTGCTGCCTAATCTATTCACAACAGGATCGCTGTTTTCAGGATTCTACGCCATTGTTGCAGGCATGCATGGCAATTTTGAAAATGCCGCGATTGCAATTTTCGTATCGATGGTGCTTGATGGATTGGATGGTCGAGTAGCGCGCATGACCAATACTCAGAGTGATTTTGGCGCCGAATATGACTCATTGGCTGATATGGTGGCTTTCGGAGTGGCGCCTGCATTGGTGGCCTTTACCTGGGCATTATCGGATTTAGGGAAATTGGGTTGGGTTGCTGCATTCATTTATGTGGCCGGAGCTGCGTTACGACTGGCTCGTTTCAATACCCAGATAGGGTCCGTCGACAAGCGATACTTTATCGGTCTGGCAAGTCCGTCTGCTGCAGCTTTGGTAGCTGGTTTTGTATGGACTTTTCACGATGCAGATGTGAGCTTTATCCTTGCATATGCTACGACATTTGTAGTGGCTAGCGCGGGGGTATTAATGGTTTCGAACATTCTTTATTACAGTTTTAAAGAATTCGATCTAAAAGGCCGGGTGCCGTTTGTCGCAATTTTAGCGGTAGTGTTGATTTACGCCATCGTTTCAACAGCGCCGGCACAGGTGTTGATGGTAGGTTTTCTTATTTATGCGTTGTCAGGACCTGTGCAGGCTGTAAACCGCTGGTTGAAAAAACGCAAAAAGCAGGATTAAGCCTTGGCAATTTTGGAATTTTTTGGAGTGCATGTGGTCATAGCTTCGTATACAGCAGTAATTGCCAGTCGGAGTGCGCAACATGTTGATCAAAAAGCCAGAAGATTTTTATCCATCTGAAATCACGCCTGAGAGTGTTTATCTCGACCGCCGTAAGTTCATAGCGTCCGGTAGCGGTGTTGTGGCCGCCTCCGCTTTTGGTTGGATGCCTGGGTTTTCCGGCAGCGCATTTGCAGCCAATGCATCGGTAAATATCTGGCAGCAGAAAATGGCTGGATCGTTGTCTAAAGTCAAGCCCGGTGATTTTTCAACAAATGAAGATAAAACGCCGTTAGAAGATATTCTGCAATACAACAATTTTTATGAATTTGGCACTGGTAAGTCCGACCCTTCGAAAAATGCCGGAAAGTTGGAGATCCATCCCTGGACCGTCAAAGTCGATGGTGAGTGTGATAAGCCTGGAAACTATGCTCTCGAAGACTTGGTGAAAGACTCGCAGTTGGAAGAACGCATATACCGATTGCGTTGTGTTGAAGCCTGGTCGATGGTGATCCCATGGGTAGGCATTCCCCTGGCCAGTCTGATAAAAAAGTTCCAACCGAACAGTAACGCAAAATACTTGGCCTTTGAGACGCTTTATCGGCCGGAGCAGATGCCTGGCCAGAAATCTCCTTTCTCGGGAATCGATTGGCCCTATCGAGAAGGTTTACGTATCGATGAGGCGATGCACCCTCTGACTATTGCTGCTGTGGGTTTGTACGGCCAAACACTGCCGAACCAGAATGGCGCGCCTATTCGGCTGGTAGTGCCATGGAAATATGGCTTTAAAAGTATTAAATCAATCGTTCGTATCAGTTTTGTTGAAAAAATGCCCCACACAACTTGGAGTGACCTTGCGCCCCAAGAGTATGGTTTCTATGCAAATGTGAACCCGAATGTGGATCACCCGCGCTGGAGTCAAAAGCGGGAAAGGCGATTACCCGGTGGATTTCTTGGGCCAAAGCGTATCGACACCCAAATGTTTAACGGGTATGCAGATCAGGTGGCTAGTCTGTATTCGGGCATGGATCTGAAGAAGTACTATTGAATGCAGCCTAAAGGGAATTTCCACGTACTGCGTTGGTGGTTAATATTTTCCAGTCTACTAGCGCCTTTCTGTTATTTGGTCGGGCTGATTGCAACCCAAAAAACTGGGCCTGATCCCGGCGAGTTCATAACGCGCTTCACCGGCGAGTGGGCTCTTAACATGCTCGTGGTCTGCCTCTGCATTACTCCTTTGAACCAACTAATGGGTTGGCGTTGGACGGTGAAATACCGGCGTATGGTGGGGCTTTATGCCTGGTTTTATGCCACAGTGCATCTTGCTGCGGCAAGCTTGCTGGTTTTGGATGTAGAGATTCTGTTGGAGGATATCGTTAAGCGTCCTTACGTAACTGTGGGCTTTATTGCATTTATTATCCTTACTCTACTGGCTATTACATCTCCCAAACCCATGGTTCGCAGGTTGGGTAAACGCTGGAAGACTCTCCATAAGGGAATTTATCTGGCTTCCTTGTTGGTATTGATCCACTATTTTTGGCTGACACGGGCGGATTACACTGACCCAATAATTTATTCCACATTAGTTGCTCTTTTGTTGGCGTACCGTTTATTTCGGGCATTGAAGCAAAATATTCAGAGACAGCATAATCCCTTGAGGTCGTCCTAAGGTTGTCGGTTATATCCCCAATGCGAGATCATATTGAATTTGTTCTATATTTTGTCTTGCAAATTCTGTCTGAGCACGTATAATGCGCACCTCTTTTGGACGACAAGTCAGGGATTGAAGTCGTAGAGGCGCGGTTTTTTTACGGAGTTTTCGGATGAAGTAAAAAGCGGTTGACAGGAAGTTATGAGGATGTAGAATGGCGCGCCGCTGGGGGATAC
>JANQMN010000075.1 GCA_028280065.1 Hahella sp.
GCGAAGCCGGGTTGCCAGTTTGATATCTCTTGGTTGCAACTAATGTGGTTTGAGATTCTTGTTTGCGGGCAGGTTCCAATTATTCTGGTCTCAGTTGCAGACAATGTGGTTTCAAATTTATCCCCAGTTGCAACTAATGTGGTCAGGAAAAGGGACTGATTGCGGTTTAGGCCGGATATGATTGTGGTTTACTACAACTAATCCGCCTTTCAAACTAGTCAATTCACTATTTCATACAGGAGACGAGCTGCCAGTTTGGCGGTAATAGCATCACGGTCATAAGCGGGATTCAACTCGGCGATATCGCCTAACAATAGTTCTACCTTATGCTGCTCGCATATCTGCTTGATGCTATGAATCAGCCGAATGCCCAATACCGGCGGTAATCCTAACGCAGCCGGCGCACTCACTCCCGGTGCGTATCCCGCACTAAATACATCCAAACAGATGGTGAGATAAAGGCAGTCAAGCCGGCGAATAAAACCTTCCAAAACTGCGCCGATCTTATCCCAATGCCATTCCTGCAATGCCGTATCCGTTATCCATTTAACCTCCTGGGCTTCAGCGTATTCGAATAACGCTTGCGTATTGGAACTGGGGTTAAGCCCAAGGACAAGATAATGAAACGGCAACTCTGCTTGTTGGCAATATTCATTGCATTGACGGAACGGCGTTCCAGAGGATGCCGCCGGGGATAGGCGACGCAAATCGAAATGCGCATCCAGGTTGACAATACCGAGAGTTTTATCCTCTCCTGTGCTCCCAATAAACCTTTGCGCGCCCCAAAACGAAGGCCAGCCTACTTCGTGTCCGCCTCCCAAGATGTAGGGTTTTCCTCCGGCGGACAGCACCCTATGAATCTGTTCGGCAAGTTCCGTCTGCGCCTGCTCCAAATCAGTATCCACACATACGACATCACCGGCATCATAAAAATTGAAGTCAAAACTGCAGGCGAGGTTTGCCAATGCCCTGCGAATTGCAGCAGGCCCGGCTTTTGCTCCGGGTCTACCTTGATTGCGTTTCACGCCCTCGTCACTGGCAAACCCGAGAATCACCGGTGTTTGGGACAGATTTTCCGGCATTTCCAGAGGGTTTATACAGGCCACTTGCTGATGCCAGCGGAGCCCTTTTGTTCCGTCCGCTGGGTCTACCCGGCCTTGCCAAAGGGCTTTATCAGGAGTAGTAATCATAGATTTCCGCTGTCGAGTTGTTGTCCGTTAATCCAGATTGCCTGTGGACAGACCGCGGGAAGTTCATAGACCAGTTGCACTGGAGATTCAATGGGCCATAGGCAAAAGTCTGCGTCATAGCCTTTCTTCAGCATCCCTCGACTATTTTCATAGCCGAGAGCCGCGGCGGCATTCACGGTGATGCCCCGAATTGCTTCTTCGGGGGTGAGTTCGAAAAATAGGCTAGCCAAATTAGCCGCCGTGGTAATGGAAAAGACCGGTGAACTGCCAGGATTGGCATCCGTCGCCACGGCCATGGGCACTCGATATTTTCTCAGCGCCGCTATCGGAGGTCGTTGCTTTTCCTTGAGGAAATAATAAGCGCCGGGTAAGAGTACCGCCGTGACATTTGCTTGTTGCATTGCCCTCACTTGGTCCTCGGAAAGGTATTCCAAATGGTCCGCCGACAATGCGGAAAACTCACACAATACGTTACTGCCATGAGACTGCGATAGTTGCTCCACATGACCTTTTATCTTAAACCCAAGGGATTCCGCACAGGCAAACAATTGTCGTGCATGACGGGGCTGAAACGCGATCTTTTCACAAAAGATATCCACCGCTTCGGCGAGTTCCTGTCGCGCCACCAGAGGTAATAAGTTTCGGCAGATATCGGTAATGTAATTGTCTGCAGATCCGGCATACTCATTGGGCACGGTATGGGCAGCCAAACAGGTAGCATGGACTTTAACCGGCAGCTGCTGGTTCAGCTTTCTTATTACCCGCAGCATCTTGAGTTCATCCTCAAGGTTAAGCCCGTAGCCTGACTTAATTTCTACTGTGGTCACGCCACTTTTTAACGCGCGGAGTATTCTGGCCTTAGCGCTTTCGAACAGTTCTTCTTCGCCGGCTTTCCGAGTCGCCCGCACGGTACTCATGATTCCGCCGCCTTCTTTGGCAATTTCCGAATAACTTTTTCCCTGCAGCCGCTTTTCGAATTCGTCAGACCGATCCCCCCCATATACCAGATGGGTATGACAGTCGACAAACCCCGGAGTTAACACCCCGCCCCCGCCGTCGATATGTCGCTCTCCGTTGAGCAAGCCTGGTGATCCTGTTCCCAAGTCAATGATCTGCCCTTCCCTCCAGCGCACCCAGGCATTTCGCACGAGTCCGTAGGGCCTGTTAACCACCGGATCAAGCGTCGCAATATTAACGTTGGTAAGAATATTTGAAACCGACATAGCCTATCCAGCCAAAGTGAAGATTTATTAAGTTTACCAGCAGAAGTTGTATATACAACTATTTTATCCTACCATTTGAAACTCAACTGCCAACTCAATGCATTCGACATGACAAAACCCCGATTTGAGATCATTAAATCCCACATTTTGAAAAACATCGAAAATGGATTGTGGGAACCGGGTGCAGCCGTCCCCTCCGAGAATCAACTGGCAGATCATTTTGACGTCAGCCGCATGACCGCGCGACGCGCCTTGGCGGAACTTACCCAATCCGGCGTGCTGGAGCGTATTAAAGGCGCCGGGACATTCGTGGCCGTGCAGCTCCCTACCGGTTCACTACTGGAAATTCGCAACATCGCGGATGAAATTACCGAAAGGGGACATCGTCATTCCTCACGGGTAATGACGCTGGAAGAACGCTCGACGGACTTGAATAGCAAGAAATTGTTAGCGCTTCCAGAAGGACAGAAGGTCTTTTTCAGTCGCGTTCTACACCTGGAGAATGACGTGCCGATTCAATTGGAAGAACGCTATGTCAATTCACGAATCGTTCCTGATTATCTGGAGCAGGATTTCACCTTGCAAACGCCGAGTGCTTATCTAAGTGAAGTGACGCCCTTGAGCGAAGCGGATCATTGGATTGAAGCGATCGGCGCGAATCAGGATCTCAGTGAATTATTGGAAGTTGCCCCTTCCGCCCCATGCCTCAAAATTACCCGCCGAACCTATACCCGGCGGCAGGCACGCAAGTCACCTGACGTTGTTAATTTCGCTTATTTGTATCATCCGGGTGAGCGGTATCGCCTGGGTGGCCACCTAAATTTTTAACAGGTAACGCCATGACAGATCCACGCTTAGATACCAGTCGAACCATAAAAGCCCCTACCGGCACTACGCTATCCGCCAAATCCTGGTTGACCGAAGCTCCACTCCGCATGCTGATGAATAATCTTGACCCGGAAGTGGCGGAACACCCAAATGCTCTGGTTGTATACGGCGGCATTGGTAGAGCGGCCCGCAACTGGCAGTGTTTCGATAAAATCGTCG
Source organism: Hahella sp. (assembly GCA_028280065.1). GTDB lineage: Bacteria > Pseudomonadota > Gammaproteobacteria > Pseudomonadales > Oleiphilaceae > Hahella. The sequence continues at coordinate 3,461 of JANQMN010000075.1, forward strand.
AAGTCCTTAAACAGCTGGAAGGTGACGAAACACTGCTTGTTCAAAGCGGCAAACCTGTGGGAGTTTTCAAAACTCATAGTAATGCCCCAAGGGTTCTGATCGCCAACTCCAACCTGGTCCCCCATTGGGCAAATTGGGAACATTTTAACGAGTTGGATAAGAAAGGCCTGATGATGTATGGCCAGATGACTGCAGGCTCCTGGATTTACATCGGTTCCCAAGGCATCGTACAAGGCACCTATGAAACCTTCGGCGCGGTTGCCGATAAGCATTTTTCCGGAGACGCCGGCGGCAAATGGATTCTAACCGGCGGCTTAGGCGGAATGGGCGGCGCTCAGCCGCTGGCGGCCACGATGGCCGGATTCAGTATGATCGCCGTCGAAGTGGATGAGTCGCGAATCGATTTTCGGTTGCGAACCGGGTACCTGGACAAAAAGGCCACCGGTCTTGCAGAGGCCTTGGCAATAATTGATGACGCCAAGTCCGCTGGCAAGGCTGTGAGCGTGGGGCTGCTGGGCAATGCCGCGGATGTGCTTTCCGAACTAGTCGAATCCGGTGTCTGCCCGGATGTCGTGACTGATCAAACCAGCGCGCATGATCCGTTGAACGGTTACGTTCCCCAAGGCTGGAGCCTGGAATACACCAAACAAATGCGCGTGCAGGAACCTGAGACGGTTGTGGAGAAAGCGAAAATCTCCATGGCTGTGCAGGTCCGTGCCATGCTCGCCTTGCAGGAAGCGGGTGCCGCTACGTTGGATTACGGGAATAACATCCGGCAAATGGCATTCGAGAAAGGGGTGGAAAATGCCTTCGACTTCCCCGGATTCGTTCCCGCCTATATTCGCCCCTTATTCTGCCAGGGTATTGGTCCTTTTCGTTGGGCGGCACTGTCCGGAGATCCGGAGGATATCTACCGCACCGATGCCAAGGTCAAGGAGCTGATTCCCGACAACGCACACCTACACAATTGGCTCGATATGGCGCGCCAACGCATCCAGTTTCAGGGATTACCCGCGCGTATTTGCTGGATCGGGCTCAAAGACCGGGCTCGGATCGGCCAGGCATTCAACGATATGGTCGCCAGCGGTGAACTCAAGGCACCGATCGTCATCGGCCGCGACCATTTGGATTCCGGCTCGGTCGCCTCCCCTAACCGGGAAACCGAGTCCATGCTTGACGGTTCCGATGCCGTTTCCGACTGGCCTTTACTGAATGCCTTGCTTAACACGGCATCCGGCGCTACCTGGGTCAGTCTGCATCATGGCGGCGGGGTCGGCATGGGCTTCAGCCAACACGCAGGCGTCGTTATTGTTTGCGACGGAACCGACGAGGCGCGCGAACGTATCGGCCGGGTATTGTGGAATGACCCGGGTACCGGGGTGATGCGCCACGCCGACGCCGGTTACGCTAGCGCCAAGCAATGCGCACAAGACAACCAACTCAATCTTCCCATGCTGGATCAGTGACGGCGGCCTTTTATGAAACAGTTAGTAGTTGATCCAGGAAAACTAACCCTTGAGGACCTGGCACTGGCCAATCGGGAAACCATTCGGATCTCACTCGACGAAAATGCGATTCCCCTGATTAACGCCTCAGCGGAGGCGGTGCACAGGATTATCGCCGAAGGCAGGGTTATCTACGGGGTAAATACCGGGTTTGGCCTGTTGGCAAATACCCAGATTCCCCAGGCTGAACTCGAAACGCTGCAACGCAGCATCGTGCTTTCCCATGCCGCCGGTATCGGCGAATTCATGAAGATTTCGACTGTGCGTTTATTGATGCTGTTAAAGATAAATTCGTTATCCCGCGGGTTTTCAGGCATTCGATTGGAAGTCATTGAGGCGCTGATTACGCTGTTTAACAATGAAATATATCCTTGCATCCCCATAAAAGGATCGGTCGGTGCATCCGGCGACCTTGCCCCCCTTGCCCACATGAGCGCTGTTTTATTGGGCGAAGGGCAGGCGATTTATCGCAATGAAGTAATTTCTGCCGAAATGGCGCTGAAAATTGCCGGCTTGGACCCCGTTGCCCTCGCGCCAAAAGAAGGTCTTGCCTTGCTGAACGGCACACAGGCGAGCACTGCATTGGCGCTGCAGGGTTTGTTTGCCGCCGAGAATTTGCTTGTGTCGGGAACCGTCATCGGCGCGCTCAGCGTGGATGCCGCAAGAGGTTCCCGTCGCCCGTTTGACCCCAAAATCCATCAGGTGCGTGGCCACCAAGCGCAAATCGATGTGGCGGCAACCTTCCGGGAGTTGCTCGACCATTCTGAAATAGAGGGTTCCCACGCCGACTGCGACAAAGTGCAGGATCCCTACTCCTTACGCTGCCAGCCCCAGGTGATGGGTGCCTGTTTGCAGCAGATACGCCACGGGGCGGAAATCATTCTAACGGAAGCAAATGCGGTTTCCGATAATCCATTGGTTTTCCCCGATGCCAACGACATTATTTCCGGCGGGAACTTTCATGCCGAACCCATTGCCATGGCAGCCGACAATATTGCCTTGGCGATCGCGGAAATCGGGGCGCTGTCGGAACGCAGAATGGCCCTGTTAATTGATAGTCAACTGAGCGGTTTACCGCCGTTTCTGGTTGACAAGGGCGGCGTGAACTCAGGATTTATGATTGCCCAAGTGACTTCGGCAGCGCTGGCAAGTGAAAATAAATCCTTGGCACACCCGGCCTCCGTGGATAGTCTGCCGACTTCAGCCAACCAGGAAGACCATGTATCAATGGCTACTTTTGCCGCCAGAAGATTACAGGACATGGAAAGCAATACCCGCGGAGTATTAGCCATCGAATGGCTGGCGGCATGTCAGGGACTGGATTTCCGCGCGCCTTTAAAATCTTCAACAGTATTGGAGCGGGCAAAGGCATTGTTACGCAGTGCGGTGCCTTTCTATGACAAAGACCGCTATTTTGCGCCGGATATTCAAAAGGCAAGCGCACTTATCGAGGAAAGTAAATTGCTTACTTTTGTGACCCGGCACCTTCGAATTACCAAGGTAACCTGAGGAATTCGACAAGCACAAATCGGTCAATTGTCAACAAAAACAACTGATCATTAATTGACCGTTTTGTATCAACGGTAGATATTACGCGGATTAGGAAAAGTTATACACAGCGTTTAAAATAGTTTTTCCACAGCCTCAGTGGACAACTTTCGGCGTTGTATAAGTCTTTAGATCAACCTTAACATTTTCAATATATTCAAATACATAAAAGAATTGGAAGAATTGAAAACAGATCGTACTCAGGAATAGCTCGTTTAATAACCGATGTAAATCTGATGACTATTGGGTGACACTTAGAACCTGAGTTTGGCGCTGGGCATGCTCATCCGATTCTGGCGAAAAATTGATTGAAATCTAATCTGGAGTAGCACAAAAAGGTACATATCAGCAGCATAACTGCCAATTTACGGCGGCTCAGTACCACCGGAGGGCCGTCCAAACATCCCAGTTGTTCGGCACAAGCGGATATCGTTTGCTTCAATAAATTCTATTTTAGGCTCGGTAAAAGCGCCTGGCGCAGAGTTGCTGCAGCTTTTTATCTTCACTGAGTTATTCATACCGGTTTCAATTCCGAATCAGAGGAAATTTGAAAGCGGTTGGCACGTTCGAAGGTGCCCATATCGTTAAAGCGTACGCCGTTTTCACGCATGGCCAGGTGGGCTTTTTTCGCTGTCATTTGACGAATATAGAAAGGCTCGCCGACGACAAAGTGATGGATACCGTGGGTGCTGCCGAAGTTAAAGCAAAATAATTGAAACGGAAACAGGTACCAGGCGTTAAGTACTTGGGTTTGTTCCAACAGTGAACGTACGTCACCATAATAATGCATATTGGAACTGATAAAGTTAAGGCAAAAAGAACGAAGATAAAAAGGCGCAATTAGCACCACAACGAGGGTATTAATCCAGGCCATCGCCTGTAAGGTAGAAACCGACCATTGCACGGAGAGGCCTGCAATCAGCGCTATTCCTTCTATTAGGTGGAACAGGACAAAAAGATACCAAATCCCGGCGCAAAGCACGGCAAATGGAAAATTAGCGGCAATCAAACGAAACAAATGAATTCGTCTTTTGCCTTTCGGAGAATTGATCAGGGCATTAACCAAGTTGCCGGTAAAAGTGTCCATCATGATCCACCAGCGCAGAAATCCATAAGGTCTGCCGTTGCCAATACCCCGCTCTTCCTTATCGCGGATTGTGCCGGAGGTTTTATGATGTAAAAAATGCAGATGCCGGCGTATCCAGGGATTTATCGTACCTTGTCTTAAAATCCAACCGCCAAGCAGCATAAAATGATGGACGAACTTTTGCCGTCGAAAATATTGCCAATGAATAAGATCGTGTTCCAGTTCATGCAATAGAGAAGTCAAAATGGCGACAAAAGGAATACACAGCCAAGCCGGCAGATAACCAGATACATATGCCCAGCCACAGAGCAAGACTCCGGTAACCGCGAAACTGAATATCAAAAAGCCGATCCTATCCTGGTGCTTTAGCCAGGGCAGTTTTTCTCTTAGGCGCTGACCTTCCGAACGAATAGCCTCCTGTATATTTTTTATACGCTGTTCTTCAGTGAGCATAGCCCGCCTCTTCATTAACTAGTGTAGTGTCCCATATAGATAGCACATTAAGCGAGTCGCTAAAGGGTCAGATACTAGG
>JANQMN010000103.1 GCA_028280065.1 Hahella sp.
GGTCCGCGCGGCAGCATTAACCTGATTATGGTCGCCAAGGCGAAAGCCCTGTTCGCGGGGCGGGATTTTATTGTGCCCGACGATGTCAAAAGCCTGGCATTACCCGTGCTACGCCATCGTATACTGTTAACCGCCGATCGGGAAATCGAAGGGGCGACCTGCGATCAGGTGTTGGCGGAAATGCTCGAACAGATCGAGGCGCCGCGCCAGTGATCAACGTCCTGCGACCGACGCGACGCCTATTGATCGGTGGGTTTGTCACCCTCTGTGCGGTACTGGCGCTGCAAGCCAACCACGCATGGCAGGCGAGTAGCAGCCAAACCGTCAGCCAACTTGCGGTTTCCACCGATGCCCCGCCCGCCTTGTTCGCGGTCAATCATTGGTTATTACTTTTAGCGGTGTTCGTCGCTCTATGTGTCGATTTGCTGTTGTCCTGGCGCTTTCCTTACATCAGGGTCGAACGCAGGCTATCCCACAGTCTGCCGCTCGACCAGTGGACCCAGGTCACCATTACCCTGACTTCGCCGTGGTTACGGCCGATCCGGGTGGAAGTCATGGACTTTGTGCCGAATGACTGCGATTACGTTCAACTGCCGAAACAGCTCAACCTGTATCCCCGGCAGTCCCAACAGTTCAGCTATGGGCTTTGTCCGCGCCGGCGTGGTCCGCTGACCATGGAGCGGTTTGCCATTCGGGCCACGTCCATATTCGGCCTATGGCAGATCACCCGGCGCTTGGAAGTCACCTCCGAGGCACGGGTCTATCCGGATTTTGCCATGGTGGAAGGCTACCAGCTATTGGCCGTGGATAATCAAACCAGCCAATTGGGCATCAAGCGCAAGCCGCGGCGCGGCCAGGGCCAGGATTTTCACCAGTTGCGGGAGTATCGTCTCGGCGACTCCATGCGCCAAATCGATTGGAAGGCGACCGCGCGCCGCCAGCGTTTGATTTCCCGGGAGTACCAGGATGAGCGCGATCAGCAAGTGATCATGATGTTGGACAGCGGACGCCGCATGCTGACTCAGGATGGTGTCAGTACCCACTTCGACCATTGCCTGAATTGTCTCTTGATGCTTTCTTATGTGGCTTTGCGTCAGGGAGACGGTGTGGCGATGATGAGCTTCGGCTCCGCCATTCGCTACACCAATCCAATCAAAGGCGCGGGCCACATCAACCGCGTGATCAATCAATTTTACGATCTGTATCCGGATAAATCCGCACCGGATTACCTGGAAGCGGCGGAATCCTTGATGAATCGCTACCGGAAACGTTCGCTGGTGGTCTTGACGACAAACTTACGCGACGAGGATACCGATGACTTTATTGCCGCGTGTCATCTGATCCGTAAACACCATGTGGTGATGATAGCCAATCTGCGTGAATCGGCGTTGGACAAGGTTCTGCATGCGCCGCTTAATGACTTCGACGATGCGTTGCGCTATGTGGGTACCCTGGACTATCTGCAGCAACGGGACAAAGTGCAAAACCGGCTGAAAACCGAAGGGCTGTATGTGATTGATAGCCTGCCGCAGGAACTGACGCCACAGTTAATCAATGGTTATTTCTCAATAAAACGCGCCGGTATCCTCTAACGAAGTGGCGCACGGCCCAGGTCGGGTCCATAATGAATTCATGTTGGGCCTACCGCCCCACGCCAGTCAACAGCCCTGGCCTGGCGGAGTCGGCCTTGTAGTCATAGCGTTTAGCGTAGTGTGCATTCAGGTACACGGTCCTATTGGTTAGACAAGGAGCGAAAAATGTCGGGTACAAATCCCTATCAAACCCCCAGTGCAGAGGTAGGCCAACAGTCCCAATCGGGAGAACTTGGGGAACCTCAAGGCGTCCCTGCCGGCAACGGCACTGCCTGGCTAGGCACGGGTTTTAATCTTTTTAAGGCGAATATCGGTTTATGGATCGGCATGGTTGTCGTCTATTTTGTCATTTTGATTGTGTTGTCGATGATTCCCCTGGTGAATTTTTTGGTCGGTCTCATTACGCCTTTGTTTACCGCCGGTTTCATGGTGGCCGCGTCCCGCGCGGATAATGAGGGGAATTTCGAATTCGGTGATATGTTTGCCGGGTTTAGGGAGCAAACCGGGCCTCTGATCATCCTGGGCTTGATTTATCTTGGTTTTATTATCTTGCTTTCCATCGTAATGGTTGGTTTGGTTTTCGCTGTTGGCGCCGGCAGTGCGATGAGCGGTGATCCGGAGGCCATGGGTGCCATGGGGCCGGGTTTCATGCTGGTAATATTGATAGGGATGGCGTTATTTATTCCACTGGCAATGGCCATGTGGTTTTCTCCAGCGCTGATTATTTTGAACAAACTGGGCGCCTGGGAAGCTTTCAAACTAAGTATGCGCGGTTGCCTGAAAAATATCATACCGTTTCTGGTCTACGGGATCGTGGTGCTGGTGCTGGCAATCGTGGCGTCCATTCCGATTTTCCTGGGATGGTTGGTGTTAGGGCCGATGCTTTTGGGCTCTATCTATGCCGGCTACAAAGATATTTTTATTCAAGCTTAGCCGGGATTCTATATTGGTCCGTTTACCGGGATAAAGTGACGCGGTCAACGGACCGCGTTTTAGTTCACCTTTATTCGCCTTTGCGGTTCGCTAACCATATAAACTGATAGGGCATTAGGGTAACCTGCGCCACCCTGTCCTCATAGATGGTTCCGCTAACCAGATCCTGCCATTGATCGGTTACCACCAGGTTTAACTCTGCCAAATTGAATGACTGCGGCTGGTCGCTGACATTATGCAAGGCAAATATGCTCTGCCGCCGATCCGTGCTTTGCCGCCAGAAGGAAAAAATGGCATCTCCCGTGTGCATGGTAAATTGGGTGGCGTTCGGGTGAAAAGCGGACTGCGCTCGGCGCAGTTTAATGAGGCGTCGAAGGGCGTCAAACACCTTCTTGTTGTGGGTATCCTGATTGAGAGCCTGCAGCAAATCCTCGGCCTGCCAGATATGGCGGTTGATCGAACGATACTGGCCGGTATGCTCGACGCGCGGCAGATCGTTCTCCGTGGCCAAAAGGCTGTGTATGTAAAACGCCGGTACTCCTTCAAGGGCCAGCAATATGGCGTGGGTACAGAGAAACCTGGCAAATTGCCATTGATCCGGGCCGTGCTGGGCGGTCCCGCTCATGGAGTTCCAGAGGCTGATGTTTATCTCATAGGGCTTGGTTTCGCCGGTTGCCGAGGTCCTTGAGCTGATTTTTCCACCAAATCGCTGCATGGTCGTAATGAGGGTCTCAATTTCCCAATCCGACAATAGTCCTTCGGTTGGCCGTAAACCAATGCCGTCATGGGATGCTATGAAGTTCAGATAAGTCGTCCCGTATTGCGCCGGCGGCATCGACATCAGCCAGTTTTTCAAATGGGTGCAAGAACCTGTCACCATGGTATTGATCAACAGCGGCGGTAGCGAAAAGTTATAGATTAAGTGAGCTTCGTTAGCATTGCCGAAATAGGTCAGATTTTCCCGATTCGGAATATTGGTTTCGGTGATCATCACCGCATCATGGTCGTAGTGTTCGATGAGCAGCCGGATGAGGCGAATCATTTCATGGGTTTCGGGAAGATTGATACAGGGAGTACCCGGTATCTTCCACAGGAAGGCCACCGCATCCAGGCGAAACCAACGAATCCCCTTTTCCAAATACAGCCGAATGATTTTTAACACTTCCAGTAACACAGCGGGATTTTTGAAGTTAAGATCCACCTGGTCGTGACTGAAGGTACACCAGACAAATTTTTCGCCGTCGGGGGTTTTGACCATCCGCAGCAAGGGCGAGGTTCGCGGGCGAACCACGGCGCTAAGGTCTCGATCCAATGCCTCTTCGACAAAATAAGACTTTCCGGGTTCGATGCCTAATTTGTAGTTTTCAAACCAGAGACTGCGGCTGGAGCAATGATTGATGACCAAATCCCCCATCACCTTGAACTCCCCCGCCATGGCGGTGATGTCTTCCCAGTTACCGACGGACGGATTGACCGTGGTGTAGTCCATGATACTAAAGCCGTCATCCGAACTGTATGGAAAGAACGGAAGGAGATGCACAATCGAGATGTATTCGTCCAGGTGTGCGTCCAAGAAGTGATACAGGGTATCGAGCGGGTCGCCCTGCTGGGAGCGAATGCTGTCACCGTAAGTGATCAGCATGATATCGCTTTGGTTCCAAATATTCCGGTGAGGAGTCGGCGTCGGCGTTTCAGGTTCCAGGCCAAAAGTGCTGAGGATCTCACCTACTAACTGGCGTCCGTCATGCTCGGGATAGAGGATCTGCAAGTGTGCTGCGATTCGCTGCTCCAGGGCAGTTTGGGTGTTAGCGACTTCAGTTTGAATCGGGGCATCCATAGACGAACCTCTGACCTGTAGCTTTTAACCAAACTCTTTCATATCCGACTCTACGGCTTCATATAGTTCCGAGAGAACATCCGGGAAAGCGCTGATCACCCGGTTCCAACTCGGGATAAAGGGTGCTTCCATCGGATTTTCAAGAAAATGGCAACCCGCTTTCATAATGTTCTTCGCGAACAATTCCACCGCCTGTTCTTCCTGGTGAACGTCCAATTTCAAGCCATTGATTTCCGCGTCGTTGCGATAGGTTTCGACAAAATCCAACGCGATTCGGAAATAGGTGGCCTTCACTGTGCGGAATGTCTCCTGGTTAAATACGATACCGTTGGTCGCCAGTTTCCGGAATATTGCCTTGGTAATGTCGATCGACATTTTAGACAAGCCACCCTGGTCATTGTTCAACGACAAATCCTGATGTTTATGATCATATACGTCAGCGATGTCCACTTGGCACAGCCGGTTATTGGAATAGTTGCGTTTCATTTCGCTGAGCACACCGATTTCCAAGCCCCAGTCCGAAGGAATCCTGATGTCGTTCATCACATCCTTACGGAAGGAAAACTCACCGGCCAGGGGATACCGGTAGCTGTCCAGGTATTCCAGATAGTCCAGCGGCCCGAAAACTTTCTTCAATGCCCTGAGCAGGGGTGTTACCAGCAATCTGCTTACCCGGCCGTTAATCTTGCCGTTGGCGATCCGGGCGTAAAAGCCCTTACAGAATTCGTAATTAAAATTAGGATTGGCCACAGGGTAAATCAGCCTGGCTAACAGCGAGCGGTCGTAAGTGAGAATATCGCAATCGTGCATGGCCACCGATTCCGTTTTCCCGGAAGCTAGAGTGTAGCCCATGCAAAACCAGACATTTCGCCCCTTGCCGGGTTCTTGGGGCGCTAGTTCTTCGGCTTGCAGCTTGGCATCGATACTGCGGAGACGCGGGCCGTCATTCCAGAGCACCTTATGCCGCTGTGGTAATTCGGAGAAAAACTTCAATGCTTCCTGATATTGGCCTTGATCGGCACGATCCAGTCCGATCACTATCTCGTGCAGATAAGGCACCGCTTTCAGATGCTGTAGAATATTCGGCATAGCGACGGTTTCCAGCTCGGAGTACAGGCAAGGCAGAATCAGTGCCATGGGCCGCGATCTGGAGAACTTCATCAGTTCCTTTTCAAGTTCCCCCAAGGGGCGGTCTGACAAATTGTGCAACGTGGTGATAATACCGTTCTGGTAAAAGTCTCCCATCTGAGTAACCTCTCTTTCTCGTAATTAGTTCAGTCAGGCCAATGACAGGTCGTTATTATTTAGGGAATGTATTTCATAGACCATATTGCGCCAGAATGTTTTCCAGGCTCGCTGCCCATCCCACCGGTCCGTAGTCTTTGCTTAGGATTGCATCGTTGCGGCCGGGAATTTCCGGGGGAGCATGGACCGGGGATCGGATGACGACCGGAATGTCGGCGGCCTTTAGCATGCCGACGTCGTTTTGACCGTCCCCCAGGGCAACCAGGGTAATCGGTTCGGAGTGCATTGCAGCATATTGATCGGCCAACCAGCGCATGGCTTTCGCCTTGTCGGAAAGTCCCATGACATGGACAAACCTGCCACCCTTCTGGGTTTGCATGTCGACCTGGTTCAGTTCCTCTGAAAAAGCTTTAAGCGCGGCAATTGAGTCGTTCCATACCAAGGGTTCGGTAAATTCCCGCTGTTGGGCCAATGTTGCGGACGTTTCGGACAGTCCCGTGTGGGCCACCACATCCGTGACTGTCATTTCATGAAAACCGGTAAAGCGATAGTTTTCGCGGAGTTCGTCCAGGACTTCCAGGAGGCGTTTACGGGCGGGGCCGAACGCTTTACAGCGCAGGTTGTTTTGCATCGGTAAGGCCGAAGATTCGGGTAATTCCAGACCGGCAGGGATATAGGCCGCCGCACCGTTTTCGACGATAAACGGATCCTCGTGGCCTAATGCCTGCCGCAGTTCCAGCAATTCCGCATAGGTCTTGCTGGTATTGAGAATCACCGGCACCCCGGCATCCCGCAAGCGCCCCAACATCGGCTCCGCAGCGGCGAAGCTGTAGGTATCGTGGTCTAATAGCGTTCCGTCGAGATCTGTTGAAATAAATAGTCTAGCCATGGTACATCCCGAACGAAGGCGTCATTGGAATCATTGGTTAATGGCGTTTCGCCAAATTGAACGAGGTAATGCTGTGGTCCGGAAGCAATTCCAATACCACATCAGCACGTTCTGAGAGATGGTGGAGGTTCCAGCGGGTTAGACGTTCGTAGTGGTGGATGAAGCGTTCAACCTGTTTTTCATTCATCACTTTCGCGGGGATGGGCTGGTTTTTGTCCAGGTAGGACTGGCGTAGTTTCTGTTCCTGTAAGGTCCGCCATTCAAAAACCTGCTCAAAGCTCGGCACCTTGAGAAAGACCAGCTGTTCCAACAGGCCGTACCACTGCTGATAGGGCTTCTTCAGTTGTTCATTGACGAATCTTCGCCAAACGGCATCACTGTCTTCCTCCGCTTCCAGGATGTTGCATGGCGTATCCAAAAGCGTATCGGGCTGGGCAGCGGTGCCGACACACCAGCCTTCGAACAGGATGATATCCACCGGTTGGGTCAAGGTAGGCCAATCCTCCTCCGCAACGCAGTCATCCTCTGCCTTATTGAATTTCGGCAGCGGTACCGGCGTATTACCGACAGTGAAATGTTGCAAAGCTTGCAGGGTGTCTATGCCCAGTGAAACATCATGGGTGCCCGGAACGCCTCGGGTACAGAGCAGAGGATGGATAGTTTTGCCTAGTTGCAATCGCTGTTGATGCGACAGATAGAAATCGTCCAAGGAAAGGCCGACACTGCTTATTCCATAGCGGTGATCCAAAATAAACTGCAAGAAGTGCACTAAAGTGGACTTTCCTGTGCCTTGTGCGCCGCATATGCCCCATATTGGTGCGTGAGCGGTGTCAGAATGGGCTGTATCGAGTTTATGTTGTTCGGCGATATGTTCGGCGAGCGGCAGAATACCGTTTTCCAATGTTGAGACAAAGCCTTCCGGAAGCTTTGCCTTACCCATTTCCTCATTCAAGTAGTTTTGTAATGTGGAGTTCAGCTCAGCAAATTTCATAATCACCTCCCAAAAGTTGCCGGGAGATATGCAAGTTTATTGCCTTTATTCCGGCTTTGGTTGCTGTGCGCCCAGGGTCGGCAGCCTGGATAAGGGTGTCCGCGCCGTTACAGGCTCATCATCGCCAGGGCGGTATCCAACATCCGGTTGGAAAAGCCCCATTCGTTGTCGTACCAAGCGACCGCTTTGATAATATTGCCGTGGGCCTGCGTGTGACTGGCGTCAAACACAGCGGAAGCGCTGTGATGGTTAAAATCTGCCGATACCAACGGCTTGTCATTGAACTCCAGACAGGGAATCTGTTCGCTTGCCTGTTGCATCACCATGTTCACTTCATCCACTGTTGCGCCACGGCTGACGTGCACCGACAGGTCGACAAGGGAAACGTTCGGGGTCGGAACCCGAACCGCAAATCCGGTCAATCTGCCTTCTAATCCCGGTAGCACCAAGCCAATCGCCTTGGCCGCGCCGGTTTGGGTCGGAATCATCGACAATGCCGCGGCACGAGCCCGATAGAGGTCCTTTGGATGAGAAAGGTCGAGAAGATTCTGGTCATTGGTATAGGAATGGATGGTCGTCATCACGCCGTTTTCAATGCCGAAATTCTCATGCAGCACTTTTGCGATCGGCGCCAAACAGTTGGTTGTGCAGGAGGCGTTGGAGATAACCGTATTTTCCGGTTCGATAATGTGTTCATTGACGCCGTAGACGACTGTCGCATCCGCGCCATCGCAAGGGGCGGATACCAGAACCTTTTGCGCACCGGCAGCTATATGTCCCTCGGCTTTTGCTTTGGAATTGAAGCGCCCGGTGCATTCCAAAACCAAATCGACTTCCGCCACGGCCCAGGGTAGCTCCAGTGGATCGGCGTGTTGTAGCAGGGTGATGGCGTCATCGCCAACCTGTAGCAAGTCTTCGGATAGGCTAACGGGCTTACTGAAGTGGCCATGAATCGAATCGTGTTCCAGTAAGTGTGCGTTGGTCGCAAAATCCGCCAGGTCGTTGATAGCCACCACTTGAATGGTTTCTCTGTAGCCAGATTCGTAAATGGCCCGAAGTACATTGCGACCTATACGGCCAAATCCGTTGATACCCACTCTGATCATGATCGCTCCCGGCAGATTCGTTGTTTGCAATTGGTGCCTACAAGTATAGGAAGAATCTCCGGATATGCGCAGTGGCAGAAGAATTTTTGCGTCCAGAGCAGCGGAAGCAGGAGAATAGTCAAAGGTAGAGCCTGGCGCCGCCAGGCTCTGGTTGTTGGGAGGGGAGGTTACTTAACCGCCAGTAGTTCCACTTCGAATATCAGGGTCTCATTGGGTCCGATTCTGCCGTTACCCATCGGACCGTACGCGAGATTGGCCGGAATGAACAACTGCCACTTGCCGCCGGGTTTCATCAGTTGCAATGCCTCGATCCAACCGGCAATGACGCCGTTAACCGGAAAGCTGGCCGCCTTGCCGCGTTCCACGGAGCTATCGAATACATCGCCGTTGAGCAGCGTGCCGGTGTAGTGGACTTCAACGATATCGGTCAATGCCGGGCTGTCGCCTTCGCCTTTGGCCAGAATCTTGTATTGCAGACCGCTATCGGTTGTGATGACGCCTTCTTTGGCGGCGTTGTCGGCAAGAAATGCAGTGCCTTTCTCTAAATTGACGGTGGCCAGTTCCTGTTGTTGTTGCATTTGTTTTTGCTGTTGCTGCTGCTGGTAGACCTGCATGGCCTGGGCAATTTCCTGTTCGGTCAGCTTCGATGGCTGGTTGCCGTAAACATCTAGAATACCCTGAACAAATGACTGGATATCGATGTCGGTCATGGTCGTTGACAGGCGTCTGCCGAACATTTGTCCGAAACTGTAGCCGATTTTCTGCTCTTCCGTGGTTAACTGATCATTGGTTTCATGGTCGTCTGCGTAACTGCCGGTAGTTGTCAGGAGTATCCCTGTGACAAGAGCGGCCAGGGCTAGTGCCTGTTTCATAGTAAAATCTCACGTATTGCTGGTTTGTTGTGGCGGCTAAGGTACCTTGTTTTGGTATTAATCGCCAGTCCCTGACAGGTTGTTCAGTTGCTGGTTACGGGTGTTCATCAACTCCTGTACGGCTTTCGCTTCATCCATGATGTTTTTTGCCCGGTCAAGTGACAGCAGATCTTGTTGTTCCGCCTCTTCCAATCGTTGCCGGGATTTTTCCGAGATTTGCTCACGTGGCGATGCCGGCTGTTCAGCCGGAACCGCAACGGACTGAATAATATTGGTCTGATTGCTTACGCTGAGGGTTTCGACAGCGACACCTTCCGGGGGCGGCGCGTCACTGTATTGCCAAATGCCGTCGGCATCCTGCCATTTATAAACGCGGCTGATGACTTCCGGACCCTGAGGACTACCGATAGAAAGGGTGGAATTCTGTTGGTCCTGCCCTGAAAAGGAAAAGCCTTGCAGCCTGTCAAAATAAAAGGGCAAGCCAAGCACGGCGACCATTGACAGAAGCGTGAGAAACTTGAATATCCACTTCATGCGTTAACTACCCGTACTCATCAGCCTGATGTCCTTAGTATACATCGCTTTGCCTATTGTGCCCCATGCTAAGTCAGGTTTAGTTCGCCGCCAGTATTGCCGCCGTCCGTGCAACCGGTTCCTGCCAAGCCGCCGGAGGATCTATTAAATGGAAGTAGCTCAGCAAATTTTGCTCCAGCAGACCCACGGTATCCGCAGCGCCAGACGACTGCTGATAGGGACGGATATTGGTCAGCAAATGATACAGTTGGGCGATTTCGAACTGTTCCGCTACCAGTTCCGCAGCGAGAAGTTTGTCTCTCAGGCGTTTCTGCAGCGGCGCTTGATTGGACAGCGCGTTGCGGATCGCGCGCACAGGTTTAATGATCTGCCGCTCCCAGGGCTCGATTAAGGCGACCAGCACCTGCCAATCCAATACCCAGCGTTGTTGTGCCGCCCAGGCTGAGGTCAGCACCATATTGATATTAGCCCCGCAGTTGTTTTGCAGATGTAAGCAAAGCGTTTTGATTTCACCCACTGCGTAAACCCGGCAAACGTATTCCCAAAGCGGATTTTCCAGTTGCGATTCGTCCAAATCTGGAGGAAGGAATTTAGTCATAGCCTGTAATCGTCTGAAATTTTGTTCGAAAAGAATCCAGGTCTGAAAATGGCAAACGTCCTGATGTAGTTTGTCCGACCATGAGAAGCGTATCCTGTCTTTCGTGGTTTTGCTACAATTCGCCGCCATGTTAAGCATAAACCAACTTTCTATTCAGCGTTCCGGGCAATATTTGCTGGAAAATACCAGTGTCGCTATCAGCGCCGCCAGCCGGGTGGCGATCGTCGGTGCAAATGGCTGCGGCAAATCGACATTATTCAGCCTGATTCAGGAACAGTTAACGCCGGATGAAGGGGGTATACAGCTGCCTGGCGGCACCCGTATCGCCCATATGGCGCAGGAAACTCCTGGAGTCGCCTGTTCCGCCCTGGATTATGTATTGGATGGCGATCGGCAACTACGACATATCCAAGCAGAGTTGCGCCAAGCGGAACTGGCGCATGACGGTATGGCCGCCGCCCGTTGGCATCAGGCCATGGATGCGATTGACGGCTATTCCGCCGAGGTGCGGGCCCGCCAGTTATTGGCCGGCTTAGGCTTCAAAGCCGCTCTGCACCGGCAGCCGGTCAATA
The DNA here is from genome assembly GCA_028280065.1 of Hahella sp. GTDB lineage: Bacteria > Pseudomonadota > Gammaproteobacteria > Pseudomonadales > Oleiphilaceae > Hahella. Next base: position 11,170 of record JANQMN010000103.1, read on the forward strand.
CATTTTCCGGAGGTTGGAGGGTACGCCTGAATCTCGCCCAGGCACTGATGTGTCCGTCAGATCTTCTGCTCCTGGACGAACCGACAAATCACCTGGATCTGGACGCATTGGTCTGGTTGGAAAACTGGCTGTTGCGCTACAGCGGGACGCTGGCATTCATATCCCATGACCGGGATTTTATCGACCACTTGGCTACCCATGTGTTGCACTTCGAGCAACGGCAGCTGAACCTCTATACCGGCAATTACAGCCAGTTCGAAAAGGCTCGGGCGGCGCGTCTGGCGCAGCAGCAGCAACTGTATGAAAAGCAACAAACCCGAATTGCCGAAATTCACAACTTCGTGCGCCGCTTCGGCGCCAAGGCGACGAAGGCCAAACAGGCCCAGAGCCGGTTGAAAGAGCTTTCCCGGCTGGAAGAAATTGCCCCGGCGCATGTCGATTCACCGTTTCAGTTTTCGATTCCCTGCAGTGAAAAACTTTCCAGCCCTTTGTTGGTGCTTGATTCTGCGAGTCTCGGTTACCCTGATAAAACCGTGTTGCCGGAGGTAAAACTGACCTTCCTGCCGGGTATGCGGCTTGGCATCCTCGGGGCGAATGGGGAGGGCAAATCCACTCTCGTCAAGTCGCTGGCCGGGGATTTACCGCTATTGGCAGGAAAACGTACAGCGGGCGAACACCTCAAGGTCGGCTACTTCGCCCAGCATCAGCTTGAACGCTTGGCAGTCCACTTGTCCCCCTTGCAAATGTTGCAAAAAGACGATCCCAAGGCCAGCGAACAGGAAATTCGCAACTTTCTCGGTGGGTTCGGCTTTCCCGGCGGTCAGGTGAGTTCGGACATCACCCATTTTTCCGGGGGTGAAAGAGCGCGGCTGGCACTGGCTATCGTCGCCTGGAATAAACCTAACCTGCTGTTGCTGGATGAGCCGACCAACCATTTGGATTTGGATATGCGGCATGCGCTGAATATGGCATTGCAGGATTATCCCGGCGCGGTGGTGGTGGTATCTCACGATCGTCATTTATTGCGCGCTTTGGCGGATGACTTTGTCTGGGTCCATGGAGGAGCCATCGAGCCTTATCAAGGGAGTCTGGAAGACTACGAGAAAGCGCTGATGCAGCGTTTAAAGGATGATGCCAACGCCCTAGACGCCTCAAAAAAATCTGCCGATCCGGACAGCGAATTCCAAACCGCCGAAGCCCGGCGTGAGCGCAAACGCCAGGAAGCAGCAAGACGCCAGCAGCTCAGTCCATTGAAAAAGCAGCTGAAAAGCCTTGAGTCGGCCATGGAGAAGCTCCAGCAACAACTGGCGGAACGGGAGGTTATTTTGGCGGACAGCACGCTCTACGGTGCGGATCAGAAAGCTCGGTTAAAGGACCTGTTGGCCGAACAGCAACAACTGCGATTCCAGTTGAATGCAGCAGAGGAAGAATGGTTGCAGCTTAGCGAAGAGCTTGAAAGTTTCAACTGAATGTAAGCGTAAAGCCGAATTTTGTCAGGTAGTTCTGTTCGGATTCCAAATCCGCGGCAACAAGGCTGTGGGCTTTCAACCAGCCCTTCGGGAACTGCAGTTGAATAGATTTCTTGGTTGCCGCCGCTTGCAGGTTTTCGGTAACCGCATAGTTTCGGGGACGCTGCAGAAGGACGGCCAAACGCAGAAGTACCGTCAGGCGTTTTAAGTTTCGGGTATTTTCAAGACAATATTCGGAAAATATTTCTTCGCTGATTTTGCGCCGGTGGAACCGCAGCAATACCGCCAGTGCCTGCTGCGATTGGCGGGTGAAACCGGCCAAGTCCGAGTAGCGTATCAGGTAAGCGCCATGTTTGTGGAACTGGCTATGGGAGATGGCCAGGCCGATTTCATGTAATTGTCCGGCCCATACCAGTAGTTGCGAATTTTCATTATCGGCAAGGTTCCACGCCTCGCCAACCTGTCGCCAAAGCATAGTGGCCGTTCGGGCAACGGCTGTGGCATGTTCCTGGTCGACCAAATAACGTTTTTGCAATCCGAGTATAGTGCGGTGCTGCACATTCTCATGAGTATTGCGGCCGATCATCTCATACAGCAGACCCTCCCTGAGCGCGCCGTCGGAATAGGTCATGCTGTTGATTTTCAATACGTCAAAAGCGGCAATCAGCACGGCAAGCCCTGCGGGAAAAACGCTTTGCCGTTCCTTTCTTACACCAAGTTCCTCCAAGCGACCGACTTTCTCCCTGCCGATGATATCGTCCCGGAGTCGCAATAATGCCGCATAGGTGATTTCGCCGTCTGTCCAGCCTTGTTCCTGCAATACATTGGCGATCGCCTTGATACTTCCGGAGGAGCCGACACACTGCGCCCAGCCGAGCTTACGGTAACGGTTGCGGATGCTGACCAAATCCAATGAAGCATCGATCACCGCGCGCGCCATGTTCATTTTGGTTATGCGACCATCGTTAAAATATCGATTGCGGAACGACACGCAGCCCATGTGCAGACTTTCCAGCTCCTGGGCTTCAAATCTTCTGCCGATAATAAACTCCGTGCTGCCGCCGCCGATGTCTATTACCAGGCGATTGTCTTCGTCATCGGCAAGGGTGTGAGCCACACCCAGGTAGATCAGCCGGGCCTCTTCCCGGCCACTGATGATGGAAATCCGATTGCCGATAACCTTTTCGGCACGCCGAATAAACGCCTTGGCGTTGCGGGCTATGCGCAGGGCATTGGTGCCTACCACCCATATAGCGTCCTGCGGCATGCCCGTCAGGCGTTGGGCAAATCTCTCCAGGCAATCCAGGGCGCGTTGTTGGGAGGTGTCGTCCAGATGCTTGTTCGCCTGCAGCCCGGCAGCCAGTTGGACTTTTTCGCCGCGTTTTTCCAGAATGCGTATTTCGCCATGCAGTAGCTCGGCGATGACCATGTGGAAGCTGTTGGAACCGAGATCGATAGCGGCAATCAGGTTTTTACCGGAGGAAGTGTCCGGAATGGCCTGGTCGTTGTTGGCGGCTGGCGGGCTGGAAGAAGGAGGTGCCATGGAAGCTCTTGAATTCCTGATTCGAGGCTATATATTTAAGCAAGCCCACTCTGGATTCTCAACTGGATGTTTTGCTTCGGCGCGCTGATCCACCAGAAATTGATAGATCCAGCTAATGGATACGTATTGTAGTCTCAGGCTCATGCCTTTACTTATAAGCCCAGGAATTAATTATGAGTAGTAACATTGTTAATGTCACTGACGATTCTTTTGACGCAGAAGTGCTGCAGGCGGAGCTCCCCGTTCTGGTCGATTATTGGGCCGAGTGGTGTGGCCCCTGTAAAATGATTGCTCCGGTTTTGGAAGAGATCGCCGAGGAATACAGTGACAAACTGAAAGTTTGCAAACTGAATATCGACGAAAATGACAAAACGCCGCCTAAGTTCAGTATTCGCGGCATCCCTACGCTGATGCTGTTTAAAGGCGGTAATGTCGATGCTACGAAAGTGGGTGCTTTGTCCAAGTCGCAGTTGACGGCATTTTTGGACAGCAACCTCTGAGCCGGTTGTTATTTTAGAGGTCGGGGGAATGCATTCGGCAGAATGAAGTTTCCCCTGATTTAATCAAAATACAATAACAGCATGTGCGGTTTTGAAGTCTGCAAGAATTTTCTTGTTGATTTTCTGGACGACGTTTCCAAATGAACCTATACTCTAGGCACTTGCATTTTGCGATGGAATCTCTCCGCTCCATCGCCTAAACCTTATTATTAATCTAACTTCTCTCTCAAGACCCTCTCTAGACCGGTCTACCTTGATCTTATGAACCTTACCGAACTTAAAAAGAAATCCGTCCCCGAACTACTGCAAATTGCCGAAGAAATGGGCCTGGACAACATGGCCAGGTCCCGCAAGCAAGACGTTATTTTCAGCATCCTGAAACGGCACGCCAAGGGTGGTGAGGATATTTACGGCGATGGCGTATTGGAAATATTGCAGGACGGTTTTGGCTTTCTGCGTTCCGCCGACAGTTCCTATCTCGCGGGTCCCGATGATATTTATGTATCTCCCAGCCAGATCCGGCGCTTTAATTTGCGGACAGGCGATACCATCGCCGGTAAAATCCGCCCGCCCAAAGACGGCGAGCGTTACTTTGCCTTATTGAAAGTCAATGAAATCAATATCGACAAACCGGAAAACGCGCGTAACAAAATCCTTTTTGAAAACCTTACCCCGCTGTTTCCCACCGAACGGCTGCGCTTGGAAGCCGGAAACGGCAGTACCGAAGACCTGTCGGCGCGGATATTGGATCTCGCCTCGCCAATCGGTAAGGGCCAGAGAGGACTCATCGTCTCGCCACCGAAAGCCGGTAAGACCCTGTTGATGCAGAACATTGCCCAGTCGATCACGCGAAATAACCCTGAAACCCATCTGATGGTGCTGTTGATCGATGAACGCCCGGAAGAAGTCACCGAAATGCAGCGTACGGTGCGTGGTGAAGTGGTTGCCAGCACCTTCGACGAACCTCCCGCCCGGCATGTTCAGGTGGCGGAAATGGTCATCGAAAAAGCCAAACGCTTGGTCGAGCATAAGCAGGACGTGGTTATTCTTCTCGACTCCATCACCCGGTTGGCCAGGGCCTATAACACCATAATCCCCTCTTCGGGCAAGGTATTGACCGGCGGTGTAGATGCCCATGCCTTGGAAAGACCCAAACGATTCTTTGGTGCGGCGCGGAACGTCGAAGAGGGTGGCAGTTTGACGATTTTGGCCACGGCCCTGATCGACACGGGGTCCAAGATGGACGAAGTCATCTACGAAGAATTTAAAGGCACCGGTAATCTCGAAGTGCATCTCGACCGACGGGTTGCGGAAAAACGGGTATTCCCGGCGATAAATATCCGCCGTTCCGGTACCCGCCGCGAAGAGTTGTTGATGTCTGAGGAAGAACTGCAACGGGTATGGATTCTGCGCAAGTTGCTGCATGCCATGGAAGACGATATCGCGGCAGTTGAATTTCTCCTGGATAAGTTAAAAACCACGAAAACCAACGAAGAGTTCTTCCTGGCGATGAAGAGTCGTTAATGCAGCAACCGGACAGCGCTTAATGACCCAGGTTGGTTGTTAGCTAAACCGAATAAATATAAATACCCCCAAAGCACCTTTTTGGGGGTTTTTGTTTGCCGAATCATCTTCACAGCGACTGCCTGCGTATGTGGAGGTGTGCCAAAGACCACTGACCAAATTCCTTTCAGGTATGCAATTGAAATACAAAGACCTTCGGGATTTTATCCGGCTGCTGGAAGAGCGGAAGCAACTCAAGCGTATTGATGCCAGCGTCGATCCCCGTTTGATGATGACGGAAATCTGTGACCGCACCTTGCGTCGTCAGGGCCCTGCCCTGCTATTTACCCAACCCAAGGGTTTTGCAATGCCGGTGCTGGCCAATCTATTCGGTACCCCGGAACGGGTAGCGCTTGGGATGGGTTCGGAAAATGTCGAAAGCCTGCGGGAAATCGGAAAGCTACTGGCGTTTCTGAAAGAGCCAGAGCCGCCAAAGGGTTTTCGGGATGCGCTAAGCAAGCTACCGATATTCAGGCAGGTGATGAATATGGGGCCGAAGGAAGTCCGCTCCGCGCCCTGCCAAGAGGTTGTGCTTGAGGGCGACCAGGTGGACCTGACTCAGCTCCCGGTGCAAACCTGCTGGCCCGGAGATGCCGGACCCTTGGTGACCTGGCCGCTGGTCATTACCAAGGGACCTCACAAGGACCGGCAGAATCTCGGAATTTACCGGCAGCAGTTGATCGGTAAAAATCGCCTGATCATGCGCTGGTTGAGCCACCGGGGCGGGGCGTTGGATTTTCGCGATTGGCAGCTGGCGCATCCCGGCGAGCCTTTTCCTGTCGCCGTGGCGATTGGAGCGGATCCGGCAACCATTCTCGGTGCGGTGACGCCGGTCCCGGATGCCCTCTCCGAATATGCCTTCGCCGGGTTATTGCGGGGCAACAAGACGGAGTTGGTGCGTTGTATCGGTAGCGAGCTGCAAGTACCGGCGAGCGCCGAAATAGTGCTGGAGGGGTTTTTGCAACCCGACGATGTCGCGTCGGAGGGGCCTTTTGGCGACCATACCGGCTATTACAATGAGGTTGATCAGTTCCCGGTTTTTACCGTAGAACGCATAACCCATAGGCAGCAACCTATCTATCACAGCACCTATACCGGCCGACCGCCGGATGAGCCGGCCGTCCTGGGACTCGCGCTTAACGAAGTTTTCATCCCGATTTTGCAAAAGCAGTTTCCTGAAATCGTCGATTTTTATTTGCCGCCGGAAGGATGTTCCTACCGTTTGGCCGTAGTAACGATTAAGAAACAGTATCCCGGCCACGCCAAACGCGTCATGCTCGGCGTTTGGTCGTTTTTGCGGCAGTTCATGTATACCAAGTTCGTTATTGTTACCGATGAGGATGTCGATGCGCGCAATTGGCAGGACGTAATCTGGGCGATCACGACACGTATGGATCCTGCCAGGGATACGGTGTTGGTGGAGAATACGCCTATCGATTACTTGGATTTTGCCTCGCCAGTCGCCGGTCTTGGTGCAAAAATGGGGATGGATGCGACCAACAAATGGCCTGGGGAAACCAGTCGTGAATGGGGCAAGGTTATTACCATGGATGCGGAAATCAAACGCCAGGTTGACGAACTCTGGCCAACCTTGGGAATCGACGAGTTGCTTAAGTAGTGGCCAATGGCAATCTGTGTGCGGTTTCAACCTGGCGATTACACCTTTATGCTAGAACCTGGAGAAACGGTTCTTGAAGCGGGCTTAAGACAAGGATTCCGATTGCTTCATGCTTGTGATAACGGCGTTTGTCAAATTTGCCGGGCGGATCTGGTCGAAGGTCAAATCGAGCGGATAGCCTACCAAGCGGAAAAAAAGAGGCCGCAGGCTATCAATGACCGATCGTCACAGGTACTACTTTGCCGCGCTAAGCCTTACACTGACTGCACATTTTATTTTCAAGGAATTCGGGGACCTAACGAGTTGGAAGCAAAAACCTTCGCCATGCAGATACAGGACATCAAGCCACTGACGGATGCGATTTATCAGGTTAGGTTGTTGGCGCCTGCTGGCAGTATTCCTGAGTTTTTTGCCGGACAGTATCTGCAATTGATTATTCCGGGTTTGAATAACGCTTACTTCTCTATCGCCAACGCACCTGGAACACGAACAGTAGAATTGCATGTCGAAGCACAACCCGGCCATGTCAGTGCAGTCGCTGTGATGGACTATCTGCGTCAGCAGGCTGTCGTCAAGGCCAGGTTGCCCATGGGTAATTGCTTTTTAAGTGGTGTCCCCAGGGCCAATGTCATTTTGATCGCCGCCGGCACAGGTTTCACCCAAATCAAAGCGTTGGCGGAATATCTCCATCCTCAATCCGCTTTTGAAAAGGAACTGACTTTTTATTGGGGAGTCCGGCGACCTAGTGAGATGTATGCGCGAGCTACGGCGGAAAGATGGGAGCAGGTACGGGATAATTGGCATTTTGTGCCTGTCTTTGCCGATAACCCTGACAACGAATGGCCCGGCCATCATGAGGAGCTGGTCAAGGCGGTGCTGGCGGATGACCATGATTGGCAACAAACCCTGGTATTTGTCAGCGGCTCGCCGACCATGGTTTACACCACCTTGGATGCACTTCTCCCGGCTGGCTTGCCGGAAAACCATTTCTTCTCCGATGTCTTGGAATATGCCCCGCGATAACCAGTGGTGCTGTCGTTGGTGGGAAGCCTGATATTTTGTTACCTGCGTAGAAAGGATTCCGGATGAATAATGTAGTGAATGGCGTTAGCCTGCTAGTTTTGGATTTGGCGCATACCAAAGTAATTTTCCAACTAACCTGGGAAAACCGGGCATATCTGCGCCAATGGTTACCCTGGTTGGATACCGTTCAAGCGCCGGAGGATACCGAGAATTTTATCCAGAGCTGTATCCGGCAACATCAGTCGGGACTGGGCGCTACTTTCGTGGTATATGCAGGCGAGAAACCTTGTGGTGTGGCCGGTTATCATAAACTGAGTAAATCCAACCGCAGCGGTGCGCTTGGCTATTGGTTAGCCGAGCCATATACCGGACAGGGTATAATGACTTCTGCGGTGCGGCAGTTACTGAAAATCGGCTTTCAGAACTACGGATTACACCGAATAGAAATCCGCTGTGCGGAACAAAACGCCCGCAGTTGGGCCATACCGCAGCGCCTAGGGTTTGTCTACGAAGGAACTCTTCGGGATGCCGAATGGCTTTATGATCATTTTGTGAATCACAGAATTTATTCGCTGCTCCGGGCCGAATTCCAATAGACATATTCTCACGGATTGTGTTAGTTCTCCCGGAAAAGCAACTATCATGAAGAAAGCAACCTTTATTTGGAGAGCAGCCATTGAAAGTTAAAAACCGCCTGGCCTTTATTCTATTCCCTGTCAGCCTCCTGCTCGCCGCTGCTCAGGGAATCGGGATTTATATTTTGCTGAAGGATTCGGCAGGCCAAGAGTTGCTGGCCAACGGCATTGCCGATTTAGCCTTGGGATTGGCGGTCAGTTCCTTTCTCAGCATTTGCATTGTGTTGTTTGTTGTGTGGGTCGGCTTGGAACGCATGGTGTCGCGTAAGGTCGCCTCATTGCAGTCCAATATCAGTAAAATGGGCGAAGGAAAGTTCGCGGACCTCGATCTGGATGGAATGGACGGCAAAGGTTCGGATGAAATGGCGGTCCTGCAAAACGCCTTGGTGTCGATGCGGAAGAGCTTGGAGATCAACCATAAATCGATGCAGAAACTGGCATTTTACGATCGGCTTACCGGATTGCCCAATCGCGCCACCTTACAGCAAGAGTTGAAAATGCTGATCAGCGATGCGAAACGGAAGAAAAGCAAATTTGCCGTGATTTATATGGATTTGGATGAATTTAAATCGATCAATGACACCTTGGGACATGATGTCGGCGACCAGTTGTTGAAGGCGGTGTCAGAACGCATTAGGAAACTATTACGGGGCAGTGATTTTGTTGCCCGGGAGCGCAAAGAAACAGGGAAAACCGAAAGCGGGATGCTGGCAAGGCTGGCTGGTGACGAATTCACCCTGCTTGTGCATGATGTCACCAATCAAAGCAGCGTGATACACGTTGCGAATCGCATATTGGCCTCGATTTCCAAACCCTTTGATTTAGAGCAACATGAGATTCAAGTCGGTGCGAGTTTAGGTATTGCGCTTTTTCCGGATGATGGCGAAGATCCGGACAGCCTGATTAAAAAAGCCGACTACGCCATGTTTGAAGCCAAGAAGCACAATAAAAACGGCTTTGAATTCTATACCAAGGAAATGAACGCCGTTGCCTTCCAACGCATGGCGATGGAGAAGAAAATTCGCAAGGCCTTGGATAGCCAGGAGTTCTTCCTGCTGTTCCACCCGCGGATCAAACTCGCAAACAAGACCATCGCCGGTTTTGAAGCATTGATTCGCTGGGAAAACCCGGAGTTGGGAACGGTAATGCCGAACCAGTTTATCCCATTGGCTGAAGAGACTCTGCTGATCTGTGAAATAGGCTACTGGGTGTTTGACCATGTTTGTCAATACATCAAACACTGGGGGGAAAACGGTTACCCGGATGTACGTGTTTCCATTAACATTTCCACCCTGCAGATTTATAGGGGCGATACCTACAACATGCTTAAGACCTTATTGGCGGTCTATGGCATTAAAGGCGGGCAGTTGGAAATCGAAGTTAATGAAGCCGGTTTGCTAAAAGACGAAAAGGCGGCCATTACCTTGCTGGAAAAACTCAAGGAACTGGGAATTACCATCGCCCTAGACGAATTTGGCACCGAAAATACCTCGATTCGAATTCTTCAGGACTTTCCCATTGATGTACTTAAAATTGATCGTAGCCTGGTAACCAAAGGGGAGTCTGATGCCGCTTCCAAACAACTGCTGAAGTCGTTTGTGGAAATTGCCAACAACTTGAATTTAGAGACCGTGGCCAGTGGGATAGAGAACGTAAAACAGGTCAATTATGCACGGTCGATCAAGTGTGATTATGTCCAAGGCTACTATTATGCAGAACCCTTGCACGGTGACGATGCGACAGAGTTCATGACGACCTGGGAGATTCGCCAGGCACGGGGCGAAGTGCCCGATTGACAGCGCTGAAAAGCGCCGAATCAGGATCCAAAAGAAAGATTATTTCTGGGCGGAATCCAAACGCCATTGTTCAAGATGCCGGTCTTTTAGCTTCACATAGTTGCCGGCTACGTAAGTAAAGTAATTCAGTTCCTTTTCCGACAGGGGCCGGGCTTTTTTGGCCGGTGCGCCGACATAAAGAAAGCCGCTTTCCAAGCGTTTGTTTGGCGGAACCAGACAACCGGCAGCGACTACCACGCGATCCTCGATAACCGCGCCATCCATAATCGTGGAACCCATGCCGATAAGAATCTGATTACCGACGGTGCAACCGTGGAGTAGCGCTTTGTGACCTACCGTGACATCGTCGCCAATTTCTAGCGGGTAGCCACCAGGATTGTAATCGCTGGAATGGGTGATGTGCAGTACGCTGCCGTCCTGAATGCTGGTCCTGGCGCCAATGCGTATTCGGTGCATATCGCCGCGAATCACGACCAGCGGCCAGATGGAGCTATCGTCGCCGATTTTGACGTCGCCGATAATGACCGCCGTCGGGTCCAGCATTACCCGGTTACCAACGATTGGCCTGTGGCCTTGCAGAGTGCGTATACTCATGGGCAGTAAGATCCTTTAAATAATCTGCTAGTGTCTCGCCTCGGTACCTCACGTTCGGCGAAGTGACCGTTTCGCGGAATCCGAACCAAATGCGTTTTTTAAATCAAGCGTTTAGGCGATTGATTTTGACGCGCTTCCGTGAGCCGTACCGGGAAGCGCCAAAACACCGGGCAAGAATAGCACGCCGGTATTTGGTAACAAGGCTTGAATAGAACATACAGTGACCCCATTTGCCATTAATTATCATTTCTCCCTAAAACGGACGACAAGCCAGCAAGGCTATTGGACCTCGGTAAACGACAAGCGGACTAATTTCATGAGCCAAGAAGTATTGATTACTCCTGCATTACCCAATTTTTCTTCCATTCATCCCGAACAGATCCAAAAAGATCTTCAGACCATGCTTGACGAACACCGCAGCCTGATCACCGCTTTGGTAAAGGCCGAAAATCCCAGTTGGTCGTCCGTGGCGCAACCCATGGACAACATGGCCGATCAGCTCAACAAATATTGGTCGCCGATTAGCCACTTAAATAGTGTGCGCAATAATGAAGCGCTGCGTCAGGCTTACAATGCATCGTTACCCGAGCTTTCTAAGTACTCGACGGAAATTGGCCAGAACCGCAATCTCTATGATGCCTTTGCCAGCATCAAGACTTCTTCGGAATTCCCCGGTTTGACCGAAGCTCAGCAAAAATCGATAAGCAATACGCTGAGGGATTTTCATCTGGCGGGCGTGGACCTTGCCGATGATAAAAAGGCGCGCTACAAGGAAATTTCTCAGCGGTTGGCGGAAATTACCAGTGAGTTCAGCGACAACGTGCTGGATGCCACTCAAGCCTGGACCAAGCATTTTGCATCTGCCGAAGGATTGGCGGGACTGCCGAAGACGGCATTGGCCGGAGCAAAACAGGCCGCCAAGGTTCGAAACAAAGAAGGTTATGTAGTTACCCTGGATTTCCCCAGTTATTACGCGGTCATGACCTTCGCCGAGAACCGGGAATTGCGGAAGGAGGTGTATGAAGCATTTAGCACCCGTGCGTCAGATCAAGGGCCGCATGCCGGACGCTATGACAACTCCTGGTTAATGGAGGAAATTCTCCAACTGCGGTTGGAGAAATCCAAACTGCTCGGCTTCACTACTTACGCGGATTACTCCCTGGCGACAAAAATGGCGGGTTCTCCGGAAGAAGTATTAGGTTTCCTGAACGATCTAGCCGAAAAGTCCAAACCGCGGGCAGAGAAGGAAATGCAGGAGCTTCGGGAATTCGCCAAGGAGCAAGGTCTGGAATCGCTAGAGGCCTGGGATGTCAGTTTTTATTCAGAGAAGCTTAAACAGGAAAGATATGCCATTTCCCAGGAAGAGTTAAAGCCTTATTTCCCGGTTGAAAAAGTGGTCAATGGTATGTTTGCCGTTGTCGAACGATTGTTTGGCGTCACCTTGAAAGCTGTTACTGATGTCAACCGATACCATGAGGACATTCGCTATTTTGAGGTCGAGCGTGGCGGCAAAAGTATTGCGGGCATTTTTATGGATCTGTTTGCCCGGGAAAACAAACGTGGCGGAGCCTGGATGGCGGACTACTCGGTTCGGCGCAAGCTCGATGACGGCCGTATCCAGAAACCGATAGCCTTTATTACCTGCAATTTTGCTTCGGCGACGGAAGAGCATCCCGCTCTGTTAACCCACAACGAAGTCACCACTTTGTTCCATGAGTTCGGTCACGCGCTGCATCACATGTTGACCAAGGTCGACTGCAACGATGTGTCCGGGATCAACGGCGTAGCTTGGGATGCCGTCGAGTTGCCGAGCCAGTTCCTGGAAAACTGGTGTTGGCAGGAGGAGGGTATCCGGCTGATATCGGCGCACTATCAAACCCAAGAGCCCCTGCCCCATGAACTGTTGGAAAAGATGCTGGCGGCAAAAAACTTTCAGTCGGCGATGATGATGGTCAGGCAACTGGAATTCGCGCTATTTGATTTCCGCTTGCACCACGAGTATCAACCGGACGGCTTTTCTATCCAGGAAATTCTGGATCAGGTCCGGAACAAGGTTGCCGTGGTTCAGCCACCGGCCTTCAATCGTTTCCAGCATAGTTTCAGTCACATCTTTGCCGGTGGTTATGCCGCCGGCTACTACAGCTACAAGTGGGCGGAAGTCTTGGCGGCGGATGCCTTTTCAAAGTTTGAAGAAACCGGCGTGTTTAACCCCGAAACCGGTCGGGAATTTCTCCATTGCATCCTGGAAAAGGGCGGCAGTAGAGAACCCATGGAACTGTTCGTGGAGTTTCGCGGTCGCCCGCCGCAAACAGATGCCCTACTCAGGCACAACGGCATTGTTTAGTCCGCATCTACGGTTCGACCAGGAGACAGCAGATGAGCCCGGAGCATAAACCCGTTAAGCGCTTCATTGCCGGTGCGGTCTGCCCAAGGTGCGGGGTAATGGACCGGATTGTCAGCTACGTCGATAGTAGTCAAAGGTCGGTGCGGGAATGTATCGATTGCGGTTTCCACGAAAAACTGGTCGAACCCGAAGCCGCCGCTGAACTGGAAACCAGGGTAACCAAGAAGCGTTCTCAACCGGTGAAAGCGCAGCCGTTGAAGTTTTATAAAAATGTCCGGGGAAAAAATACTAAGGATTCACCCGGCTAGCATGGGACTTATTCGAGCCTCCCTGCCCGAACATTCAATCGATCGTATTTAAAATGGCTGAACCGGTGCGATTTTCCACTGCGTGATAGTAACTGGCGCCTCAACAGGAATAACCCAATGAAAAACTCATTTGAATATTGTGGTTATCCAGCAATGCTAACCAAGCCATGTTCAAGGGTTGCCATTTGTGGTCATTGGTATGGGCCAGATAAATGGCGAGATCCAGATGATAGTAATCGGGCATGCTGACGAGATTTCGGAAAGTTACATGGGTCGCCTGATCGATTTCATTGGCGAAAGGTTCGCCAATTAAGTAGTGGGCCAGTAAATTGGCCTGGGTGGCGCGCAGTTCGCAAATCGGGCTGTCCCGCAAACTCATATTATTTTCGTAGAGTTCTTCTATTAGGCGGTGGGATTGGTAGGCGCGTACCAACAGCCCATCCAAACCCGTGTGTTGTAAAACCTGGACAGAAGGGTGGACGAAATACTCTACGGAAATGTCGATAAATGGTTGGAAGAGCAGCTTACGTTGGCATTGTTCGGCGCAGTCGGCAACACATTCCACAATTCTCGGCGCCAGGCTCACATATTCCAGAACGAATTTACGGAGGTCGCTGACGGGGTCCATTCCCTGCAACGAGATTACCCGATGCAGCGAATCAAGCTGCGACGCCAGCCATCTGGCATATTGTTGAGATTTGAGTTCCGCTGCACTAACTTGCTGGATGATCTCGTACACTGCATCGAGTGTCATCGCTAACCATTCGCCTTCACTGAATTACCGACCCGCCTTGCGTATTGCCTTTGCAGTGCGTGTCCCTGGCCGAAGCCGGTGCCAATTAGCAGGTCCAAGTGTAACGGTCTTCTCGCGCTGATTCACCGCTACTGAACAAACATCGCGCTGTATCTGAATCAGTTTAGTAGAGGGCGGAAAAAGCTGCGTAGTTCTATTTGTTATTTAACCAGGCGTTGTTGTAACTAAATCGTGCGTATACAACTGGTCCGTACCGTTCAGGTGAAAATAATGCCTGATCTTCTACCCTGAGTGGCATCATTCATGCCTTATCGTTCGCATGTAGCCGTTATTGAAGGGAGCACCGTCGAGGCTAATCTGGAAGCCGGCCTTTTTTTTGTGGAGGAGTCGCCACTTTGCCTATCCCTGAATACCTGCGACCCAAAATTGTGCGGTATTTTAATATTTTGCCTGCATTTAGTGCGGCCGGTCTCTGTTATTTGGGATTTTTGTTCATAAAATCAACAATCTACCTGATTAGGTTAATCTTCGGTCTAACATTTGCCAGCACTACGTAAAAATGACTATACTGCCCCCTGCACCTTGCATCGACTTCCTGGTTGTAATTCTTATTGGGAAGTGTCTGGCAGTAACAATAAAAACTACGCTGTGGAGACACCACAATGTTGTCAAGAAGACACTTGATGGCACTGGCATTGCCGTGCCTTACCGCGCCTACTAGCGTCCTCGCGGATTGGGAGGTCAATATGACTCCCGGTGTGACTGACGTAAGCCAAGCCGTTTTTGACCTGCATATGATTATCTTTTGGATATGCGTGGTTATCGGCGTGGTCGTATTTGGCGTTATGTTCTACTCCATCTTCGCCCATCGTAAGAGTAAAGGCGCCGTACCCGCCCAGTTCCACGAAAGCACCACTGTGGAAGTCATCTGGACGATCATCCCGTTTGCCATTTTAATCGGGATGGCAATTCCTGCGACCGGCACCTTGATTAAGATGTACGATACCTCCGACGCCGACATTGAAATCCTGATTACCGGCTATCAGTGGAAGTGGAAGTATGAATACCTCAACGAAAAAGTTAGTTTTTTCAGTAACATGTCCACCACCCAAGAGCAAATCTATAACTTCGATGAAAAGGGCGAGCACTACCTGCTTGAGGTGGACGAGCCAGTGGTGATCCCGGTTGGCAAGAAAGTCAAGTTTCTGGTAACAGCCGCCGATGTTATTCATTCCTGGTGGGTGCCTGCGTTGGCGGTTAAACGGGATGCGATCCCCGGTACCGTTAACGAAAGCTGGACCCGGGTAAACGAACCGGGCATCTATCGCGGACAGTGCGCCGAGCTTTGCGGAAAGGACCATGCTTTCATGCCGGTGGTCGTAAAAGCGGTGTCTGAAAATGAATACCAGGAATGGGTGCTGGCCAAGCAGGAACTGGCACGCCAGGAATTTGAGCTCAACAACAAAGAATGGACCATGGAAGAACTGATGGCGCGAGGCGAACAGGTTTATCAAAGAGCCTGTGTTGCCTGTCACCAGGCGAATGGTCTGGGACTGCCACCAGCGTTCCCGGCATTGAAAGACAGCCCGGTCGCACTCGGGCCCATGGAAGGCCACATCGATATGATTTTGAATGGCGTTAAAGGCACATCCATGCAAGCCTTCGCCGATCAGTTGAGCGAGGTCGATATCGCCGCGGTCACCACCTACGAACGAAATGCCTGGGGCAACAACGTAGGTGATATGGCGACGCCGAAGATGGTCGCCGAACGGAAGGGGCAATAAAGCTATGAAATCCTCATTCAAACAAAAATCTAACAGAGGAGTGGGTTAATGAGTGCTGTTGTAGATAGTCACGCGCATGACCACGGTCATCACGGACCTGCCAAGGGCTTTACCCGCTGGCTTTATACCACGAACCACAAAGATATCGGCTCTATGTATCTTTGGTTCAGTTTCATTATGTTTTTGGTTGGCGGCTCGATGGCGCTGGTAATTCGTGCCGAGCTGTTCGAGCCCGGCATGCAGATCGTCGATCCCAACTTCTTTAACCAGATGACTACCATGCACGGTCTGATCATGGTCTTCGGTGCGGTTATGCCGGCCTTTGTCGGACTGGCGAACTGGCTGATTCCGATCATGGTAGGAGCGCCGGATATGGCGCTGCCAAGAATGAATAACTGGAGCTTCTGGATTCTACCCTTTGCCTTCGGACTCCTGCTCTCGACCCTGTTCATGGAAGGCGGTGCCCCCAATTTCGGCTGGACTTTTTACGCGCCCTTGTCCACTACCTACGCGCCTCCCAGCGTCACCTTCTTTATTCTGGCGGTGCATATGATGGGGATTTCCTCCATTATGGGCGCGATTAACGTGATTGCCACCATCCTTAACATGCGGGCACCTGGTATGACTCTGATGAAGATGCCGCTGTTCGTTTGGACCTGGCTGATCACAGCCTTTCTGCTGATCGCGGTAATGCCGGTTCTGGCCGGCGCGGTGACCATGATGCTGATGGATATCCACTTCGGAACCGCATTCTTCGACGCCGCAGGCGGTGGCGATCCGGTATTATTCCAGCATATATTCTGGTTCTTCGGCCATCCTGAAGTCTATATCATGATATTGCCTGCCTTCGGCGTGGCCTCGCAGATTATCCCTACCTTCAGTCGGAAGCCATTGTTTGGCTATCCGTCGATGGTCTACGCAACCGCGTCGATTGCGATCCTGTCTTTCATCGTCTGGGCCCACCATATGTTTACCGTGGGCCTTCCCCTGGCGGCGCAATTGTTTTTCATGTATGCCACCATGTTGATTGCGGTACCGACCGGGGTCAAAGTGTTTAACTGGGTGGCCACCATGTTCAGGGGATCGCTGACCTTTGAAACACCGATGCTGTTTGCCATCGCGTTCGTTATCCTGTTCACCATTGGTGGTTTCTCGGGTTTGATGTTGTCTATCGCACCAGTGGATTTTCAATATCATGACACCTACTTTGTCGTCGCGCACTTCCACTATGTTCTGGTGCCTGGCGCTATTTTCTCGATTTTTGCCGCAGCTTATTACTGGCTGCCCAAGTGGACCGGCTATATGTATGACGAGCTCCTCGGCAAGGCACATTTCTGGCTATCCTTTATCGGCCTGAACCTGACCTTCTTCCCGATGCATTTTGTCGGCTTGGCGGGCATGCCGCGACGGATTCCTGATTATGCACTGCAGTTTGCTGATTTTAATCAGATTGCCAGTATGGGGGCGTTCCTGTTCGGCACTACCCAGTTGCTGTTCCTGTTCATCGTGATCAAGTGTATTCGGGGTGGTAAAAAGGCATCGGCTCAAGTATGGGAAGGCGCTGACGGACTGGAATGGACATTGCCTTCTCCGGCTCCTTATCATACCTTCAGTGAACCCCCGACGGTGAAGTAATCGGTTTTTAACGGAACAATAACAACAACGAAAATTGAGGACTTAACATGGCGGCTCAGCAGAGTTATTACGTACCGGAACAAAGCAAGTGGCCCATTATCGCGAGCATCGGACTTTTTCTGACCCTGCTGGGGCTCGGCAAGGTTCTGATCGCCAATAGCGCGGGAGCGGATCCCAGTTTCGGCTGGTGGATGTTCGGCATCGGCTTTGTCATTATGGTCTATATGCTGTTTGGCTGGTTTGGCAATGTTGCCCAGGAAAGCATGGCCGGGCTATACAGCGCTCAGATGGACCGTTCCTTCCGCTGGGGAATGAGTTGGTTCATTTTCAGTGAAATAATGTTTTTTGCAGCATTTTTTGGTGCACTGTTCTATGCGCGCTTTTTGGCCGTTCCTTGGTTGGCAGGCGAAGGGGACGGGGCGTCGAATGTGCTGCTTTGGCCCGAGTTTCAAAGTGCTTGGCCGCTGCTGACCAATCCGGATCCGAGTCTTTACCCCGGTCCCAAAGAAGTGATCAGCCCCTGGCAGATTCCGTTGCTTAACACGATGTTGCTGCTGGCTTCCAGTGTCACCATCACCATTGCCCATCATGCGATCAAGGTTGATAACAGACCTAAAGTGATAAAGTGGTTGGCGGCGACAATCGCCCTGGGTGCTATCTTCATGGGTTTCCAGATCTATGAGTATATTCACGCTTACCGGGATCTGGATTTGACCCTTGCTTCAGGTATCTACGGCACTACTTTCTTTATGCTGACCGGTTTCCACGGTGCGCATGTAACCCTGGGAGCTATCATCCTGTTTGTCATTTTAATGCGTTATCGTCGCGGCCATTTCTCAGGGAAGGAACACTTCGGGTTTGAGGCCGCCGCCTGGTACTGGCATTTCGTGGATGTTGTGTGGGTATGCCTGTTCGTATTCGTCTATATCATGTAGCGGGTCTAAGCCATAGGTTATTGAGGCCGGTTGCACCGGCCTTTTTTGTCGTTTTAGCGAGATTAATAGGGGGAGGGGTTCAGGGTCAATTGATCCGTGACTACAAGGATTAGCACCAGGATGACAATTGCTACCGAAAAGCCGACACGAAAAGATAGCGCTTTGACGGTGCGGGTGCTCGAACTGTCATCCTTAACCATAAAAAACAGGCCGCTAAATAAACTAATGACCGCTCCGAGTAGGAGCAAACCGACAACGATTTTCATAACATATGTTCTTTTTGTATTTAACTCTGCGGAAGGTTCTATTGGTAACTACTCGAACTATACCAGTTTGTTCATGCCATGGCCTGGTTAAATACCGCATCCTGGGGTAAATCGGTGCTATGAAGTTATTGTTGTTGGGCATTTGCCTGTTGCCCCTGCTGGTGGGAATGGGTATCTGGCAACTGCAGCGTGCGGAACACAAACAACAGGCGCTGGATGCAGTGGCTGAGACGCTGCGCAGCCAGCCTCTGGAATGGGAGCAGTTAAATGCCGGCGCAGACAGATACAGAAAGGCCCAATTGGAGGGAAGCTACCTGCAAAATGCAGACTGGCTGGTGGACAACCAGACATTTAGGGGTAGATTCGGTTATCGCGTTGTCACCCCCTTTTGTTTGGGGCAACGTTGCATGCTGGTTGACCGAGGCTGGATTGCCGGCAACCTCAACCGTGATATTCTCCCTGAAATCAACACCCCGGAGGGGCTGTTGAGGCTTAGCGGCAGTTTGGATTTGCCGATGCAAAACCCATTGGATATCGGCAATGAACCGGTGAACACCAGCCCCTTTAGGGTGCAGGAACTGATAACCGAGGAGATTGCCCAGAAGCATCAGATTGCATTATCCCCATGGATCATGCGGCTAGATCAGGATCAGGCCGGACATTATCAGGTGGTCTGGCAACCGGTCGTGGTGGGACCGGAAAAACATTGGGGTTATGCGGTGCAATGGTTCGCCATGGCCGTTACCCTGGTGATATTGCTGGTTTACGTTTATCGTAGGCAGCTCAAAAACATATTTAAAAGTAGGATTGTTGACAGCATAAGATGGAAGATTTAGGGCAAGAACGAGTAGAACCGGCTCCTGGCAGTGGCCGCATGAAGCTGATAGTTATCATCATGCTTTCCGCCGCGCCGGTCATTATTGCGGCGGTGATGTATTTTGGCAATGTCGGTGTTCCTTCAAGCACCACCAACAAAGGCCATTTGATTATTCCCCCGGTCTCTGAAGACTTGCTTGGCGTGCATCCGCTGCAGCAACAGGAAGCGACTTTCCAACAACTGGACGGAAACCACAAATGGTTGATTTTAGTCGTGGGAGACAGTCCTTGCGAAGCTGCCTGTCAGCAGGCGTTGTATATTTCCAGGCAGGTTAATATCGCCCTTGGCAAGAATGCGGAACGGGTTAGCCGGCTGCTGGTCACTACCCATCAGGATTCCGGATTGCAAAGTCTGCTTCCCGAGCACCCCGGATTAGTGATTCAGGATGTCTCCCAAGAACAGGTGAACCGGATGATTGAAACGGTTGCTGAACACGATGTGCTGCTGGAAAGCTATGATTTGCTGCTTATGGATCCCCTTGGCAATATTATGATGCACTACGGTTGGCGGCAGGAAGGACGGGATTTGCTTGACGACTTAAAGCGACTTCTAAAAGTATCCAAGATTGGTTAGAGTAAACGCTCTAGCCGTACCGGTTTGCTTTTTGCATTATGGTAAGCGGGAAAATCGACTATAGTAAGACCATTGGTGGCTGGTGTCGGCTTGTTGCTGGCGCTGCAAATTGGCTTGGGGATTACCAATGTGATAGCCCCGGTATCTCTTAGCATTGCGGTAGCTCACAATATTTTCACGGCCTTCCTGCTAGGAGGACTGGTGTGTCTGGCTTATGTAATCTGGACATCCAAACAGATCGATACGGGAGAAAAACAATAATGAAAGCAGCCCTTATCTCGGTAGAGAAAGCAAGTTGGAAAGATTACCTGGAACTTTGTAAACCACGGGTGGTCGCGCTCATGATGCTGACTGCCGTGGTCGGTATGTTATTGGCGACAGAGTCCGGAATACCCTGGAATGCCCTGCTTTGGGGGAACCTCGGTATTGCACTGATGGCGGGTTCCGCCGCTGCCATCAATCATATCGTCGACCAACGAATTGATGCGGTGATGGCGAGAACCCGTAAACGCCCCATTGTTCAGGGACGGGTAGAGCCGTTGCATGCGTTACTGTTTGCCTTTGTTTTGGCGATCGTTGGAATGGTGCTGTTGAGCTGGTTGGTCAATCCACTGACTGCCTGGCTGACCTTGGCGTCATTGATCGGCTATGCTGTAATTTATACGCTGTTCTTGAAACGCGCTACACCGCAAAATATTGTATTGGGCGGTTTGGCCGGTGCGGCACCGCCGCTTCTTGGATGGACAGCGGTAACCAACAGCATTGACGGCCATGCATTGCTTCTGGTGTTAATTATTTTCGCCTGGACACCGCCGCATTTTTGGGCACTGGCGGTGCACCGTAAGGAAGAATATGCCAAAGCTGAAATTCCCATGCTGCCGGTAACGCACGGCGAGCGCTATACCAAACTACATATTCTGCTCTATACCTTTATGCTATTTGCTGTAACCCTGCTGCCATTTATCAGTGGCATGAGCGGATGGATTTATTTGATTTCCGCCGTCGCGTTAGGTTTACGCTTTATCGATTGGGCCATCGCGATGTGGCGGGATTCACGTCCGCATTCGGCCATTAAGACCTTTAAGTTTTCCATCACCTATTTGATGTTGCTGTTTGTCGCTTTGCTGGCAGATCACTATATTCCGATTAGTTTTTAACTAGTATGAGCTGCCAGTACCCGACATCGATCCATTGATTGAATTTATTTCCTACTTGGGCGAAGTGCGCCACTTTTTCCATACCCAGTTTTTCGTGCAGAGCCACACTAGCCGGATTGGGTAAGGCGATACCGCCAATGGTCGAATGAAACCCGCGCTCCCGAACGGCTGCAATCAATCTGCCATAGAGTGCGCTGCCAAATCCCTGACCCTTGGTGTGTTCCGCAAAATACAGAGTGGATTCGGCGGAAATACCGTTGATCTCAAATCGAATTTCTTATCAGTTCCATCAGAATTATAGAGGGTGATAAAAAGTCATTGACCTGACGATAACTGCACACTTTAGAGTCCGTTTCGGCGGTTGCATGGGACAGCCGTTGTTAAACCAATGAAGGAGTTAAAAGATGCAAGTATCCAGCATGACAAAAGACCAGTGGGTGGAGTTGTTTCAAGTGATCGGTCTGACTGAAGCAAAGATGACGCAATGGCATCAGGAGTTCGAGAAGCGCTACCCCCAGCAGCACCAGGCCTTTTTGGAATGGTTGCAACTGCCGGAAGGAGAGGTTAGTAGAATACGTAAACTATAAATAAGTTGAATTGTACAAACTAGAACGAAGCCCATAAGAATAGGAAGGTATTACAAGGAAGATAAAATGGAGAGTCGTCCCGGGAGAACTCCCGGGACTCTTTTCGAAGTTGACGCTTTGCCGCTGTGCGTTTGGCGCTATTGGATTTCTCATGTACGCCTCCTTTCCGCATGAGCGGGTTTAGCGCGTGATGGTTGCGTGGTTTAAATGAAACTTTCATAGTGTTTTCCTAATCTTTGTTGACATGTGGTTGTTGTCTCTGTCGAGCCTAAATTTCGAGTACAAACCATGATGGTTTTTTCAGTTTTTTCCATAGTCTTTTTACCTCTTTGTGTTTGACCACAAACTGTGGTCCCTTTTCCGTTGTGCGGAAACAGAATTTTTTCGGCAGATCTGTGTAAAGCGATTTTGGCGGTCCGCTACCTTCTATATGTTTAAGTGCTTTGCCTGTCTCATACTGATGGTAGAAGATGGTGCCAAATCCCAATTCATCGCGGATGAAATTCAGTGTCGCCGTAAGCATTGCCTCGGACCAGACTTTCAAATAAGGCATTAGTACTTTTCGGTAGTAATACAGCATACCGTTAGTATCGACTTCACATCCCCAAACTCGAAAACTGCCTTGTTTCGACTTTTTCGCCTGAAGTGCGTCACTAAAGGCCTCTTTAGCCTCACGCAGCCAATCAGTTTGAATTTCCTCAATCAATGCCACGCCCTCATCAAAGCAAAGATCTATTCTTGCCCACCCTAGTGTATTGCGTCTGCCTGCGTGAATCGGGTGACTGAAAAATTTGAAATGATCAAAATCCTTTCCTAGTGAACACCGATAATGATGGTCATGCTGGTTACTGAAGTTCATATGTAACACCAGATTCCAGCCTGGCGTGGAGGTTTGATTCCAGTGAAAATCGCTCCCTCCCCATTTATCGACGGTCAATACAAAGGGCGTCACCATCGTTGGCCATAGATTGGCAAACTCAGCGGAGCACAGTGGACGATTTCCTGCCCGGCTAATGACGGGTTGGCAAACCGGTTTGTTCACAAGTTTGGAAAATCTGCCGCGCTTCAGCTCGCTGACTGTTTGAGGAATACGCCCCAGTTCTTTTTCCAGCAGATACACCGCATATCGATCTCGGTAATACCAGAATAACGTGCGTTCCTTAGGCAGACATGCCAGCACCTCTTGTACTAAATGTAGCTTCATTGTTCTTAAACCTGTGTTGAATATGGCGAATCAACCTGTTAACAAGATCAAACTGTATTTCGGCTGCTAATTTTTCTTTACTCATTAACATCTCCAAATTGCATGGTGGCGTTTATCCTTTTACGCAAAGCACCTGTTTAAGTTCGTGTTCGACCTCTACCAAACCTCTTTGGTGTTCCATGACTTGATCGATGTCCTTGTAGGCACCGGGGATTTCATCCAGTACTCCCTTGTCTTTTCTGCATTCAACACCGTTAGTTTGGGTAACCAGATCCTGACGGCTGAACTTCTGTACAGCTGCAGCGCGACTCATCTTTCTTCCGGCGCCATGGGAGCAGGAACAGAAGGATTCCGGATTACCTTTGCCTTTCACAATGTAGGATTTAGCCCCCATACTGCCGGGGATAATCCCTAACTGACCGTCCCTGGCGCTTATGGCGCCCTTGCGGGTAACGTAGACATCCGCACCATAGTGCTGTTCTTTTTGCACATAGTTGTGATGGCAATTAATGGCCTCGCAAGTCAGTGTGAACTCCGGCAGATGCGGGGCAATTGCACGCAACACCAGATTAAGCATCTCCTGGCGATTGACCCGCGCGTAATCCTGCGCCCAGTTTACGGCGTCAACGTAGTCACTGAAATGCCGGCTGCCTTCCTGAAAATAGGCCAGATTCTTATCGGGCAAATTTGCTTGATGCCGGGCCATGTCTTTTCTAGCAAGCTCGATAAAGTAACGTCCAAGGGCATTGCCTATTCCGCGGCTCCCGGAATGCAGCATGATCCACACGTCCTGATGCTGATCGATACAGATCTCAATAAAGTGATTGCCGCTACCCAATGTACCCAGTTGGCGAAGCCAGGTATCTCTTGGCCGGCGCAGCATCTTGTTCAGTTTTACATGCTTGTCCAGCAATTGATCAGCACCTTTAGCAAGTTCCTTGGCTGCCGAATGTCTTGCAGAAATCAATTTATGTGCCGCATTTCCCACTGGAACTGCCCGCTCTATTTCACCGCGAAGCGACCTGAGACTATCCGGTAATTGATTGCTTTTCAGCGATAATCTCACTGCATTCATCCCACACCCGATATCCACTCCTACCGCGGCAGGTATGATGGCGGATTTGGTGGGAATAACTGAACCGACAGTCGCCCCAATACCCACGTGCACATCCGGCATCGCCGCTATGTGCGAATGGATAATTGGCAACTGCGCCAGACTCTTAAGCTGCGCCAAGGCGCGGTAATCGATATCGGCTGTATAGATCTTTACCGGGCTGCTGCCGTTATCTCTCGATTTATTTAATTCTATGTAAACTGGCATGACTAAAACCTACTGTTGGCGATCGGCCGGCGCGGTCTGTCTAGAGCGTTGCGCTCTAGTTAATATGGATTCACAGGCGCACGACACCCTGATCTGGGTGCGACCAAATCGCTATGCCCTAACGGGCCGTTTGAGTGCCTTTAAAAAGAGATAGGGTTGCTTCCATAACCGGAAACGAAAAAGCCCTGACAGATTAATCGGTCAGGGCTTCGTCGGGATTCCTGACTCGAAAGGCACTCGCTTTGCCTCTCAAGCCAAAACACTTGAAAGGCGCTATCGAAACTCGTTTGTTTGTTGATAAAGCACTTCCAAATGTCTCCTGTAAACTTGCTGATTAGCGTAGACCCTTCCTAATGAGTCGGGGCCGTAGATGATGGGGAAAGGATCATAAAGTAGTCACAGATTATTGCAAGAGTGTTTTTAGATTAAAGGTGCATAAACGGGTGAATTAAAAGAACTGATGGTTGTTTATTTGAATCTCTTGATTATTCCTTATCGGATTAGAATTAGTTTAAGTCAGAGAACTGACGACGGGATTTTCTGTTAAAACGAAAGATGGTTGAAGTTTAGTTGGGATTCGGCTTTTTCTGGATCTAAGGGATATCCGATATCCGAAACCCGGATTTGAGGAAGCAGTTGTTATAGTTATGGATACCAACTACACCTAAAACCGCCGAAGATTACTAATTACAGACTCCAACGTATTGTCAAAATGCGTTGCATCTTCAATAAGGACCATTTGCTCCGATACCAGCATTTCCAATAGTTGCTGACGGTTAAAAGAGCCTGCTTTCGAGCCGTTTCTGTTGACGAAAACCCAGGTGTCCGTGTGTTTCAGTATGGCGGCGACGCGCAGTTTGGTTTCGACGCCTTGTTCCGTGTAGCGAACCCATGATCCCATTCTAAGGTGGTCTATCTTTTCTGCTAACGCGGCATGGTCGAAGGAGTGATCGTTTAATATGGAATTCTTGTCATCTAAGTTACCTGCGGTTGTAGGCTGGCCACCTTGAGAATAATCCGCAGGTTGCATTTCGCTGGAATGGGTCATGTAATTCAACCCAGGTTTTTGTGGTTTCGGTTGCTGACTTAAAGAAGCAGGTTTTTCAGGTTTCCTGCTTGGTTCTGGCGCGGGGTATTGGATTTTTTTGAGTTCAGGTTCCAGCTTCTTGATCCAATGCTCTGCCTGCCTTTGATCGATGCCGACGGCGGTTAATTGCTCTTCGAGTTGCTGGAGGAAATTACCACGGTCATTGTCATGCAGACCTGCAAAGGAAAGTAGTTCGTCCTCCAGGATTGTCGCCCATTCCCAGTCGGCGGAATCCTTGGATGGTTCTTTGTTATAAATGAAGAACAAAACATGATTCCAAGTTGTCGCCAGGAAGGTGTTGACTATGCTTGGCAAATTCAATCCGAGAAATTTGTTGCTGATGTGCTGATTCGCTACCTTTACCGCTTCAGCCTTTTTGGAATCTGCCTGCTCAGCGCTGACTATTCGTTCTTCGATGAGTTTCGCCCGCCGGTCTTCAGCTTTAATAAACAGTTCAAAATCTGCATAGCAGTTTGTGAAGTCTGATTCACTGTTTTTCCTGGAAAGTGTTTCTATCACCGCACAAATTTTATTGTATAGGGAATCGCGCTGCTTGTTTGCCGTAGGAGTCCAGGTAACACTAGAGCGCACCAGGCTATTGAGCAGCGCCAATGCATTGGTCGGCGACTGCAGGAAATCTGTTGTCTCAACTGCTACTCTCAATAAAGGAATGCGAAGATGGGCAAGCAGCCACCGCATTTGCAGGTTTAAGTTCTTTTTAGTGAATAATTCGTCAAACAGTTTTGAAACGGTATGAATGTCCGCCGTGGCAATATCGTCAATCGAATCTGGATTTATTTTCAACTGGTTCGCAATGGCGTCTAGCAGTGACTCCGGTTCAGTGGGACCTGCATAAGTGGCATCTCGTTCGCCAAAATCGTAGGGGGCGAGTTGG
Source organism: Hahella sp. (assembly GCA_028280065.1). Classification (GTDB taxonomy): domain Bacteria; phylum Pseudomonadota; class Gammaproteobacteria; order Pseudomonadales; family Oleiphilaceae; genus Hahella. The sequence goes on from JANQMN010000103.1 coordinate 37,638, forward strand.
GATATCTTATCGATGAGCAGTTGTTGGCTCGCAGATAACTCTTTTTGTCTAGAACTGACCACGCTGATTACCATCTCATTGCCCTAGGTCCGTGACTTCTGCCGGATAGAAGTTTTTGCCGCTACCAGGGCTTAGTTTTTTCCGATGACTGAATTGTAGTATGAGAATGTAAAGCTGTTGCGCTGGTTAGATCAATCCTTGCTACTTAAACAGCCGACCACTCTTTAAATCCCAATAGTTCGAGATTTTAAGGGAGTTACCCCTCAGGTGAAAGGTAATTAGGCGCTCAGGAACTATCCGTTGAAAAGGCTAGGCTCGCCAGGCCTTTTTAAACACCACTAGCCGCCCGAAGGGTTGGGTTCTATATTGAATGAATATAGGTAATATTATTTATATTTTGACCTTATAAAGCTCTAATTTAGCGTTAATTAGTAATAATGTAGTAAAATTACGGATATTCCAAATTTGCTCCTCTCACTATAATGGCACCATAAACTAACAGAGAGGAAAAAATCATGGCAAAAGTAATAAACAATATTTTCAATCGAACAAAAGCTTGGGAAGAATACTATCACCTGAGACGTCTGTCAGATCGCATGCTGGAAGACATGGGTATCGAACGTAAAGACCTTAAGAAGTTGCTTAAAGGTGAATCGCTGCGGTGATATCTTCCAAAAGACATCTTACCGACTAAAAGCGCAGCCCAATTAAAGGTTGCGCTTTATCCCAGCATCCCGCCCCGCCGCTAACCCTGAACCAGCAATGCCGTATCGCTTTCGCGAAAGCCGAGAAGAAACAAAATACTATCCAATCCCAGATTGGAAATCGCATGCTTTGCCGTTTCTTTGACCATGGGTTTTGCCCGAAAAGCAATGCCGAGACCCGCCGCGCTGAGCATAGGTAAATCATTTGCTCCGTCTCCCACGGCAATCACCTGTTGTAACTGAATGCCTTCTTTGGCTGCGATTTCATGGAGTAATTCCGCCTTGCGTTTGCCATCCACGATGGTACCGGTAACCTCACCGGTCACTTTGCCATCCTGTATATCCAGGTTGTTGGCATAGATATAGTCGATTCCTAACTTGTTTTGTAAGTGGCTGGCAAAATAGGTAAAACCACCTGATAAGATTGCTGTTTTATAGCCCAGCATTTTAAGATTGCGGATAAGTTTTTCTGCTCCTTCGGTCATCACCAGGCGCGAGGAAACCCGTTCAAGCACGGCTTCCGGCAGGCCCTTAAGTAATCCGACCCGTTTCTGAAAACTCTGCGAAAAGTCCAGTTCCCCCCGCATGGCGCTTTCGGTAATCGCTGCCACCTGATCGCCCACGCCTGCCTCTTTGGCCAGTTCGTCAATCACTTCCGCTTCGATCAAGGTGGAGTCCATGTCGAAGGCGACAAGACGACGATTGCGGCGAAAGATATCGTCCCGCTGAAAGGCGATGTCGACATTCATTTCATTGGAGACTTTTAGGAACTCCACTTTAAGCAGGTCGATATCCTGCGGATTGCCACGAACGGAAAATTCCACGCAGGCTTGGCTATTGGCTGAATCTTCGGATAGCGCCCTGCGGCTGGAAAGTCGGGAAATATTATCGATATTAAGGCCGTTGGCGGCGGTGATGCCGGAGACGCGGGCGATTTGTGCGGGTGTAATCTGCCGGGCCAATAGGGTGACGATATAGCGTTCCTTGCCTTTGCCGCGTACCCATTCGTCGTATTCCGCCGCGCTGATGGGTTTAAACTGCACTTCGAGTTTTAGCTCGTGCATACGGAAGAGCAGTTCCTTAAGGACGGCCGCAGACTCCTGGTTTTCGGGAATACCGACAAGAATGCCCCAGGTCAGATAGTCGTGTATGACGGCCTGACCGATGTCCAAAATCTCAAGTTGGTACTCGGCCATGATCTGGGTGATCGATGAAGTAAGGCCGGGTTTGTCAAAGCCTGAAACATTGATCAGAAGAATTTCTTTCACTTGAGTGCCTGTCATTGACTAAAGGTTAAACCAAACTCAGTTTTCTGAGCCTTCCGAATCGCTGCTGCCAACGACTTCCAACTTATCGACTCGCTGCAATCCTCTGGGCAGTTTGTGGCCGCGCCGGCCTCTTTCGCCAAGATAATGGGCGAGATCGTTGAAGCTGAGTTTAAGGAATCGCTTGCCGGCATGAATGATTAAGGTATCGGAAGAGCTCATTAGCGTAATGAGCGCCATCCATTCCTCCCGCGACTGCAATCGTCCTGAAGGTATGCTGATGATTTTATTGCCCTTGCCTTTGGCAAGCTGAGGTAAATCGTTGACCGGGAAGACCAGCATCCGGCCTTCATTGGACACGGCGACAATATGCAGGTTTTGCTTTTTCGGCAGTATTACCGGCGGCACGACCTTCGCGCCCTTGGGCAGGCTGATGATTGCCTTGCCTGCCCGGTTTTTTGATTGAAGATCGGCTATTTTACCGACAAATCCATAACCGGCATCGCTGGCGAGTAATAGCTGGTCTTTATCGTCTCCCATCACGACATGTTCGAAGACTGCCCCCGCGGGCGGACTGACCCGGCCTGTTAGCGGCTCGCCTTGACCGCGGGCGGACGGTAATCCGTGAGCGGGTTGACTGTATGTTCTTCCGGTGCTGTCGAGGAAGATAGCATTGAGGTTGCTTCTTCCCAAGGCCGCGTCCTTAAACGTATCCCCGGATTTATAGTTGAGGCTCGTGGGATCGATGTCATGCCCTTTGGCGGCGCGTATCCAGCCCTTTTCGGATAATACCACGGTCACTGGCTCCGAGCTGATAAGATCGGTCTCACTGAAGGCCTGTGATTCCTGCCTTTCGACAATAGGCGATCGACGCTCATCGCCATAGGTATCCATATCCTCTTGAATTTCTTTCTTCACCAACCTGCGCAGCTTGGCGTTGGACCCAAGCAGTTGTTCGAGCTTCTTACGCTCTTTCTCGAGTTGTTCCTGCTCGGTCTTGATCTTCATCTCTTCCAGGCGCGCCAACTGCCGGAGTCGGGTATTCAGAACCCATTCCGCCTGCACTTCTGTTAGACCGAAACGTTCCATCAACGCAGGTTTTGGTTTGTCCTCTTTGCGGATGATTGCAATCACTTCATCAATATTGAGAAAGGCGATTAATAAACCTTCCAAAATGTGTAGCCGGTCCAGCACCCAGGTTAGTCGATGCTTTAGTCGGCGACGAATAGTTTCTGTGCGGAATTCCAACCATTCGCTCAACAGGGTACGAAGATCCTTCACTGCCGGGCGGCCATCAAGACCAATGACATTGAGGTTGACCCGGTAGTTTTTCTCCAAGTCGGTTGTGGCAAATAAATGCCCCATCAAGGCCTCGCTATCGACCCGATTCGAGCGGGGCACGATGACGAGTCTGGTGGGATTTTCATGGTCGGACTCGTCCCGCAAATCGGCGACCATGGGCAGCTTTCTGGTATTCATCTGCTGGGCAATCTGTTCCAGAATTTTCGAACCGGATACCTGGTGCGGTAGCTCGGTAATAATGATGTCGCCACCTTCCCGCAAATACTTGCCGCGCATTTTTATCGAGCCGCGCCCGGTCTGGTAGGTCTTCAACAACTCTTGAGGCGAGGTAACAATTTCCGCACCAGTGGGAAAGTCGGGGCCCGGCATGATTTCCACCAGATCTTCGATACCTGCGCCGGGATTTTCTAACAGATGTATCGCAGCTTGTCCTACCTCACGCAAGTTGTGGGGTGGAATATCCGTTGCCATCCCAACGGCGATACCGGTAGTGCCATTTAAGAGCAAATTCGGTAAACGTGCAGGCAATACAGCCGGTTCTTCAAGGCTACCGTCAAAATTTGGCACCCAATCGACCGTTCCCAATCCGACCTCCTTCAACAGGACTTCGGCATATTTGGCCAGCTTGGCTTCAGTGTATCGCATGGCGGCGAAAGATTTGGGGTCATCTGCCGAGCCCCAGTTTCCCTGGCCATCAATAATGGGGTAGCGGTAACTGAAGGACTGGGCCATCAGCACCATGGCTTCATAGCAGGCACTGTCTCCATGGGGGTGAAATTTACCCAGAACATCACCGACTGTACGCGCGGACTTCTTGTGTTTTGCCGCGGCATTGAGTCCGAGTTCCGACATGGCGTAGATAATGCGCCGTTGGACCGGCTTCAGCCCGTCTCCAATATGTGGTAGTGCGCGGTCCAAAATGACATACATGGAGTAATCAAGATAAGCTTTCTCGGTATACTCCCGCAAAGGCAGTCTTTCGATACCTTCTTCAAACAGGTTGCTCATAGTAAAGTGATTTTCTTCTTTTTAGACAGATGTTGCGTTGCTGATAGGTCGCTCGGAAACCATGCCCCGGAAGGTTTTCGAGAACCTGTACTCTACGCAAGCTGGCATGGAATATAAAGCATTGATTGCCTCTAGCAGACTACGTAGGCCTTTGTAGGAGATGGGTACATTAGCGTAGTGGCATGTACTAATTTTACTCAAATTGGCAGATTGTTATTATGCGCCCCGTATTTACTTAGGAGGTCCAACGAACTGTGAGCAATTCTAGTAATCAAGTTAAATTCCCGCCTGTCCAAGTTAAATCCGCCATTATTCCCATGATTATCAGTGCAGCTATTCTAATGATGGCAATTGATTACTCGATTACCGGCAGTTGGCATTCAGCTCCCTATTACATCGCTTTCAGTTTCCTTATCTTCATTGTTGTCCGTCTTTTTAAAGCGCACCGAAACAAACAAGATTCAGACACCTACTCCGAAAAAGCTCCCGTTTCAGTCAACAACGATATCGTTGATTTTTAAAAATTGGCTGTCGCCGATCGCCGACACTCTCAACTTACTATTTGCCAAAGATACCGCTTCTGCTGAGTTTGTATCCATATAGATTGGACACTTCCCGAATACCATGGAACAGCAGGGTAAAGGTAAACTCTTCTGCATAATCTCTTAGCCGGCCGGGGTTGAACCTTCAATCTGTAACTTGCAAAATTCTGATGTGATTATTGTGACAGGTAATACCTATTGCCAGCGCTAAGCAGGTTGCATATGATGCGCGCAGGTCAACAGTTCACCTAGGCGTCGCCATCTGCTTATCAGAAACGCTAAACCTGGATGAGGCATGTGTGCAAAAGTCTCAAAAAGCTAAGTAAGTATGGTTCACTGAATGTGCACCCTGCTTCAAGGGCGACCGAAGCAAGCCTTGCGGCCATGTGCACCCTAATTCAGGGGAACACCATGTCAAGAACACCGGTTTCATTTGAGATCGCCGATCTCAGTCAATTTGCCAAGAACCTTTCCCGTCAATGGCCTGTGGAAAAACCCAGTCATTTGACCCTGCTCAATCTGCTGTCGAAAGCTGCAGGCTTTCAGAATTACCAACATTTGCTTAGCAAACAAACAGTGGCCGAACATCCTTCTGAAAAGCTGGACAAAAAGACAACTCGCTGGCTGCGATTGTTTAATGATATTGGGCAGCCTGTCAGGTGGCCCACTAAACATCTTGATCAAAGGGCAATTCTTTGGGTTGTCGGTGCTCAGTTGCCGGAATTTAAAAAATGGTCTGAAAAGCAAATCAATGCCTTTATTAAAGCCAGGATTGCCTTCGCCGATTATGCCATAGTGCGGCGTGAGCTAATATCCATGGAATTATTAGGAAGAACCGCAGACGGCAGTAATTACTGGTCCGAATCCTTCCAGTATCCTGATGAGTTTAAAGAACTGCTCGGCCAGGTACATAGCCGATTGAAGCCCTGATTTGCAGATCCGCTGATTGAGTAAAGGGGGCACTCTCCATTTGCGGCACCGCAGATGGAGAGATTTCGCATGGCATAAGTAAAGTGCGATCTAGGGTTTAGGCAGTGGTGACATGCTTAAGAATTTCCGCCACCTGTTCGGTAGTTTGTGCCCAGGCCATGGCAGCAGCATCGACTTCCTTGAGTGCATGCACTAAAGATTCGTCGTGCAACGTAATATAGGGAGTGCCTGTTGCCGCAAGATACCCTGCATCAAAGGCGGCATTCCACTGTTTGTATTTGTCTCCGAATCGCACCACGGCGATATCGCACTGTTGAATTAGATTCTGAATTCGGATGCTGTTGACCTTTGCACTCTTATGATCGCGCCAAAACGAATGTTGCTCCGTACCCAAGTGGTCACCGGCCGCATCACTAACGGCATGATCAACAACGGCAGAAGTAAATTCGATTGGTAGCGCCATTTGCTCACAGGCGCCAACGATCGCGCCACGCCAATCAGTATGAATTTCGCCGGAGAGGTAAACAGTCCAAATCATCGCATCAGTCTCCATTTAACTTGGTGCTAATTGTAAGTTTGTGAAGTCTTCCATTGGCTGATATCGTCAAAAGATTGCTCGATATCCTGCAATGCCCCAGTATGCTGAGATGCCAGCGACAATACTGCGAAGTTAGCGCCTGTACCACTGGCAATTTTGTCGAGCATTGCTAGCAAGTCCTCTCGGGTCACCTTTTCCAAGGCTTTGACCGTCGCGGGGGCGTAGTCCCATTCCATATCGTTTTCAAAGGCTAATTTGAAATATCGTCGGGTACGCTCAACGATGGACTTATCCTTTTTTTCCAGTTCTGCACGCACACCGTCCTTGATGGCTTCCAGTTTCGCATCCGGTAATTCCTTTAAAATCTTCGGTAGTGTGGCAAGGAAAGCTTCGGACCGGTCTTGCAACTCAGCCGCAGTATAATCGGCGGATTGGATGATGAAACGGGCATAGAGTTCATCCTCGATTTCCGTCATAAATCCCGCAACGATGTAACCCAGCTGTTGCCTGGTGCGCATTTCCGAATAATACGGTTCAGCAAAAAAGTTTCCTAGCATACTCGCAACCGCCCGGGTCTTGGGAGTCGAATCACCAAGCAGGTATGAGTGGCGGTAGGCGGAGTTGTTTACCTCAAGGTTGTTGGCGGCGATCAGTTTGTCACCCTCGTTTATCCGAATCGTTTTTGTGGTTAACAATTGGTCTGCCGCCAAAGGCGCTAACTGCAAGTTGGCGGATGCTTTTTTAGCGGCATCCACTGCCTGGCCTTGGGTAACGTTGCCGTATGCCACCATTTGTATGTGACCCTGAGAGAAGAGCTCCTTACTAAAGGCTTTCACATCTGCGAGGCTGATCTCCCTTGCCACCTTAAGCTTTTCCGAGGGGGTGTGGTAGTGTTGATAGAACATCTTCCTTTCAATCTCTCTAGCTTGAGCCCAGGCATCCTTATATTTGGCGTTCTCCAACTCCCGGACCTGGCGTTCTTTGATAGCTTCGAAACGCGCGGAATCGAGTTGGATCTCCCGCATATTGGAGGTCATATATTGCAAAAAACCGTTGGCGGATTGATTGTAGCCGGAAATATCCAGCACCAGTCCTTCCGGTGAATTCGCGATTCCCGCTTTCAAACCGGCAACACCGGCGGTATAAATCTGTTCATTGAGCATTTCACGGATGGCTAGAAGATAAAAATCTCGTAAAACCATCGGGCGCAACTCAGCCATTGCTTTAGATGTAACCAGGCGGATCCTGTAGCCAACTTGCGGCCGCTCGAAGGTTGTATCCTGGGCGTAAAATAGGGTTAATCCAGGCTGGTCGGCGATCATCACAGGCCGCTCTGCCAATAGCATAACGCTGGTAGGAATAAATGGATTTGCCGCCGGCAGGGTCAGTTCTGCGACCTCGGGGGGATTGTGAAGGCTCTCCAGAAGTTCCTTTGAGAAGGGCATCACACTGTATCGAATGCCGAAGTACTTCTCCGTGGAATCCGTTGGGACTCCCTTGGCCTCAAGGGTTGCGATCATGTTCTCGGGCTTGATGAAGTCGAGTAATTGGAAATAGCTTGCGGGAGCAGGTTCTTGCCACAGATAATCGATTCTTTCTACATCCTTAAGCGGATAATGAATGGCATCCCGACCCAGCTTCAGCGCACGGGGTGCGCCTTCTCCTTTGTTCTTATACAACTCATCGAGTCTTGCCATGGTCGCCCGTTCCTCGAACAGGTAAACCGGGTAGTCCGAATGACGCAATTTGCGGACGAAAGCAAAGGTTGCCTGCATAACTTCCTGCCAGCGTTCGGTTCCGGCGGGAGTTAGTTCCGCTTCAATGTAGAACAGGCTGTAGTCTTTGGTCGCCCGGTAGGCGCCGCCTGACATCGAGGTCGCCAAGCCCAGCTGTTTCAAATAGGAAAGCAAACTACCCTTGCCCTCATAGCCCAACAGGTAGCCAATCAGATCATCCGGTTTGCTGCGATAAAGTGCCCTGGTGCCGAAGGTGGGAAAGGCCATTTGCAATGCGCGCCGATCCTTTACCGGCTCCATCTTGACCAAGCCGGGTTGCCGTTTCGGATTGATAAGTTGGTCGTCATAATCAATGGCGGGTTTCCGGTTATTGCGAATGGCGCTGAAATACTGTTTGGCCCACCGTTCGATTTGGTCCAAACTGCTGTTGGATAAGATTGCCAGCGCCATGTTATTAGCGCTGTAATAACGATTGTAAAAATCGATGAACTCGTCCCGTTGGATGCCTTTCAATGTGTCATGGTTGCCGATGGAAAAATGGTTTTCCGGATGGTCCTCCCGCACCATCGTGCGAAATATTTGTTGTTGCCGCCAACCGTCATTTTGCAGGTTCTTTTCAAATTCGGAATCCACCGCATTCATTTCCCTCTCGGTGAACTCCGCACTGAAAAGCGGTGCAATGAAGAACTGCGAGAACCTGTCCAGCGCGCCCTCAAAAGCCTGATGGCTAATTTCAAAATGGTAGTTGGTGTGGTCGCCGGACGTATAAGCGTTGCTGTAGCCGCCGTTGCTTCTGAGATAATTCGAGTATTCCGCTTCATCCGGGTATTTTTCAGTGCCGAGGAACAACATGTGCTCAAGAAAATGCGCGAGTCCTTGGCGTTCCTTGGGATCGCCATAGGAACCGACTCCCACCACCAGGCTGGCAGACGACTTGTTCAAATCGGGATCGGACAGCAAAATGACCTTAAGGCCATTCTCCAACTCCAAACGTCTGTATTCGGATTTATCAGTGGTTGCTTTATCCGGAAGTTGGGATAGATCAGCCAGCGCCGTTGAGCTGACTAAAAGAGGGGAGCATAAAAGTAACAGCCAAGGCAAAAAGGGCAGATTGCGAAGCTTCATGGGAAATACTCGGTTTATCAGTTTCATATCCAGATGAGAATCCAACATTTGTTTTTTTCGAATGAGTTTCGTTTGACAGATATCCCGCCAGCCAGTTCCTTATTGCTTGATCTGATAGCCGGTTTTAAAAATCCACCAGACAATGCCCAGGCAAATCGCCAGAAACAGGGTAATCATGGTCAGGCTGATGCCGACGCTGACATCTGCAATCCCATAAAAACTCCAGCGGAAGCCGCTGATCAAATAGACCACGGGATTAAACAGGCTGATGGTTTGCCAAATTGGCGGCAGCATATTTATCGAGTAAAAGCTGCCGCCGAGAAATACCAAAGGTGTAATGATCAGCAGCGGGATGATCTGGAGCTTTTCAAAATTGTCCGCCCAAACGCCGATAATAAAGCCGAACAGACTAAAGGTGATGGCAGTCATCAGTAAAAAGAACAGCATCCAAATCGGGTGTTCAATTTGCAGGGGGACGAAAAATCCTGCCGTGGCCAGGATTATCAGGCCGAGTAACAAGGATTTGCTAGCGGCTGCGCCGACATAACCGAGTAAGATTTCGAAATAGGAGACAGGGGCGGACAGCAACTCATAAATCGTGCCGGTGAACTTGGGGAAATAGATGCCGAAGGAGGCGTTGGAAATACTCTGGGTCATTAACGACAACATTATTAAACCGGGCACGATGAAAGAGCCATAGCTCACTCCTTCGACGGAGGTGATTCTCGAGCCTATCGCTGCACCGAACACTACAAAATACAATGACGTGGAAATGACCGGCGAAACGATGCTTTGAAACAGGGTGCGCCGGGTCCGGGCCATTTCAAACATATAGATAGCTTTTACGGCGTAAAAATTCATGCGGACTCCTTTACCAGGCTGACAAAGATCTCCTCTAATGAGCTTTGTTCGGTGTTCAGATCTTTAAACTGGATTTCCTGTTCCGAAAGCGCGGTCATGAGGGCGGCGATTCCTGTATGTTGTTGGGCGGCGTCGTAGGTATAGACCAACTGGTGCCCGTCTTTTTGCAGTTCCAGGGAAAACTCGGCCAATGCCGGCGAAAGGGAGGATAGAGGTTGTTTTAAGTCCAGCGTCAACTGCTTTCGGCCCAGTTTCCGCATCAGTTCGGTTTTGTTTTCCACCAGTAATAGCTTTCCTTTATTAATGATACCGATACGATCGGCGATTTCTTCCGCTTCTTCGATGTAGTGGGTGGTCAGGATGATGGTGACGCCGGATTCTCTAAGTTGCGCGACCAGCTTCCACATATCCTTGCGCAGTTCAACATCGACGCCAGCCGTAGGTTCGTCCAGAAAAAGGATTTGCGGTTCGTGGGACAGGGCCTTGGCAATGAGTAAACGGCGCTTCATGCCACCGGACAGCGCCATGATTTTGGTATCGCGTTTATCCCAGAGCGAAAGATCACGAAGGATTTTCTCGATATATTCGGGGTTCGGCGCTTTACCGAACAATCCGCGGCTGAAACTTACTGCTGCCCAAACCGATTCAAAAGCGTCCGTGGTAAGTTCTTGGGGTACCAGACCGATAAGTTCACGGGAGCGGCGATAATTGGTAACGATGTCGTGACCGGCAACCGACACCTGCCCTTCGGAAGGGTTCACTATGCCGCAGATAATGCTGATGAGGGTCGTTTTTCCTGCGCCATTGGGGCCGAGTAAGGCAAGAATCTCCGCTTTCTCAATCGCAAGGCTGACATTGTCCAGCGCTTTAAAGCCGCCGGAATAGACCTTGTTCAAGCCACGAACTTTAATGATAGAGGGCATTGGCTGGATTCCATGTGGAAGAAGATGCACAAGTTTGCCGTTTTTACCACGGAATGGCTAATGATTCGTTTTTTAACGCGTAGGTATTGTCGCGGGAAGTTGAATGGAACCTGATGAACAATTAACCGGTTTGATCAAGTAATTTCTGTGCCTCGTCATAGTCGAAAACTTCCAGGGCGGAGACGATTTCGTCCAGGTCTTTATCCGGGATGCGCGTACGGGCACTAAGGCGATAACTTTCAATGAGTTCTTCACTGATAAAGGCGCTTTGCTGCAGGCAGGATAACAATTCCCGTTTGGCATCCAGATAATCTTTATTTTTCACACTGATGGTAACGTTCTGATTTAACGCTATGATGGCGCGGGCGTCGGTTACCGACGCTTCGGTGAGTTTTTTCAACTCCAGGAAGTCTGCGTCGGACACGGCAGTATTCTTCAAAAGATACCCTTCGATTTTTGCCGCCAGCTTGAAGACCACAGTCATACCAAGGTTGCCACTTGCCCCCTTTAAGGAGTGTACGAGTTCTCTGGCTTGACTTAGATTATTCTTCGCCAGGATCGTATCCAGTTCTGCGGCAAAGTCTTTCTCGGTTTTCTGATAGATCTTCAACGCCTTAATATAGCTGGCCGGTTTGCTTGCGGCATTGGGCAACCCTCTGGTTCTATCGATGGTAAACAGCTTGTCGGGCAGTTTGATTGCACTGATAGCCGATTCATCCTGTGCGGGTTCGCTCGTGGTTTGACCGGCGTAACCCTGTCTTTTTTCCCGATGAAGTCCGTAAGCCTCCAATTGTTCCAGGATCACGGTAAAAAGCTGTTCGAAATTTATCGGTTTGGCAATATGCGCAGACATTCCCAGGCGCAGGTAGCGCTCAATGTCCGCTTCCAACACATTCGCCGTCAGAGCAATGATCGGGCGTTTCGGAATATTACTATTGGCGCGAATATGCCGGGTGGCGTCGCAGCCATCCATGATGGGCATTTGAATGTCCATGAGGATGATATCCCAATCTTCGTGAGTCGCGAGATTGAGTGCTTCGGCACCATTATTGGCAACCAGAACCTCTGCCCCGACATCTTTCAGCATTTCGACGGAGATTTCCTGGTTGACCTCATTATCTTCCGCGAGAATGATGCGAATGCCCGTAAGATCGGTATCCAGGCCATTTGAGATTCCCCTGATGTTCGTGTCGGATATATCTTCCGCCGCCAAGGCATTAACCAGCTGATCCGGCATAATCGGTTTGCTTAAGACCTTATTGATACCAAGCTCATGCATTTCAGCGCTGTCTATTTCCTCTCCATATGCCGTCAGCACCAATACTTTCGACGGTTTGAGCTGCGGTGCGCTTTGCAGCTTGCGCAGCAGTTGCCGGCCGTCTAATTCCGGCATCTGCCAGTCGGTCATCAAAACCTGGAAATCGTGGCCGGTCTGCAGAACCTCCAGGGCTTGCCGACCGTCGCCTGCCAGGCGAATTTGCGCACCGAGGTCTCTCATGCTGGTCGCCAGGGTTTGTAACGAAGCAGGATTGTCTTCAACGATCAACACCGAAAGACCATTAAGCCGATTCACTTCGGATGGTGATTTTACCGGCAGCGAGACTTGAAATTGAAAAGTAGAACCCTTTGCCGGTTGGCTGACCACCTGAATATCGCCACCCATCAACAGTGCGAGTTTCTTGCATATCGCGAGCCCCAGGCCGGCGCCTCCATAACGGCGGCTGCTGGTGGAGTCGGCCTGCTTAAACGGCTCGAACAATACTTCCTGACGCTCCTTTGGCATTCCTATCCCGGTATCTTCCACTTCAAATATCAGATCGGCGATCTCACCCCGTCTGCCTACCTGTTTAACGCTGAGAATGACATGGCCCTTTTCGGTGAACTTAATCGCATTACCGCAGAGGTGGAGAATGATTTGGCCTATTCTGATCGGATCGCCGACGTAGGTTTGCAGTAAATCCGGACTGCAATGGAACAATAGTTCCAAGCCTTTTTCACTCGCGGTGCCGGATAGCATCGCTCTCAGATTGTCGAATATTTCGTCAAGTTTGAAGGGAGTGGTCCGAATTTCCATCCTGCCGGCTTCGATTTTCGAGAAATCCAGAATGTCGTTGATAATCACCATCAGGCTTTCGGCGGAAAACAGGATATTTCTCAGGTAATCCTTCTGTTGCCGGGTCAGCGATGTCCGATAGAAAAGATTGGCCAATCCCATGATACCGTTGAGCGGAGTGCGAATTTCGTGGGACATATTCGCCAAAAACATGCTTTTGGCATTCATGGCTTGTTCGGTTTGTTTCTTGGCTTCCAGAAGTTCCCGCTCTTTTTGCTTTAATTCCGTGATATCCGTGGCGACGCCGACCACACCGATAACTCTGTCTTTGCTGTCGCGCAACGGAACCTTGTGGGTCCAAAAATAGTGCTCGGATCCGTCTTGATGCGGCACTTTTTCTTCGGTGGACCGAATCTGTTTGCTCGATAGCACTTCTTTGTCATCCGCCATAAAGCGTTCGGCGATTTGCCGGGGAAACAAATCAATATCCTTGTTTCCCAGAACGCCGGCTTTTGTCAGCCCGGTTGCCCGTTCATAGGCGGTGTTAACCAACAGATGGCTGCCATGTAAATCCTTGACGAGAATCACGGCATTCACGCTATCCATGATATCCTGCAGCAGCTTTTCACTGTTTAACGCCCTATCCCTGGATTGTTGCAGGTCTTCCGTGCGCGCGCGTATTTTGCTTTCCAACTCAGTGTTGGATTGGCGAAGCAGCTGATTAACGTGGGTAGAGGTTGCTAACACCAGAAGCGACAATCCGGTGACTAATAACAGGGATATGGTCACAATGGTAGGAATTACCCACTCGACCGCCTCCGTATAGGCAGCGGCAGTGCCGAGAGTGTCGATAGCCCAATAGCCCATTGCCAGGTGAGCGCCCACCATGGCAATCGCAATCACTGCAACCCGAATTTTGCCGGTCCGTTTTATCACCTGACTGTCTTCAGGTTGATTGATGGAGCGCATCACCAACTGCAAAGCCGGAAACATGGCAATGGCCAGAAAAACCAGCATACTAAGCAGCGGTAAGTTCATTGCAGTCATGCCTGACTAAAATTTAAGACTAAATATAAAGTCTAGTCGGTAAAATGCTGATCTTCTAATGGGTATCTTGAAACGATCCAGTGGTTTTCTGTTGACAGTGCCCATGGCAGTTGCAATGCTTTGCCGTATAACGGTCTTAACTTACAGTTCCCCCTGAACCCACCCAAGGAGCGTTCCAGGTTCACATGGTTTGGCGACTCATCTCAGTGAAAAATAGGTTACGCGCCGGTAGGCAAAAGACGTTTTCCGGCTTTATTGCGTCCTGTCTTATCTGTCTTTTACCCGGCACCGGCAGCGCGGAGGCCAATCCTCCGGAGTTTGCCCAGTGTACCGTACGCCTGGCGGACACAGCCCGGCAAAGGGGGGTGAAGGAAAACACCCTGGGGACGGTGATTCCCGGCTTACGTCACATCGACCGGGTTATTGAGTTGGACCGGCGGCAACCTGAATTCACTTCCACCTTTAGCGAATACTTTTCCAGACGTGTCACCGATACACGGGTCGAGCGCGGCCGGCAGATGTACCGTCAGCATCGCGAACTACTTAAGGAAATCACCCGGCAGACCGGTATTCCCGGCCACTACCTGGTCGCCTTTTGGGGACTGGAAACCAACTACGGCGGGTATAAAGGCAAAATGCCGGTGCTGGATGCCCTGGCAACTTTGGCCTGCGACAAGCGTCGCAGTAAGTTTTTTACCGAGCAGTTTATGGCCGCATTACAGTTGATGGAAACCAATGGTTTTAGCCAGCAACAGTTGCAGGGTTCCTGGGCCGGTGCTCTCGGCCATGTTCAGTTCATGCCGTCGGTTTATCTGAAATACGCACGGGATGCCGATGGCGATAACCGCGCGGATTTATGGAACAGTATTGAAGATGCGTTATTCTCTGCGGCTACCTTTCTTAAAGCCATCGGCTGGCAGTCCGGCAGCCGCTGGGGGCGCGAAGTCGTGCTGCCGGAGACATTCGATTTCGGTAAGCCGGGTTTGGAAAAACCAAAAGCGCTCCGTGAGTGGGCAGCGCTGGGAATTAAAGATGCCCATGGCCGCCAGCTTCCGGCATTGGAAATGCCAGCCCGGCTGTTGATTCCTGCCGGACATGAAGGACCGGTATTCCTGGTGTATCGCAATTTCAATGTGATCATGGGCTGGAACCGCTCGGAATTTTATGCGCTATCCGTCGGCCATCTTGCCGATCGCATCGCTGGAGCGGGTAAACTCCTCGGCAAGTTGCCAGCCAACGATTTCCGGCTTAGCCGGGATCTGGTGTTGACTCTGCAAACCCGGCTTACCGAGCAGGGTTATTTACAGGGGAAACCCGACGGCATATTTGGACCGGTGTCCCGTTCTGCCCTCCGGGCGTTTCAGCAAGCCAGGGGGTTAGTGCCTGATGGCTATGTAGACCGCGAAGTGCTGGAGCAAATGCAAATCAATTAGCATTAGAGTTGTTTTTCCATAAACAGGGCGTGGCCGGTGTTGGTGTCGAGCCGATAATGGGAAAAGCCGAATTTGGCGTACGCGTTTAATGCGATTTTATTGCCTTCCAGCACCTCTAGAGTTAATTTGCCGCAGCCTTGCCTGCGGGCCACTTCTTCCACAAAACTCAACATTACCTGGCTAAGCCGCCTGCCACGGAAATCCTGATGCACAGTGATGTCGTGGATGTTAATAAGCGGTTTGCAATGGAATGTCGAAAACCCGTAAAAACAGTTAGCCAGGCCCGCAGGTTGGTCGGCGACAAAACAAAGCACGGAAAAGGCGTGGGGAAGTTTTACCAATTCGGCGACCAGATTCTCTTTGACATAGTCCGTCAGCGCTGTGCCGCCTCCCATGGGATCGCGGGCATAATTATCGAGCAGCGAAACGATTGCCTCGGCATGTCTGGGATTATGGTAATCGGCCAGGAAGCAATCGTTTTTGTCATCCAGAAGCGTGGTCATAGTGGTTACCGGTTTTGATATGTTCGATGATTTTATGGGTGATTTTGGGCATAAGCGGCAACGGCAGATCGTGTCCCCAGCCCGGAAGAATATCCAACACCGCATGTGGAATATTATCTTTGAGCCAATGCGCCGCCTTGGGTTTCACCAATGGGTCGTCTGCGCCGTGCAGGATCAAGGTCGGCGCGGTAATCAGCCGGGTATACTTTTCTATACTTCCCGTCGCCATGATCGCGCGCATTTGCCTGGTGATTCCGCTAGGCCGATAGCTCCGTTGATAGTCACGGGCGATGCGTTGCAAAATGCGTTCTCGAGGGGTAGGAAATCCCGGGCTTTGCACCGTTTCCCAAAATGCCAGGCCACGCTTCAGGGCGGCTTCCTGATCATGGCCCCGTATACCGCTGCCGTTAATGCGCCACAGTGTATTTAAATCCGGCATCGGCAACCGTGGATGATTATTTGATGTCATCATCAATACGAGTGACTTGGCCCGTTCCGGCGCCATTGCGGCAATTAGTTGAGCGATCATGCCACCCATGGACACACCGGCAATGTGGGCATCGGCGATGTTCAGGTGATCCAGCAAGCCGAGGCAGTCCTGGGCCATGTCCTGAAGGTTGTAGCCGGCTTCGATAGGAATTCCGAATTTGGACCGGATAAAGGCGACGGGCGGCGCCATTTTGTACTTTTGCGGCAGTTCCGATGAATGGCCGATATCGCGGTTATCCAGCCGGATAACGCGATATCCTTCATCGACCAACGGTTGTAGAAATTCCGCAGGCCAGGCGGTCAGTTGCGCTGCCAGGCCCATGATTAACAGGATCGGCGGACCTTGAGGATCACCCAACTCTTCGTAACAAATGGTGACTTGGTTCAGTTCGGCGAATTTTTCGTTCGGGGGATAAAACGGCACTTGTGCATTCATGCTGAGCATAAAACACGACTATTCATTACCGTGCAAGCGCTTTGATTACTTTAACCGATCAAATCCGTGGAGCGATTCGGTATAAATCTAGAAGTTCCAAACAGAGAAGATCGAAACACTGGTCCGCTTCCCGCAGACCAGTTTGCCCGGTGAACTATTCCGTTGCAGATTTTTCCGATCTCGAAGCCTTGATTCTGGCGATAATGTCTTCGCGGGCAGTACTGCCAGTGAGGCCGGCTTGGCGGATTTTTTCCTCCAATCCATTGCTGTCGAGATCTTTGTCGATGGTAATCACCGCCTCCTCCATATCCGCGAATTGCTCCTGACGGCTGCGAATTCGCTCAAGCGACTCCTGCATGCACAAGATGTTCGCACCCAGGGAGTTGGCCTTCACCGCCAGTTGGGCGGTGGCTTGTTGTGAACTTTGGGTCGCCTGAACCATGCGCAGTTCGCGACGGTAACGAGCAATGTGCTGGGCCGCGGCAGTAAGAGTTTGGCGTAGTTTCTTTTCGTGGGCAGCCAGCTTTTCCAGCGCTTTGCGTTCTTCCTCGCCGACCTGTTCCTGTTCTAATATCCAGTCGGCAATCTCCTGGGTGATTGCGTCCAATCCCTTGTCCAGCGCCTTACCAGCTTGTTGCTCCTTTTCTCTTATCGCTTGTCGGCGCTGTTCATGGCTTCGGCCAAGCCGTACCTTTTCCGCCATCACCTTGGCTAAGTCCTGCTTGGCCTGGGTGATGGAATATTCACAGTCGTAAATTTCCTGTTCGAAAATTCTGATGGCGTGGGTATCGATGACCTTCTCCGCATTTTCTCGGGCTGCGCCGCGAAGAGCAGCGGTAATTTTTTGCATGATGTACATAATGCACTCCGGTGTGATGGTTTTAAGGCTGAAACACTATTCCGCGAATTCGCGTAGTATCTGATTGGTCTTGGCCTCGCTTATCTTGTTCAGCAGGCGTTGCGACTCGTGTTCGTCGCGCAGGGTTTTTGAGAGGGTAATGGTGGAGCTAACCAGAAATAGAGTGCTAATCGCGAAGTAGCCTTTCACCATCAGTTCGGCCGGCATCATGACGATGCCGCAGCCAACCGCAATGATGGCAGCCACAAACGCCGTCTTCACATAAAACATCCAGGCTTTGGAATTACTTTGTATTTCTTGGTTCATGTTGCAGTCCTCTTGTATTGACAACTCAATGCGTAAAAGACTGCTGTTAATTGGCGAATAAGTATACTTTTTGAAACGAGTGCGCGCCTGATACGCTATCAGGTATTAAAAAGTGTTTCTTTATTGATTCAGTTAGCTGATTCCAAGATCCCGATTGGCCGCTTTACTCTTGAACGGCAGGTTGAAATAAAAGTTTCAAACCTTAGATCCGATTCAATGTTGACACCGTATATATTCGGTGCTTACAATGTTTACACCTATTACTTTGATGAAAGGTCAATCCCATGCGCGCTGAACTGAAAATTCTCATAGTCTTTGTGATTTTGTTTTCGCCTATCTTTATTGTGAATGCGCAAACCCTGCCGGTGCATACCCAGACCGTGCATTTAGAACAGCTTCAGGTGAACGTTTCGACCAGCGGCTTGTTGGTGAACCAGTCAGAACAAACCCTGGCATTCAAAACCCCCGGAATCGTTGCCGAAGTCAGGGTGAAAGAGGGGCAAAGGGTGCAGAAAGGGGATATTTTGGCGCGTTTGGATCAGGAGGAGATTGCCGCGCAGGTCAGAGAGGCGCAGGCGATGTACGACGATGCGGTGCGCACGGTAAACCGTCTGACCAAACTGCACAAATCCAAGGTTGTTCCCCTCGACCAGTTGCAATCCGCCGAGACCGGCGTGGATGTCGCCAAAGCCAAACTCAGAGTGGCTAACTTCAATTTACGGCATGCCACCATCAAAGCCCCGGAAAACGGTTATGTCTTACGAAAACTTATTGAACCGAATGAAATTGTCAGCGGTCAGCGCGCGGCTTTTGTCTTTGCTCAGCAGGATGCAGGATGGGTGATCCGTGTCGGATTGAATGACCGGGATATTGTCAGAATTCAAGAAGGGGATCTGGCGCAGGTTCGTGTAGATGCCTATCCGGGGAAGGTATTTACCGGCCGGGTATACGAAACAGCCGCAAAGGCAAATCCCGGCACCGGGACGTTTGAAGTGGAAGTTCAGATTGATCCTACCGAAGCCCGGCTGCTTTCGGGCATGGTCGGGCGGGTTGACTTGGTTCCGAGCCAGCAGGAGGAATATGTGTTGATTCCTCTTACCGCTGTAATATCCGCTTCCGGAAACCAAGCAGAGTTATTTACGCTCGATGATGAGTTTCGCGCTCTTCGCAGAGAGGTGACCATCCGCAACTTTACCGGAAACAAACTAGCGGTAACTTCCGGTTTGGAACCGGGCGATATGATTATTACCCGCGGGGCGACCAGTGTGGTCGAGGGCCGCACGGTGATGCCGGTTGGAGCCACCGCCGTTCGCTAGCACCGACTCTTATGGCTGTTTCCGCTCGGGCCGGATTGAACTCCAAACAAGCGTAATCTTCCGGGAACAGCCTGTTTTCCACTGCCGATTTTAACTCGATCTGACTGATCATTGAGGTTTCAGAGCTATGCGTTTGCCTGAATTAGCTATTCGCAACCATGCGTTTTCCTGGGTTGCAACATTGCTGCTGGTGGGTTTGGGAATCGTCTCTTTCCTCACGATGCCCCGCTCCGAAGATCCTCAATTTGACTTTCCCGTCACCCTTACCACTGTACTGTATCCGGGGACTAATCCCTTGGATATGGAAAGGCTGGTGATTGATCCCATAGAGGATGTGCTGAATGAGTTGGAGGATATCAAGTTTATCCGCTCGGAAATTCAGGACGGACTGGCGTTAATCCGTGTCGAGTTTCTTTATGGCAGTGATCCGGACGATAAATATGATGATGTCGTAAGTGCTATTCAAAGCATCCAAGGCGAACTACCGGCGGGTCTCGTCCAGCTTTCGACTCAGAAGATTACACCTTCCGATGTCAACATCATGCAAATCGCCTTGACATCGCCGACGGCAACATCGGCAGAATTTAAGTATTACGCAGAACTGCTGGAGACCCGTTTGGAACGTGTATCCGGGGTTAAACGGGTTGACATCAAGGCGCAGCCGGAATTGGAAATTCAAGTCAGGGCAGATTGGGTTCGCCTTGAACAACAGGGAATATCATTAGACGAACTTGCGCTTGCGGTCAGTAAGGCGGCGAGCAATCTGCCGGGTGGTTATGTCAATACGGCTGAACGTAGGTTTACGGTGCGCAGCAGCGGCGACTATAAGGATCTTGATACCCTGCGGCGGACCGTGGTGCGCGCCGAAGGGGACCATATCGTTTTTGTGGAGGATCTTGCCGAAGTAATCCTCCAGGATGCATTGCCCACCTACCGTGCTCGTTACCAGGGCGTTCCCGCGGTGTTTTTAGCCGTGGTGCAGCGCAAAGGCAGCAACATCTTCAGCATTACCGACGGCCTGCATGAGGTCCTGACCCGGACCAGCAGCCAGTTACCTGATTACTTTGGCCTTGAAACCGTTCATGATCAAAGCCTTAGCGTAGAACAGCGGATTAACGGCTTTTTCAACAATCTTCTGCAGGGCCTGGTATTGGTGGGTGCCGTTGTGTTGTTGACCCTGGGTTTCCGGGCATCCTTGGTGATTGTTCTGGCGATTCCCTTTTCGATTGCTATCGGACTGGGCTGGCTTGATCTGGTGGGATTCGGTTTGCAACAGATGTCGATTGTCGGCCTGGTCATTGCGTTGGGTCTGCTGGTGGACAACGCGATCGTGGTCACCGAGAATGTTGCGCGCTATCTGCGCCAGGGAGAGACCAAGCAGCAGGCCGCGGTACTCGGTGCCAGGCAGGTTGGCTGGGCAGTGGCAAGCGGTACGGTTACCACTGTCCTGGCGTTCGTTCCCATATTACTGTTACAAAGCGGCTCCGGAACTTTTATACGGTCCATGCCGGTCACAGTGACCCTGACCTTGCTGGCGTCCTTGCTCATTGCGCTCAGTGTAACGCCTTTGTTAGCCAGTCGTTTTCTGCGGCAACGGAAAGCCTCCGAGAGTTCCGATGAAAAGCCAATGGCGGGATTCATACTGGGTGGCATGACTCAGTTTGCCGGCGGGCCCTATCGCGCTGCGCTCGAATGGTCGCTACGGCATCCAGTCGTTGTTCTCCTGTCAGCGATCGCTATTTTTGTCGGGGTGCTGAGTCTGTTTCCTCAAGTCGGTGTCAGCTTATTTCCAAAGGCTGAGAAGTCGATGATTCTGGTGGATATTGAAACCACGGAAGGCAGTACTTTTGCCTTTACCGAACGCGTGGCAGAGCAAGTCGAGCAACAACTGTTAAAAGAAGATCTGGTTACCAGCCTGGCCAATAACGTTGGTAAGAGTAATCCGCGGGTTTACTACAATACCATGGATAGCAAACAGCAACCGAACTATGCCCAGTTGCTGGTTAAACTCGAGGAAGTACCCTATGCTCAGATATCCACCTGGGTAAACGAGCAGCGGCAAAAGTTCCAGGATTTCGGCGATGCAGTTGTCCGCTTTAAAGAGTTTAATCAAGGTCCACCGCTCCAGGCGCCGATTACCATTCGAGTCGTTGGAGACGATATCGATTTGCTACGGCAAGCTGCACAGGATGTGGTTGGGATCATGGAGGCGACTTCAGGAACGGTTAATGTTGACACTCCTATCAGCAAGCACAAGGTCGATCTAAGAGTTAACATTCAGCGGGACAAAGCCGCCTTGTATCAAGTTAACCTGGATACTATCGACCGGACGGTCAGAGGGGGATTGGTGGGATTACCGGTCGGCACCCTGCGGGACTCCCAAGGTGAAGACTATCCCATAATGGTTACGACCCGGCAGGGAGTGGAACCTGCCAGCGAGCAGTTCGAACGGATGGTCGTACCTTCGGTGACCGGTAACCTTGTTCCATTGCAGCAGGTCGCCACCATCGAATTGGAAACGGCAGTTCCCAAGTTCCAGCATTACAATCTTGAGCGGATGGCGCAGGTGACGTCAGACGTGCTGCCCGGATTTCAAACCGAACTGGTAACCAACGCAATTATCGCCAAACTGGACGGGTATAACTGGCCGGCCGGCGTAACTTATGGCGTCGGCGGCGAGCAGGAGAACCGAAAAGAATCGTTTGGCGGCATGGCCAAAGCGCTCATTATTGCGGTAGTTGGTATTTTTGCGGTATTGGTAATGCAGTTTCGTTCGTTCCGTCAGCCACTGGTGATTTTTGCTGCCTTGCCGTTTGCCGTGACCGGCGCGATTCTTGGTTTGTATCTAACGGGTTACACCTTTTCCTTTACCGCTTTCATCGGGCTGACTTCCCTGGTGGGAATAGTGGTCAACAACTCCATTATTCTGGTGGACTATGCCAATCAGTTGCGGGAACAAGGTCAACCGGTGGCGAGCGCCATGCTGGCATCCGGGCAAACCCGATTGATCCCTATCGTGTTGACTACCTTGACGACAATAGGCGGATTAATGCCATTGACCTTGACCGGATCCTCTATGTGGTCGCCCTTGGGCTGGGTGATTATCGGTGGTCTGGCGGTATCGACGCTGATTACTCTGTTTGTGGTGCCGGTGCTATATAGATTGTTCGAGGGCCGCGGTTAATTTCCTGAAACCGGCGCTTTGATATGCGCCTCCCACTCTTTCAAGGGTAATGGGTAGCCGAAGGCAAAGCCCTGGATCAGGTCGAACTGAACGCGCTTGCAGACTTCGGCTTCTTCCATAATGCCAACGCCTTCCGCCAGTGCCTTAATGCCCATTTTCTTGACCATTGAAACCAGCAGCTCCAACATTTCCTGCTTATGCGGGCCGGCTTTGTGAATATTGCGGATCAATGCGATATCGAATTTCACCACATCGGGTGGTGCTTCGGTCAACTCCAAGAGCCGGGCCTGGCCGGCGCCAAAATCATCGTAGGCGAGTCCCATGCCCAACTTCCGTATTGCATTTGCCAGATACTGCATTTCGCCGATATCGGTAACGGCCTGTTCATGGATTTCAATCACCATGTTCAAGCCGGGATAGCGTGCGTTTGAATCGGCAATCGCCTGCAACAACCGCTCTCTATCCTTCATTTCGTGCGGGTGGGTATTCATAAAGAGTGGATGCTTAAGCCCGAATTTATGGGCTTCGCGCATGCCAATCTCTCGGAACAGTTCGCTTAACTCCACGGCTTTGCCAATGCTTTCCGCGATGTTGAACAATGCCCCAGGACTGGGCAATAATTCCGGATGGGTGCCGCGCCCGAGCATTTCGTAAGCCAGATGACGACCGCTAGCATCGACGATGGGCTGGAATACCGCCGTCACCTGCTCATTCTGGATAAGCGCTTTAAGATCCCTTGCACCCAATGGAATTTTATTGGAGAGATCGCCCTCCATGACGATAGTGGCGGTGGATACCACGCGCTTTGATTTTTCTTCGTCGATGAGCCGCGCTTCCACGTGGGCAAAGTGTACGACATCACCACCCTGAAGGGGGGTCGGCTCGGAAATACGCTGGTGGTTTACAAAGGTGCCGTTGGTGGAGCCCATATCGCGCAGATATAGATCGTCGCCTTGGCAGGAAAACTCCGCATGCCGCCTAGATACATCGGTGGAATCAATGGTCAGACCAATGTCCTCGCTACGGCCGACGATCAGGGGAAACTGTTTGAGCGGGAGGCGTTCAATTTGATCACCTTCCCCGACTAAGCATTCTAAGAACCAACGACTCATGCTGATTAGTTGTACCGTACAATAGAGAAAAAGGCGTTTGTTTGTCCTAGGGTGGTGGGTTAACGCCGGTTTCCGCCTCCCGTATTCCGGACCGAGCAG
The DNA here is from genome assembly GCA_028280065.1 of Hahella sp. Classification (GTDB taxonomy): domain Bacteria; phylum Pseudomonadota; class Gammaproteobacteria; order Pseudomonadales; family Oleiphilaceae; genus Hahella. The sequence continues at coordinate 61,409 of JANQMN010000103.1, forward strand.
AAAACAACACCCTGAATTTCGAAATTACTTCTTTAGTTTGGCTGATTCTATCCCATAGTAAAGTCTAGATGTCGTAAGAAAAGTAAAAAATCTTGAAAAATCCAAAAAAATAATCTCAATAAGTCACAGCGCGCCTGCTTCAATCAACATGGCGTGCAAGGCTTCGGCCAATTTGCGGTAGCCCTGCTGATTGAAGTGGATAGGGTCCGACTTCATGGCGCTGTCCCGCATGAGTTTTGCAACGATTTCGTTTTCCGCGACAAGGGCCATTTCGTCAGCCAGTTCGTGGTAAAAATCTGCCGTGTCAGGAAATAATCCGAATTCAGGAACACCGAAAATCACCACTTGAATATTACGGTCGCGAATCAGTTGCACCATTTTCGCCAAGTTTTGCTTGGTCGCCGCATTACTTCGACGGCGAAGGATATCATTGCCTCCCAGGCCTAGAATGACCAGGTCCGGGAGGTGCTCATCCAATACCGCCGGGAGACGTTTGAGGCCCTGGCTGGTCTCTTCTCCGGGAACGCCGGCGCGAATAACCTGGCGTTCGGTAAGTTCGGCCAGTACTGCCGGATAACTTTGTCCGGCTTTGGCCCCCGTGCCATAGGTGAGACTATCGCCAAAGGCAAGAATGATGGCGTTTTGGGATAACCGCGCTAAACCCGGAGGGTCTGAGCAGCCGAATGGTGCTGCAAGCAACCATACGAGCAGTAATAAAGTGCGCATAACAAAAGAAGGCTTGCGCCAGGATTTCGTCATCTTAGTTCATCCTGTTGATCGCCGGAACTCGGCTTGAGAATACATCAGTTAGTTTCTAGACTAGCTTAAAAAACAATAACAAGGAGAATTGCATGTCTGAATCCACCCCACGCGTTGTCGCCATTCACTACAGCCTCACCAATAGCGACGGCGATCTGATTGACAGCACCCGACAGGATGCACCGCTGCAATACCTGGAAGATGCGCAAGACATCATTCCCGAACTTGAAGAGGCAATCAAGAGTCACGTAAAAGGTGACAAAATCAAGATCAGCGTTGATCCGGAGCATGGCTATGGCCGGCGAGAGGATGCGCTGGTCCAGGAAGTTTCCTTTGCTGCCTTTCCGGACGTTGAGCAACTGGAAGCCGGCATGCAATTTCACATGTATACGGAATCCGGTCCGAGGGTGGTCAGAATCGCGGATGTCAGAGGCGATGTGGTCCTGATAGATGCGAACCACCCATTGGCAGGAGAAATACTCACTTTCGAAATCGAAATTATGGATGTCCGCGCGGCTACCGCAGAAGAAAGGGAGCAAGGCCTATCCTCTAGGTTTGTGGAAAGAATCGGCGGAGGTCGTTGACGATTCCCACAATTTTTTTTGAGTAACTAAACCAAAGCCATTAAGTCCTCGTAATAATTAGCCTGAATTTGATCATTGGTGACGGGTACTGCTACGCTATGGCTTTCTCAAAACAATCGGTTGTCATACCTTTAAAACCTAATATGGATCTAAGTCCCAGCGTCCAAGATGACGGTAGTGGGAAAGTCGACGAAGTGGCCCCCCTGATCGAAGCCGTTTCAGAGAGGCGTGACCGTTCTGCTTTTCGCAAAATATTCGATGACTTCGGCCCAAAAATTAAAGCGTTCGCCATCAAACAGGGCATGCTTGAGCATTCCGAGGAGCTTGTGCAAGAAGTGATGGTGAATATTTGGCGTCGAGCCCAGCAGTTTGATCGCGCCAAAGCAAGTGGGTCCACATGGATTTTTGCCATAACTCGTAATGCACGCATAGATCTGCTTCGCAAGTTAAATCGTATTAATAATGAAACGCAGGTAGAGACCGATTACTTGTGGAGTTTGCCGGGGAACGATGATCCTACCAGTTCTTTTCAGCAGGCTCTGGTTGCCAAGCAGATCCGTGAGTCTCTAAACGGCCTACCTATTGAACAGCGTGACGTTATCGCCAAAGTTTATTTGGAGGATAAGTCCCACCAACGGGTCGCTGACGAATTGAATCTTCCTCTGGGAACAGTGAAAAGTCGCGTAAGGCTGGCCCTGCAAAAGTTAAAAGTAGTTTTTCAGGAAGAGTTAGCATGATTAAGCATCACCCAAGTGACGACATACTGGTCGAGTTTTCGGCTGGTAGCTTGCCGTCGCACCTGGCGTTGTGCGTGTCAGTACATCTACAATATTGCTCTACCTGCCGTGCAACTGTCAGCAGGATGCAAACTTTGGGCGGTGAATTGTTGCGGGGCATGGATGGCGTGGAACTTAGCGACGGTTTGTTCGATGCCATTTTAGATAGAGTAGAATTGTCTGAATCGGTACAAAGAACCCAGGTCGTCAAACCAATCGACTTACTTCGGAAATGGTTGCCTGATGGTTTACAAGGGCTTAACTGGCGCAAGCAATGGTTTAAGTTATCCGAGTATGTGCTGGAGGTACCCGATAAGGGGAACTGGCGTTTTTCTTTACAACGCATTTCCGCCGGCGGCATAGCGCCATTTCACGGGCATCGTGGCAATGAGGTCACCGTGGTTTTAAAGGGCGGGTTCTCAGACGAATCAGGTGCCTATGATGAGGGCGATTTCATTATCAAAGCGCCGGGCGATCGGCACAAACCCCAGGCGTTCCAAAATGAAGATTGCATATGCTTGACCTACCTGGAAGCTCCTGTGAGTCTCGCGGGGCCTTTGGGTAAATGGATCGAAAAATTTAAAGCCCTGTTCGGCAGCCAGGATGCCGTACCCAGCCACTAGCGGGTTTTGACCTGATTGCCTTTCTTTTAGCCGGGTATATCCCGGCTTTTCGTTGGCGTTTCCTTTTCTTTGTCCTGGGAAAACAGCATCAGATCTCAGGCCGGTGGCCTGTCTTCTGCGTCGGCCAATAATCAATCGCTTTTTCTACTACTAAAGTGTCCAGGCGCAGGATTAGCGGGTCCTCTATACTAGTTCTCTTGATTTGGACAGGCTGATTCAGGTTGGGCTGGCTGGTTTATGGGGAGGAGCAGCAGTAAATGAGCATACCAAATATCGTGGTGGTCGGCGGTGGCGCCGGTGGACTTGAGCTGGCTACCCGTTTGGGGCGAGAGTTTGGTAAAAAAGGCAAGGCAAATATCCATTTGGTGGATCAAAATGCCACGCACCTTTGGAAGCCTTTATTGCATGAAGTTGCCACCGGCTCTCTTGATTCCGGTATAGACGAGGTCAGCTACAGGTCGCATGCCTACTTTCATTACTTTACCTTCCATTTGGGCAGTATGTCGGATTTGGATAGGGACAATAAACAAATTTTGCTCGCAGCAAAACTGGACTCAAAAGGCAATGAAATCTTGCCCGAGCGTGCACTTTCCTACGATACTTTAATCCTGGCGCTTGGCAGCCAAACCAATGACTTTGGAACGCCTGGCGCCGCAGAACACTGTGCATTCCTGGACAGCCGTCGCGAGGCAGACCGGTTTCACAGGCAATTAATCCATACCTATCTGCGATTGGGCAACAAGGTCGCCGAAGGCCAGTCGGTGGATTTGAAAATTGGCATTGTGGGTGCCGGCGCTACCGGTGTTGAACTTGCTGCCGAACTGCACAATACCACGGCACTGCTCCAAGCCTATGGACTTACGTTGTCGCCGGAAAATCTCAAAGTCACAATTATTGAGGCCGGTCCCAGAGTTCTACCGGCATTACCGGATCGAATTTCGGCGGCTGTTGTGGAAGAGTTGGGTAAACTGAATATTTCGGTACAGACCAACACTAAAGTTACCCAGGTAACAGATAAGGGTTTTGAGACCGGTAATGGCGACCTTATTGAGGCAGATACCAAGGTTTGGGCGGCGGGTGTGAAAGCCCCGGATTTTCTGGCGAATATCGGTGGCTTGACCACGACCCGCAACAATCAAATAGAGGTGCGGCCTACTCTGCAGTCGCTTGAAGACGACACCATCTTCGCTATTGGGGACTGTGCCAGCTGCCCCCAGGCCGACGGGTCGAGAGTACCGCCAAGAGCCCAGTCCGCCCATCAAATGGCGACCCATGTTTATCAAAATATTCGGAAACAGTTTCAGGGTGACAGGCTAGCCGATTATGTTTACAAAGATCACGGTTCATTGGTTTCGTTGAGCCGCTATTCGACGGTGGGCAATTTGATGGGCAATTTAACGGGCAAATCCATGATGATCGAAGGCCGGATTGCCCGGTTTGTCTATATCTCGCTATACCGCATGCACCAGATTGCATTACACGGGTATTTAAGAACGCTTCTCATTATGTTTTCGGCGAGAATAAATAAAATCATCCGGCCAAGACTGAAACTGCATTGAGTGTAAGGCTTATCCAACACCTTTTCTTTACTTATCGCAATAAGTTGGCAGCCTTTACTCGACAAAAAGTAAAGCAAAATTACTCGCGGTACGGGCTTATTCAGCTATGCTTTATATGTCCGGTCATACAGCCTAGAGCGTCGCAGCTATGCAACTTATTGGTTCCTATACCAGCCCCTTCGTGCGAAAAATCCGAATTCTTTTAGAAGAAAAAGGCTTGCCCTTCTCGTTTTTGGAGGACATTCCCTGGAATGCCGACACCCGGGCGTCAGACTTCAATCCCCTTGGTAAAGTGCCTATTTTGATCGATGAAGACGGCAGTACCTGGTATGACTCGCCGGTTATCGCCGAATATCTGGAAGCTAAGCATAGTAAAAAGCGATTTATTCCTCTCAATCCCATAGCGGCTGTACAGGTACGTCAACTGGAGGCGCTGGCGGATGGTGTTACCGAGGCTGGAATTGCGATTTTTTTGGAAAAGAAACGGGATCTGAATCAGCAAAATCCCGGCTGGATCACCCGTCAGCAGGGAAAGTTATCCAATGGCCTCGATACCCTGGAAAAGACCATCGGCGAGCGCGTATTCTTGCACGTCGACGGTTACAGCGTTGCGGATATTGCCGCCGGCGCATCCTTGGGATGGTTGGATTTCCGATTGCCGGGGCTGTCGTGGCGAGAAGGAAGGCCTCGATTGGCTGAGCTTGCGGAACGGTTGTTTGCGATGCCGGCGTTTCAAAGCACGATGCCGCCGGCGACTGGTTAGGAGTCCTCAGACCTAAGCTCGAAAGCCCCGCAAACCTGCCGGACATTCCCTGTCTGCTTCGGCAGTCAATCCTCTATGCGGTGAGGTAACCGCCATCCACGGTTAGGCAGGTCCCGGTTGTGTAGCTTGCGGCGTTGCTCACCAGATAAAGCACCGCTCCGGCCATTTCATCGGGTTCTGCAATCCGGTTCATCGGGACATGGGTCAGCAGTTGCTTGCGGATAGCGTCGTTCTTGGTCAAGGCGGAGGCAAACTTGGTGTCCGTTCCGCCGGGCAACAGGGCATTGACCCGAATGCCTAATCCCGCGCATTCTTTGGCAAAGGTCTTCGTCATATTGATAACGGCGGCTTTCGTGATGGAGTAAATACCCTGGAAGTGGCCGGGTACCACGCCGTTAATCGAGGCAACGTTGACGATTTTCCCGGACTTCTGGCTACGCATCATTTTCCCGGCTTCCACTGACATAAAGAAATAGCCGCGAATATTGACGTCGACAGTCTTCTGAAAAACGCCCAGGTCGGTGTCCAACACGTGGCCGAAGTAAGGATTGGTTGCCGCATTATTGACGAGAATGTCCAGCCGGCCATGGGTTTCGCGGATGGTGGAGAACAGATTGGCGATTTGTTCCATTTCGCCAATGTGACAGGCCAAAGCTTCAGCGGAACCCCCGGCATTGCGGATCGCCTGGGCAACGGCCTCGCAGCCTTCTATCTTACGGCTTGAAACGATGACATGAGCGCCCTTGGCTGCAAGTAACTTGGCGATGGCTTCACCGATACCACGGCTGGCGCCGGTTACCAGGGCGATTTGTCCGTCGAGACTGAAAATATCTTGTGTTGTCATGTTGTGTTTTCCTTCAAAATACCATGTTCAGCGAAAGGAGATCAGGGCCCGATCATCCGCTTTCTGCAGATAACTGTAATTATTGAAATAAGCCAATGAACGCCTGGAGCCGCTGTAAAAAATCTTGCTGATGGATGCATTGGCCAGGGTCCAGCTCAGGTCGATCGCCTTGACTGGGGACAAACCTAACAGTTGGCCGATGATGGCGCTGATAGGGCCGCCGGAAGAGACAACCGCGATATTTTGGCCCTTTTCCGCATCCGCCAGGACTTTTTCAATCGCGGCTTGAACCCGTTGATTGAACTGTCGCCAGGATTCCATTTGCGGCCATTCGTCTTGTTCCAACCATTTGCTGACCGCCAGCTCAAAAACGGGTTGGAAAAGCTTGCGGCGGTCGCCCGTTGCTGCCAGGAATTCCGCTATCAGCGGATTGGATCTGGCGAGCTCCGGCATGATGACGGTCAATACCTTGGTATGGTCGAACTCGTCGAAACCCGTATTCTGAACCGGTTCCAGCTGTTCCGGTCCGATCGTGGCCAATATGGTTTTAGCGGTATCCTGTTGACGTTGCAGGCTACCGTTATACCAGGCATCTATCTTCAAGCCTTTCTGCGCCAAGTAACGCCCGCACTCTCGAGCCTGGCGGACGCCCAGCTCTGAAAGCACATCGTAGTTGGCGCTGCCGAAACTGGCCTGGCCATGCCGGATTAAATACACTGCACCCATTGCTTTGTTTCCTTCCAAGATCGACTTCAGGCGGATTGCCCGATCATGTTCTGGAGATAGCCATCCAGAAAATTGACCATCTGACCAAAACCGGCAAAACGCTTATCTTGGGTTTGGCCATGGTAATAGCGGTAGTAAATTTGCTGGATGATTGCCACCAAGCGGAATATGCCGAATACCGCATAAAAATCGAAGTTGTCAATCTCCAGGCCGGCCTTATCCAGATAATAGCTGACCAGTTCCTTGCGACTTAGCATACCGGGCAAATGAGTAGGCTGACGGCGCATTATCTGTAGTGGCGGAGGATCATTGGCTTCAATCCAATATGCCAGGCTATTGCCGAGATCCATTAATGGATCGCCGATCGTGGCCATTTCCCAGTCCAACACGCCGATGATCTTGCCAGGGTCGTCCGCCTGCAATACCAGGTTGTCGAAGCGGTAGTCGTTATGCACCAAACACTGCCGGATTTGGCCAGGACGATTTTTCTCAAGCCATTGAATCACCTGGCTATAGGACGGTACGTCATCGGTCCGGGCTTTCTGATAGCGGTCCGACCAGCCCTTGAGCTGGCGTTCGACGAAGTCTCCTTCCCGGCAGAGCGACTTCAGCGATGTGCTTTGCCAATCCAGTTGGTGGAGCTCGACCAACCGGTCGAGCATTGAATGGCACAGGTGGGTCAGCTTTGACGGCTCAAGATCGAGACCCTTTGGCAGATCGGTGCGGAGGATGATGCCTTGCAGACGTTCCATGACATAAAATTCGCTCCCGATAATTTGTTCATCCTGGCAAAAGGCGACCATTTTAGGTACATAGGGATAGCGTTCCTGTAAGCCCTGCATCACGGTAAACTCCCGTCCCATATCATGCGCGGATTTGGCCTTTTTGCCGAAAGGCGGACGCCGTAAAACAAACGACCGGTTATCGAATTCCAATAAATAGGTCAGGTTGGAAGCGCCGCCTGGAAATTGGCTGATTCGCAGCGCTCCTTCAAGGCCTTCGATTTGCTGCTGCAAGTAGTCGGCAATAGCTCCAACATCCAGCTCTTCGCCTTCGCGAATGGCTTTGGCTTGATCTAACACGCTCATTTACGCGAAATCTCCAGACGCTTTGTTGGGATTGCTCTGCTCGGCGTCGTTCGCCGCCGACTGTTCAGCCGTCATGAGTTCGGCTTCCCATTTTTTACGTCGTGACAGCATCTGTTTGCCGATTCCCCGTATGCTTCTCAGATAAAGCTGCGGTAAGAAACGCTTTAACCACCAGGTAGTTCGATAGGTGAAATGCGGAAGTACATAAAAATCGTTATCGGAGGCTGCGTTAAAAATGATTTTGGCAATGTCGTCCGCTGAAATCCGGGAAGTGGCGAACAGCCTTTCAATGGACTCTTTTACTTGCGGATGGGTCACCCGAGCGGTTGTTGCCAGTGCCGTGGGAAAAAATCCGGGGCAAACCACGGACACCCCGATTCCCAGATGGTTGAGTTCGCCGTAAAGGGTTTCGGAAAGCGCGACGACACCGGCTTTCGAAGCGTTATAGGAGCCCATTTCCGGTGAGTGCAGCAGGCCTGCCATCGAAGCTATATTGATGATCTGGCCACTGCGTTGTTGTTTAAACAACGGCGCAAAAGCCTTGCAGCCACGTACCACGCCCAGCAAGTTAATATCCAGTACCCAGTTCCAGTCTTCAATGGGGGCTTGATCAATCGCACCGTGGGTCGCCACCCCGGCATTGTTAATCAAAATGTCCAGGCCGCCCCAAATTTTTACTATAGCCTGCAGCCAGGCATCCATATCGGCTTCGCTGGTGACGTCGACATGTTGATAAAAGGCTCTTTCTTGTGGCAGCGACAACGCGGCGACCTGACGTTCACCTTCTTCATCCTGAATGTCGGCAAACGCCACCCGCCAGCCTTGCTGTATAAAATATTTGGCTAATGCTAAACCCAGGCCGCTGGCGGCGCCGGTAATGGCAACCCGTTTTTCTGGAAATCGTTGCACCTTTGTTATCCTCTATTCATTGTTATTTGGTAAGTAAGAAGTTATTGGATAATTTTCCTCTACCATGAATTTGGATATACCTTAAAGAAGTGCCTAAAATTAAACCAATGAATATTTCAAATATATAAGCATAAATATCATGCATATTAATCGAATTGATTTGAACCTGTTCGTGGTTTTCGAGGCAATTTACACCGAAGGCTCTATCACCCGCGCGGCGGAAGTGCTGCACTTAACCCAGCCGGCGGTCAGCCACGCCCTGAGCCGTTTGCGTGAAGCCTTGCAGGATGAACTGTTTATCCGCTATGGGAAAGGAATGCGGCCAACGCCTTTCGCCAGGCAATTGATTGTCAATGTGCGCCAGTCCTTAGGAGGACTGCAACGCGGCCTGCAGCAAAGCCGGGAGTTTAGTCCGGCGAATTTGGAGACTACCTTTCGACTTTACTTACGCGATTTATTTGAAGTATTGCTGCTGCCCAGGTTAATTGCGCAATGCAATACAATCGCTTCCCAAGTCAAGTTCAGTTGCATTCGGATTGCCAGGGACCAGATCCAGCACGATCTTGCCAGTGGCAGGGTAGACTTGGCGGTCGATGTATTATTCAGTCACGATCCGGATATCCTGCATCAAAAGCTCTGCTCGGACGAGTCGGTTTGCCTGGTGCGGCGGAATCATCCCGCGATGAACCGGGAATGGACGTTAACCGAATGTTTGAAGTGGCCGCATATTCTGGTCTCGTCAAGAGAGCATGGCCCCGGCTTTGAAGACATACAGCTTGCCCGTCACGGCCTGGAGCGGAGCATTGGGCTGCGGATTCCGCAATATTACGCAGCCGCCCTGGTGTTGCTGGAAAGCGATATGGTGATATGCGCGCCGCGTCAGTTTGCCCGTGCGCTGGTAGCGAATTTGCCGTTGGCGGTTTTGCCGTTTCCGATGTTGTTGGCAGAGATGGAGATATACATGTACTGGCACCATACGCTGGATCAGGAGCCCGCCCACCGCTGGTTGCGAAGTCAGCTGATGCAGTGTATTCGGAACGCAGAACTCGCCGATTAACCTGAGAATTCTAAGATTAGCAATGACGAGTTTAAGAAATCCCGATTATACGGCGCCAGGTCTCGTAAAGAATACGGGCGTCATTGCCTGCCCGGTGGGTTATCAGCCCGGTTTTCATTGTTACCTGGCGCCGGGTCGATGCCCAATTATTGATTTGCTGCGATGTCAGCAGAGAAGCTAATGAATCCAGTTGGAAAGACTGCTGCATTTTTGCCGCTTTGAAAAGCCGGTGGAGCCAGAAGGTGTCGTAACTCATGGCATCGCACACGGCGAATCCCGGAACCAGGGCGTTTAGCTGTCTGGCAACATCGACAATATTGTAACCTTCTTCCTGAAGCTGCTCCCTGCTGATCCCATGGACCTTGGCGGCGTCTTCGGACCAGTCGTTCCAAAGTGGAGCCGGTTTTAACAACCAGCTATGGACAATGTTGCCGGGCAAACAGATGCCCACCTCGATCGGATAGCTGGCAATTAAGTCAAGGCTGGATGCTTCAAAATCGATGAAGCATGGCTCTTCCACCACGTGACGAGCGGCTGCCGCCAGAGTAGACGCCGGATTAAGTTCAAGTTTCTGTGGTTTTTCCACAGCGACCCCGCAAATTATTATTGTTAGTTTATCCGCACTGTTTGTACGGAAAGCCTTGGGTAAATTATTTAAAGTGCCTTCCCATAGGCTCTTGCCTCAGACGATAGTCACTCCACTCCCGGTCGTACTATCCCGCGACGGCAATACAGGGCGGTAGTCTATCGCCTGTTTGCTGAAATAGCTAATGTTGCTGTTCAATCCTCGAGCAAATTTCCCATATTGTCGATTGGTTTGTAATAAATCTGCTCCCCAACCAACTCAGGCCAATATACTAGCATCGTATCATTGCCTTCTAATGACGAGTAAAAAATCACCGAAAGGATACCGGGTCTGGCATCCACCAGATATTGAATCGTATCCCTGGCTAAATGGTTTTGAAGGTCAATGGGGATGGCGCTAGGATTCTCGTCCAGGCTCACCGAGTTGACCAACTGCTTGGTCAAATAGTTTCGTAAACTCAAAAAATCCGGGTGATTGGGCGCTGCAATAATTTCCTCGGCAAAGCTCGCTGCTGCGGCTCTGCGCCGCAGTTGATCGGATTCTGCCGGGAATGTCCGGTCCGTTTGCTCTTTAGCGGCATTAAAGACGGGGATGACCGCAGCGCCGCGCAGTATATCTTGGGTGGAATCCACCGGTTGCGATAGCGCATGCCATTGGATGACCAATCCAATACAAACTGCCAACAAGACGAAAAGCGAGAAAATACTGATTTTACTGGGTTGTGGCAGCGTTTTAGCCTGCAGAAAGGGCTTGTTTCTCGATACACGCATAACAGACCTCCCCGGTTATCCGGTTGGTTCCTCTTTCCCCGACGCGCTCCAGCCTCATTCAGCCAGCAGAAAAAGAGGACGATGCAGGCGTTGCCCGCATTTGTCAGAGTTGTATGTCGTCTATCCGCGCAACCAGCTCCTCTTGCCTGCTTTATCTTTATTGGCCTTTTAGAGTTCTCTGGTGCTTATTACTGTTCCTTTCATTAAGATATAGCAGAATTTTTCCGGATCTGCCCGCCGCACAACAATTTGTAACGGTCTGAATTGTGGCTTTATAAAAAATTTCCAGCCAAAACTGGTTTAAAAGCGACCAATAGGCCAATTTTCTGTATAATCCTGCGCCCTGATTTTCCTACTACTCGTAGTCCATTTATTATGCATCAAGCAGAATCAATCCCTTCCACCCGGCAAATTCCCGGTCGAGTCGTGGCCATATTCAGCGGCGGCATGGATTCGTTCACCATGTTGCACGATCTCATCGCCCAGAGCAAAGAGGTGCATGCACTTTCGTTCAACTATGGCCAGCGTCACAGTAAGGAATTGAAATGTGCGGAAGCCGTTTGCAGAAAGCTGGATATCCCTTACCGAATTATTGATATCAGCGCCATCAACTTTCTGTTGGCCGGATCTTCATTGACCGACGATATTGATGTGCCGGAAGGGCACTATGAAGAAGAGAGCATGAAGTCCACTGTGGTTCCAAATCGCAATATGATCATGCTTTCACTGGCTATCGGCTATGCCGTTTCCATTCATGCAGAAGCGGTTTACTACGGCGCCCATGGCGGAGATCATGCGATATATCCCGATTGCCGGCCGCTGTTTGTCGAAAAAATGAATCAGGCCTCAATAGCGGCTAACTATGAGCCGGTTGAAGTCAGAGCGCCTTTTCTGCACATGGATAAAATCTGCATTCTGAAAAAAGGCTTGGCACTGGGTCTGGACTATAGCCAGACCTGGACCTGCTACAACGGGCGTGAAAAGGCTTGCGGTAAATGTGGCTCCTGCGTGGAAAGGCTGGAAGCATTTGCAAAAAATGGCACAGTCGATCCTGTCCCTTATGAAAGCTAACAGTTCTATCATCAGTCGCCGGACAGCCTATGCCAGAAGCTAAATCCTACCGGATAAAAGAAGCTTTTTACACGCTGCAGGGAGAAGGTGCGCAACAGGGACGTCCCGCCGTTTTCTGCCGTTTCAGCAAGTGTAATCTATGGAATGGCCGCGAAGCGGACCGGGAAACTGCGGTCTGTAATTTTTGCGATACCGATTTCGTCGGAACCGATGGCCAGAATGGCGGCGTTTTTGCCAACGCCGAGCAGCTTGCCCGGCATCTGAGCGAATTGTGGCCTGTTGCAGATGCGATCCAGAAATTTGTCGTATGTACCGGTGGAGAGCCTCTGCTGCAGCTAGATACGGAACTAGTGGAGGCTTTGCATCAGAAGGGATTTGAAGTTGCCGTCGAAACCAATGGCACGCTTCCAGTACCTGACGGCATAGATTGGCTTTGTGTCAGCCCGAAAGGAAGCGCGTCGGTCGTCGTGACCCAATGTGATGAACTAAAGCTGGTATTCCCGCAGGATAATGCCCGACCGGAGCAGTTCGACCATATGGTTGCGCAACACTATTTTCTCTCGCCGAAGGCTAGCCCGCATATGCCACCGGGGACAGACCTGATGAAAGAAACCCATACCCGGCAGGCCCTCAGCTATTGCCTGCAACATCCGAAATGGCGCTTGAGCATGCAAATGCATAAGATACTCGGCATCGATTGATGGCGATTAGTCTGGCTCTATTGCCAATATTTGTCCTGATAGCCATCGGCTATTGTATGCGGCGCTGGCGATTTCCAGGGGAAGCCTTCTGGGAACCTGCGGAACGCTTTATCTACTTCTTTCTTTTCCCGGTCATGCTGGTGGAAAAACTCAGTACCGCTTCCAGAGATGGCTTGCATCTGGGGTGGCTGGCTCTAACGGTTTTTCTAACTCTGATGGCAGGCAGTGGTATCTTGTGGCTGATACAGTGGCGGGTGCGTTGGTCCGGAGCAGAGTTCACCTCGGTTTATCAGGGCAGTTTGCGGTTTAACAGCTATGTCGGTTTGGCCGCTGCCCAGGCGTTATTGGGCGACAGCGGGCTGGCGGTGGCTGCCTTGGCCATGGCTTTTATGATCCCCATGTTAAACGTACTTTGCGTAGCCCATTATGCGCTATTGATACCGCAAGCCCAGTCAGGCTGGAGCGGCGCGGTAAAGGCGATGTTAAAGAACCCTTTGATTCTCGGAAGTGTAGCCGGCTTACTATTGAACTATCTGGGAATTTCCTTTTATCCGCCCTTGGACCAACTGTTGTCACTTCTGAGCAATATGGCGCTACCGCTCGGCTTGCTCTGTGTTGGCGCTGCCCTGACGTTAAAGGCGTTTAAGGGTCGAGGACAGGCGGTAAGCACGGCGTTTGCCGTCAAACTACTGGTTTTTCCCGTGCTATTCGTGCTTATCGGTGCGCTGCTGGGATTATCATCTCTCTCCCTACAGGCACTTGCCATATTGGGTTGTTTGCCTACTGCTACTGCCTCATATATTTTATCGCGGCAGCTCGGTGGTGATTCGACCCTGATGGCAGCGATCATTAGCGGCCAGACGCTATTGGCGATGCTGACCATGCCGCTGCTCTTGCCGTTGCTCAATCGCTGGTTGACATAGTGAAATCCAGTGTTTATCCAATTGGAAATCCGGCTGGAAATTTATCTGGAAAACCGGTTGGTAAACTCCGTTATAATTCCTCGGTCGGCTATTCGGCCTATTGTCACTCGTACCCTAACCGGGTATTAAGTTTATTCGGCCTCTACTTTCTAACTTCTTTTTTACCATGACTATCCGTTTGTTAGTTCCGATTCGCTCCTCGTTCCAGCAATTCTTCGGAATATTGGCTGCCGGGCTTTGCCTGGCGGTTGTGGGATGTACAGCACCTCCGGCCCAACAAGCAAGCAAAAAGGCCACCGAAGAACAGCCCAAGGCAAGCCCCGGCATTGAGGATTTACGGGTCAAGCTTGCCCGGCTGGAAGAAGATGTTTTGCATTTGGAAATCGGACCTGCAAAGCTCATCGAATCCCCCGGAATTTACCAGACTCCGATGCTACTAAAGCAAAATTCCGCGGAAACCGCGTGGCTGGCCAGCCAACCAATCGGGAATGCCGCGTTAACCATTGAACCGCGGGGGCATAGTTGCTTTGTTATTCGCGGACAAGCCTATCGGCCCGGCAAACTAGCTGAGCTTTGCGTTACAAAACTCGAAAAGAGTGAAGTGGCTTTTACCTTGAGTGCGGAAAACTTTACCCATGGTTACGGCCTCGGCCAGCAATTTTTCGGGACCAATCGCCAAAACGGCGACTTAATGACGATGAAACGGTCACCCGGTACCTATTTCGGGAACAAAATGGTCCGCTTCGATCGGGGTGCAGTGGGTAATACCCAGATACCGATCGCCTTTTTCCTGAATGAAACCGGCCAGGTATACGGGTTATTTTTCGACAATGTGTATGGCCAAACCTGGGACTTCCGGAATGCCGAGCGATGGAAAATCAGCGGCCGGGGTGAAGCTATTCGGCTGTTGCTGATACCGGGTCCGGAGTTCAGTCAGGCCCGTCAACGTTATATGGAACTGAGCGGTAAACCGCCGGTGCCACCGCGTAAGATGTTCGGGCTTTGGGCGTCCGAATTCGGCTTCGATAGTTGGCGGGAAGTCGATCGGAAAGTAAATGCCATGCGAAGCAAAGGCTTTCCTTTGGATGGCGTAATGCTGGACCTGCAATGGTTCGGAGGTATAGCCCGGCAATCGCCAAATACGCAAATGGGCAGTCTTAGTTGGGATACCACTGCCTTTCCTGAACCCAGGCAGAAAATTCAAAAGCTTCGAGATCTGAATGTCGGGACCATGTTAATCGAGGAATCCTATGTCGGAAGAGGGCTTGAAGAGCACCAGGATTTAGAAGACCGCGGATTTCTGGTCAGAAGCTGCGCACCTCCATGCAAACCCTTGTATTTAACGGCGAAACCCTGGTGGGGCAAGGGCGGTATGATTGACTGGAGTAATTCGGCGGCGGCTGAGTATTGGCATGTGCGGAAGCGTCAGCCTTTAATTGCGGATGGCGTGATAGGTCATTGGACCGACTTAGGCGAGCCAGAGCAGTTTTCAGGCAATGCCTGGTACTTTGGTTATGCCGGGCCGAATCAATCTACCATGCCGAATTTCCGGCATGCCCATGCAGCAAACCATAATTTGTATAATTTCTTTTGGAGCCAGAGTATCTACGAAGGTTACCAGGAGGCGTTCGCCTCGGAACCGGACCAATCTCGCCCTTTTATTCTTACCCGGTCCGGAACGGCGGGGAGTCAACGTTTCGCCACCGCCTTTTGGTCAGGCGATATCAGCAGCAGCTTTTCAAGTTTCCAGACTCAGGCTAATGCGCAAATGCATATGACGCTCTCGGGGATTGATTATTATGGCTCGGATATCGGAGGTTTCCATCGGGGGATATATCGGATTGGTGATCCGGAGCTGGATGATCTCTATACTCAATGGTTTGCCGCCAGTGCGATGACAGATGTGCCGATTCGGCCGCATGCGGAAAATCTCTGTAACTGCCGCAGGATTACGCCGGATGAAATAGGCCACATTCCCAGTAATTTGGCGAACCTGCGGTTGCGTTATCGGCTTATTCCTTACCTTTATGCGCTGGCACACCGGGCTCACCGGTTCGGCGAACCTGTGTTTCCGCCGTTGGTTTACTATTATCCGGAGGATGAAAATGTCCGCCAGCTAAGCCGGATAAAAATGTTGGGTAAGGATCTGCTGACCGCCACCGTCGCCCAACCCGGAATACAGGCCACACCTGTCTACTTACCTGCAGGCAAGTGGTTTGACTTTTACAGCCACGAAGCGCGAGACAGCCAAGGCGAGTGGACCGAACCGTTACCGCTATATTCCGATAACAAGTTCAGACTGCCGTTATTCGCCCAGGCCGGCGCTATCATTCCGATGCAGACGGCTAACCAACATACGATTGATAGCACTGCTTCAACTGGCCTTGGAGAGAGGCCTCTGGAACATTGGTTGCGTATCTATCCGGATGTTTCCGCGAGTCAGTTTACTCTTTATCAGGACGATGGTGCTTCCATGGCATATCTTTCCGGCGCAGTCCGGGAAACCGGCATTAGACAGCAACAGGTTGAGGGCCGGATCAGGATTGATATCGGCGCGGCACAGGGACGCTATGAGGGCGCAAAAACGGCTCGCGAGTTTCGTGTGGAGCTGGTTACCGGCAAAAACATTGCCGAAGTTCAGATTGACCAAAAAGTGCTCCCGAAAATTAGCGATCGGCAGCTAGCCGAAGGGGAGATCGGATGGGGCCGGCAAAAGCCGATGTTGGTGCAAATTAATCTGGGCGAAAGGTCCGCTGACCGGGAGATTCAACTGGAGGTTATTCAGATTTAGTTCAGTTCCAGGCGCGTAGTCTGGAGCTATGAACAGACAATACTTACCTCGCCCACTACTCCTCGTAATCAGCATCCTGCTAGGCCTGACAGGCTGCCATGAATATGAGGATCATCACTACCATGACACCGTTGGACATTTCGAAGTCAGCTCTTGGGATGGCGGATACCCGGTCATTATCGACCCCTATGTCAACGATGGCGTATTTGAAATCTCCTGGTCCTTAAAACATCTTTATGCGCCGACTCGCGTCATTATCCGGCTGGGGAAATTCGCCTCACCCACTGCAGGCGATGTGATCCTTGCGGAGCGTTATTATGATATTCATTCTCACGATTATGACGTCACCGGTTGGCAAGCGTTTCAATACGATAGTGGGAATGAAATTTGGCGGCTTGAGGAGTCCGCAAGCCTGACCTTTATCGCCGACATTACCCACTGGTTCCCCTATGGTGAGGTCTTTTACGTCCATTTCGATGCCTGCCAGGACAGCGGGGAATGCTATCGGGCGTCGCAGCAGGTCGTACTTTGGTAGAAAATTTCTACGAAACCGGCAGTCGAAGGAGGTTCACTATTACATAAAAACGGCTATCCTTGTAGCTGGCAGATTTTTCTGTTTGCCGACGGATATTTAATGAGTTCTGCGAAGAACTTAAATAGAGCCTTGGGAATAAATAAGGTTTCTCTCCATGTTAAGGCGATTCTCTATGTTTTCCAAAGACCAAGGTGTGCAAACCCGGCTACTGGATTTTATTGAAAACAGCCTGGATGCCTATGCCATCTTTAACAGCGACGATACGCTGGAATACTGTAATCCCGCTTTTGGTGAAATTTTTGGCGTCAAACGGGAGGATATGCTGGGGAGTACCTTTGAGGACCTTGCAAAAAACTCTTATGAAACCCACCAGGGCATTCATATCGAAGCCGAAGATCTCGAAGGGTGGCTTCAATATGTGCAAACCGTCAGACGTCAACAGGACTTTCGCCTGTTTGAAGTCGATCTGACAGATGGCCGCTGGTTTTTGTTTTCCGAACAGCTCAATGACGCCGGCGAGCTCCTGGTACACGCTAAGAATATTACCAAGCAAAAGCAGTTAGCCGATCGGATTCAAGGCTCTAACGAGAAATTGCGCCACTTGGCTCTGACAGATGAGCTGACCGGTATCCCCAATCGCCGTCATTTTCTCGATGCAGCGCAGGCGGAACTCAATCGCTGCTGGCGTTCCGGTAAGCAGGCGGCATTATTGTTACTGGATCTCGATCATTTTAGAAAACTCAACGACGACCATGGACATCCTGCCGGCGATGCCGGTTTGCAGCACATGGCACACTTAATCAAGGAAACGTTGCGGGAGTATGATATTTTCGGCCGCATCGGCGGTGAAGAGTTCGCTATCTTTCTCGGTCAGGATGATGCCCAACTCGCCCCTCAAATAGCGGAACGCATCCGCCAGTTGGTGGAGACGAACCCCATTCCGTTTGAAAATCAGCAAATCTCCATGACAGTATCCGTCGGCCTGACCCTGCAACCCTCTGATACCCCCTACGAGCAGCTCTTTGACCAGGCCGATAAAGCGCTTTATGCCGCGAAAAGCAAAGGGCGGAATAGAATAGAAATCTATACGCGGGAAAGTGGCTGATACCGTGCGGTTTTAGTTTGCAGGGACAAATACCAATTTGCCTGGCGCAACTTTGAGGTCCATATTAGCGAGTTGCAATAACTGGCCTGCCAGGTCGCTCTCGTCGAGGCGATATACCGGCGTCGTTTCGAGCAATTGCGCTATGACTGCCATCACCTGTTCGGTTGCCGGCGCGAGTTCGGCTTTAAACATAGGTGATTCGATTTTACTGTCGAGTAGGGCCAGCCTGCGGATATAAATGGCGTTTTCCTTGCTGACATAGACCGGTTGACCTTCCAGGCTGAGTTGAATATCCAAACTGACTTTTTGCAAAAATGCAGTGACTGCCAACTGCCCCGCGAAATCCAGTTTAGCTACATCCCGGCCATCGGGTCCCAGCGTAATGTCGGCGGTTTTTAACGCTACGCTAAACGGAGATCCTCGCTGCAATTGCTGCTGATCGAAAGCGTGAATCTGTTGTCGCAGGTGGGTTTCCAAAGAGGCCTCCGAAATGCTCAATAAGTTCACGGTTGCGCAGCCGTTAAACCAGAGTATCGGCAGTAGTATGCTCATCAACTTTAATGGGAGGTTCATGCTCTTCAACACTTTATAAAGCACCTATTTCATTAGATTATTGCCCAGGCTGGACACTGCCCTAATAACCATACTAGGGTTATGCCTAATATCAGCAGCTTACCATCAGTCGAATGGCCGCCTCCATTGCTTTACAACAACTGAGCCGACACATTGTGCGTTCCCTCGCCTATCGTGTCGCGTTGAATGAAAGCAGTCTGGAAGAGCGGCTGGCCAGTTACTTTCCGCTGGAAGCCAAGAAGCTTGGTGTCGGTATCGTTCTGCATAATCCGAAGATTCGGCTGAACGAGCTGGAAAACAGGATTCACCTGCAACTCGATTTGGCAATTAGTTTGCCGGGAAACGCATCGTCCAGCGGTTATATTGAAATGGCCGGGTCCCTCCTGTATGTGGCTCAGGAAGGCGCATTCTACATAGATGATCCGGAAATTTGTGAGTTTTCCGTATTGTCGATTCCCAGCCGTTACCTGACGCCATTACGGGTATTGGTCAGGGCTGTGCTCACCCGCTATGTAGCGAACCGGCCGGTGTTCAAGTTTAAAGAGGGCAATATCAAACATCGGCTGGCGAAGGCCGTATTCAAAACGGTAGAGGTGCACAAGGGAAAATTGCGCGTAAGGTTTGCGTTGAATTAGTTGTCTCTGCCACACTTACTTTTTTGTTCCTGAATTGCTTTTGTAAGGAAAACAAACATGCTGTTAAGTAAACTCAAAGGGCTTCTCCTGTCAGAAACCGATCCTAACCAGACAAAAAGTGAAGCCATGATTGCCCTGGCAACGCTGATTTATCAGTGTGACGGCAAGATCAAAGCCAGTGAGCAAGCGGAATTTGATAAGTTCCTCCTGGAGCTTCCCTGGACCAATCCCCGCATCTCCAAGGAGACTTTCCATTCCGGCGTTATTGGCGAATCCAGAATGGCCTTGGAAAGGGATCAGATCGAAGCTTTTGTGGAAAAATACTGTGTAGGGCTCTCAGGTGACACGGATTTATTGGCCAGTTTGAAATCTCTGGCCGAAGTGGATGGCCATGTGGACGACAGAGAGGCCGCTATTTTGTTGATGGTGACCGCCAAGCTTGGCTAAGCGGACCGCTTCAGGAGATTTGTACCCGGACAAATCTCCCGGAACGGCTACGCTATTCAAATTCTCCTCGTCCTACGCGGCGCAAGCCGGGTGGAAAGACAACTCAGCCAGTTCCTCCAAACGCTTAATAATCGTGTTCTGCATGTCTTTAATCACAAACCTGGACAGCGTTCGAAGCTTCATTGGATTAATCCGATGAAGATGGAGATAAGGGATGCGGTTTTTAAAAGGTTTCAGGTCTCCCTTTACCAATACAGGAAGAAACGGTTCGTCTTTATTGGCTTTAATGAAGTGTTTGACCGCTTCATGAAGAGGGATAAGGCGGGACTTGCGGTCGCGTGTCGGTACCCGTAGGAAGAACCCTTCTTTCCGGGCAAATTCGCCCGGCACGATGAACATACTGGTTTGGCTGATCGCATTGCTATCCACATGATTGAAGGTGTCGTGGAAGGCATAGGGATCGGGCAGAATCACCAGATTGCGATCCTGTTGGGCCGGCATGTGCATGGTGTAGTTTGAATAAAGCTGACGCACCGATTTGGAGTAGACACACATCCTACCTTCAAAGTTCAATACGAAATCCTTGGCTTTGGTGCGTAGATAGTCCGCGCCTAAGTCCCAAATAAGGTCTTGATTGGATTGCTGGTAAATGCTCATGCCGGTCTCCGGTAAATCAGTGCAGTTTGTAATCTGTTTACGTATTAACGCGCGAAAACCGATCTGGTTGACCTCATAGGCAATTTGACCTAGTCCACAAGTTTGCAGAGCTATATCGATTGGCTAGTGAGAACTGTGAAGCGGGTCATGTTTTCCGGACATCGTCTCCATGACTGATGCGTAGCCAGAGCTCATGGCTGATGCGTTGGGAGACTTTCTCTGTACTGGTTTCTTCAAGTTTTTCTGCGGCTTCCAACGCGTTGCGGCGCCAAAGGCTGTCAAATAAACGCCAAAACTGCTCACTGGCTTCCTTGAATCGCCAGCCTTCGCCAATTACCAATCGATAAAAAGCCATACTTTGCGGTGTCCACCATAGTTCGTCCAGGGTAGGCCAGAGTTCGTCAAGTTGTTGAATATTGATTTGTCCGATGATTTGCGAGGATAGCCAATCTGCCATGACAGCGTCCATCAGATGTCGTTTGTCCGGGAAGTGATTGTAGACGGTGGGTTTTGATACCTCACAGGCCGCGACAACAAGATCAATGGAAGTACCTTTGAATCCTTGCCGGAGAAAGAGTTTTCTAGCCTGGTGAATTATCAAGTCGCGTTTTGAGGGCCTTGCCATACTACCGTTCCTATAGTATTTTAACTAAACCGTTTAGTTTAAAAACTTTGTTAAGCATAGCACATAAATTGTGCCGATGGGTGGCTGTGTTCAGTGTTAGCAGAAAGACGCCGATGAGGAGGTTGATGTGATTCGCAGTGAAGATGGGTTTTTTGGGCAGTTTGGAGGACGCTACGTTCCCGAAATACTGCTTCCTGCCCTTATTGAGTTGGAAGAACTTTTCGCGGACCTACGCGACGATGACGGGTTTTGGCGGGAGTATCTGTTACTTGCCCAGCAATTTAGCGGCCGCCCCACGCCCTTGACCCCTTGCCCTGGGCTCACCAGGCAACTGGGCGGCGCCCGGATTTGGTTAAAGCGCGAAGATCTCAACCACTCGGGAGCCCACAAAGTAAACAATGTATTGGGACAGGGTCTGTTGGTACAAAGGATGGGGAAGCGCCGGGTGATCGCCGAAACAGGAGCGGGCCAGCATGGCTTGGCGACGGCCATCATGGCGGCGCGGCTTGGCCTCGATTGCACGATTTACATGGGGGCGGACGATATTGAGCGGCAGTATAGCAACGTGTTTTGGATGCGCCAACTCGGCGCGGAAGTTGTCCCCGTCAGTACCGGCGCCCGCACCCTGAAAGAAGCTATGGATGAAGCACTTAGGGACTGGGCCGCCAGCAGTGACGATACCCACTATGTACTCGGTACCGCCTGCGGTCCCGCACCCTTTCCTGAGCTGGTGACTTACTTTCAAAGCGTTATCGGATTGGAGCTGAAAGATCAATGTCAGGAGGAATTTGGCCGTTACCCCGATGAAATAGTCGCCTGTGTCGGCGGCGGCAGTAACGCCATGGGCGTGTTTGCTCCGTTTTTAGACCTACCCGAGGTGCGTTTGACCGGGGTTGAAGCAGGCGGTACCGGACCCCGGCCAGGGGCGCATTCCGTTCGATTGAGTGCCTATGGAGATCAGCAGGATGCAGCAGAAACAGGCATTGCCCAAGGATTCAAGACGTTGTTTCTGCAGAGCCGCGATGGGCAATTGGGAGCGACGCATAGTGTTGCCGCCGGTTTGGATTACGTCGGCGTGTCGCCGATTGTCGCCCATTTGACAGAAACCCTCCGTCTGACTCCGGCTTATGCGACGGATCAGGAAGTTCTCAAAGCATTTCAACTGTTGATGCGAACCGAAGGCATTATCCCGGCGCTGGAAAGTTCCCATGCCCTGGCGGGTGGTTTTAAACGCGCCGCCGAGTTGGATAAAAGCCAACATCTGGTTATTAATCTCAGTGGCCGTGGCGACAAAGACATCTTTAAAATCGCCAGGGCATTTCCACAGCCGGAATGGCGGGAGTTTCTCGATAGAGAACTGGCACGCCAAAGCAACGAAAAGGAGGGTTCGACCGATGTTGCCTGAAGAGGGAAGTGATTTACAGATAATGTCCCATGCCGTGGTCGGTTATCCGAGCCTAGAGGAAAATCAGCCGGCGATTGACGGTTTGGTGCGTGCGGGCGTCAAATTGATTGAACTCCAAGTGCCCTTCAGCGACCCGGTTGCCGACGGTGCGACCCTGGTAAATGCCTGTCATCAGGCATTGCAGCGGGGCGGTTCGTTGGCGACGGCCCTGGATCTGGCTAAGCAGGTTTGTCAGCGGCATCCACAGGTTAGTTTCATCCTCATGAGCTATTTGAATCCGTTATTCCGATTCGGCTTGGAAGACCTCATCGGCGCTGCTGCCGAGGCTGGATTGAAAGGCATGATTATTCCCGATCTTCCGGTCGAGAATGTCGAACCATTGTTGCCTCTCTGCGATGACCTGGGTATTGCGCCTATTTTGATGGTAACACCCAATACGCCGGAACACAGGCTTGAGCGGATCGGCCGCGCAGCCAGGGGAATGCTCTATGTGGTGGCGCGCCAGGGCGTGACTGGGAAGCAATCCCAATGGGGCGAGGAATTTCGTTGCTATTTGCAACGCGTGCGCCGGTATACCGATTTGCCTCTGGCGGTAGGTTTTGGCGTGCGTAGCGAAGCAGATCTGCACGCTTTGCAAGGCCAGGCGGAGGTTGCCGCGGTATGTTCCAAATATATCGAGTGGCAAACCAGCTTAGGCAGCGAACGGGCTGCAGCCAAGCTGGCTGAGCTGACCGCAGCTATTTGAATATAATCTGCCGGTTTTCTGCTGGGGATTCCGGTATTTTCCCTTGCTAGTAGTTCCAAGTTCGACAGACGCTTTGAATACCTTCTACAATCCTGTTGCTAACGCGTCGTTGACGTCGTCAAACGAATGAGGAGGAACCATGGCCTTACCCGAACGTATTGCAAACTGGCATTTGCCGCTGGATCAGGATCAAATGACACTGCATGAGGCGTTTGCCAGCATTCAGGCTATTGCCCTCAAGCAGGAAGACATTCCGCTGATTATTCAATTGGTGGAAAATCCCAAATGGGATCTGCCCGGTATTGACTTGTTCAGCGGCGCGACTAATCTCCACGATCACGATTATATTCACTGTCTGTTGGCTCGGGGCGTGCTGCCCAAGGACGAGGCCTTTACCCTGGGTTTCACCATGGGCAGCACCAACAGGGTCACAACCACCGAAGAACGGCTGTACAGTTTCTTCGCCAAATATCTTTATCCGAAAGTCTACCAAATGAACGATGAAGACCTACGGGTGTTTAAAGACGCGGTGCGGCTGGGCTATATTTCTGATTGCACACCTTTGGATAAGGTGCGGTTTGAAGACTACAATCATCTAAGTTTGGCCGCAGCCAGAGAAGCATTGGGAATCGAAAAAGACCTGCTGGCGGCTTATTACGCGATAGAAAAGAAACGTTATCCGGACTCCCGGGAATCTCAACGCCTGTAACGGGTGCGCAAGCGCTATTCCTACCAGGCGGGTGTGCCGGCGTCTGGTATTTGGACTGAGTATGGACCGCTATGAAAAAACCGCAGATCTTTGGCTTGTTTGCTGAGCCTGGCCGCTGGCAGAGGATAGCCTTTGCGCTATTGCCCTTCGTTCTCATGGTCCTGGTGTACCTCTATTTTTCCGACGTCCGCCTGGCAGAAAACCCGAATGATAAGCTTTTACCCAGTTTTACTCAAATGGCCGAAGCCATGGAGCGTTTGGCATTTAAGCCGAGCAAACGCACCGGGGATTATCTGTTTTGGAACGATACGCTGGCCAGTCTGCAGCGCATTGCCATCGGGTTATCCCTGGCGACGCTGGCGGCGTTAATCTTCGGCATCAATATGGGAGCGTTTAACGGCCTGTTTGCGCTTGGCAATCCATTTCTTACTTTTATCGCCATGATTCCGCCATTGGCGTTGCTGCCGGTACTGTTGATCGCTTTCGGCATTGGCGAAGTTGGCAAGGTTGCCTTGATTTTTATCGGCACCTTCCCAATTATGACTAGAGATATGGCGCTTTCCATTCGCGCCTTTCCCCGCGAACAGATCGTCAAGGCCAAAACCCTCGGTGCATCGGATTTGGCTGTGGTCTATAAAATTTTGCTTCCGCAAATGATGCCCAGGCTGATTACCGCATTGCGTTTGAGTATCGGTTCCGCCTGGCTGTTTTTGATCGCAGCGGAAGCGATTGCCGCCCAGGAAGGGTTGGGATATCGCATTTTTCTAGTGCGCCGCTATTTGAGTATGGATGTCATTATTCCCTATGTCATGTGGATCACGCTGTTGGGATTTCTTATGGATTATGGCTTGCGTTTGTTGCTCCGCTGGCGCTATCGCTGGTATTTAAAGGGTTGACGAAGGGTTAACTGGATGAGCATTCTCCTCAGCATTGTCGATGTCTATAAGCAGTATGGTGACAAAGTCGTGCTGGATAATATCGACTTAAGAGTTCGGCAGGGTGAATTTTGCACCGTGGTCGGTCCCAGTGGTTGCGGAAAGTCCACATTATTGCGCCTTATTCTTGGCCAGGAAACGCCGACACAGGGTTCGATAGAGATCAACCGGAAGCCTGCGCAACTGCCGGATACAAACCGTGGAATCGTGTATCAGCGCTATTCGCTATTTCCGAATCGAACGGTGCTGGAAAACGTGGTGCTGGGGAAGACCCTGACTGAAGGTCGCTGGTGGGACCCGTTTTATCGAAATAAGTTCCATCTGGAGGAAGCGCTGTATTATCTGAATCGCGTTCGTCTGGCGGATGCGGCGAATAAGTATCCCCATGAGTTGTCCGGTGGCATGCAGCAACGGGTGGCCATAGCCCAGGCCTTGATCATGAAGCCGCCTATTTTACTTATGGACGAACCCTTCGGCGCGCTTGATCCGGATACTCGCGCCGATTTACAGCTCTATTTGCTGGAATTATGGGAAAAGGAAGGCTTGACCATCTTCTTCGTTACCCATGACATGCATGAAGCCTGCTTTCTCGGCACCCGACTCCTGGTACTGTCTCAATACTATAGTGATGATCGAGGCGCGGGAGATAGTGCAAATCGCGGCGGCAAGATTGTCGCGGATCATGTTCTATCGCGCAAAGCCACCAGTGCCGAGGTAATGCAGGACAGCCGCTTTCAGCAATTGATTCAGCAAATTCGCCAGGAAGGATTTGATCCGGAACATTTACAGCATGCGAAAGATTTTAACCTGGATCACCCTGATTCGTTCCAGACACTGTTGGCCTCTGAGCACAAGGACGCCTCTTGAAAGACGCAATCTGCACAGGATACTACCAATGATCTATTTCAGACCGTTTCTTTTCAACCAGACAAAGCGGAACCGGCAATTTCCATTGGCTTGGCTGCTGCTAATCGCTTCTGGCTGGTTGTTAGCCGCCGGCTTTTTGATCAGCAGCGGCGCAGTTCTGGCGAGTCCCGATTACGTCCAGTACCAGCCGATAAAACAACAAGTGAAACTTAGTATTGGCGAGGTCAATACCCGCAGGCTCAAAGTCCCGTTGATTACCTGGGGCGGCGATATTGCGACTATTTATGCCAACGGCAATCAAGCCCGCACCCGAGACGGTTCGATTTTCGGGCGCAAGGGGTTGGATCTTGAGTTATACCGGGAAGATGCATTCCTGAATCAGGTAAAGAGTTATGTAAGCGGCGAAACGCCCTTCTTGCGGGGAACGGTTGGCATGGTCACGGCTGCGGCGGAATTGCTGAATCAAGATGCTCGAACGCAGCCGGTGATCATCTATCAAATGACTTGGTCAACCGGCGGCGATGCGCTGGTGGTCAAACCATCGATTCGCAATGCCAAGGATTTGCAAGGCAAGTCCATCGCTATACAGGCATATGGGCCGCATGTGGACTATGCCGCCCGGATTCTAAAGGACGCCAATCTGTCGTTCAGCGACGTGACCATCAAATGGCTGCCTGATTTAACCGGTACGGACCATAGTCCGATGGCGGCTTTTTACGAGTCTGATATCGACGCGGCCTTCGTGATCATTCCGGATGCCCTGGCCCTGACCTCCGGCGGTAATGTTGGCACTGGCGCCGAAGATTCGGTCAAGGGTGCCCGTATACTGTTGTCGACCAAGACCGCCGACAAGGTTATTGCCGACGTCTATGCCGTACGGCAGGATTTTTTTAATAGCCAACGGAAAACCGTTGAAGCCTTTGTCTCTGGACTGTTGGAGGGCGAACAGGAATTGGCAAAAACGGTGAAGTCTCAAGCCGGCGACGATTACCGCAATATCCTGCGTGCCTCGGGCCAGATTTTGCTGGACAGTGCGGAAGCGACGGCGGATGTTGAAGGGCTGTATGCCGACGCCACCTATGCCGGTTTGCGCGGTAACCAGGACTTTTTCACCAGCAGTAGCTTTCCACGGCGATTGAGTGTACTTAACAGTGAAATCAGCCAGGGTCTAAACCAGGCAAATATTATTGCCGGCCCGGTGACATTGGAGAAAGCCCAGTTCGATTATGGCCTGCTGGGCAGCGGAGTTAATCTTGCAGCCGAGGTGAATAAACCCCGGTTCGATGAATCCAAGGTGGCGCAGTTGATCACCAAACGTCAGCAGCAGCAAAGTATCAGTGAAGGCGAGCTGTTCTCTTTTAATGTATATTTTCAGCCGAATCAGACCGCCTTTTCAGCGGATCTCTACCAGGACGATTTTAGTAAGGTCGTTGAACTGGCATCGACCTACGGCGGCGCGATAATCACGGTCGAAGGAAATTCCGATCCCATGGCTTATCTGCGGGCCAAGAAAAAAGGCCAGGCGACTATGGTCTTGGGGCGAATTAAGCAATCGGCGCGTAACCTCAGCCTCGCCAGGGCGCAGGAAGTCCGGGATGCGATCATTCAGTTCGCCGGTAGCCAACGGATCAGTCTCGACCCTTCTCAATTTGCCGTGGTCGGCAATGGAATAGCGAATCCGGCAACCGGCATGTGCGGCGCCGAACCCTGTGCGCCTAAATCCGAACAGGAATGGCGCTCCAACATGCGGGTGGAGTTCAGGATTATTCAGGTGGAAGCCGAATCCGAAGTATTTATGCCGCTATAAGCAGCCTGGGAGACCGATCCATGAAACGTATGCTGCCTTACATCGTAATGGTCATTGTCGCACTGGTGTTGTTTGATTTCTTTGACCAACCTTCGGCGCCTCCAATGCCGGAAAAGGCGCAAGAGCCTCCTGTCGAAGCGCCCGCGGCCGTATCTGAGCTTTATGCCCTGCGTGCCGGAGACTATAGCTGGCCGGCGCTGACTGCGCAGCAGCAGGTCGCCGAGCAGCTGTTAACCAAAAACTACTACGTGGTATTAGACGGCTCCGGCAGCATGTTGGAAGAGGAGTGCAGCGAAGGATCAAACAAGATGCAGGTGGCGAAGCAGGCGATCACCGGCTTTATCGAGGCCTTGCCCCAAGACGTTAATATCGGCCTCTACGCATTCGATAAACGGGGCATCGGAGAGCGTGTGGCGCTGGGAAGCAACAACCGGGCGACATTGAATAAAGCGCTTCGGGAGTTGCGGCCAGGCGGGGGTACGCCTTTGTCCTTGAGTGTCAGCGAAGGTCTGCAAGCCCTAACCGACCAGGCCGTCAGCCAGTTAGGCTACGGCGAGTACCATCTGGTCGTGATTACCGACGGGATGGCCAGTCAGGGATACTCACCCGACCAGGCAGTGGCGCAGGTGCTGGCGGGGACGCCGGTCAATGTTCATACCATTGGATTCTGTATTGACGACCAGCATTCTCTGAATCAGCCGGGACGAACGTTCTACCGTTCGGCGAATGATCCATCAAGTCTGATGGCCGGCCTACAGGAAGTCATGGCCGAAGCACCTGACTTTACCCTAACCGAGTTTAACTAGGCCGATCGTGAATAGCCACGCGAAGATTGTCCTCAGCCTCTGCCTGCTTGGGTTATTGGTCATGGCCGGCTACAAAGGATTTCAGTTCTGGCAGGACGAACGGCAACAGGTCAGTGGAACGGATGCCAGGCATACCAAAGGGACCATCACACTTGCCCGTGACGGTTGGGTGGGTTATCACCTGCTCTGTTCCGAGGAAATGACCCGTAGAATGCGCAGCCAGGGTTATCTATTGCGTTGCGTGGACGATATGGCGGATTACCGCGAACGCTTTAAGAAGCTGGATGCCGGCGATTATCAGTTTGCCGTGGCAACGGTGGACAGCTATCTGCAAAATGCCGAAAAAATAAACTACTCGGCACCGGTTGTGGCGGTGATTGACGAATCCAAAGGGGGCGACGCCATCGTTGCATTGCAGTCCAAGGTTGTCAGTATCGAAGCGGTGAAGGGGCTGGACGATGTAAAAGTGGCCTATACTCCAAACTCCCCGAGTGAACATCTGTTACGCGCCGTCCGTTCGCATTTCGACATTTTACCCAGGCAATGGTTGAACCGCTGGCAGCGGGAAACCGATGGGTCGGAAGCGGCATTGGAGGCGCTGCAAAAAGGCGATGCGGATATCGCCGTCCTCTGGGAACCGGAAGTCACACGGGCGTTGGAAGACAAGCGTTTTATCCGGTTGTTGGGTACCGAAGATACCCAAAAACTCATTGTAGACATATTGCTGGTGAACCGGCGGGTCTTACAGGAACAACCCGAATTGGTGGGATTGTTTTTAAAAAACTACTTCCAGACATTACGCCACTACCGCAGCCAGGAACAGGATCTGGTTGATGAGTTAAAAGGCCAGTTCAACCTGTCTGCAGATCAGGTAAGACAGTTGCTTTCCGGGGTGGAATGGAAATCTTTGACGGATAATGCGGAGGACTGGTTCGGAAGTAGTGGTGGGGCGAACCATCGCGAATACCTTTTCGATACCATTGAGGCCGCTCAAGCCTTGTTGATTGAAGACGAGGTATTTAACAGCAGTCCGATTCCCAATCAGGATCCCTACCGCCTAATCAGCAGCGGCCCTATTACAGAGCTATATAAGAATCTGGCGGGGCAGAATCTTAGCGGCCCGGCCAAGACCGCGGCCCAGGCATTTGCAGCGCTCACCGAAACCGAATGGCAAGGGCTGCGACAGGTCGGAACTTTCAAAGTCCGGCCGATAACATTCGCGAGCGGTACATCGGATTTGACCATTGAAGGACAGCAACAGATCGACTCGCTGTTACAGAACCTGCAACACTACCCGAAGTTTCGGGTGGAAATTCGCGGCCATACCGGTACCCGTGGTGATATCGAAGCAAATTTACTGCTGTCTCAAGCCAGGGCGGACGAAGTCTATCAGTATTTATTGGGCCGCTTACCGGAATCACTCCATCGCTTTCGGGCCAAAGGCTTTGGCGGCGGTAAACCGTTGACCAAACAACCCGGTGAATCCTCCCGCGCTTATCACTATCGATTGCCACGGGTGGAAATTGTATTGTTGAGCGCAGAAATCTAGGGGCGGAATAGCGTATGCAGTTCGATATCAATGCCGTGAAACCCGCTCAGATCAAACGAGAAAAAATTAAAAGCACCTTGCAACAACCGACCACGCTTTATCCTGCGCTATTGGGATTCTTAGGCGGCGTCGGCGCCCTGCTATTCGGCGGAGAACTTGCGCTGTTCGCCCTAGCCGGCGGCAGCCTGGTCGCCCTGAGTGGCTGGGCATGGGAGTATTTGGTCAAGGGAGAGGCGCATGCAACACGTTATGTGGAAGCCTACCGGCAACAGCTCGAACAGCAGCGCAAACAAACCATTAACAAGCTACGTAAGGAATTACTGGACCTGAAGGCGGACCGCGCCTCTCATCAGTTGGAACTTTTTCAGGCTAAATTTGATACCTTTAATCAAGTGTTGCAACGTAAGCTAAATCCAACGGAATTAACCTTTAACCGTTATATGGCGATGGCTGAACAGCTGTTTCTCAATGGCTTGGATAACTTGGAAAAAGTCGCCCTGGCGTTGAGTTCCGTTGCAGCGATTGATATTAACGTTCTGGACAGCCGGATTGCCGCTGGAGGCCATGCCGGCACGGAAATCCAACATCTTTTGCAACGCCGGCAACTCTACGCCCAGCAACATGCGCGGGTGCAAGAGCTTGTCGCCGAAAACGAAGGAGCGCTTACCAAGCTGGACGAGGTCAGTACCCGCTTGGCGAATACCGATTTCAGCAGTGGCAAAGCGACCATGGATATGGAGCATGCCATCAAAGAACTAACGCACTTGATCGAAACGTCGCAAGCCTATCAAGCAGACAAATCGTAAGGAGAGTCACCATGAGCAATCTCGTATTGGCAGAAAAAGATAAGTTAGAACAGGAAGTCATCAAAGCTACGGAAAAGGTAGAGGTGGACCCCAAACTGGAAAACCAGGCGACAGAGCTGGTTGATAAGTTAGCGGCCATTGACATCAAAGATCTTGACCAACGGGAGCGGCAAGCTAAAGCGGTTGCCAACCTCGGTGAAAATGTCACCCGTCAATTGGCCCAGCAAAGCGCCATGCTGAAACAGCCCATGGCTAAGTTGATGGAAGATGCGGAAGAGGGGGGACCGGTTGCCAAGGGATTAATTTCACTGCAGGAACAAGTCAATGAAATCAATCCCAATCGGGTCGATTTTACCATGGGCACCATGCGCCGCCTGCTGGCCAAGCTGCCAGGAATCGGTACGCCGATTTCCCGCTGGTTTTCTCGTTATCAGACGGTCGACGGCGTTATTCAGGATATCGTTTCGAGTCTCAAAGGCGGCAAGGATCAGTTGGAGCGCGACAATGTGACCCTGCGCAACGATCAAAAGCGCATGCGGCAACTGACCTTTATGTTGCAGGATTATATCCAGCTCGGACAGATCCTGGATAAGCGCTTGTCGACCATGACCGAACAGACCCAGGAAGAAGAGAAACGGCGCTTTCTGGAGGAAGAAATCCTGTTCCCACTCCGCCAGCGCATCATGGACTTGCAGCAGATGTTAGCGGTCAATCAACAGGGTGTGCTGTCCACCGAAGTTATCATCCGCAATAAC
Organism: Hahella sp.; assembly: GCA_028280065.1. Taxonomy (GTDB): domain Bacteria; phylum Pseudomonadota; class Gammaproteobacteria; order Pseudomonadales; family Oleiphilaceae; genus Hahella. Next base: position 92,900 of record JANQMN010000103.1, read on the forward strand.
CAGGAACTGGTGCGTGGGGTGGACCGTGCAGTCAATGTCACCGTCACCGCGCTATCCACAGCCTCCACTTTGGCGCTGGCCTTGCAAGCCCAGAAGAAAGTCCTAAAAGGCGTGCAGTCGGTCACCCAGACTACCAACGACCTCATCGCCGAAACCGCTTCGACCTTGAAGACCCAAGGCGTGGAAATTCAAAAGCAAGCCACCCAAACCCAATTGGATATCGATACCCTGAAACGCGCCTTCAGCGACGTGCAATCCGCCCTGGACGATATCAGCCAATTCCGCCGTGACGCCCTGCCGAAGATGGCCCATTCTATCGTCGAAATGAACGACCTCACCGAAAAAATGGAAGGCTCCATCCGCAAAATGGAAGGCGCCGAGCAAGCCCAAGTTGCGCTTGAGGATGTTATTGAGATTATTGATGTGGAGGAAAGTAAGTAGCGTTTAGTTCTTACTAATGCTGCCGGGATTGAATGTTGTTCTCGGCAGCTCGCGCCTCTCGTCGTTTACACCACATCTTTTGTAGGTGGAGTCGGCACGACGTAACCCATCATTTTGAGCCCACGTTCAGCCGGTGTGTTAAGCGAGGCATTTATCACAGAGATTGGGCTGTAGTGCCGCAGGACCATGGCATCACTTAATTGACCAGAAGCGACCACTGAAATTAAACGAAATCTGCGCGATCCGCCTCCTAGTCAAGCTGGATACCGGTCTGATAGCATATGGTGCGAGCCAAGCGGAGTGTATTGTGACGAATAACGTCAAAGATTTCAGTAATGCAGACGTCAGAATTGTTAGCCCAGCGGGGTTGCTGGAGATACTTGCATGAGTACATTGACCATTAGAATGCCAGATGACAAGGTCAAACGTCTGAAAAGCCTTGCAGCCAGCAAGAATATCAGCGTTAACAAACTGATCGAAGAATTATCGACCATTGCATTGGCGGAACACGATACGAAACTTCGGTTTGAGGCAAGAGCTGCCAAAGGAAATCCAGAACGGGGTTTAGCCTTGCTGGATAAGCTCGATAAGTTAGGCTGAAAGTCTCTGCTTTTTAATAGCTGCTTTTGAGACGCCTAATTTGAACTTACGTCATAACCCCCGAAACCAGCGCCAATCCTCTATCACTTGTAACGCATATTGCTGCGAACACAAGGCCACTGCTTCCTGCTGATCACCCAACACTTTAGCCATCGCAGTTTCAAAACGTGTCGAGCGCCGGTCTCCTCTGGCGTGGGCCAAGGCCAGTGCTTCGCCGCAGGCTGTTGCGTATTGTTTGAGTTGCTTGCCCGTTAATTTTTCTGATTCGGCTAAGACGATATCTTCGGGGTCGATGCCAATCCGGGCATGGTGCCTGGAGCGGATGAGCCAGTGTTGGCCTTGCCATTCGCCTTCGTCCAACACCAGATCCGGCCGGCGTTGCATACGTCGTTGGCAATCCACCGTTAAATGGGCGGGATTCAGGCGGTTGTTTGCGCTTAGTTCAGGAAAATAGTGGATGGGAGAGGCTTCCCGTTGTTGTTTCACTTCGACGATATGGCAAAGGTAAAGGTCTTCCGGGCCTTTGTAGGCAAAAGGCGTATCATCGGATTGCGGTCCCACTAATAAGTAGTAACGGGACATGTTCACCGAGCCGGTGCCTGCGCCAAGTCGTTGCACTATATCCAGTATTTCATCGTCCACATAGGGGCGAAACGCTTGGTCAATCGCTCGATATTCGGCATCGTCCAGCCGTTTAAAACGCTCGGGTAATGTTTTGAAATACAGTGGCGATTTCGTGATATCCACAGCTTTCGCCAAGCTGCTTTTACTTTGAAATTTTTTCCCTCCGGCTGCGCGGTCAGCCGCCCTTTTCTCAAAACCGGATAAACAGTGTGATTTCTTAAAGTTACCGAGCGCATTGTTCCGCAGCTCCGGCGCATTGGCAACTTGTTCGCAGGTTGCCTGGTACTGAGTAAGAAACTGCTCAACTGACTTGAAGGCGCTTTCTGCCGTGGCACTTTTTAAGGCGGCAGTCGGGTCGAATTCTTCAGAGGTATAGTTACCTGCAATCAATCCCTCGGCATAGTCGGCGCTTAAAAACAGGCTGACACAAAACCGCACTATGTCCCAGGCTGCGTGCCCGACGCAGGCGTCATCGAAGTCGTTGGGAGCGAAAATGACCGCATCCCCGTGTGCGCCTTCCTCCGTGAAGAATCCGAAGTTGGAGAGGTGGCAGTCGCCTATGATGGCGGTCAGGGGGATGCTGTTTGTGACTGCACTTGGAATCTGTAATGTCCCTTCGGCAATATCGGAATAAAATAGCTGCGCGGTCCCCCGGTAAAAGCGATAGGGATTCGCCGCCATTTTGACATGCTTGTCAAGTTTCTTCCGAATTGTCGGGCTTTTCCGATCAACCCTGGCAATTTCATTGAGTAGACGTTGTTGGCGTTTCACAGGATAGTTCTCTTTAGTGGATATAAGCATCAAACACTTTCGGGCTAGGCGCTGCAAGAGTCAGCGGTTTGGAAATCCCTTTGACATTCACCTCTTTGATGAGCAGTGTCTGATCCTCCGGAAGAATGGAAGCCATTTGCGGACCGACCAGAATGCTCTGCCGGTGTTGTTTACAAACCCGTTGAATATGGGCGGCGACATTCACTGTATAACCCATCACCGTATACGCACGGCGCTGCACGGAGCCCATATCACCGACCACCACCGGACCTGTTTCAATGCCGATATTGAGCTTGATACAAGGGTAGCCTTTTTCCTCCAGCCAGGAATCCATGCCGTTTATTCTTTGCTGCAGGGCAATGGCGCAGCGCCAGGCCATGAAGGTGTGGTCGGGTTGCTCCGCCGGCGCTCCCCAAAAGGCCATCACCGCGTCGCCCATATATTTGTCCAGCGTTCCCTGAAAATGGTGAATATCCTTGGTCAGTTCAGTAAAGATGTAGTTGGTCATTTCCGTCAGTTGTTCCGGCCGGAGCTTTTCGCTGATGGCGGTAAAATCGGCGATATCGGCAAACATTACCGTGGCTTCCACACGTCGCGACTGCAAAGCGCTTTCATGTTTCTCACTTTCAATCAGTTCGCGTAGGACCACCGGCGGAACATAGGAGGCGAAGGCGCGATACAATTCCCGGCGGCCTAATATGGTTGCTACTGCATCGTTGATAATGAGCAGTAAACTACCTAGTCCGAAAAGCAACAGAAAGGCCGACGGTGATACCCAGAGTCCGAATCGGGGCAGGAAAAACAAAACAATGGTAGCGAGAACGCCGGAACTGATCAGCAAGATTTTTTTTGCATCGCTCAGGACAGCCCAACGAATCGCAAAACAAAACCACGCCAGCATGGCGGGAATCATCCATAGCGACTGCTGTACGGGAGCGGCCCACTGTTGATTATCGAGCCAGGCGGAGACGAGATGCGCATGGATATCGACGCCGGGGGTTAGAGGAGCCAAGGGGGTTTTGACATGATCACCCAGGCCGACGGCCGAGGAGCCCAGCAGCATGATGCTGCCACTGATATCGATGGTGGTGTTATTGCTGAGTATTTCATCCGCACTTAGCCGTTGATAACGATAGTTTCGATGATAGGGTACCAGCATCGATCCTTCAGCGGTCAGCTGTTGGCAATAATTGGCGATACACAACTGGTTCGCCGAAAATAAGGCGGGAGTCTGTTTAACATGCGCCTCGGTGAGCAGCAGGTTTTCCAGAATCGCCAGTGAAAACATATTGACGCAGGCGGTGTTATGGCAAACCACCGGTTGCAGCCGCCGGATCGAACCATCACTGTCAAATTGCGGAGTAAGATGCCCGAGCCGCAGGTCTTCACTGATAAGGCTGCCGGCCAGGCCGATTTTGGTTTTGAACATTGGCCAGGCCACGCCTTCGTATTCGAAAGGCTTGGCAGTAGGATGGCCGAAGGTGACGCCGCTAATCACATCTTGTCGCGCTAACAGGCGCCGCAAATCATCATCGGTTTCACCGTCCGATGGTTCCGGAAACAGAATATCGAGACCCACAACCGCCGGGTGTAACTTTAGGGATTTGTCAATGAGTTCGACAATCAAGTCACGCGGCCAGGGCCACCGGCCATGTTTCTGCAGGCTTTTATCGTCAATTTCGACGACTACCACTCTTGGATCCGGTGTTTCTTCCTGCCAAGGCAGCATCAGGTCGTAAAGTTGTTGGTCTACCCAGTTCCCAATCGGGTATCGATCTGCATGCCAGGCGACACCGCTGGCGCCCACCAGAAGCAGGGTCAGTAGAATTATGTCAAACCGCCATGTTCGCATCGGGTTTCCGGGTTTATTGCCAGAGACTGAAAAATATTACGAAGCCGATAGGACAGCCGCTGCCATGCGTGTTGTTCAAGCCACTGCCGTTGCCTCTGGGCGAGTGATTCTTGTATGGAAGGCGTTTGAAGAAAGTCCAAAATACCTTGAGCGATTTCCGAGGGAGACACTCCTGGTAAAGTGTAGATAGCATTTTCCACATCTTCAAAAATGTTCAAAGGCGTACAAAGCACCGGGCGCTCTGCCGCCAGTCCGCAGCGAACCGCGGCACTCGAAGATTCCTGGGTATGCTGATAGGGAAACACGATGCAGTCGGCGGCTGAGAGCCGCAGGCGAACCGCTTCGTCATCCAGGTATTCTGTGCACAGTTCGATTGACTTCTCCAGTCCAAGTTCTTCAATTAGTTTTCGACAATCTTCAACTTCCTTACGGGAACCAGCCACGGGATATTCGGCATTGAGCAGTAAGAGCCGGGAGTGAGGATATTGCCGGATAATTAATTGAAAGGCTTCGATTAACGGCCGTACGCCTTTATGCGGCAATAGAAAACCGTAGCTGGCGATTGTGCAGCCATTTTCCAAGGATGTTATCGAGTTATTTTTTAGGCTTGTTGTGGGAGACCAATCCACGCCATGGGGGAGTAAGGTGACATTGTCAATTATTCCCCAGTCTTTCAGGCGGTTGAGATCGCTGATGCTGTGAACGAATATACGGGTGCATTTGCGTAACGCATCTTGCATATCAAGCAAGGACTTTAGCTGCTCTCCCCAATAGACATCGGCGGTGGAATGAAAGGTGATCAGTACCTGCAAGCCTTTGCGAATCAGACTCAGCATCAATCGATTTAGCGCCTGGGTACCGAAAAAGCTAAAGTTGAACTGGATCAGGAGTTGTCCTACGCCGGTATCCGACACTGCGTTTTCGAGGCGCGATAACGGGTCGTGGGTATCGTCAGTCCAGCAACGTATGACCCTGCCGAGGTTGTCGTCTGCGGCCATATCGTACGGAGCGAATACCTTAATATCCGACATGGCCGGCGTGGTGAGAAGTCGGCTGTAGGTCGCAATGCCGCATTTGCGATTCCAGGTGGTAACAATGCCAATTGCTCCTCGAGGGGGCACCATCGGTGGCTTTTGGGCTTCCATCCGTAACGCGTTTTCCACTCTTGCAGCCACACTGTCCCAGGTATGGGTATTCTTCAGGAGCCGCCTGGCGGTGCGCAGTTTTTCTTGAATCACCGGTGTCCAGTTGCCATCGTTATAACTGTTGTGGAGATATGTCATGTGCTCTGCAAGCTCATCGGGATTGCCGTCGACCCAAACGGAGGCAAGTTGTCCCATGTGAGTTTTGGCCCGGGAGAAGTAGTAATCGATCAGCCAGGCGGTTTTCTCGTTACAAAAGTCGGTTTGACCGCCAAACCCGGTGGTTATCACCGGTAATCCATGCAGCATGGCTTCCGCCAAGGGTAGTCCAAATCCCTCGCCGCGACTGGGAGCCAGCAATACCTGACAGTTCCCGTAAAGGGCACGTATCTGTCCGTCCCTGTAATCCTGGTTGATCAGGGTGACATGGGGTGGATTTGACAAGTTTCTGGCCCATTCCTCAAGCCCGGTTTCAATATCGTAATGTGGATTGGGAAAGGTCTTGATCACCAAGGTGACATTATCTTCCGCAGAGTAGGCATTGCCATAGGCGTGCAGCAAGGTCTCGATTCCTTTTCTTGGAAAGCAGGAGGAAATATGCAGGAATCGAAAGTCCTTGGTTAAGGTTGGGAGTCCCGAATCGTCAGGCGTTATTCGCAGAAGATGATCGGTACCGATTCCGGTGGTGATGACCGGACATCGAATGCCGTTATCGATCAGGGTCTTGGTCACATAGGATGACATGGTAGTAATCAGATCGAGATTCTGATTGAAGCCTTCAATGTATTCAATGGGCAACTCCGACTCCTCCCAACCGAAACAACCGAGGCTGTTTTGGCGGCCTTTCATCAGGGTTGTGCGAGGCGGATACATCAACCTTAACAGATTAACGAAGGGTTCTTCCGCTCTTGAATGAAGCTTGGCGATATCGGGCTGCGCCTGAAGAAAGTCTGGGTTGGGAATGGTATTTTCCAACCCTTCCGATGAGCGAAGACTAACCTCACCTGGCTGACGCCTTTCCAGTGCCCTGGCCAACTCGCGATTTACAATGGCCAGACTGTAGCTGCTGTCGAACGGGCCTTCCAGGCAGTAATTAACAGGCGCTTTTCTATAGGTAAACACCTCCTGAGGGATTGCCGGCATTTGGATTTCGTGCTGTGCAAAGAAAGACCATAGCTGCTGGTATAGCCTGGGATGTTCATAGGCCTCCAGCGCTTTCTGGCCTTGGGCGATGAAATAGTGCCGCAGTTTCGGCGATTCCATCAGTTGCTTGATAGCGCCAGCGCAGTGTAACGGGTTGTCGTCTTCAAGCAGTATCCCGGCGCCGTTCAGTGTATGCCGCACATTGCTGCCTGGGGCATGACAAGCCAAAACCGGCAATCGGTAATGCATTGCCTCGATCAGGGGCATGCCGAAGCCTTCATGCTGACTGAGACTCACATAGAGGTCCGAGGATCGCATGTATTCTTCCAGCGTAGCCTCGGAAACCTTGCCGGTAAGTTTTACACACTCTGTCAATCCCAATAGCGATATCTGGTTCTTAAGATATTCGGCGTACTCCAGGTCCGCGATTCCTCCAACGATGTATAGCTCGACGGCCGCATTCGTCATTTGCCGAAGTGCCGCGATGGAATTTATTAGCGCCAGTTGGTTCTTATGGGGGATGATGCGGCCGACAAAGATGAGCCTGAAGAGCGCCTGGTGGGATTTGAATCCGGGTTCGAAGCGATTGAATTTTTCCAAGTCCACCAGCAGCGGTATAGCTGCGCTCTTTTGTTGGCAATAACCGTATTCCAGAAGAATCTCCAAGTTGGTTCTTGAATCGGCAAACGCGCCATCGAGCCATTGTTGCCAGCGCTTGAGCTGCTCCCAGCCGAGTGTCAAACCAGGTTGGATCGGATGGTCTTTGGAGAAAAAACTGGCAGGAGTAATGTTATGAAACACCATGAATCTTCGATCAGGCAGTTGCTCAAGCCACTGTTCGAGTCCATTGCCAATACCGTGGTGAATGAGTAATACCTGATTTTTATTCGGCCTGTATTCGCTGTAGTGATGGACTTTGGAGGCAAATTCCACAGGGAGAATTTCAGTAAAAATTTCCGATTGAATGCCGGCTTTTTGCAGCAACTTTTGGGTGAAAAGAATCCCGTTGCTAATTCCGTCTCCGGGAGAGCAACTGGTGGAAAACTGATGGATCGCCAATGGAGTCATGTAACCCTTCCCTGTCACTTGGATTTGCTCAGCCTGTAAAGGTAGTCATTAAGCGCTTTGGCAACCTGTTTGGTTTGGAAGCGCTGCAAATTGGCCAAAGCGGCGGATCGCAGTGTATTTTGCAGCTGGCTGTCGCGCAGAAAGCGGCGCAGGACCGCGGCAAACACCAACGGATCGGCGGTACTGAGTTGGATTCCGGACTCGCCCAGTGTGGAAGGGATCGCCGTGGTTGCGGTGGCAATTGACGGCAAACCAAAGTAACAAGCCTCAATAAAGGGCATGCCAAATCCTTCATGGGCGCTGGCGCTCAGTAATGCCAGGCTATTCTGATAATACCAAAGCAGGTTTTCGTCGCTACACTTCGCTCTTGAGAACAAGACCGTGTCGTCCAGCTCTAAATAAGCCGCATATTTTTGCAAATCTTGCAGATAATGCGGACTAGTGGCTCCACCTACGATAGCGAGTTTCGGACATTCTTGTTTGCCTAGTAAGGTCTTGAGGTGGTGAATGGCTTCGATCAGCAGATGTTGGCGCTTGTTCTCACAAATCCGGCCCAAGACTAAGAAAAAGTTTCCCGCTGTCAGTTGTATATCGGCCGGCGGGGTAGGATTGCCTTCCAGCCTGGTGAAGTCTACCAGGAGCGGAATCGTGATAGCATTTTGATATCCATTGGATGTTAAATCCCGCAGATTGTAATCGGATACGGCAATGGCGCCATCATAGGCGTTTGACCAGTTATTCAGCTGGTCGATACCGAGTTCGGTCATGGTTTTTTCGGGCGCAAAATCTTCGAACATTTCAGGAGGCGTAATGTTATGGTAGACCATGACTTTCATTCCTGAATAGGCTTCCAGCCAGTCGCCATATTGGTGCCCGCCCGAGTGGTGCACCAGCAAGATATCGCAGGCGGCGGCGTCCAGGGTTTGGTAATTCTTTACTTCGCTCCTGAGTGCGGGGTCGGCGTCCGCTACATAGATATCAGATTGATGCCCCAATTTGCGCAGCAGTCTGCGGGTAAATAGAACGCCGCTACCGACGCCATCGGCTGTCGCGAGCGCGGCTGTGAATTGATGGACTCGCATGACTTCCTAGCTATCCCGGTGTATAGGCCACAAGGGCATAGTCTTGGGGACCATACAGATAGTGGTTCATTCTGTTTGCAACTTCCGAGCTTTCATCGATGACTTGTTCGGTTAGCGAGTTGCATCGGTGAATAGAACATTTTTCAAAGCCATGATATTCCGCCATAAACTGAACCAGATCCGGGGGTAAAGGGTAGCGATGCGTGGGATCCATATGGAAGCTGGTTGAGGCGACCAGGATATTCTCCGGATTTGGGGTTTCCAAGATAATCACGCCCCCGGGCACTAACTTGGTAGCCAGTAGACTGAACAACCGCTGCACGCCGGCAAACGGCAGATGCTCGATGATATGGAAACCACTGCACCCGCTCAGTGAATTATCTTCTTGATCTTCCAGCCATGTTATTACATCCGCCTGCGTTGCCTGCAGCTCCAGCCGGCGGCATTCCTCGATATTATCCGGGTTTTGGTCTATTCCCAGGTAGTTGATTCCCGCCTCGCGGAGAAGCTCCAGCCATTCGCCGCGTCCGCAGCCAATATCGACAAAAAGTCCGGTATGGTCAGAAAGCCCCGATTCTTCCCGGAGGATTGTCAAATAAGGTTTCAATCGTTCCTTTATGTTTCCTCTTTTGCCGCGGAAACGTTCTTCAAACGCTTTGTAAAATTCCGCTTGTTGTTTTGCTGTCGGGTGACCGTCAGGAGATGCTTCGGCGCTTGTCTCACCGGCAAAATCGGCGTTTTTTTGGATTTCTTGTAGTTGCAAGGCTTGTGCATAGGACGCTTTGGCGACAGCCTTGAATTCGGTTCCGAGCAGAGCAACGCGCTGGTCGGCTTTGCCAATCTCCGCTACCAATTCCTGTTTGATATCCTGCATGGACCTATGCAGTTCCTTTCGGAGGTTTTGCTCGGAGGTTTTGGCACTCTGCTCCAGGTCCTTGGTGAGTTCACGGCAACGCCAGTCAACATAGTTGCGCTGCTTATGCAGGCTTGCCAAGTTTAGTGTGATGCGCACCAAGCGCCCGAGGACAGGTACCCGGCACAGCAGATAAATAACCCGATATTTTCTTAGCTCCAGAGAGTTATCTGCTTTAAGTTTTCCTTCCGTGGAATAGCGTAACGCCGCAAGTATTTCCGCCTTGGCCGCGCCATTTCGAAGATTCTGCAGATGGCCGTTGGCCGCTCCGCCCTCGGGGGCTCTGCCTAATAGTTGGTAATATGCTCGGGTTATAAACTCTTCATCCTCAGTCGCCAATAGCTGATCCAGAGGCAGTTTGGTTTCATATGAGGGTTCTTCCGCAGCCATCCGGTTGTCGGCTTTAAAGGACTCGAAAGACACTTGTCGGGTTGAACCGGATTGCTGATTGTAAGCCATGACGGACTTGTTTATGCTTTCATTAAGCTCGTCAAAGTTGAGCTGAGGATTATTGGGTACTAGCACGGCAGGGATCTCTTCTAAAGTTACGGGCGCGGGGAGAACGGATGGCTCAACATGGGAAGGTCTTGTATTTAAAGTGCGGGATATCTCCAGTGCCTTGTTAAAGAAAATTTCGGTGCTTTCCCCCCAACTGGTCGGCGTCCAGTCGTCTTGTGGCAGTAGCTGCGAGGGCATCCCTGTATTTTCGATATCTTCGATCTGTCTAACCAACGAATCAGTATGGTAGATATCGAAATAACCGATCCGGTCTCCGCCTACTTCGCGGTGCACGGGAATATCACTGGCTAAGACTGGCAGTTTGTGTTGCAGGGCCTCAACGATCGGCAGGCCGAATCCTTCCGCGATGGAAGGAAACAGTAACATCTTGGAATTCTTGTATAAAAATTCCACTTCTGTGTCATTTAAATCCGTCCAGAGCGAGACCGGTTTTCCATGATATTGCAGGGTTCGAATGTGCTCTACGATGTGCTCACACTTCCAACCAACCCCGCCTACCACGCACAAATGGACAGGTAGGCCAAGATTCCAAAGCGTTTTGAAGGCGTCGAGAAGGTAGTTATGGTTTTTCCGTGGTTCAATCGTGCACACCACCAGGTAAATGGCTTTGTATTCTTTCGTTAAGCGAACCAAGGATTGCCTTATCGGTTTTTGCACTGACTTCGTTTTGAAATCGGATCCGAGTTTAAATGAGGCGAAGTGGTTACTGCTCAGTCCGTGGAGCAGGCCATGTTGCTCCAGATACTGTAAAAGTTGGGTTTTCACGGCCTCGGAGATCGTCAGGTAGAAATCGGCGACGCCAACCGCCATTCCCAGCCAGTTGTTATAATCTCTCACCACCCCATCGACACAGTAGGTAGGGTGCAGCAACGGAATGATATCGTACACGACAAAGCCGGTTATAACGCCGTTATTTTTATAGCGTTCGAGAGTTGGCCAGTAATCGATGTGCCAAGAAGAGTCCAGAAAAATGAAAATATCCCCCCGCTCAGGTTGGATCGCATTTTCCAGGATAGAGCTTTCGACTTGTTCCGGCGCCGACCGGGAACCCAGTAACAGCCGCGCCAACACAAATACGGTGCGTGACATGATCATCGCTAGGCTAAACCGATCAGCCGGACCGTAAAGAAAAGAGCGCACCGGGTGAAAAGGCAAGAGGGCGCTCAACCAATGCTTGGTGGCTTCGTACAAACCTATAAAGTATTGTTTGATTAAGTAGCGAAAATTGGCGGGCGCGGGAGAAGGTACAGGGATCGCCGCTACTTGTTGCCTTGGCTGCACCGGCAGATTGGTATCCAGCAGGTGAGCTTTGTTAGGCCATTTGGTCACGTCAGCCGGCACCTTGAGAAAGTTTCCGTCTTCGTAGACAACCGGAATAATTTCGACCTGCAGCTTGCTTGCCGCTAGTGCACTGTGGCGAATTAGATTCAACACTACGCGCTGAATGCCGGACAGCATGTCAGTGCCATGGGTATTGGTGCAATCGACGAATACTTTTCCCGGATAAGGATTTTGGCTATCTGTCAATTTCTGCTTCCTTAATCCGTGACGCTGGTTAGGTTATCTGAAACTAGTTGCGCCTGGAGATTGCAACAACCGCCGAAAATCGTCCCTTGTATGCCTGCAACTTCGAATTGGTCCGCATTGTCCCACCAATGATAACAGTGTCTAGTGTGATCTTGACCTTCATGCAGAGCCAGGGTAATCGAGTATTTTCCCGGTGCGAGATGCATCGGTATTTCGAACTTGAGCTGACGGGATTTGCCTTTTGCGATGTCAAGCGGAATACCCAGATAATGGCTATTGGTGCCATACACATCGATGCCGAAGCGGTCCCGGATCATTATGCCAACGGTGAAGTTGCCGATATCCTTTAATCCTTTGACTGACAGATCCAGCATTACTTTTTCGCCGCTGGAGACCACCCTGGTATTGGAATTCTGGCCATAGAGTTCGACCTTATCGATCAACACCTCTTGTGTACCATAGCCGTCTTCCGGTTCGGTGGCATGGCTGAACAAGTCATCGTCTTCGGCAAGCAGGCGGTTATAGATATTAACCGCCTGTTCCGGCTCGGTGTCGGCAATCAAATGCCCTTCCTTTAGCACCAATGCTCTATCGCACAACACCTTCACGGCATTGGAATCGTGGGATACGAACAACATCGTGCCGCCAGATGCCTTATATTCCTTAATTTTCCGCATGCATTTCTGTTGAAAATGGGCGTCTCCGACAGCGAGTGCTTCATCGACGACAAATACCTCTGGGTCGGCGTGAATCGAAATGGAAAAAGCCAAGCGCATCACCATCCCTGATGAGTAGGTTCTCAAGGGTTCTTCAATAAACCGGCCTAATTCCGAAAACTCGATAATCGCCTCCTTCTTCCTGCTGATTTCCTCCGGCGTCATGCCGATCAGAAGACCATTGACTTCTATGTTCTGTAAGCCGGTGAGATTAAGGTCAAATCCTGTTCCCAGTTCGAGCAATCCGGTGAGTTTTCCGTCGATCTTAACGCTGCCGCGATCGGGGAGAATCACGCCGGTGAGTATCTTCAGCAGTGTGGACTTACCCGCCCCATTGCGGCCGATAATCCCGATGGCTTCTCCATTGGCGGCGGCAAAGTTGATATCGTGCAGGGCCGTGTAGCGGTCATGGAAAGGTCTGCGCAGGACGATTTCCTTCAACCGGTCAGAAGGTTTCTTGTAGAGTTTAAAGCTCTTGGCAATACCCTGTACTTCTATCATGCGTTTTACATTTCGGCTTAGATAAAGTCCCGAATATCCCTCTGTAATTTGTGATTGAAATAAAGGCTTGCCGCGAGGAGGATGCCTGCGATGCAGCTAGTCGTCAGGAAAAATCCAAGGCTCGGTGGGGTCTGATAAATAATGAGGCCCCGGTAGGTTTCAGTGAAATAAATAACCGGATTCCAGGCCATCACCCGTTGCCATTCAGCGGGCAAAATCAAAGGTGCGTAGACGATAGGCGTCAGCCAGAACCAGATATGAAAGATGATTTGCACCAGCTCTTTGACATCTTTGATAAAGACCGCCAGGGTAGCGGTAAGCAAACCCACTGCGTAAGCCAATGTCTGCTGAATAAGAAAAACCAGGGGAACCAGGAAAAACCAGGCAGTCAACGATTCGTCGATAATATAAATGAAGGCAACGAAAAAGGTCATTGAGATGCAGTAGATGATGGATTCCGAAAAAAGGATAAACAAGGGTAACTGGGTTAGACTCAGTTTCACCTTGGTGAGCACACCGGCCTTTTCTTCATACACGGAAGTAAAACGGATTACGCTTCCGGCAAAGGCATTCCAGGCGAGCAGGGCGGAGACCAAAAAAAGACTGTAGCCGTATTCGCTGGCGATCATCCCCGTGCCAGCCAACTTGGCACCCATCACCTTGGAAAAAACAATGGTGAATATCAGAATATTGACCAACGGCATCAACAGAGTCCATAAGCCGCCGAGAACAGATCCCGAGTAGCGGTCAATCAAGTCCTT